>CAXPFQ010000037.1:0-2958 GCA_964216615.1 Schleiferiaceae bacterium
GAAGAAATGCTAACCATTGCTAAAATTCTAGCCACATAACACAAACAACTATTATGAGCACAAAAATTGCCATTAACGGCTTTGGCCGTATCGGACGCTTAACATTCCGCAATCTCATCGAAAGCGACAAAGTAGAGATCGTTGCCATCAACGACTTGACTGCAGTAGATATGCTGGCCCACCTATTGAAGTACGATAGTGCACACGGTCGTTTCAACGGAACCGTAGCACATACTAAAAACAGCTTGATCGTTAACGGTAAGGAAATAACTGTTTATGCTCAGCGCGATCCTGAAACTTTGCCTTGGGCAGAGCTAGGTATCGACGTAGTTATTGAATCTACAGGTTTCTTCCGCGATGCAGAAGGCATGGGCAAGCATATCAAAGCCGGTGCTAAAAAAGTAGCGCTAAGTGCTCCAGCATCAGGCGATATCAAAACAATAGTTTTGGGCGTGAACGACGGCGAATTGACTGCTGACGATACCATGGTAAGTAACGCTTCTTGTACCACCAACTGTTTGTCTCCAATGGCGAAAGTATTAGACGAGAAATTCGGAATCGAAAGCGGTTTCATGTGTACGATCCACGCATACACTTCTGACCAGCGTATCCAAGATGCGCCACACTCTGACAAGCGTCGTGCTCGTGCAGCGGCAGTGAACATGATCCCTACTTCAACTGGTGCGGCAAAAGCTGTTGCTTTGGTATTGCCACAATTGAAAGGCAAACTAGACGGATATGCCATGCGTGTTCCTACTATCACCGGTTCAGCTACTGACCTAACGGTTCAGTTAAAGCGCGAAGTAACTGCAGAGGAGGTAAATGCTGCAATGAAAGAAGCTGCTGAAGGTCCATTAAAAGGTATTCGTATGTACACTGAAGATCCAATTGTAAGCTCTGATATCGTTGGTGATAAACACAGTTGTATTTTTGACGCGGATGTAACCTCAGCAAAAGGAAACTTAGTTAAAGTACTGGGTTGGTACGACAACGAAGCAGGATACTCTGCACGTTTGGCCAATTTAGTTGAGCGTCTGGCCTAAGATTATTTTTTGAAAGACGCGCCTTGAGGGTGCGGCTTGACCTATATACGCTATGATACTAATTGCTGAAAGCGGTTCTACCAAATGTGATTGGGTGGCATTAAATCCCGACGGAACAGAGCACGTACGCTTCTCCACCATGGGGTTCAATCCATACTTTCACTCTGCCCCCTTCATTGAAGAAGAGTTGGGTGGTAACACCGTGGTTCGCAGTATCAAAAAAAGCGTAGACCACGTTTACTTCTACGGTGCCGGTGCCTCAAGTGAAAGCTTAAAGGACATTATCAAAGACGGGTTGCAGCGCATCATGCCTGAAGCCAAGATCAATGTGGACCATGATTTGGTGGCCAGTGCCTACTCCACGTACACGGGTGTGCCCGCTATTACTTGTATCCTCGGAACAGGGTCAAACAGCTGTTACTTTGATGGGGAATCTGTGAGTGAAGAAGTTCCCGCCTTGGCTTATGTGTTGGGAGATGAAGGAAGCGCAAGCTTTATCGGGAAGCGCTTGGTGTCTGATTTCTTGTACAAGCGACTTCCGACTGAGATGGCGGAAGATTTCTATTTGACTTACCAATTAGATAAGGACGAAATTATCACCAGCGTATATAACAAGCCAAATGCGAACGTATACCTCGCCTCGTTCAGCCGTTTTGCAGGAAAGCACATGGGGAATCCATATGTAAAAATGATTGTCCGTGAAGGTTTTGCCAAGTTCGCCGACATCCACATTGCCTGCTTTGAAAACTGTCGTGAAGTGCCCATTCACTTCGTGGGTTCAGTAGGTGCGATTTTCCACGAACTCTTGGAAGATGTTTTGGCGGAGCGCGGGATGAACATGGGTCAGATTATGCGCAAACCTGTAGACGGTTTGATCAAATACCACGTGGAATACCTCAAGGTTCTTGAGGTTTATCAAGCACAATCATGATCAAAGGATTCCTTTTTGATCTAGACGGCGTTATTGTAGATACCGCCGTTTTTCATTTTCAGGCATGGCGTCGTTGTGCGCAGAAACTCGGCGGCGATTTCACTGAAGCTCAAAACGAAGAGCTCAAAGGCGTTAGTCGCGTAGACTCATTGAAGAAAATTGTCGAGTGGACAGGAGCCTCCGTAACCGCAGATGAATTTGAGGGCTTAATGGTGGAGAAAAACGAGTGGTACCTCGAATTAGTCCAAGAGCTCTCTGCAGCCGATGGATTGCCTGGCGCCGTGGCATTCCTCGAGCAGGCTCATGCCCAAGGAATTAAGATCGCTTTAGGAAGCGCATCGAAAAACGCTCCAATGATTTTGGATAAAATGGGCCTAACGACTCTTTTCGACGCGATAATTGATGGGAATAATGTGATAAACGGCAAACCACACCCTGAGGTATTTTTGAAAGGTGCTGCTGCACTTGGCCTTAACCCAGAGGAATGCGTCGTTTTCGAAGATTCAATCGCTGGCGTTCAGGCGGCCAAGACAGGAGGTATGAGCTGTGTGGGAATAGGAACCCCAGAAACCCTAGAAGGGGCAGATATACACTTTACCGCATTAGGCGATACGACTCCTGAAGAGCTAGTAGCACGTTTTAACGTGTAACCGCTAGGTCAAATGTTCCATAAATATACCGAGGTTCATCCTTGGAAAATCATCGAGCGCCGCTGGGATGCCAATAACCATCCTAAGAGCGAAAGTTTGTTCTCCATCGGCAATGGCCGTATGGGCCAACGTGCCAATTTTGAAGAGACCTATACCGGTGAAAGTCTTCAAGGCTCCTACATCGCTGGGGTGTATTACCCGGATAAGACAAGAGTAGGTTGGTGGAAAAACGGGTATCCGGAGTACTTCGCCAAGGTATTGAACTCTTGCAATTGGATCGGCATTCAGGTGAAGGTCGACGGAGAGGAATTGGACCTTAATACCGCTACTGAAG
>CAXPFQ010000038.1:0-5784 GCA_964216615.1 Schleiferiaceae bacterium
AGTTCATTATCGTTATCACCGTTCGGTGTGAAAGCGTTCGGTATCCAAACACGTCCGTCAATGCGAATGATATCGGCCAAGAAATCGAAGGTATAGCTACGGTTACAGAGCGTATCTGTGATGGTCAAATAGACTTCTTCCAGGCCACTCTCAGGATAGCGGAACGAAGGAATCATGCCGCTATCGATATTGCCGGCGAAGTTCCATTCGAAAAGCATGGTACTATCGACGTTTTGATAGAACACGTCCACTCCGCCGTATCTACAACTGTCTGTGGTTACCGTGACTGTAGGCAGCGAGGCATCATCGTCAAATTCGATAAAGAAGTTTTGATCTACACTAATATCACAGAAGCTGTCTCGCGCGGTAACAGTGGCAGTGTATGTAGCGAAGGCAGGGTAGGTGTGTACGATGTTTCTTGAGGTCGTGGTAAGGTTTTGACCGTCCCCGAAGTCCCATTCGTAATAATCAGCATCGGCCAATTGTTCTATAAAGTTCACCTCTCGTAGTAGATCACAACTGGTATAATTTGCCACCCAATCAGTCACCGGGAAACTCGCAGTATCATGTATAATTTCGATGAAGGTGGTATCATAACTATCGCATATGGTATCGATGGCCACGAGCATTACGTTGTAGGTTCCAAGATTGGGAAAGGTGATCACTGGATCCTTGAGGTTCGAGGTATCCCCTTGGTCAAAGTCCCAGAAATAGGCATTGGCATTGACGCTGTTGTTTTCGAGTTTCAAGGTGAGCTCGTAACAATTCGTATCAATGAGGTAGTTCAGGTCAATTTCGGCTTTGGCCTCGATGCCCGTTTCAAAATCCAGCTTGATGACCCCAAGGTTACAATTGCTGCTGTTGTTGGTTTCACTAAAGGCGCCTGGGGTAGTAGGGAGGTCGTCGTTCCCTCCACAACCGGCACAAACGGCTTGGTAGATTCTACCGCGTTCGTCAAATCTACTGGTGCCGCCATCTACGTGTTCAGCTGAGGTGGAACCACCAAAATAACTGCCGTATTTGAAGGAGCCGAAGTTCTTGGTCAATACCATAAAGTAGAAATCCGATCCGTTGGAGGAGCTTTGCAGGGCATCCGCACTCACGGGGAGTTGTTCTACGGTGGTAGGAAAATAGCCGTTGTTGGTGACCCCACCCCATCCTGAAAGTAGGATGTTCAGACAGTCGTCTACGTTGAAGGCTGTAGGTACGAGGTTTAAGCTACCGGAAGGTGAACCAAATGCTGTAGAAGCTTGGCTAGAGGTCAAGTCGTTGCTGATTTTGTGAATGAACTGCTTGCGGTACTGTGGGGTGCCCCAGGCACCGGCAGTGATGGGGTAGTTGCCCAAAGTTTGGCCGAAGGCATATACGTTGCCCAGTTTGTCGACGTCCAGGATGAAGCTTTGGTCGTATTGTGATGTCCCCACATAGGTGCTTTGCAATAAGGCACCGGTAGCCGCATTGAACTTGGCCACATAACCGTCCGTATTACCTCCGTAGGAACTTTTAAATCCGCCACTTGTGGAGGGGAGGTTCCCGCCTTCGGTTCCACCAGTGATGAACACAGCGCCATTGTGGTATTTGAGGCTGTATCCCGCGTCGTCACTAGTACTGCCGTAATAATTGGACCATAATAAGGATGTTCCTGAGGCATTCAACTTAAAGACCACAGCATCTTGGTTACCGGCGTTCGAACAACGCGTACAGTTCGTTGATGGGAAGTTTGTACTGTTTGTGGAAGCTGTGATGTAAATATTGTTGGAAGGGTCCACTACGACTTCTCCACGGGCAGCGTCTCCGTAGTTCTCAATGATTTTAGTGTTGAGGCCGTCGTTCCCCGATCCGCCAAGGTAGGTTGAGCTTAATACAGCCGTTCCTGAGGTGTTGAATCTGGTGACGAAAATATCAGATTTTTCAAATTCATAACCATTGATGGTGACATCGCTTCCCCCGGCATTGCTGCTTTGAACCGGGTTTTGTGTAGGAAAATTCGAACTACCAGTGGTGCCCATTACGATGAGTTGATCGTTGCTGTTGACCACCATACTGTGCGGGTGATCCGGTGCGGTTCCACCCAAATAGGTGGCGTATAGCATGGTCGTGCCTTGCGGTTCGAAAACAGTGATGGTAACATCCGGGTTGTAGCCAAGGTTGATACCTGGTGGGTCATTATAGGTGGTTTGGAATGCACCGGTGGAAGCAACATAGCCCGTGGCAAAGGCAACGCCGGCCCCATATAATCTCCCTGCATCGTCATAGGTGGCAGAGAACCCCCAGTTATCGGTCAAGGAACCACTAAAAGAAGTGAATATGAGTTGCGGGTCTATGACCAATGAATCCAAATCCATGGCTTCATCTTCCGCGGCAAAACCTATTTCCTGGTCAATTAAGGTGTACCAACAACCGAAATCTATACGTTCTCCGTTTTTCCAACCCCACGCAACGGGTGTACTTTCCATGAACTCACCGACGGAGGTTTGGATTTGTAGGCTGCCTTCAGGGTTTAATTGGATTCTGGTGGCGCCGTCGTATGTCCATTTAATCTGAGAAAGAACCTTAGGGTCTCGCAACTGCCAATCGTACTTCAAGTGGCTTTCTTTAGCATAAAATTTAAGTGTCGTGGAAGGGTAGAGGTCCTCATAGACCAACACATCGTGGGGTCGAACTCCGCCTTTCCAACGGCTTTGATCGTCCCCTAAAAAGTAATTGTGGTAATAACCCATTTCATGATTACCACTGCTTTCTGAGGGCTCGGCATCGATAAAAGTCATTCGAACTGCATGTGTACGCAGTGGATTCACCGGCAAGCCTAAGCCTGCCTCATGCATGTGGTGCCCTTGTAAATCCTCAATTTGCCCAGCATCTCGAAGTACCATTTGTACAGATCCCTGCTCAAAGAATAAGGCGCCGTATTTAAGGGGTAGTTTGAATTGGAATTCACCGTCCCATTGCCCCTGGTTTGGGACAAAAATTGCCTCTTGTCCATGCACGATACCTGCAGAGAGCATAAGAAGTGTCCAAAGGGTTTGACGGAATTTCATACTACTAAGTTACGATTCAAAAAGCATGCCTTAATCTAGGCGACGTGCAAGAATCATTTGTTTCTGAGTGCCCAATTTCATTGCGAAAATCTTCATCTCGCGCCCTTCTTTGACTTTGAGTTTTTTCCGAATCAAATCAGGGTGTTCGGGGAAACCAATACGTTCAATGGCTGCGCTATCGACCGGGGTTTGAATCTTATAAGGCTTCGCTATTTCTATAACCTCATAACGTTCGTACAGTTCGTTTGGTGCGGGCATCTGCTGAGAAGTATACATATTGCCGGTAACCAATTTTTTCGCGCCCATTCCACCAAGGAGCTCCATATGTATGCCACTTTTCGACAGTGCTGGGCCTGGCTGGATAAGAAAGGAATGTATTTGTTCTGTATGTGCTGCAGCGGGTAATGCAGCGCTCGAAGTAAATTGCTGCAATTGTCCTTTTTCTAATATGACCGTACAATGTATTTCGGGCGCCGCTGCCCAATCCTTTTGCTGTACACACAATAATTCCTTGCATTCTCCCAGGTATTCTACCACATAAATAGCTGCACAACCCTGAAGTTGCTTGAGTTCTTCGAGGGAGGCCATAGGGCTGTGTTTGGATATTAAGGTATGTCCGCATTCCAGCCAATTTGTTTGTAGGGAGGGCAGGTGTGGCACCGTATGCTCAATGCTGTGGGCTTTTTGGTCACTAGCACGGCGGTCCGGATCTAGATAGATGGTTAGCTCGGTGGGAGCAATACTGTGGGCTTGCTGCCAAGCTACTATGGCTTCAGAAAGTTCTTCTGCAGGTGCACTGGATACCTTTGTGTTAGGAAGGTTGTGCCGTAGTAATTGTGCGAGGTCAGTATCCAATTCATTGGCCCAATGCAGCTTGAGCCCTTCGCGCTGAGAAAGGGCGAAGCTGTCCATACCCATGCCCGCGCAGAGATCTATGGAAAATGGAGTAGTAACTAAGGTTGCTTTGAACCACGCTGTGGCATAACTGCTGCTTTGCTCTAATGGCAAGCCTATGGGAAAGAGCCAAAGTGTTTCGAACAGCGGACCAAATTTCCGAGCATATTTACGCTTGGCCTCAATTTGGCCTATCCAACTAAAATGGGGTCTAGAAAGGCCAAATTTCAAACGAAGATCCGAAACCGAAGACTGCCTATTTTCCGCGATCCAATTCCAAGCTGAGGAATCCAAGAAATCTTCCGGATGTACCTGTTGCTGCCGTTTCACCATAGCTAGGTACGCTCTTTCAGTTCATCCCGGATGGTGTTCATTACTAGGCGTAAAATACTGTAAGCAGGCACCGCGAAAATCATTCCGGCTACTCCTAAAAGCGCACCGGCAACGGATATGACTATGAAAATTTCCAATGGGTGTGCGCCGACGCTATTGCTGAAAATGAAAGGTTGAAAAACCAGGTTATCCAATAATTGGACTGCTATAAATAAGCCTAGTAATAGATATAGACTGTTGATTAAATCTATTTCCAAAGTAGGATCTGAAGTACCCATTGCATATAATTGGCCAATACCCAAGAGAACACCTAATGCAGTACCTATCAAGGGCCCTACATAAGGAATAAGGTTGAATATAGCTGCAGTAAGTGCTAGCGCTATTGCACCTTCAATGCCCATGAGGGACATCCCTATGGATAAGAGTGTGAATATGGCCGTGACCTGCAACAAAATTCCGAAGCTATAACGAGTGATGATTCTTTTGATCTGAGGTGTGATATCATCGATGTTATCATGGTACTTTTTTGGGGTGATGTAATCAATAAATGTATGCGCTAATTCTTGTTCTCTGATCAAGAAGAAGCTTATGAAAATCACGGAGAATAGACCTATTAATACGTTTCCTACAGAACCTATAACGCCCTGAACGGTCTCTGAAATTGCGTCGACACTCGCGAATTCTTGAAGACTTTGATTGATCTTGTTTAATTCAGCTTGACTATCGAGCCCTAAAGATTCCAGTAAACTTGAAAACTGACCCATTTCCTGTTTTAAGGAACCAATAAGTTCATCGTAGTGGATGGTTTGTAGAAACGAAAATTCCTGAATTAAAACTGGAACAAACCATGATAGGATTGCATAAAACACAATTCCAATAATCAATACGGTGGCACTGGCACTTCCAGTCGCCCCTGTGTATTTACCTACGGGACTTTTATCTCTTATGAACTTAAAGAGAGGACGTCCTAAGACACTTATATAGAGGGCAATCAACGCATATGCTATGATTCCTTTGATCATAAATAATGCATAAATACCCAGGCCAATTGCGCCAATTTGAAGCGCGGCCTTAGTTATGGGTTGAAGTTGGAATCTGCTCATGGTTCCGTATTTCGTGTTAATGCCCAATGTAACAAGTTTGCGCCCATTTTTAATGCTTTTTCTCGAGTCTCTTGATCGTCGTTATGGACTTCCGGGTCTTCCCAGCCATCTCCTAGATCTGTTTCTAAAGTAAGCACCGCAACTAATTCACCTTCAAGGAAGTATCCTATCGCTTGTGGTGGCTTGGCATCGTGTTCATGGATTTTAGGCAGGCCCTCCGGGAATAAGTACGGACCTTTGAAAATGATGTGGTCTGAAGGGAGAAGCTGGCCCTTTTGATCCGGAAAAATCTTTTGCATTTCGGTGCGGGCAAATTCACCCATGCCGTAGTTGTCGTCAATGTGCAAGAACCCACCACGCTCAACATAAGCTCTAAGATTTTCTACATCAACATCGTCAAAAAAAATACGACCATG
>CAXPFQ010000039.1:0-19558 GCA_964216615.1 Schleiferiaceae bacterium
AGGGTACAGTCATTCGGACAGATCAGTTTTTGTTTGTAGTACAAAAAACTACCTCTAATCGACTCGAAGAGGTATTAGTTAGGGCGAAATAATGCGCCCCTTTGCTTATATTCGCAGACTTATTCATCTAATTCAAGAAAAATGGCAACATTAGACCGCATCAGAAAGCATTCAGGTATAGTAATAGTCACAGTGTTTGTTGCACTAATGCTTTCCCTTCTCGGAAATGAGTGGTTAACTAAACGTGAAGAAAACGCCGAAAAAAATTCAATTAATGGGCACACCATTGAGGAAGATGATATTCTTAAGACAATTGAATCGTATGGCGGAAACAGTGGTAATTTTCAACTTAGAAATGCTGTTTGGGAGCAAATGGTGATGGATAGAATTTTGACGCAAGAGTTAGAGAATTCAAGTTTGGCAATTAGTAATAAGGAACTAGAATTCGACATTATGAACAACCCGCAAATTAGACAGGGTTTTACTAATGCGAATGGCCAGTTTGATCAAAATTCATTCTTTAGCTACGTGGCTCAAATGCGATCGGTTGAGGATTTAAACGAGGAAGATCGAAGAGATCCTCAATATGCTGAATTAGTTGCTGCATATAACCAATGGACATTGTTCAACAAGGACGTTAAAGTTCAATCAAAGAATTCTAAGTTCAATACTGCGGTTGAGAAAGCTTTGTTTATGCCGGAAGCGTTAGCGAAAATACAGGCCGAAAGAAGAAATACGCAGCACCCGGCGCAATACGTGTACGTACCTTACATTGACGTGAATGAGTCTGATGTAGAGGCTTCAGATGCTGATGCACGAGCTTATTACACCGATAATCAAGAGGATTTCCCACAAGAGGAAGGCCGAAATATAGAATTTATTGATTTTCCATTCCTACCGTCTCAAGCGGATCGTGATGATGCAAAGGCTGATTTAGCTGGACTAGCACTTGAATGGTTGAACGTTGAAGATGATAGTTTATTCATTGAACAACTCAGTGATGATTCCTACGTACCAGAATATGTTACGGAATCAGAATTACAGGGCCTAGATACCTTAGTCTTTGGTCAGGATATTGGATATCAAATGGGACCTATCGATCTCGATACTGCATTTACCATACTCAAATTAGTAGATAAGAAATCTCTCCCGGAATCCGTGGAAGCCCGTCATATATTAATCCCATACGTTGGCGCACAGGGTGCAGACGTTAGTGTGTCGCGATCGCAGATGGATGCCTATGTATTGGCAGATAGCTTATTTACGTATTTAGATAGCAACCGAACTGAATTCGATAACGTAAGAGAAGAATTTTCTTCCGATACGGAGGCAAATGAAAAAGGTGGAAGTCTCGGTTATTTAACGCGTGGTAGAGATATGGACCGAAAAAACTTACGCGATTTCTGTTTTCTTCATAAAGAAGGAAAACTTGGCGTAGTCTTTACCGAATTTGGATTCCACATTGTTGAAATAACAGATCAGAAGGGATCGGTGTTGGCCTATAAAGTAGGTAAAATTAACCGAAACATATTGCCTTCGAAAGAGACAATTAAAGCTATAGAATCAGCGGCATATACGTTTAAAGACAATATGGACGCTGCAGAAGATTATCGCGCCTTAGCAGCTGAGAGTAATTATTTCATCCAGCCAGCAAGGAATCTAGGACGTTTCGAAGAAATGGTACCAGGATTGGGTAATAATAGAGATGTCGTCAGTTGGGCTTACCAACTCGAAAGAGAAGAAGGAGATATCTCTGTTCAGTCCAATGAAGGTAAGGGCGTGGTTGTAGTAATTCTAACCGATGTGCTTGAAGAGGGGTATGCGAAATACGAAAAGGTGGCTGACCAGTGTCTACGCGGTGCCATCAAAAACAAAAAGAAAGCCATTATTTCAAATCAAGTTGAATCGGCACTAGCTGAGGCCGCTACCATTGAAGATGTAGCTAAGGCCTTGGGTAAGGATGTGCGAAGTTTGAATTTTTCAATAGGCAATACTAATGTGCCAATGGTAGGTAACGAACCTGAAGTAGTTGGAGCTATTTGTGGACAAGAACCCGGAATAATTAGCCCGGCTTTAGAAGGGAACAATGGAATATTTGTTGCATTTACCGCTGCACCCCAATCAGCTCCGTTGAGAGATTATTCCCAAGAAGCTCAAGATATTGAGCGTATTCTAAGAATGACAGTTTCCGAGCAAGCCTATGGAGCTTTGAAGGAAAAATTTGAAATTGTACGCTATCGATAAATTAAATGTAAAGGCCCGCAATCATGCGGGCTTTTTTTTTGCTAGGAAAGTCTGTTCCAGCGCTCGGCGTCCAATTTAACAAAGATGAACAGCAATATAGTAAAGCCCCAAAGTGACGATCCGCCGTAACTGAAGAATGGGAGCGGAATTCCAATCGTTGGAACCAAACCTATGGTCATGCCTACATTGATTACCCAATGGATAAACAAAATAACAGCTAAGGAATAACCGTAGACTCGCGAAAAAGTATCTTTCTGCTTATCTGCCAACCAAATAATTCGCCCGATGAGAATAGCGAATAAAGTCATTAGTAATCCTGTACCTAAAAACCCCCATTCTTCACCGATAGTACAGAAGATATAATCTGTGCTTTGTGCGGGAACAAAATTTAATTTGGTTTGTGTCCCGCCTAAAAATCCTTTTCCGGTCAAGCCCCCAGAACCAATGGCAATCAAGCTTTGTAAAGTATTGTATCCAGCGCCACTTGGGTCGTCTTCTAAACCTAAAAGAACTTTTATTCGCACTTGTTGGTGCGGGGCAAGCAGATTATCCATAACAAACCCGACCAGGTATACTATGGTAGAGGCTGAGGCCAAGGCTAAGCCGTTTAACCAAATATGTAAGCGTTTCTTGGGTAAAATAATGAATATGATGACGGATAGCATGACCAATGCCAACAGTGTCCATTTAATTGGAAATATTAATCCAATAAGGCCCAATGCCGCTGCGGACAGAGTAATGCCAATATAGTAACCGGGCATACCCTCGCGATACAGGACAACAATTAGACTGATAAAGACTAGACTAGAGCCCACATCGGGTTGTAGACCAATTAGAAATGCTGGTAGAAGAAAAATCAGCGAAGCGACAATCCTATTCGTCCATTTCTTTACATCAGTTCTTGGTAGAGATAGATAGAAACCCATCATCAGGGCTGTAGAAAATTTAGCGAGTTCAGATGGCTGTAAGCTAAAGCCTCCTATGCTGTACCAGCTTCGAGCACCTCCTATTTTTTTTCCAAAGAATAATACACCTATGAGTAATGAGAGGGTCAGAAAATACCAAAGTGGCGCAAAATTTGTCCAAAGACGATAATTGGAAAATAAAATGGATGCAATAATGGCTAAACTCGATATGATAAATATTCCCTGCTTGCCGTATTCTTCACTTAGCGAAATAATATTTCCAGCATCTTCGTTGAATACCGCAGCATAGATACTTATCCAACCCCAAAACACTAGCAAGGCATATATGGAAACCACTACCCAATCCACCTTTATTCTATTTCTACTGCGAGCTCTGGCCATTTAAAAGTTGGGAATATAAGTTGAGTCCTCTCCATATATAGCTTTATGTTGTGCTCTATATTCTTCGTGGAGATTTCCTTCGAGCATTTGATTTTCTAGCTTTAAACGAGTAATGGTATCTGTTAAATACTGTTCTGTCATCAAACTAGCTATAGGTGCTGCCCAGCGGGATCCCCAATATCCATTTTCTATAATTACAGCTAAGGCAATCTGAGGATCATCTTTTGGAGCAAAGCTTACGAAAATACTGTGATCTTGCCCATGAGGGTTTTGTGCTGTTCCTGTCTTTCCACATTGCTTGATATTAGGAATTCTTGCGCCGCGCGCTGTCCCTGTTTCAAACACCTCATACATGCCTTCAATCACTACTTGGAAGTGGGCGGAATCAATAGTGGTATATTTTCTTAGGGTATAGGTACTGTCAATGCTGGAGCCATCAGAGGTTCCCTTAATGATATGCGGAGTATAGTAATACCCTCTATTCGCAATTGCGGCTGTCATATTAGCCATTTGTATGGGTGTAGCCACTAATTCTCCTTGTCCTATACCATTACTTACAGAAGTCACACCTTTCCAACCTTGATAGCCTAAAAATTGATCATAATAGTTGGTATCGGGGATATTGCCTTTTCTACCTGTAGGTAAGTCATTACCAAGGAAGCGCCCCAAGCCAAAACTTTTAACATGGTTACTCCAGGTTTGCAGTCCTATTCGTGAGTTTCCTCCCTTATCAACGGTTCTTTGGTAAATAGAACAGAAGTAGTTATTACAGCTTTCCGAAATAGCTTTTTTTAAATTCAGTGGGCCACCTTTGCAATGACACGCTACATGAAGATTTCCGAAGTGAAACCCATCATTACAAGTTAATGTGGTTTGCGGCGTGATCACCTTTTCTTGGAGGGCAATTAATGCCCCAATCAATTTAAATGGTGAACCTGGCGGATATTCTGCGAGTATACCTCTATCGAACAAGGGTTTATTAATCGAGTCATAATACAAGGTGGTATAATTTTTACTCCGGATTCTACCAACTAAATCATTGGGATCATAATTTGGAGAAGTCACCATGGCCAAAATTTCGCCAGTACCCGGTTCAATGGCAACGATGGAGCCGCGTTTGCCCTTCATTAATTTCTCACCATAAAGTTGAAGTTGAAGGTCGATACTGCTGGTTAAGTCTAAACCTGGAGTGGGTAATTCATCGAAGGCACCGTCTTTCCATTTTCCTAACTTCCTATTGCGATGGTCAACCGTGTAATAACGTTTTCCATGAGCGCCTTTTAATACGTTCTCATAACTCATGTCGATACCGCTCTTTCCTACAAGGTCACCAGAGCTATATCCTGGATTATTCCTGATAAATTCAGTATTTACTTCACCGATAAACCCTACTACATTTGCTGCACCTTTTTCCGGATAATACCTCAGGATGCGTTTTTGAACATGAAACCCTGAGAATCTTTTTAATTCACTATTAATTTTTGCGTATTCCTCCTTTGATAGCATCTTTAGGAACATACTGCTGCGGTAGTGGCTGTAGCGTTTGGCAATTTCCAGTCTTGTATGGATTTCCTCTACCTCAAGTCTAAGCAAATTTGCGAAGGCCAAAGTATCTAGATCCTTTATGAGATATGGACTGACCATCAGGTCATAAACAGGGGAATTTCCAACCATTAAACGCCCTGTTCTATCATAAATATATCCGCGAGGTGCATAGAGTTTCTCTGGAGCGGTGGCATTGCGTTCTGCACGGGCGGCATAATCATCATTTAAGATCTGTACTTGGAATAACCTAGTCAAAAAGACCAATAATATGAGTATGAGCGCAATGTAAAAGGCACTACTTCTTCGCATAACGTCTACTAGTTAAAGCATGAAGAATAGATAGAAGCAGTATGGTGATTAATGAGGAGAATAAGGTCCGAATAAGCACCTGGTCAAGGTGTTCAAAGCCGTAATTTTCCATTAAAAACAGGGTAATATGATGCCAAACCACTAATACACTTATGATTAGAAAGAAGATACCCATGGATAAACTGGCCATACCTTTATCGTCTTCTGGCTTTCTGAATCCTAAAAATGCATGTTCAACGGAAGGTTTAATGACAATCAAAGCTAGGCTTGCCATTGTATGCGCTCCGCCACTTTGTTCAAAACTATCCATTAAACTCCCTAGTAAAAATGCGAGAATTAATTGGCGTTGACGATTAATCTGAGGGGGTAAGATTAGCAATACCCAAATGTACACATAAGGATTGCCGTATGGAATTAAGGGTAATCCTTGAAGGAACGCCCATTGGAAAAAGATTACCCCAATAGATGCCAATATTAGTCGAAGCAAATTCATGGAAGAGGCAGATTTAGTTCATCCAAAGAATTGGCATCATCAAGTTTACAGACATAAACCCAATTCAGGTTGGCAAAATCCTGTTTGAGATTCACTTTTGCAATCCAAGTTAAGTCCTCAGGATTCTGTGTGGCTGAAACGACAAAACCGGATAAAACTGGCGGTGCCACCAGTGCGCGTGTAAAGCTGTAGACGGAATCTCCTTGGAGAGGTTTATGTTCTCGTTGAATATCATGGAGATAAGCCACTCTGTGGTCACTTCCGTTCCAGGAAAGCTCGCCTAATCCTTTGCCTGGAATACGTCCGCCAATATTTCCTTTGAGGTGTAAAAGTGGAATTACCGAAGCATAGGATTCGCTTATCTCTACAATGGTCCCTATCCAACCACTGTGGGTTATAACGCCCATCCCTATTTCTACACCGTCTTTAGTGCCAACGTCCAGAAGCATATAGTTGTTTCTTTTGGTGTAGCTGTATTCAATGACTCTAGCTGGGACGTACTGGTAATTAGAATCGCGTTGAAATAATGGGGCTTTTGCTGTAGGCAAACTTGCACGAAGTGCGGCGTTTTCTCGAGCCAATTCTTGATTTACTTCTTCTAACCCAAAGTATTGATCGAGACTATTCAAGGCGTTTTGAATAGAGGCAATTACATTGAAACCTACCGAGTTAATTCTATGTTCGGCAATGGGATTTTTAAGCGTGTGTCTAAATAAAGAAAAGCCGACTAACACTATGAGCAACAAAGTGTTTCGATACTTCGAAAGAAAAAGTATCAGTTGCCTCATGGTGTCCTATTAACTCTGTAGAATGGTCTTAAAATGCTCGAGATTTTTCAAAACAATGCCTGTTCCACGAACGACAGCACGAAGTGGGTCTTCGGCAACATATACCGGAAGATCTGTCTTTGCAGAAATTCTCTTATCTAGTCCGCGTAACATTGAGCCTCCCCCTGCAAGGTAAATACCAGAGTTATATATATCTGCGGCTAATTCGGGTGGAGTATTGCTCAATGCTTCCATTACCGCATCTTCTACTCGATTAATACTTTTTTCTAACGCGCGGCTCACTTCAGCATGTCCAACCTGAACCTGCTTTGGCTTTCCTGTCAACAAATCACGTCCTTGAACAGAATAAGGTTCAGGTGCATCTTCCAGATCTTCAATAGCAGCACCTACTGAGATCTTAATGTTTTCAGCGGTACGTTCACCTACGTATAAGTTATGTTGCGAACGCATGTAAAGTGCAATATCATTAGTGAAAACATCTCCTGCTACCTTTATGCTTTTATCACAAACAATACCTCCCATTGCCATTACGGCAATTTCAGTGGTACCACCGCCAATATCGATAATCATATTGCCTTTTGGTTCCAGTACATTCACGCCAATTCCAATGGCTGCGGCCATAGGTTCGTGAATCAGGTAGACCTCTTTGGCGTTGGCGCGCTCTGCACTGTCGCGAACCGCCCTTTTTTCTACTTCGGTGATACCCGATGGGATACAGATTACCATACGCAGGCTAGGCGGAAATAAACGCTTCCTAAAAGATGGAATGCTCTTTATAAGCTCGCGAATCATGTGTTCCGAAGCTTCAAAATCAGCAATAACACCATCCTTCAGCGGACGAATGGTCTTTATGTTTTCATGTGTTTTACCGTGCATTTGACGTGCCTCTTGCCCTACGGCAATGACTTGACCGGTTCTTCGGTCTTGAGCAACGATAGAAGGAGAGTCCACGACTACCTTGTCTTGGTAGGTGATAAGCGTATTGGCCGTACCCAGGTCAATCGCAATATCCTCTGTCATAAAATTAAACCAACCCATAGGAGAACAAGGTAAGAAAAATTAGTGTTTGAAATGACGAATCCCAGTAGTAACCATTGCCATACCATTGGCATCGCAATAATCTATGCTTTCCTTATCGCGAATAGATCCTCCGGGCTGTATTACACAGGTAATTCCGGCATGATTAGCGATCTCAACACAATCCGGGAAAGGGAAGAAGGCATCCGAAGCCATAGCCGCTCCATGCAGGCTAAAACCAAAGCGTTGCGCCTTCTCAATTGCTTGGTTCAAAGCATCAACACGTGAGGTCTGACCTGTTCCCGAGCCCAGCAACTGACCCCCCTTGGCAAGTACAATAGTATTTGATTTGGTGTGCTTACAGATCTTTGCGGCAAATTCAAGGTCTTCCAATTGCTCTTTTGAAGGCACTACCTTTGTTACAGACTCCATATCCGCTGGTGTTTCGGTCGTATTATCTCTGGCTTGAACTAAGGTGCCGTTGAGTACAGTACGAATATTGAAGGCGGGTACCTCGTAATCTTTTAATACTAAGAGGACCCTATTCTTTTTACTCTTCAGGATTTTGAGCGCATCTTCATCAAAGCCAGGTGCCATCAAGACTTCAAAGAACAATGTGTTCATCTTTTCTGCGGTGGCTTTATCTACAATGCGGTTTGCTGCAATAACACCTCCAAAGGCGCTTACTGGATCTCCGGCTAGGGCGTCGTCCCATGCTTCTGCGAGAGTGGGGCGGGTAGCTAATCCACATGCATTGTTGTGCTTGATAATAGCGATGGTTGTGTGACTGAATTCGCGGATAAGATTGACAGTGGCATCAATATCTAGAAGGTTATTATAGCTCAGTGCCTTGCCATGAATTTGCTCTAAAGCGTCGTCAAGATTGCCGAAGTATGCCGCTTGTTGATGAGGATTTTCACCATAGCGAAGATGCTGTTTCTGTCGTCCACTGATTTTTAAATCCAGGCGATCTCCAGAGAAGTAGCGGTAGATCGCGGTATCGTAATTTGAGCTTTCGTCAAAAGCCTCAAGAGCATATCTGCGACGAACCTCTAACGTTGCACCATTTTCACTTTGCAAAATTTCAAGAGCATCATCATATTGCTCCCTATTAGAAATGATCCAGCAATCTTTGAAATTTTTTGCGGCAGCACGAATTAATGAGATGCCACCTATGTCAATTTTCTCGATAATATCTTGCTCCGGGGCACCTGAGGCTACAGTAGCTTCAAATGGATAAAGGTCTACGATGACTAAATCCATATAGGGAATATCAAATTCCCCCATTTGTTCTTGATCGCCAGTGTGATCTCTTCTTGCCAAAATGCCTCCAAAAACTTTGGGGTGAAGTGTTTTAACTCGTCCACCAAGTATAGAAGGATAGGAGGTAAGGTCTTCTACACGCTGCACGCTAATTCCCCTTTCTTCAATGAACGCTTGAGTGCCCCCGGTTGAATAAATTGTGGTCCCCTTCGAATTAAGGACATCAACGATGGGACCTAATCCGTCCTTGTGAAAAACAGAAATCAAAGCGTTCTTAATACGCATGAAGAAGTGGGTTTAGAATGGAAAAATTATGAAAGGATCAAAAATAAGGTTTTCACTTGGCAGAACGATCAAAGAAGTGGTCTAATTTTCTCTAAATGCCAATGTTTTTATACCTGACGAAAACTTGTTGTTTTCATTCTTGGAGTGAATAGGTTGTTTGACTTTGTGGCGACGGTATGGATGGATGTTTTTAACCTAATCTGGTCGCTACAAATTCTACCACCCAATTCAATAAATCATGGTCTTCTGCGGTAAAAGGATTGAGTTGATGGGAATCAATATCTAATTGACCTACCATAACATCTCCATGAAACATGGGCACTACAATTTCACTCTTGGTTTCAATACTACAGGCGAGATAATTTTCCTCCTCAAGAACATTTGGCACCTCGAACGTCTTTCCGCTAATGGCGACTTGACCACAGATGCCTCGTCCGTAAGGAATTACATCATGATCCGTGAATGCTCCTACATAAGGCCCCAATTCTAATTGCTGTGCCTCATCATTCATGAAATAAAACCCAGTCCAATTATAGTATTCTACCTCTTGATCCAATAGTTGAACCACCGCTTTCTGAAGCGTTTTACCAGTTAAATGATCTAAGGCTTGGAGCTTCTTGAGCAAATTCTGAGCTTGATTTTGTGTCATTTGCGGCTATTGTTGATAGAATCCTTGTTTTAATGAGTAATCGTAGCATGGTAATTGCTGTGCATTGGCGAAATTAGCAACAATGCGCCATAAAAGCGCACTATCGTTTAACCCAAAAGATAAACATGAGAAAATTTTTACTCTCATTTGCTTCGTTACTCTTTGCTGCGAATTCCTTCGGGCAAAGCACGGCGAATGCTTCACTCAGCCTTCAGGCTTGTCAGGGGGATACCATTGTATATTCCTTTGACATCGCCTCACCGTACAACGTTGGGAACACCTTCTCTGTAGAGATGAGTAATTCCAGTGGTGTATTCGCCGGTAATTTTGTGAGCACCACATCATTATTGGCTTACGGTCTTAGTACTGGAAATGAAATAGATGTATTGATTCCTGATAATACCACCCAAGGTGTTTATAGCTTTAGGTTGGTAAGTTCTAATCCAGTTAGAATTTCTGATACCATCTCGAATGTAATTATTGGCGCCAACCCAACCACCGGTTTAACAGCTTACAATTGGTTCGATAAAAACGGTGAAATTACTTTTTGTGAGGGTGATACGGCCATTTTGGTGGCTAATGCTCCACCCGCCGGTCAAAGTTATTCATACCAGTGGCTTCAAGGTGGGGCACCAATGGCTGGTGAAACTAATGATACGCTATTAGTGGTTGCTAGTGGAGCCTACGGGATTGAAGTTAGTTCTAATTTGTGTGACGCGACATCTAACGATACTATCGTCAATACGTATTCTCCGGGTGCGGAAGTTTTTGCCAATGGTGGTGCCGGTGTGAGTTACGTGGGTATCGATAGCATTCGAATGTGTGAAGGTACCATTGCCACGCTAGAACACTTTAGCTTCCCATCTCCGGGCATTAATGGTTATAAATACCAATGGTTGAAAGACGATAGCCTCAACATATTTGGACAACCGGTAATGTACCCTTTAATTGGTGATACTTTACCTACTATTGATGTCGATACCACAGGTACTTGGTATCTCATGGTTACTTCAGACCCAGGAGGATGTTCAGATACTTCTGATGTTTTCACGGTGATCGTAGATACTGTTCCGTATACTAATGTTGTTGTACAGCCGTGGGCATGGCAAGTACTGCCTAAAACCACATTATGTTTGACGGATTCTACTCGTCTGACGGCCACAGATACCGTTTTGAATTCCACGTGGGAGTACCAATGGCAAGTGGCTTATCCTTCCGGAAGTGGTAGTTGGCTAAATTTGACGAACGATACACTGCCTTGGTTAACTGTAGATACTTCGATCGTGGCTGATACAGCTGATTATCGTTTGGTGCTCACTAACGAAACATGTTCCCATATCACGAACGAAACAACAGTTGAATTTGTGAATTTCCCCACCTTATCCATTATGCCTGGTGATTCCTTAGGCATATGTGTGTACGATAGCGTATTAGTTAGTTTAGTCAGTGACGCATTGTCGTTTTCTTGGAATGGCGGTTTATGGGTAGGAAAGCAAAATTTTCTTTCACAGCCTGGTCAATACATTATCGAAGCCTCGGGCATAAATGCGTGTAAGACCTATGATACCTTGGACATTTACAACTATGCAGTAGTTGCCACAGCAACTGCTACTCCACAGATCATCAGCCCTGGAGATAATACCACGCTTTCTGCTACAGGGGGCACATCATTTTATTGGTTCGCGGATGCGCCATCATCATTTAGTAACCAGCATGGAGCAATTACCCTAGCAATACCTACGGAGGACACTACGACTTATTATATCCAGGTGCAGGATCTAAACGGGTGTATGGATACGGCAAGTGTTCAGGTATTCGTACAAGAGCAAGATTCTACCGTCATCTACGCAAATACTTATGGTAACATTCAGAATGTCATTACTCCAAATGGAGACGGCATGAATGATGTTCTTGACCTTAGCGGTATTACTAATGGTGATCCTTGTGAGTTTACGGTATATACTCGATGGGGAACGCCAGTATACCAACAGGAGGTATACAATAATGCTTGGGGAGGAACTACCGATGGTGGAGCAAAGCTAGAAGATGGAACGTACTACTTCATCTTGACCCATGATAATGTCATAAGAGTAAAATCGGCAGTGACTGTCTTAAATAATATCTAATCATGAAAAAGTTATTTGTACTTAGCGCAGTAGTATTGGGTAGTTTGACAGCACAAGCACAACAGCTCCCACTTATTTCAAATTATTTAAATACGGCCTATCTCTTCAATCCTGCCTACAGTGGCATAGAGGGTAAGACTGAGATTTCGGTATTGAACCGCCGCCAATGGACGGATATTCAAGGTGCTCCGGAGACGCAGTTCATGGCCTTTAATGGAAACCGCGACGACCTGAAATTTGGATACAGCGGTTATGCCTTTAATGATCAAACAGATATCGTGGCGCGCTCAGGATTCTATGGGTCTTATGCGTGGCACGTAAAGTTTACAGATCGTAATAGCCTCAGCTTAGGTTTGGGTGCCGGTTATGTAAACAACAACATCAATGTGGCAGGTATTCGTGTACCGGACGAGTTAGACCCGGTACTTTTTAGTGCCTTGAACACGGGTAAATTCGACATTAACTTTGGATTTAATCTTCAGTTCGGTGACTTTAGTCTGGGCGCAGCAGTGCCGAATATTTTGGCACCAAAGGTTGATTTCTCTGATAATTATCTTGGTCCGATGCAATATCACTACATGCGTCATTATGTAGTGAACACACAGTATGATGTGAATTTGCAGAAGGGATTAATGACTTTAAGTCCATTCGTTACGGTGCGAGCCAATGAAGTGACTATCCCGCAGGTGGATGCAGGACTAATGTTCAATCATAAAGAATATTTTTATGTAGGTGCGGCATACCGCTCGTCTTATGCGGTAACAGCAAACACAGGATTGCATTTGACAGAGAATATCACTTTAGGTTATGCCTACGATTTTTCACTCAATACTTATGGGTTCGCCTTGGGTAATTCTCATGAATTTATGTTACGTTATACATTCGGCGAAAGCAAGAAGGATAAACGTCTTGAGAATGAACTTAAGAAACTGAAAGATCGTCAGCGCCGCTCCTCTGAGGAACTCGAAGATCTTTTGAACGATAGGTTAGATGAGTTTAAAGACGAGATGTCTGCACAGCAAAAAGAAATGTTTGATGCGGAGAAGGATGCTATGAAAAATGAGCTATCGGAGGCGGCTTCGCAATCAGGGAATAATTCAGGTGCTGGGAATGAGAACTGGTCAAACAATTCAGGTTCGGGCAATAATGGATCAAACAATAATGGTGCGTCAAATTCAGATTATCCTTCAACGCCTCCAGGTGGAAATGTGAATAGCAATATCAGAGGTTATGATCCTAACCAGTATGCTGGAAACGTCCAAGCAGGTTCATCTGGATACTATGTAACTGCAGGTGTGTTTGGATCACAAAATAATGCTTTGAAACTTCAGGCTAAACTGCGTCAGCAAGGTGTTGGATCAGATATTTTCCAAGATCCAGCCAATAGCATGTATTATGTTTTCTTATTGAAGTTTGTCAACTATGAATCAGCTAAATATGCTCGTGATACAGGCTTTAATGGCCAATATAACGGCAAGCTTTGGATCAAGGTGATGTAAGAAAGTTTTCATCCACAAAAAAGCCCGAGCCTCGCAGAGGCTCGGGCTTTTTTATGCATCGTTGGTGGGATAAATAAGGTCGGGATTGTTTTGTTGGGACTCTTTGAGTAATTGGCCCCCTCTTAAAATTCGTTCCGCTTGTTCGAGATGACGTCCTATGTGTGGAACCATGAGTTGTAGTGCGGTCAAGGCCTTGATACGAACAGGAGGCAATGCACTGATGACCTTGGTGTTGCGTAGCTCCGGACTCTCAGGAATAATGCGCAAGATTCTTTCGATTTGACCGAGGTCTGAAATGAAGTTCTCCATGACTTTTTGGGCGCTGATCTTGAGTTTGGGATCGCGCTTACGTCTTGGTAGCAGAGCCTTGGGTGCCGGAACCTTGGTGGCTCCAGGTTTGCTCAAGGGCGACATCCATTGGTAGGCTTTGCGTTGAAACCAGCTCAGCGGGAGGTCTTGAGTTTGGGAGGCCTGGTCAAGCTGGCATACTTTGGTTAATTGGGCCAAATAGGCCTCATTCACATTGTTGATGTGTTCTATACATTCGATTGCTGACCACTGCTCGCCTTCGGGGATGAAGAACAACTCCTCTTCCTCTAAGAAATAAAACAGGCGTTCAAAATGTTGTTTATGCTGGGCCAATTCCCCCAAACGCTCCTCGATATATTCTGCTGTGGTCATGCTTCCGCTGTTTTTTCCGTGTTCACCATGCTTTTGAGCATATGATGAACGTCTTCGAGGCTGCTAATGTTCTGTGCCACGAAGTTCAGTTTTTCTGCTTTTTGCTTGACCTGTACTTTGCGCGGGTTGTGCTGTAAGTAGGCGAGGACGGCTGAGAAAATGGGCAGTTGGTAGTATTCGCTATTGTTCTCCGCAGCAAAATGCCCGATCAGCTTGCCCATTTTAATAATGAGTTTGGCAAATCCAATGTGCTTGGCGAGCCATTTGATGCGGACGGAATACAACAAGTCTTTCACCTGGCGGGGCGGCGGTCCAAATCTGTCCTCCAGTTCTAATTCAAAGAACTGCAACTCTTCCTCCGTTTCAATGGCGCCCAAGCGTTGGTATAGCTTGAGTCTTTCCTCAATGTTGTTGACGTAGTTGTCCGGTATATGGATGGCCATATCCGTATCGATCTGCACCTCGTCCACAAAGTCCGATCCTTTGTTTTTATCTGGATTGTCGTACAGTTCCTTGAATTCGTTCTCCTTCAATTCCTTCACGGCCTCTGCCAAAATCTTTTGATAGGTATCGAAGCCCATCTCTGAGATGAATCCACTTTGTTCCCCACCCAATAGATCACCGGCGCCACGGATTTCAAGGTCCTTCATGGCAATCTTGAAGCCGCTTCCTAGGTCGGTGAATTGCTCGAGGGCCTGAAGTCGCTTGCGCGCCTCGTCGGTCAAGGAGTGCAACGGCGGGCTGATGAGTTTACAGAACGCCTTCTTATTGGAACGGCCTACACGCCCGCGCATTTGGTGGAGGTCGGACATCCCGAAGTGGTTGGCATTGTTGATGATGATGGTATTAGCGTTGGGTACATCTAGTCCACTTTCAATGATAGAGGTGGCCACGAGGACATCGAATTTGCCGTCCATAAAGTCCAGCATGACTTTCTCGAGTTTCTTGCCGTCCATCTGGCCGTGACCTATGGCAATCTGTGCATCAGGTACGAGTCGTTGTACCATCCCGGCAACCTCTTGGATGTTGCTAATTCTGTTGTTGATGAAAAAGACTTGGCCTCCGCGCTGAATCTCGTAGCTGATGGCATCGCGTATGGTCTCCTCGTTGAAGCCTATGATTTCTGTTTCGATGGGCTGACGGTTGGGCGGCGGGGTAGTCATGACGCTCAGGTCACGCGCGGCCATTAGAGAGAACTGAAGGGTTCTCGGGATGGGGGTTGCGGTGAGGGTGAGGGTATCGATGTTGATCTTCAGCGTTTTGATCTTGTCCTTGACGGCTACACCGAACTTCTGTTCCTCGTCGATAATCAGAAGTCCGAGGTCCTTGTATTCCACCTGGGTACTGACGAGTTTGTGCGTGCCGATGACGATATCAATCTTGCCGGATTTTAGTCCGGCGAGCGTTTCTCTTTGTTGCTTGGCTGTGCGGAATCTATTGATGTAATCCACGGTGACCGGGAATCCTTCGAGGCGCTTGCTGAAGGTTTTGAAGTGTTGGAAGGCGAGGACGGTGGTAGGGACGAGTATGGCTACTTGCTTTCCGTTGGCTACGGCCTTGAAGGCGGCGCGAATGGCTATTTCCGTTTTTCCAAAACCCACATCGCCACAGATGAGACGGTCCATAGGGATGGTGCCCTCCATATCTTTTTTGACGGCTTCTGTCGCGGTTAATTGGTCCGGGGTATCTTCATACAAGAAGCTTGCTTCGAGTTCGTGTTGTAAATAGCCGTCCGGTGCGCACTGGAACCCCACGGCTTCGCGGCGCTTGGCATAGAGCTGGATGAGGTCAAAGGCGATCTGCTTGACGCGTGCCTTGGTTTTCTTCTTGAGGTTCTGCCATTGCGGACTGCCCAGTTTATTTAAAACAGGTGCCGTTCCATCCTTTCCGTTGTACTTACTGATCTTGTGGAGCGAGTGGATGCTCACGTACAAGATGTCATTGTCGCGGTAAACCAGTTTAATGGCTTCCTGTATGGTGCCGTTATTATCTATTTTTTGCAATCCGCCAAACTTGCCCACCCCGTGGTCCACGTGGGTCACGAAATCTCCGAACTCGAGCGCATTAAGCTGTTCGAGGGTGATGGCTTGACGCTTCTGCGCCCCGTTTTTAATGTTGAAACGCTGGTAACGGTCGAAGATTTGATGGTCAGTGTAGATGTAAAGTCCGGCATCTGGGTCTTCAAAGCCTTCGTGCAACGCAATGGTAGTGGTTTGGTATTTGGGGTCTAATTGCAAGTCTTCGAAAATGGTTTCGAATCGATTGACCTGCTTGGCATTGGCACACATCAGTACCGTTTCAATATTACGGTCGTTGGCGTCGATGAGGGTTTGTGCGAGGAGATGAAAATCCTTGTTGAAGGAGCGTTGAGGGAGGGCAGTGCTGTCCAGCTTGGTATTGGCCCACTCCGCTTTGCCGTACTCTACTCGAGTGTAATTCAATAGGAGTCGTTTGAAGGCATCGCCGCTCATGAAAAGTTCCTCGGGGGTGGCGCGGCCGATGGTATCGGCGAGGTTGGTATAGGTTTGGTGGGCGAGCTCCATTAATCGGTCCAATCCTGCCACGACTAAAGACGGTGTGTTGATCCAGAGCTGGGTATCTTTTGGCAAATACGTTAAGAACGGTGCACGCGCCTCAAGGAAGCTTTTGTTTTCCACGTTCGGCACGATACTCATTTTAGTGGCTTTGCCGATGGTGCGTTGGGTTTCGATGTCGAAGTAACGAATGCTCTCCACCTCTTCGTCAAAGAATTCGATGCGGTAGGGGTGTTCCTTGCTGAATGAAAAAATATCTACGATGCCGCCGCGTACGGAGAATTGGCCAGGGGAGGTAACAAAATCCACGCGTTCGAACTGGTATTCGAAAAGTGTTGCGTTGAGGAAGTCAATGCCGAGGTTTTCGCCGACGTGCACTTTAAGGGTATTGGTTTCCAATTCTTTTTTGGTCACCACTTTCTCAAATAGGGCTTCGGTGAAGGTGATCACCAAAGGGGCTTTTCGACGGCTGCTGAGGTGGTTGAGCACTTCTGCGCGTAACAACACATTGGCATTGTCGGTTTGTTCTACTTC
Source organism: Schleiferiaceae bacterium (assembly GCA_964216615.1). GTDB lineage: Bacteria > Bacteroidota > Bacteroidia > Flavobacteriales > Schleiferiaceae > UBA10364. The sequence continues at coordinate 17,275 of CAXPFQ010000039.1, forward strand.
ATAGGGCCTGCGGTAGGAGGCCGGATAGAAGTAACACGGGGTTTTACCCAGCAGCTTTTCCAGGTCGTTCTGAAGGTATGCGGCCTGCTCTTTGTTCTCGGCGATCAAGAGCTGGGTCTTCCCGGTTTTCAAATAGGCGGCTGCGGCCAACATGGCGGTATGTGAGCTCCCTGCCGTGCGGTAGCCTATGGCTTCCATACGGTCGTTTGAGGCGCTGTTTTCAAGCGCTAAAGTGAGCGGGTGGTCTAGGTAATGGGAGAGTAAATCCGCCGGTTCCAATAGTTAATTTTCGTATTTCCGCAAAAACGCGTGGGCGGTTTCGACCATACGCGGCGACCCAATAAAACACGGCACACGCTGATGCAATTCATCAGGTGTAATCTCCATGATTCGTCGGGTTCCATCCGTGGCCATGCCGCCGGCTTGTTCAACAATAAAGGCGAGTGGGTTACACTCGTACAGGAGCCTAAGCTTGCCTTTCGGAGCCATGGTTCCTGTGGGGTAAAGATACACCCCACCTTTGATAAGATTGCGGTGAAAATCGGAAACTAATGAGCCAATATACCTGGATGTATACGGTCTGTTTGTGGCCTCGTCGAACTCTTGACAATACTTGATGTAGCGCTTCACACCTTCGGGAAAATGCACGTAATTTCCTTCGTTTACGCTGTAGATTTTCCCGTCCTGAGGGATTTGCATATTCGGATGGGACAGGCAAAAGACGCCAATGGAAGGATCGAGGGTAAAGCCGTTGACGCCTTTGCCGGTGGTGTACACGAGCATGGTGGAAGAACCATAGACAACGTAGCCGGCTGCAATTTGGGCATCACCAGGCTGTAAAAAATCGTTCAGTTCAACGGTGCTTCCAGCGGGAGTAATACGGCGGTAAATAGAGAAGATGGTACCTACACTTACGTTCACATCTATATTTGAAGAACCGTCAAGAGGATCCATTAAAACGACATATCGCGCATCCGAGTGAATATCATCGTCAAATGCAACGAAATGTTCTTCTTCCTCGCTAGCCACACCACATACTTGCCCCATGGAGCGCAAGGCACGCATGAAGGTGTCATTTGCTATAATATCGAGTTTTTGCTGTGCTTCGCCTTGAACATTTTTGCTGCCCATAGCACCAAGAATGTCTGCTAGGCCTGCTTTATTGATTTCCCTATTCACCACTTTGGCAGCAAGGCGAATAGAGGTGAGTAATTGGGATAATTCACCCGTTGCAAAAGGGAAATCCTTCTGGTTCTCGACGATAAATTCGCCGAGGGTCGTTGGTTGTACCATGGTCAGTGGTTCTTTACGCTTGTGATAGTGCTCACAAGTTAGGGCTTTTAGGTGGAAACCCGTGGAATGAAATCCTACCTTTGCTACTATGAGAGACCAAGGAAAAGTCCGCGCAAAAAAGCATCTAGGTCAGCACTTTTTAAAGGATGAGGCTGTGGCCGAGCGCATTGCCAAGGTAACGCCGTTGGACGGTGTCCAGAAGGTCTTGGAAATAGGGCCTGGCATGGGCGTGATGACCAAATATTTATTGGCCATGCCGGATGTGGAAACATGGGTCATTGAGATTGATGGGGAGAGTGTGAGCTATTTGCAAGCCCATTACAACCAGCTCAGTGCTCGTATAGTAGAAACGGACTTTTTGCAGTGGAACCCTGCAAGTGTTTTTGGTGAGGAGCCCTTTGCCTTGATAGGGAATTTTCCGTATAACATCAGTTCGCAGATTGTGTTCCGAGTATTGGACATGCGCGATCAGATTCCTGCCTTTGGGGGAATGTTCCAAAAAGAGGTGGCCCAGCGTTTATGTGCGCCGCCGGGAAGTAAGACCTATGGAATTTTATCGGTTTTGTGCCAGGCGTATTACGATTTGACCTATGATTTTACGGTGCCTCCAGCCGTCTTTAACCCGCCGCCAAAAGTGGACAGTGGTGTGATGCACATGGTGAGAAAATCGGTCGACCCAAATATTGATTTTAAAATGCTCAAACGCGGGGTGAAAGCGGCTTTTGGCCAGCGAAGAAAAACCCTTCGCAATGCATTGAAAACACTTAACTTGCCAGAAGGCTTCGAGCATCCGTATCTTAGCAAGCGAGCGGAACAACTCAGCCACGAACATTTTGTGGAATTGCTAAACGCCATTGAAGATGGAAGATCTTAGTGTAAAAGACCGTGTAGCGCAGGCCGTTACCACTACCGACGAGGGGCTTTTTGCCAACTTAATGGAGGGGGTGCATGCGGCGGATATTGCTGAGGTTTTGGAATCTTGGGATACCAG
>CAXPFQ010000040.1:0-10746 GCA_964216615.1 Schleiferiaceae bacterium
CATCAAGGTCCTGAGCATGTGCTTTGGGAAGCCTTAGATCACGAAAATCAGCAGTGGTTTACCGCGGGATTTGATCATGAGGGGCGTTTGCTATACACCTCTTCAGCGGCCATAGCCGAGACACTTCAAGGTTTTCTGGCACCCATTCGTAAATCCAAAGCTTGGAACGCTCCCGTGCGCGTACAGACCAGGGTTGATTTCCCACGACGTTGGGGCCTGGGCACCTCTTCAACCCTATGCGCACTGCTTGCACAGTGGGCTGAGATTGATGCCTTGTACTATAGAACACTACACGGCGGTAGTGGCTACGATTTGGCTTGTGCACAGGCGAGCGGAGCCATTTCCTATGCCCTCGTAGATGGGGTGCCGGAAGTATTGCCGGTCCAATTGCCTGAGGTACTACAATCCGTCGTTTTCGTCTACCGCGGCGCCAAACAACAGACCCATAGCAGTTTGAAACTGGTCGAGCGTAAACCCTTTTCACAAGGGCAATGCGAGGAAATTAGCCAGTTGAGCGAAGCCTTCCTGCGGGCCAACTCCTTAAAGAAACTCGAATCCATTATCGAACAACACGAACTTTTAATCGCTAATCATTTGGGACTTGAGCGTGCCATTGAAGGGCCTTTCCAGGGCATTCATGGCCAAGTAAAAAGTCTCGGGGGGTGGGGCGGAGATTTTGTAATGCTTACTCGCTTTGAAGAAAATCGCCAATGGCTGAAGACCAATGGATTCAACACAATTATTCCTTTCGAAACCATGGCGCTTTAATTGTGTTATCTAGGCACAATATTTGGTACTTTTAGCGCATGCGCAAACTCCTGCTTATACTCATTGGCTTTTTACATTATGTACCGGCCCAAGCAGCACACCTTGTCGGTGGGGAGATTTCGTATAAGTGTGTGAGCAGCGCAGCTTCTGGCAACACCTATCAAATAAAATTGGTCTTGTATAGGGATTGCAACTCCTCCGGTGCCGCTTTTGACCAATTCGCGCCTATTGCCATTTACGGCGGCCCAAACCAAAATACCTTGGTCACCACTTTGAGTGTAGCCCGTGGGTTGATTGTTGGAATTCCTGCAGTTGTGGCGAATCCTTGTCTGCAAACACCGCCCAACGTCTGTACAGAAAAGACCTCCTACACCACGAACACGACACTTCCTGTTGCTACACACGGATATACCATAGTTTACCAACGCTGTTGTCGCAACAATACCATCACCAATGTGGCAAATTCAGGGACTTGGGGCAACTCCTATTTTATAAGAATCCCACCCCAAGACTCCATCTGTAACAGCTCTGCAGCTTTTAACAATGACCCACCCATTGTCATGTGTAAAGACGATAGTTTGTATGTAGATTTCTCCGCCCAAGAATTAGATGGTGATTCGGTATACTACAGTTTTTGTCAACCCTTGAACGGAGGAAGCCAAAGCAATCCCGCGCCTTCACCACCGTCCGCTCCACCGTTTACCCCAGTACCTTTCGTATTTCCATATTCAACCACCGCCCCTATGCCCGCTTCACCGAGCCTGGCCATTGATCCAAATACCGGGATCTTAACGGGCACTCCCTCCGGAACGGGCCAGTTCGTCTTTGCCATATGTGCCGAAGAATACGATTCAAACGGCGTACTCCTATCTAATCTCCGAAGGGATTACCAGTTCAATGTGACCACCTGTCAAAGTAATGTGGTCTCGGATCCCACGCCACAAATTTATCAGCCAAACACCCTTTGTAATGGCACAACGGTGACCTTCCTGGACAGTAGCTATAATGCGACGGATTATTTGTGGTTGTTCAACGATCCAAACAACCCAGGGGCCTCCTCCACCCAACAAAATCCAACATATACCTTCCAAGATACCGGAACCTACACCATTCAGTTAATCCTGAATCCTGGGTGGCCTTGTACGGACACTGCAGAGGTGGTTTATGAGTTGTACAACCCCGTGAATTGTGCCTTCAGTTGGAACGGCAAGGTCTGTTTTGATGAAAATGTAATCAACTTTCAAAACCAAAGTTCGAACGGAGGAAACGCGGTGGCTACTTGGGATTTTGGACCTAGTGCCTCCACACAAACCTTTAGTGGCTGGAATCCACCTGCGATTATTTTTAATAATTGGGGTGATCAAATTATTACCCTCACCGTGGAAGAAAACGGTTGTGAAGAAACTTTTACAGATACCGTGCGCATTTATCGACGGCCGGCTACGGATGTAACTGTAGAAAACCAAACCGGATGTGCGCCTTATACCGTTACCTTCTGGGACAGTACCATCACCGATGGACAGGTCATCTACAATTGGGATTTTGGAGACGGAGTATTGAGTAATGATAGTATGCCTGTATATACCTACAATAACCCAGGTACCTATGACCTGACACTGACAGTATATTTTATTGAAGGCTGCGTTGACACCATTACCATTAACTATCAGGATTTCATTACGGTCCTACCTTCACCTACCTCCTCATTCCTATTGGATCCGAATTCCGCGACCATTTATACCTCTAATATTGAGTTTACCGACCTAGCAGCAACCACCACAGATCAACTGATTACAGGAATGGGTGACGGTAGTATGTACTTCAATAACAGAAGCTTTGTTCATGCCTACAGTGATACCGGATGGTTTGAAGTGGAACACGTCGTGATCAATACTTTTAATTGTCCCGACACCTCAAGGGCAATGGTCCGCATTAATCCAGAAACCCTGGTCTTCATACCAACGGCCTTTACGCCGAACGGCGATGGTGAAAATGAAGTCTTCCGAGGAACAGCGGTGGGAATCAAGGAATATGAACTGATCATCTTTAACCGCTGGGGCGAGGTGATGTTCCAATCTAACGACCCCACTGAGGGTTGGGACGGTAACCATCCGAATGGAAAAGAGGCAATAGAAGGGGTATACGCTTGGAGTGTATATGCTAAGGGCCAAAATGATGTGTTAATTCTAAAGAAGGGCCAATTGACGCTTTTCCGTTAGCCAGCAAATTCTCGCATGAGCCATAGATAAGCTAAGACTGCCGCACCTGCGGAAAGTAGTACGGATAATAGTACATAAAGTAGTGCTTCGAGAGTTCGTCCTTCTCCTATCAGGTTAATGGTTTCAAAAGAAAATGTACTAAAGGTTGACCATCCCCCACAGAATCCAATTCCAAGAAATAAATACCACAGCTTCGATTTATCGTAAAAGGCATCGACAAAAAACACCAAGGCAAAACTTGCAAGTACATTGACTATCAATGTGGCCCAATGCCCGTTTAACCAACCCTGAGCTATAATCATCTTAGACATAGCAAACCTCAGTACAGAACCTATACCTCCACCAATAAAAACGGCTAAATAGGACATTGCATTCAACTCCATGTCTTTTCGATTTTATGCAAAACGAAGCTAATGAGAAATCCCCATAGTCCCCCCACAAGCAAGTCAGTAGGGTAATGCACTCCCAAATGTATGCGGGAAAAGCTTTGCACAACAGCAATGATTAATAAAACTGGGAACCAACTTTGGTGCAGCCATTTACGGAACAAAAAAGCCAGACCAAAGGCATTCGCGGCATGAGCGCTGAAGAAGCCATAATCACTACAGTGCACTAATACGCGAAGATCATCCATCATTTTACAAGGACGTGGCCGCTCAACCCAATGCTTAAAAAACTCTGCTCCTTGATCCCACAACAAGACCCCCAAAGCCACTAGAGCCAATCGCTTTACGAATACCTCCAAAGAAGATCGTCTATACAACCGCTCCACCAATACAGCGTACAAAGGAATCCATGTAATAGTCTTGGTAACCGCTAACCAAAATACATCTGTACTCGCAGGGAACCAATGATTCATTGCATGCAACGCATCAGTATCAAAGCTTTGCACAGATTCAAACATTAACCAGGGGTATTAAGTCGTTCCCAAATCATATCCTTTAGCGGCATGATATTTTTGTTGGCAACGGATGAAATGAAAATATGGGGGATGCCCTCGGGTAATTGGCCCTTAATTTCCTTTTGTAGATCAGCGTCGAGCATATCACTCTTCGTAATGGCCAGAATTCTATCCTTATCGGCAAGTTCAGGGTTATACTTGACCAATTCATTGAGCAAAATCTCGTATTCCTTCGCGTAATCCTCCGCATCCGCAGGTACCATGAACAAAAGCAACGCATTGCGTTCGATGTGACGCAGAAATCGGTGTCCCAGACCCTTGCCTTCGGCTGCACCTTCTATAATTCCGGGGATATCGGCCATCACAAATGATTTATGATCACGATAATTCACCATACCCAGATTTGGCACCAAGGTGGTAAAAGGATAGTTCGCAATTTCCGGCTTTGCCGCACTGACCACAGAGAGCAAGGTGCTCTTCCCAGCATTCGGGAATCCTACCAACCCAACATCGGCCAACACTTTCAGCTCAAGAATGAACCAACCTTCGTTGGCAGGCTCACCTGGTTGGGCAAAACGTGGCGTTTGGAAGGTGGCACTCTTAAAATGCACATTCCCTAAGCCCCCGCGGCCTCCTTTTACCAATACATGCTCCTCACCGTCCTCGGTGATTTCAAAAAGCACCTCTCCAGTTTCTTCATCTTTGGCCACAGTACCTAAAGGCACCTCGATGTATCTATCCGCGCCCTGTGCACCTGTGCGCTCTTGAGCACTTCCGTTTTCACCGGAAGCCGCTTTGATATGCTTCTGGTATTTCAAGGGTAGCAAGGTCCACATCTGTGCATTGCCTTTCACGATCACGTGACCGCCGCGACCGCCATCACCTCCGTCTGGCCCTCCCTTGGAAGTCATACGGTTGCGCAACAAGTGTGTCGAACCGCTGCCACCGCGACCGCTCTTGCAGTAAATCTTTACGTAATCTATGAAGTTGCTTCCTGACATAATGTGAAAAAGCAGCCTCCACTGTGGAAGACTGCTTTGCAAAAGTACGATTGTTCTCGCTTAGCGCTTACAATGCGTCGATGATTCCTACCAATCGGTCGGTAATCTCTTCGATGGAACCTACACCATCTACGCCCTTGTATTTCGATTGAGCCTCATAGTAATTCTTTACTGGTGCAGTCTCTGCATTATATACATCAATTCTATTTTGGATAATGGCAGGATCCGCATCATCTGGTCGTCCTGAAGTTTTGGCACGTTCCGTCAAGCGCATGCGCAGCTCATCTTCAGCCACCTCTAAAGCTACCATGCTGGTTATGCTGGTACCTCGTCCCTCCAAGAAAGTATCTAGGGCTTCAGCCTGGGCATTAGTACGTGGAAAACCGTCAAAGATGAAACCCTTGGCTTGAGGGTTTTTGTTGACGGCATCTTCCAGCATTGAAATAGTCACAGAATCTGGCACGAGTTGGCCCTTGTCCATGTAGGATTTGGCTAATTGGCCCAATTCCGTTTCATTCTTAATATTGAATCTGAACAGGTCGCCGGTGCTTAAGTGAACCAATTCGTAGCGGTCTACCAAGAAGGCGCTCTGGGTTCCTTTACCTGCCCCTGGAGGGCCGAATAGGACTAGATTTAACATGTCTGTAGCATTTTAATAAGGGCACGAAGATACCCCCTAAGCGTAGAAAATCGTAGATTCGCAATCGAAATTCAGCAATGAATCTCATAACAACCTACACACTCTGAATATGCGCACACCGTACTGTGTCATTATGGCCGGTGGAATTGGAAGCAGATTTTGGCCACTTTCCACAGAACAAACCCCGAAGCAGTTTTTGGATTTCTTAGGTACTGGAGAAAGTCTCATTCAGCAAACTTATAAGCGTGTACGCCGCATTTTCGATGCCGAACACATCATGGTCGTAACCCATGAAAACTATGCTGCGCTCGCTAAGCAACATCTCCCTGAACTGCCCGAAAACAATATAATTCTTGAACCCCTGCGCCGCAACACTGCCCCCTGTATCGCCTATGCCGCATTAAAAATCAAGAAGCGCGATCCACTTGCAAATATGTTCATCACCCCTGCTGATCACTTAATTACTAATGATGAAGCCTTTGAAAAAGTGGTACGCAAAGGATTAAAAAGAACGGAAAACAGTCAGTGCTTTGTGACTATTGGCATCAAGCCACATAAGCCCGAAACAGGCTATGGATACATTCAATACGACGAAAGTTCTTCAGATGAAAAAGGTGTGTTTATGGTCAAAGCTTTTACCGAAAAGCCTGATATAGACCATGCAAAGCTATTTATTGAAAGTGGTGATTTCCTGTGGAATGCCGGGATGTTTATTTGGAATATCGAATCCCTTTCAAACGGTTTAGACAAACATCTGCCTGAGTTAATGACTACGTTAGGAGAAACTTGGAATGACCTTGACACCAAATACGAAAAGCAGAGCATTAAACGTATTTACGGCGAATGCGAAAACATTTCCATTGATTATGGCTTAATGGAACGTGCGGATCAAGTGTGCACTATTCCAGTAGAAATGGGTTGGAGTGATCTTGGTAACTGGGGTGCCATCTTCGATCTTGGCGCAAAAGACAAACGCGGGAATGTGATTGTGGGTGAACGTACCCTAGTTCAAAACTGCACCAACTGCCTTATTGTGAACGGAAGTAAAACGAAAGCTTTGGTCATCAATGATCTTCAGGACAAGATCGTGGTACAAACTGACCAATGCACCTTAACCTTCCCACAAGGCAATGATCAAGCCATCAAACAAATCGTGAAATCTGTCAAAATTGAGATAGGTGAAGATTACGTTTAATTGATTAAGTTTATTCAAACTTTTGGAATATGGAGGCCTCTAATTCTCCCAAAAGAGAGCAATCTCAATACAGCGGCTCGCTACGCTCATTATGGCGACAATTCGTTAAAATTATTTCCAAATTTACCGGAGAACGTTTTTCAATAATTGATTTAGCAGATCCCGAATCAACTATTGAAGGCATTAAAAAAGATGTAGAATTCCGTGGCTTCAGTCTATGGATTTTGATCTTTAGTATCATCATTGCCTCCATCGGATTGAATGTGAATTCGCCTGCCGTTGTCATTGGCGCGATGTTGATTTCCCCGCTAATGGGGCCAATAATGGGTGTAGGTTTGAGTTTAGGGATTAATGACTTCAAACTACTTAAGAAGAGCGTTAAAAACCTGGTAGTTGCTGTAGGTATTGGTCTTCTAGCCTCTGCACTTTATTTTTTAATTAGTCCTATTTCCGAGGCATCGAATGAAATACTGAATCGAACCAATCCGACGCTTCTAGATGTGGTCGTCGCATTTTTTGGAGGGCTTGCAGGAATCTTAGCCGGTTCAAGAAAGGAAAAATCTAATGTAATTCCTGGAGTTGCCATTGCCACTGCTTTAATGCCTCCTATATGTGCATCAGGCTTCGGACTTGCGCATGGAGATTGGGATTACTTCTTTGGAGCCTTATACTTGTTTTTAATAAATGGGGTGTTAATTGCCACCGCCACTACGGTTGTCACGAGATATTTAAAGTTCCCTATGGCGACCATATTAGACCCAAAGCTTGCGAAGAAAACTCGTCGTTGGTTCTCTATTGGTATTGTGATCGTTATCATTCCTTCCATCTGGATCTTCTACAAAACGGTAAGCAATTCACTTACAGAAAGAAATATTCTCACATATGTAGAAACCACCGTAGAAGACTATCCAGGAACAACTATAGTTACAAGAGATATTTCATTCGCTGAAGGTTATCCAGAGGCAAGTGTCAGTATTATTGGAGAATTAATTCCTGAAGAATTAGTAATACAATGGGAAAATGAGTTCGAGGCAAAATTCAATGGTAAGCTTGAAATAATTCAAGATATCGATCAAGAAAACCTCGAAATGAGTAAGCTAATTAATTTATATAGTGAAGGGAGAGAAGAGGTAAAATCATATCAAGACAAAATTTCTCTCTTAGAATCCAAACTCTCCCTCCTCGAAGGCCAACTTATTCCTATAAATCTCTCCAAAGAAATCAAGGTAATTTATCCTGATATTCATAGCCTAAGTGTGGGCACACTGCAAGGTGAAACCACTAATTCAGCCGAAGGGATTCGTATCCCAGTAGCTTTTGTAAATTGGTCTACTGACCTGAGCGACAGTGTTATTTCCTTACGATCCGCTCAGCTCTCAGCTTGGCTCGCGTTGCGACTAGAAGCAGATTCAGTACTTGTAAAGTAACCTAAAACAAAACCCCGCTTGAAGCGGGGTTTTGTTGTAGTGACTAAAGCAGTTGGGCACTCCTACGAGAAGTTAGGGAATTGTGATTGACCAACAATCTGCAGCGAGCGCAGCGAGTGAAGCCGTTGTGAACTCTTACATGAAGTTGGGAAATTGTGATTGACCAACAATCTGCAGGGAGCGCAGCGAGTGAAGCCGTTGGGAACTCCTACAAAAAGTTGGGAAATTGTGATTGACCAACAATCTGCAGGGAGCGCAGCGAGCGAAGCCGTTGGGAATATCACAATTTACCAACCATATTACCAGGGATGACCCATTGATCGAACTCTTCCGCCGTAAGGTAGCCGAGATTGATGGCTTCCTCTTTCAAGGTGGTGCCGTTCTCGTGTGCGGTCTTCGCTATTTTCGCCGCTTTCTCATACCCTATTTTGGTATTGAGTGCAGTCACCAACATCAATGAGTTATTCAAGTGTGCTTCGATCGCCTTGTAGTTTGGTTTGATACCCACAGCACAATGATCGTTGAAGCTCACACAAGCATCACCAATGAGGGCAGCACTCTGGAGCACGTTATAAGCCATAACTGGCTTAAATACATTGAGCTCGTAATGTCCTTGAGCGCCCCCAATAGTAACAGTAGTTTGATTCCCCATGACTTGGGCACAAACCATGGTCATGGCTTCCGCTTGTGTAGGGTTTACCTTTCCCGGCATGATGGATGAGCCGGGTTCGTTCGCGGGTATGGTGATTTCACCAATACCCGAGCGCGGTCCTGATGCAAGGAGGCGAATATCGTTGGCTATTTTATTTAATGATACGGCCAATTGATTCAAGGCACCGTGTGTCTCTACTAAAGCGTCGTGAGCCGCCAATGCCTCAAATTTATTTTCAGCTGAACGGAATGGATAGCCCGTGAACTCAGCGATGTATTTCGCTACAGTATCTGCATAGCCTTCCGGTGTGTTAATTCCAGTACCTACGGCAGTTCCACCTAAGGCAACTTCACTCATGTGGTCAAGCGTGTTGCGCAGCGCCTTGAGTCCGTGGTTCAGTTGGCTCACATAGCCTGAAAACTCTTGGCCCAAAGTCAAAGGTGTAGCGTCCATAAGATGGGTACGACCAATTTTTACTACATCCCAAAACTCTTTGCTCTTAGCCTCAAGCGTATCGCGGAGCTGCTTGATACCAGGAATGGTAGTTTCAATAAGTTTTTTGTAGATCGCAATATGCATTCCCGTAGGGAACGTATCGTTTGAGCTCTGGCTCTTGTTTACATCGTCGTTTGGGTGGATGAGGCTTTTACCTTCTCCGAGCGTGCCGCCCGCGAGCACATGAGCACGATTAGAGATTACCTCGTTTGTATTCATATTACTTTGAGTTCCAGAACCGGTTTGCCATACAACCAAAGGAAATTGATCCCAGTGCTTCCCTGCCAAAATCTCATCACATACAGCGCCAATTAAGTCTCGCTTTTCAACACTTAAGACACCCGCATCGCAGTTCGCATAGGCCGCGGCCTTTTTCAAATATGCGAATCCTTCGATCACTTCTTGTGGCATACTAGCCTCGGGACCAATTTTAAAATTATTGCGTGAACGCTCCGTTTGCGCGCCCCAATATTTGTCAGCGGGGACTTTCACCTCGCCCATCGTATCATGTTCTGTTCTGTAGTCCATCATGTGTTGATTAGGTTCGAAATCTACAGGACAAATTTACGGCACAGAAATCCGATTGAAACATTTGTGTGATGTATCTTTGAAGCCTATTAAAGAACACCACTATGAAATTTATCGGTTTCCTCGTCTTCATGATTGTTTTCTTGATGGGCTTTTCAATGCTACTTTTCTTAGGCCTGTTCGTTGGATATTGGCTTACGCTAATTGGTCTTGAAGCCATAAATCCAAAATTAGCTCATGCTATAATTGGCCATAAGGAAGAAGAAGCAACGGAGGAATAAGATTTGCTTAATATAAAAAAGCCCCGAGCCGTAGGCTCGGGGCTTTTTTATGGAGTAAATCCTCGGATTTGGCTCGCTTCGCTCGCCTAAAGAATGGTATCCATCGCGTCCGCAGGACGCGCCACTACAGCTTTATTGCCCTTTACTATAATTGGACGCTCCATCAAACGAGGATGCTCAATCATTGCGAGGATAATCTCCGCTTCATCGAGCTCCAAGTGCTTGTATTCCTCCTTCCACAAGGCCTCATTGGTACGGACCAACTCGAGGGCATCCATATCTAGCGCATCCAAAACCTCTTCAAGCTCAGCAGCGGTCATGCTCTCCTCGTCATTCATGTAGAGACGAACATTATACTGCGCACCCTTTTCGTCAAGGTGTGCAAGGGCTTCACGGGATTTTCGGCAACGTGGATTGTGGTATACTGTAATCATAATCAATAAGTAATGTGTAAGGTTCCTTCTTCGGTAACGACGCCGCATCTATTTTCAGCTTCGATTTGGTAAAAGTACACACCAGGAGTTAAGATTTTACCATCATAGACTCCCCCCCACTCGAAGGTGGGTATGCTCGTTTCAAACACCTTCATCCCCCATCTGTTATATACAATGGCATGAAACATATCCCAATTCTCATCGG
>CAXPFQ010000041.1:0-10634 GCA_964216615.1 Schleiferiaceae bacterium
CAGTAGGTGATGCGATCGCCGAGCTGGTGCTTGGCTTCTTCCATAGCGACTGGATCGTAGGCACGAACGTGCGCGCCGGCACTGGTCAACAGGTCGGCGATAACGACAGACGGTGCCTCACGCATGTCGTCGGTATTCGGCTTGAAGGATAGCCCCCAAAAAGCAACAGTCTTACCCTGAAGGTCGCCACCGAAGTAGGCATTGATTTTATTGTAGAGTACACTCTTTTGTGCATCATTGACTTGTTCTACCGCTTCCAAGATGCGCATGGTGTGGCCGTTCTCACGTCCGGTGCGGGCCAAGGCCTTGACATCTTTAGGGAAACAAGAGCCGCCGTACCCGATGCCCGGGTAGATGAACTTATGGCCAATGCGCGGGTCAGAACCGATGCCTTTACGTACCCAATTCACATCTGCGCCCATCTTCTCGCACAAATTGGCAATGTCGTTCATGAATGAAATCTTCGTCGCCAACATGGCGTTTGCGGCATATTTGGTCATCTCTGCGGAAGGGATGTCCATAAAGATCACCGGGTGACCGTTCAAGGTGAACGGACGGTACAGCTTATCCAATGTTTTTTGGGCCTGCTCGCTATCTACACCTACCACAATGCGATCGGGCTTCATGAAATCTTCAATGGCCGCACCCTCTTTCAAGAACTCAGGGTTGGACGCTACGTCAAAGCCGAATGTAGCTCCACGAGTTTCCAATGTCGACGCCACCGCCCCGCGTACCTTTTCTGCCGTACCCACGGGTACGGTAGATTTGGTAATGACTACTAGGTAGTCTTGCATGGTCTGGCCTATTTCTTGGGCCACGCCTATGACGTATTTCAAATCCGCAGAACCGTCCTCTCCTGGAGGCGTGCCCACTGCGATAAATGCGGCTACTGAGCCCATAATGGCTTCAGACAAATCCGTAGTGAAGTGCAACCTGCCCTTTTCAAAATTGCGCAGGACAATGTCTTTGAGTCCAGGCTCGTAAATGGGTAGAATGCCGTTTTTAAGGCCTTCTATTTTCTTCTGATCTATATCCACGCAAGTTACCTCGATGCCCACGTCCGCCAAACAGGCGCCGGTCACCAAGCCTACGTATCCAGTTCCAATGACTGTAATCTTCATGCTTAAGCTTTAGGTCGTTCTATCAACGATTTCAATGCCCTAAAATTACATTATTACGAACGACTATTTGCCCTTACCTTGCAGTTAAAGCCCACGGAATCTATGAATAGATGGTATCGCCTGCTTTTTTGCCTGTTTTTTTTCGGTCTTTCGACCGTTATGCGCGGTCAATTATCCACTGCAGATAGTCTACGAACGGTTCAATTGTGGGGACTGGGGCCGGCCACCCATATTCCTCTCGGAGACCTCGCAACTCGATACAGCGCCTTTGGTGGTGCTACCCTTGAATACACCAAGAAAAACCGTGAGGGTTGGATGGTGGGGGCAACCTTTGATGCGTTTTACGGGAATTCGGTTAAAAATGCCTCTGAGATTTTCGGTGGATTGGCCGATGATCAAGGAAATTTTGTGGGGGTCAATGGAGAATTGGCCATCCTTCAAGCAGGACTATCTGGCGGACAGATTACCGCTCACATTGGACGTATTTTTAAAACACATTATAACCCAAATTCCGGGTGGCTTTGGATGGCAGGCATTGGTGCCCAGCAAACTCAAATCAGTTTGCGCAATGAGCGAGGAAATTTCCCTCAATTGCAAGGTTCCATGCTTCGTGGTTACGACAGATTGCACATGGGGCCTGTCGCGAAAGGCCAACTTCGTTACCTTCACTTGGACAATAACGAACGCATCAACTATGCTTTGGGGCTCCACGCATTTTTGGCCACCACACAGAACATCAGAGGGTTCAATACGGATACGGGATTGCCGGATAATTCGTTGAAGTGGGATATGGGCGTTGGGCTAAACTTTACGTGGTTCCTACCCGTCTACGCAAAACAAGAGAGTTTCTTTTTAACGGACTGATGATTATTTACCCACTTTTGGCAGAATTAGTGTTTAGGACAGGCGCCGCCTTAGGCCGTTCTGCTTCTTGGTGGAAGGTCATAGGTGGATCGCAAGATTGGATCCAAGAACCCCCACTAGAAGGGAAAACCATCTGGATGCATTGTGCCTCCTTGGGGGAGTTTGAGATGGGGCGCCCTGTGTTGGAACAGTTTTTAGACCGACACGAACATTGGCAAGCCGTGGTGACGTTTTTTAGCCCTTCGGGCTATGAACCGCGTAAAAATTATCCTAGAGCCAAGGTGCATTATTTGCCCTTTGACCGCCCCTCTTTGATTAAAAAATGGTTGGCTTATGTGCAGCCGGATTTGGTGCTCATGGTCCGCTACGATATGTGGCCAAACCACATCGCCGGATTACGACGTGCCAATGTTCCAGTGGTGGTGATGGGGATGAGTGCTCCGAGAACTCCGTGGTATTTGAGCCGCCTTTTGCCGTTGATTCGCAAGAACTTCATTGATGGCGTGCATATTTGGGGAGTGGTAAGTGAGGCAGATGCCGCGTGCATGAGTATGGCCGGTGTGCATTCCGAAGTCTTAGGGAATCCGAAGTACGATTATGCCGCGGCATTGGTCGGGGTGGAAGCGAATGAAAAATTTAAGGGCTGGAAACAGGCGCAGGAAAAGCCAGTGCTCCTTGTGGGCAGTGCCCATTTGTCGGATTGTGAGGCTTTGAACGGCTTGGATTTACGCGAGTATTCACTTTGGGTGGTGCCGCATGATCTGGATGAATCTGCAAAACTTCGAGGGGCCTTAAAACAATTTGATGCTGCACAAGTGCTGTGTAGCACTCACGATGAGCCTAAGGAAACGGATGTATTGATGGTACCTGAGTTCGGCGCGCTGGCGAGTTTGTATGCCTTAGCCGATGGTATTTTGATTGGCGGTGGATGGGACAAGTCGACGCACAATGTCTTGGAAGCGACCGCTCAAGGAAAAATAGCGGCTTGTGGTCCGAACTGGCAGAAGATTGCGGAGAATAAAGAATTAGTCGAAGAGGGATTCCTACAGCCCATTCAAGCGCACCAGGACTGGGTTAAGTATTTAGATCAGGTAGGCACCGAAGCGTTTGAAGCACAAGGTAAAAAAGCCCAAGCTTGGTTGCTTGAGCAGCGCGGTTGCGCAGAAAAAATCGTAAAAGTTTTAGAAGAGGCCGTTCAGCTCTGAGTCGATTTGTTGGATGATCTCGCCTAAATCTTCCGGGTTCTCAGGGAAGTTATTTTTATCTACGTTAACAATGAGAACTTTGCCTTTGTCGTACGTATTTATCCAAGCTTCGTAACGCTCATTTAAACGACGCAAGTAATCAATGCGTATGCTGTTTTCGTAATCCCGACCTCTTTTTTGAATGTGGTCTACCAAGGTGGGAACCGAGGCGCGTAAGTAAATTAAAAGGTCTGGTGGTTGAAGGTGTTTTTCCATTAATTCAAACAACCCTTGATAGCTGTTGAAATCACGAGCAGTCATCAACCCCATGGCATGTAAGTTTGGCGCAAAGATGTGTGCGTCCTCATAAATAGTACGGTCTTGGACCACGTTTAAACCTTCTTCACGAACCTGGGTTACTTGTTCAAAGCGGGAACGCAAGAAATAAATTTGAAGGTTAAAGCTCCAGCGCTGCATTTCTTCATAGAAATCATCGAGGTAAGGATTATCGTCCACATCCTCGAAATGCGGCTGGTAGTTGTAGTGCTTTGCTAATAACTCAGTTAAAGTTGTTTTACCAGAACCAATATTTCCTGCTATTGCTATGTGCATGACTACTATTTTTGTACCCGCAAAGTAATAAAAGTGTCGCAAGTAAAATGCAAATTGACCACCTAACTCAACAAATTAAATCTACCCGCCAAGAATTAATTCAACATACGGCCTTTGGCTGGGTTAATACGCTTGACAAAGCACGTGATTTCATGGAAACGCACGTTTGGGCCGTGTGGGATTTTATGGTCCTTTTAAAGGCCTTGCAGCGTCAATTAACTTGTGTGGATACCTACTGGATTCCAAACGGAGACCCCGAGACGCGCCGGTTGATTAACGAGATTGTGCATGGCGAAGAAAGCGATGTGGATCAGGATGGTAATGCGACCAGTCACTTCGAATTGTATATAAAAGCCATGGAAGAGGCCGGGGCAAATACTGCGCCTATTTTAGCGTTTATTGAAGCATTACGCTCTGGCTTAAAACCAATAGAGGCTTTAGAGAAAAGTGATGCGCCTGAAGGTGCGAAGGCTTTCGTTCGTCAGACACTAGAGGTGGTAGAAAACGGTCAAGCACATGAGATTGCCGCGGTATTCACCTTTGGCCGTGAAGATTTGATTCCTGATATGTTTGTTGAAATCGTTGGGAATTTAAAGGCCCAATTCCCAGAGCAGCTAGGACTCTTCGCCTACTACCTTGAGCGTCACATTGAAGTAGACGGCGACTTACACGGGCATTTGGCCGAGCGAATGGTCGAGCTTTTATGTGGATCAGATAGTGAAAAATGGAAAGGTGCCGCCGAGCGCTCGGAGCAAGCCTTGCGGGCGAGGATCAACTTGTGGACTGCAGTTATGCAGGGATTTGAGCAGCGTCATTCAGCGCCTGCAATTGCGTAATCAGGTCGCGGTTATTGCTCAATCTAGGGACTTTGTTTTGTCCGCCTAATTTGTTTTTGCTTTTTAACCATTGGTGAAATAATCCTTCCCGGGCGACTATAATATTAGGTAGTTGTAAAACGAGATCACCCTTTCTTTTGGCAGCGTAATCCGAGTTCTCTTCCTTTAGGGCCGCGTCCAAGTCTCGGGTGAAGGCCCCAAGGTCCTCAGGAGGTGTTTTGAATTCAATAATCCATTGGTGTCCACCGGTTTTTTCGCTATTCATATAACATGGTGCAGCATGGAAATCTACCAAGTCACAATGATGCGTTGCGCAAGCCTTATTGACGGCATTTTCAGCATCAGTGACTATAACTTCTTCCCCAAAGGCGTTAATGAAATGAGCAGTTCTTCCACTAACCTTAATGCGGAAAGGTTGTAATGAAACAAATTTTACGGTATCCCCGAGAAGGTAGCGCCACAATCCACCGTTCGTTGTAATCACCACTGCGTAGTCTGTATTCAATTGGACATCCTCTAGCCCAACGGTATGGCTATTGGTTCCATTAAATGAATCCATGGGTATGAACTCGAAGTAGATACCATTATTCACTAAGAGGAGCATGCCGTCGACAGTTGGATCGTCCTGAACTGCAAAGAATCCTTCGGAAGCATTGTAATTCTCCATGAATGTCACTTGATTACCAGGCATCAAGGCGCGAAATTGTTCCTCATAAGGGGTGAAGTTTACCCCGCCATGCGCAAAGAGCTCTAGGTTAGGCCAAACCTCTAAAATGTTATTTTTTCCTGTACGTTCCAGAACCTTTTTAAATAGGACGAGAAACCAAGAGCTCACACCCCATAAGGAGGTGATGTTTTGCTCCAGTGCTTCATCTAAAATGGCATCTATTTTCTTTTCCCAATCGCTCATTAGAGCGGTGCCAGGGCTTGGTGCACTTCGGAGTTCTGCCCACAAAGGAATGTTTTGAATCAAAATGGCGCTGAGATCACCACTTTGACTTCGCCCTTCGGACTGGATTTCGGTAGATCCCCCTAATCTCAATCCCAGGCCTTCAAATATCTTGGTATCTGGCACCGCATGACAGTATAGTGCCAATTTGTATCGGCCCCCAGAAAAATGACAATTTTGGATACTTTCTTTGGAAACGGGAATGAATTTACTGACGCCAGAGGTAGTCCCAGAGCTTTTTGCGTACCACTCCACTTTTCCAGGCCAAAGAATATTGCGATGACCTTGACGCATTCTTTCTATATAAGGTTTAAGAATGCCATAATCTGTCAATGGCACGCGGGTATGATACTCTTTAGGATGGTCAATGAGATCGAAACGATATTTCTGCCCATATTCTGTATCTACGCCTTTTGCCAAAAGTTCCCTTAGAAGCTGTTCTTGCGATTCAATGGGACGTTGCGTAAAAGCAAAAACTTCCTCAACACGCCTGCGCATGTTTTGGCGAATAACTTTGTTCACCCAAGTATAGATCATGGCTTTAGGAGGTCGATTCTTTATGTACTACATTCACAATTATTAAAGTTAACAGAAAATATGCAGTTTACCGGCCCCTTGCGGAAAATGACGACTCATTACGGACCAACAGTTCGATACTCCCTTCCTTTAGGTGCAGATTTATTGATGATGAATGGATTGATAGGGAAATCGCTGAAAATGACTTTTACGGGAAGCCATAAATGCTTTTGCGGCCAATTAGTTCCGGAGGTTTACCGCCAAAATTTTTGTCGTGAGTGTTTCTTTACCAAGCCGGAAGCTTCTCCTACGATAATGAAGCCTGAGCTAAGCAAGGCCCACCTCGGAATTGCGGAGCGTGATTTAGCATTTGAACAGCGATTACAGTTGCAACCGCATTTAGTGTATTTGGCAAAAACAGATCGAATAAAAGTGGGGGTGACTCGAAAGACACAGATGCCATACCGCTGGATGGATCAGGGTGCGGATGAGGCGACCGTAATTTTAGAAGTTCCAAACCGTTATTTAGCTGGTGTGGCTGAGGTGGCACTGAAGGATTATTTTACGGATAAGACCTCTTGGCAGGCCATGCTAAAAGGAGCTACTACCCATGAAAGTTTAGAGGAAGCATTTGTTTTGGCTCAAGAGTCGCTGCCGGAAGAATTGCAGCAATATCGAAGATCAGAACCTGAGATTTGGTCGATGAATTATCCTGTAGATCAACACCCTTCTAAGGTGAAGAGCATGAGTTTTAAAAATGAGGGCGATCAATGGGAAGGAGAATTAGTCGGTATAAAAGGCCAATACCTGATCACCGATTCTGGTGTATTCAACGTTCGATCACATGAGGGGCATATTGTAAATTTAGCCTTGCTCTAAACTTTAATTTCCTCACCCATTTCTAGTCCGAAATACCTTCGGGCCCACCACATAAAGGCGTAGATGATGGCAGTATCGAAAGCGGCGGCGGTAACTTTGAAAAGCCAACCGTCTCTGATGTATTCGCCCATAGTAGACCATGATTCAGTTCCTATGAATAGCACAATTACTACCAGTACAGTGTCCACAAGTTGACTTACCATAGTAGAGAAGTTGTTGCGAACCCATAGTTTCTTACCACCGGTTCTCTTTTTCCAGAAATGAAATAGACGAACATCAATTAATTGCGCTACGATGTATGCGAGCATCGAAGCACCTATTACTTTCGGGGCTTTTTGGAATACTTCGTTATACTGTACATCTGAAATGGGGGAATTAATAGTGGCGGGGAATTGCGCGCCCAACCAAAGAATGAAAAGCACGAAAATGCTTGCCACAAGTCCGGATAATACCACTTGGGTTGTTCTCCTTCTGCCGTATAGTTCGCTTAGAATATCTGTGATTAGGAAAGTAATAGGGTATGGGAGCACCCCAGCGCTTAGGGTGAACGTATAAAAGCCAAGGTCAACGGTTAGAAATTTATTGGCTATTAGGTTGCAGGTGATCAGAGCGGCAATGAATAGTGCACCTAGCAAGTAATACAGACGTTCTGCCGCTTGTTGTTTGGCTGCAATCATAGTTAATTAGCATTTGATTTTGTTCGAGAATCTTATCCGTAATGGAGCAGGGTAAGTTCCAGATTTTATGGTAAGATAGATGTATTTGGTAATGTTCTAGAACACTTTACAGGGTATAATCCTAAATTTGAGGACATCGGAAGAAGATTTTCATGAGCCAGGCCATCATATTACTAGGCACGAATTTAGGGGACAAGAAACGAAACCTAGCCGCAGCACGAGAGGCAATTGGTCGATTTAGCACAATATTAGGAAAAAGTAGGTTGTACGAGAGCCCGCCGTGGGGATATGAAAGCACAAATTCCTATTTGAATCTGGTACTCTTGGTGGAGACCGCTTTGGGGCCTGAAGAGTTGTTGCTGCAACTGCTCGATACGGAAACGGCTATGGGCCGAATTCGAGAGGAGGAGGGTTATGCCGACCGTACCATTGACTTAGACATACTGGATTACGACGGAAGAGTTTGGGAGAGCGAGTTGTTGGTGTTGCCGCACCCGCGCTTGCATCTACGGCGGTTCACATTGATGCCTATGGGGGATGTGGTGCCACATTGGTCCCATCCTATCTTAGGAAAACCTTTGGCCACCTTATTGGCCGAATGCCCCGACGAGGTGGTGCCCACCGCTTTGGACTAATGCTTGCCCGTTAATTTTCGGTGTAATTCGAACATGGCAATGCCGGCGCTTACGCTGACGTTGAGGCTGTGTTTAGTGCCAAATTGGGCAATCTCAATCACCGCATCACAAGCATCCACTACTTCTTGGGCAACCCCAATTACTTCATGTCCAAACACCAGTGCTGTGGGGCCTTTCGGCTGAAAATCACGCAAATCCACACTGCCTTCAGCTTGCTCGATGGCAACCACCTCATAACCTTCCTGCTGTAGGGCCTTCACACAATCCAGCGTGTGTTCCACTTGCGTCCAATCCATGCTGTCCGTCGCACCGAGCGCTGTCTTTTGCATATCCGCCGAACCCGGGGTAGGAGTCAAGCCACACAAATAAATGTGCGCGGCGCGAAAACAATCGGCCGTGCGGAACAAACTCCCCACATTGTGGAAGCTGCGCACGTTGTCGGCGACAATGATCAGGGGTGTTTTTTCCGAATTTTTAAAATCTTCGGTAGATAATCTGCCCAATTCATTGTTGCGAAGTTTTCTCATCTCTCTGAAGCGCTTACTTTTGAAGTCTGCGACATTTTGCCGCTTCTTAAATGACAAAGTAAGTGTAAATGGGGAAATCTGCCTCGGGAAAAAAGACGCCAATGATGCGTCAGTACGATGAAATCAAAACCAAGCATCCAGAAGCCATGCTTCTGTTTCGCGTGGGAGATTTCTACGAAACCTTTGGCAGCGACGCGGAAAAAGCCGCGAAAACACTCGACATCATCCTGACCAAACGCTCCAACGGCTCGGCCTCGGAGGTAGCACTTGCCGGATTCCCTCACCATGCATTACAAACGTATTTGCCCAAGCTGGTCAAGGCTGGCCACCGCGTCGCCATCGTCGAGCAACTCGAAGATCCAAAGACGGTCAAGGGCTTGGTCAAGCGTGGCGTGACCGACATGATCACCCCGGGCATCAACCTGAACAACGACCTCCTCGCCGGCAAGGAACACAATTACCTCGCCGCCCTATATCCGGCTAAAAAAGGCCCATGGGGAATGGCAGTGGTAGAAATCTCCACGGGTGCTTTCTTTCATGCCATGGGCTCTGAGCTGGAATTGCGCAATGCGCTAGCCACTTACGCCCCCAAAGAGATCGTTCACCCGCGCGACATGGACCGCGACCTGCGCCGTTCGCTCGAGCAAGACTATTATTGTTTTGGGATTGACGCGTGGGCCTGGGAACCTAAATACGCCAGTGAGTGCATTACCTCGCACTTCGAAACCCACGGCCTCAGCGGCTTTGGCCTGAACGATAAAGATGCCTCGACCGTCGCGGTGGGCGCCATATTGCACCACCTTAAGCACAGTGAAATGGGCTCCTTGAGCCACATCACCAGTCTCTCGCGCATTGTTCTTGAAGATTATATGTGGTTGGACGGCTTCACGGCCCAAAACCTAGAATTATTCTACGCGAACGCTTCGGGTGGCGTGTCCCTGATCGATGTCATTGACCGCACGGAAAGCGCGATGGGCGGCCGCCTGCTTCGCCATTGGATCAGCCTACCGCTCCTCGATACAGATCGCATAGGTGCGCGTTTGGATACCGTGGACCAATTATTAGAGCAGCCCGATGTGCGCGACGAACTTTCCAGCCTCCTCTCCGGCATGCCGGACATGGAACGCCTCTGCAGTCGCACCTCCACAGGGCGAATCTCTCCTAAAGAGATGGCCAGATTGCGTGACGCCCTAGATGCCACCGCTGCCCTCTACGCCAAAACCGACGAGTGGGGCATCTCCATCCCCGCAACTCCGCCCGCACCCTTATCCGAGCTGCGGGAAACCCTTCGATCAGCCCTCGTGCACCACCCCGCCACCATCATCGGCAAAGGAGAATCCATCTCGAGCCAATTCGATCCGGAACTCGCCCGTCTGCGCGGCCTTTTGTCCGATGCACAAGGCACCCTAGACACCATCCGTGACCGCGAAGCTGCCGCCACCGAGATCCCGTCGCTCAAGCTCGCCTTTAACAACGTCTTCGGATACTACCTCGAGGTGCGCAACTCCCACATGGACAAGGTTCCCGAGCATTGGCACCGCAAGCAGACCTTGGTCAATGCGGAGCGCTACATCACAGACGAACTCAAAAAATTCGAATCTGAAGTCCTTGGGGCTGAAGAGAAAATCAAAACCATCGAGCTGCGATTGTTTGGGGAATTGGTGGAGCAGGCCGCGGCGGCCGCACCTCAAATCCTATCCAACGCCGAATGGGTGGCGACCATCGACGTCCTTCGCAGCTTCGCCACGACCGCCGAGGCCCACGACTATGTGCGGCCGACCTTCAGGTCCGATCGCCAATTGGCCATCGACCGCGGCCGTCATGCCGTCATCGA
>CAXPFQ010000042.1:0-6782 GCA_964216615.1 Schleiferiaceae bacterium
GTGTGGCCAATGAGGTGAATGTTCCGTTGGGGTCTATGTACCAGTTGTAGTCTACGATGTTGCCTTGAGAGCTGTCGGTGATGGTGGGGTTCCATGGTGCACAAGCCGCGGAGTCGATGTTGAATGCGGCTAGCGGTGTGGGGTTGATAAAGAAATTGGTTTCTGCGGTATCTGAACAGCCTTGATCACTAATTACAATGTGTTGAATAGTGAAAATTGTTCCAGAGCTACTGTAGTAAGTAGTAAATGTTGGTGTCGCCGAATTATATGTATCAATTAAAGTGTCGGAAAAGACATTCCATATATGAGTATATCCCGGGGCTGTATAAACATTGGATACCCCTGGCTGTAAAGAATCACATCCGGAGGTGTCTTGCAACACGAAATTTGGATTGGGTATAGAATCAAGCCTAAAGTTGGTGTTTAGGTTGACTTGTCCACAAATATTGTAGGCTGTCGCATGAATGGTGTAATTTTTAGCATCCCATACGACAATGCTATCCTGACCGTATTGGTTTGTACCTAGTAGTGACCAGCTGTTTGGGCTGGCTGGTGTGATCCAATAATAAACGGAATCTGGAGCCGCAAAGGAATCCGTCCAAGTAACCGCATAGGGAGGGACACCAAAACTGATGACGACAGAATCTCCACAAACGGCTATTGAATCTAAGGCGACATCGGGTGAGTCGAATACATAGATGGTATCAATGAGCGTGCTTGAACCACAATGATTGCTCACTCTCGCTATGGTTTGGTATGGGCCGGTAGAAGTTGGTGTGTAGCTGTGGGATAAATTCGTTTCACTGGAATCCTGGTATACAATATTTGAAGAATCCAAATCAATCACGTAGAATGCATAGGTGTTCAGTGAATCACAATTCACAGAATCTGGTATAAACGTGAAGTCAATATCATCCCCAAGACAGATCGTATCTATAACGGTGAGGGCGGGTTGTACTAGAGGAATACTATCGACACAGATGGTCAGTGTATCACTATCCATGGCACATTGAGGTCCGCTTGAAGAAGAGGTCCCAATATGCTTGACAATGTGATATGTGCCCGTTGCATTGAAGGATAGCGAAATATTTTTAGAACCTACCGTCCAAAAAGCGGGAATAGAAGGGACGCCGTTGCTGCTTCCTAGCGTTCCAGTGAGCGATTGTATCCCTGAACCCGGTGGATTGATTGAGTTCCAAGTTGCATTGAAAATTTCCCAATATCCGTCAATGGTAGTATCACAATTATAGTTTTGACCCGATGCTTTGACTAATTGGCCACTTATGGAAACGTCTTCGATCAGTACTGTCTCGTTGATACAGACTGTCAAAGGCGCTTCAATGATTGCATCTGGAGGTACAGATATCACAGCGGGGCCAGCTACAGCAGGTGCTTGTGATCCTGGGCACGGCCCTATTTTAAATGCGTTTACGAAGAATTGATTGGATCCATAGGAGGGGTGTGTGGCCCCACATGAGCTTTGTTTGTAATATGTTCGATAGTAAATAGTACTGTCGCTGTTGAAAATGAGAAATGGATAGCGCGATACCCCATTTTTTACCAAAGGGGATAGAGCAATGACGGTATCAGATCCATCATTGGTGATGAACTTGTATGTAACACTATCCGGATCGTTTTGCCAATTATCTAGAAGAAAATCAACGGCTACACTATCGTCATAGAGACATTTTTGATAGCCATAGTTAGGTATGTTACTGAGCTGAATGGATTGAGTCGAACCAAAAAAGACATTAAAAGATGTATCCAGCTGACATCCATTGGTATCTATCAGACTTAAACTTATTTGATGTAGCCCTGCATTGTTGTACTGGTGGGCTATGGTGCTTGAGGTTGAACCAGTATCTAGAGGCGATCCATCCCCCCAGTTTATATTGAAATTGGTGAAATTTGATAGCCCACTTAAGGGATCAACTTCGAATGTAGCAATGGTAGAGCCACATATAGAGAATGTTGTAACGCCGTTGTAAATACTTGGGACTATGGGTAATGACCCTGTTGGTGTGACTTCACGAACGAATAAGTTTATCCCAGATCCGGAAAATACATATCCTGTGATAGTGATAGGAACGGTAGTGCTATTCGAACAGCCATTGGTATCAACTACTGTGTAAATAAGGTTGTGAACACCTACAGGTAATTCGGCCGGATCTAGAGTATCTCCCGGTATAATTGCATTCGGGTATCCGGTTATAGCATAAGTTCCGCCAGCGGGTAAGGCATACTTTGGGTCACACTTTTGAAAGGTTGAATTAGGAAGGGTTAAAGATGGAGTTAATGCATGGTAAATGGTCAGGCTATCCGTATTCGTACATTGAAAGGTTTTAGTAGTTGTGCCTGGGATATCATAAGTCTCCGTGAGTGTTAGGGTAATGGAGGTGCCGTCTGCAATACCTTGTGGATCCATGGTGACCGTTGATCCGCTGGTGCCTTTGAGACCTGAACTGAAACTTAACGACTGTTCACTGCCTAAGGAAGTGGTTACGGTTTGGAACCCACCGTTTTCACAAAGTGAACTTGGAATTCCGAGACTGGAGAAATCTGGAATAGGTGCAGTAACAATGTAGAGCGAGTCTGAAGAAGTCCCGTCGTTTAAAACGAGTTTATAGGCGTCTACTCCAGATACGGTTGGAGTTAATGTAACGGGGTTGGCTGCTGGGTTGGAAAGTGAAATATTCCCTGAGCCAGTACTAGCGGCAGTTTTAGTGATGGTCCAAGTTAATGTTACCGTGCCTGAACTTTGAATACTCGATTCTAAATTGAACGCGTTCTCCCCGCAGATAAGCAAAGTGTCCTGGGATACAATAGTTCCTGAATCATCCAGAATGGATAGCGACTGAGCCCTTAGGTTTTGCGGAGAGAAGAAAAATAAAAGCATAATGCTGGACAAGAGTCCTTGTCTCCCTTTATTGCTCCATATTTTCTCCAGTATTCCCACGTTTTTTCATCTATCAAAAAACCTGATCATCTTTTCACTCCTAAAGTGCCCAGTTTAAGAGTGAGACTGCACTGAATTATTACAATTCTTGTAATGAAATAGGCAGTTTTATGAGGTTTGGTTTGATGTTAGCAAGTTAAAGAAATTAACAACGCTGGATTGAGTTATTAAACCTGCTCTCAGAGTCAGTTTTTAAAGGTTTATAAACAATTGATACGAATAGAATTTTCAAATCGTTAATGTAATAGCATTAAGAACCCGAAATGGGTACCAACCGATCTTGTTTTCCCAAGGCACGGTGGTGAAATAGATGCGGGACTTCTCCAAAAACAAAAAATGGGATCACTCGAATTTTCTTAATGCACAAAATCAGGGGCTGTGGCGCCTGAAAAGATTGTTTCATTTTAATGTTTTGTGCGATGAGTATTTTGAAAAAAGAGGCGTTGAATCAGCCTCAAAGAACGGAGTTAGAAATCTTTAGAAGATTGAGCCATGCCCATTAGAGCATACATTTTTGGGCGGTTTACGGAGGAATCCTATCACACCGTGATGAAGTTGACTTCGGAATATGAAAAATTGAGTGCGAAGGAACTGGTGGATACCTACAATAAAGGCTATGAGACAGGGTTCTTTGGAGCGCTTACTCAAGGCCTGCACCTTGCAGCAGTGCACAATGCGTTCATCAAGAAGTTTGGGGTGAGTCCCTTTCAAGCGGCGGGTTTGTACATAGCATTTACGAAGGAGATTATGTTGACCAGTGAAGGAAATTGGTCCTTTATTGAATAAAAAAAATGAGCTTTATGAAAAAAGAAGAGGACAAGCATGTGAGTGATGCTGAGTTATTCGCGCTACTCGAAAAAATTGGGGCTAAGGAAATTAAATATCCACCAGGTACATACATCATTATGCCATGGAGAAGAATGAAAAAAGAGGAGTAGAACCTTCAGAAGAACGTAGGCGTTTATTGGAGCGATTTAAACGAGAAGGCTGGAAAATCAAAACTTCAAATTCAAAAGATACGACTAGGAGCTGGATTGAAATCAAGCCGTCTCGCAAATAATATAGTTATTTGCTGGTGATAATTCAATGTTTTTAAGTTAATTATATTTTTTCGGCATAGTTATTGTTAAAATTTTGGTAAATCCATAATTAACACACAATACTATTGAATAAATACTACTCGAGCCCAAGATTTTATAAAACCAGTAAAATGAAATAGCATGAAGAGAGTAGTTAAGCTTTTGTGTAGATGGATTGAATATGAGCATAAGCGAGCGCGATGGCGCAAAGCCTATGTATACCTCAGAATTAGGCGTTAATACGCTGCATAAAGAACCCCAAGGGGTGCCAACCGATCCTTTCCGAGGGCACGGTGGCTAAAGATGCGGGTACTTGAAGTACTAAAAACAAATAGGATTTCATATTTCTGTTTGCTGACATTTTGCAAGGGTTCAGGCCCTTGTTACGAGTGAGTGATGCTGTCTCTGACAAGATTAATGCCTTGTTATTGAGTGTTGAGTATCACTGAGATTCATTGATTCTAACCAAAAAATTGAATGAAATGAGTAGATCATTGAAACTGGCCTTAGTGGTCGTATTAAGTATGTCGCTGCCGGCAATAGCCCAGCGAAAAATGAAAGGAAAAAAGCCACTGTTCATTGCAGAAAATTGTATTAGTGGTAATTGTAAGCAGGGTACGGGAGCAGCTACTAATGAAGATGGTGATTTGTACTATGGTGATTGGGTGAATGGAAAGCCACACGGTCTAGGGTCCATTTACTTTGATCTAGATAACGAACAATATGAACCTGGTACATTCTTTAATGGAGAATTTAAAGTTGGTCTAGTTGATGGTTTTGGAACATTCGAATTTCCAGGTGAGCGAAGAATGACGGTTCGTTTCAATAAAAGTCAAGATTTGGCGGTCTTTGAGAATATGGAACATGCGCTACCTAGGAAAAGACATTATGTAATGGATGACCCCAGTCAATGGCCTGGGTGGGCCTTACGTCAAGAAGAGTTCTTTGAAAATGGTCCTCCAGATCGACTCCTGATTGAAATGCACAAGAGTTGGGATGAATCTAAGTGCTGGAGTACCACGGGACATTCTGGTTCGATCCAAATCTATTTTCTAATTGATACAGGATGTTCACAGACTTCTCTAACAAAAAACACCATAGACTACTTAATTGAAAACGGGATTAGGGTAACTAAAACAGGATCTGATTGGTACGACACGGCGTGTGGACTCATGGAATTCAGTGAATACGAGATTGAGCACATCACTATAGGGGGCACTACTTTCAAAAACCTTCCAATAGGAGAAGTTGGCGGTGATGATAACCTGCTTGGTATGGATATTCTCGGCTCTTTCGGAACATTTGAATTTAATCAAGAACATAAATCACTAGTATTAGAATGAAAAAAATAGCGTTAGTAATACTTGCACTTTCCGGGTTTGTGGTGCAAGCACAAGAGCAAGAATACGGTACCTATCACCGTAATGAGTTTAAGGCTCAAATATCAAGAACACCTTATTTAAACTGGATCTGGGCAGATTCAGATTCGTTATACGCTTACCAAGATTCTATAGATGGTGTATTAAGATTCTTCATTGGCGATTATACAGGTGAAGAGGCTTTTGAACGCATTTTCACTGCTTATGAATGGGATAAGATTATCGATGGTACTAATGATGAATTAGTGTATAGAGATTGGAATTCTTTTGATCTCGATAGTGGCTTGGCATACCCACCCTTATATCAGCAACACCGATCTATTGCAGATTCCCTTGTAGGATATTCGGATACACTTATGGGTTACAGCTGGTCAGAATCCTATGAAAACGAGGAACAACGGGTTCGTATAGAAGAGGTTTATTTAGAACGATCATGGAATGACGATGGTACGGTCGAACTATTGCTGGTATATACCAAATTGTACCGTTCTAAGGAAGAAGATGAAATGTAAAACTGTACATAGCAAGGTCTTTGATTCGATAAAAATTAATGTCATGAATGCCATTATAAATTCCATCAATGACTTAACTTGTAAAGGATTCAATAGACTTTAAAACCAAATAATAATACCTTAAAAAATGAAAAAAACAGTAGCCGCAATTTTCGCAATAGCCATCATAATCTCTTCAATGTTCTTGGCAAATGCGTATAAAACTCGTGGAGATCGTAATGGAAATATTTCTGTGACCGGATTAGGGGAAATAGACTTTGAAAGTGATCAAGCCATTTGGACGGGTAGATTTGAAGCTTCTAGTGTCAATTTAATAGATGCATTCGCAAAAATTAAAGAGCAACGAACGAAAGTTGAAAATTACCTTTTAGGTAAAGGTGTCAAGCAAGAAGAAATTCAGTTTGAGCAGGTTAGTACGTACGAGCGTGATAAAAGTGTTTACAATGATCAGGGTAAATACGTAGGATCTGTTTTTAGTAAGTTTGAGTTGTCTCAACGTGTTGTGGTTGATTCTGAAGATTTGGACTTAGTGGCTTCGGTGAGTCGTGAAATTAGCGAACTACTGAAGGAAGGGGTTCAGATCACTTCGGATAATCCGGATTATTATTACTCTAAACTAGATGAATTAAAACTCAATCTTATCGAGAAAGCAAGTGAAAATGGTCGTATTCGAGCGGAACAAATAGCTAAGAATAGTAAATCGAACATAGCCAGGTTAAAAGATGCAAGACTGGGCGTTTTTCAGATCTTAGGTAAAAACTCCGGTGAATCTTATTCTTGGGGCGGTACGTTTAACACATCGAGTAGAATGAAAACCGCAAGTATTACGGTGAAGATGGATTTTGAGGTGGAATAA
>CAXPFQ010000043.1:0-87507 GCA_964216615.1 Schleiferiaceae bacterium
ATGCACCGGGAATAAGTGCCAAACCGAGGACTGATGATAGTCCCCCCATCGTTTGTAGGTTCCCCTTAGTGTAAAGCGCATAAGGGCCTTCCAGTCCAAGGAGCCTGATTTGCCGAGTTCCGGTTACGGCATCCGTAAAAGAGGCCGAAATAGAAGCATTGGTTTCAAAACTCTCACTGAGGTCACAACACGCAGCCTTCCGTAACTCTACTTCAGAGATGAGTTCTTGGCTCAGAATTGCTTTTTTCGATATCGAAATACCTGGATCCCTATCGATAACTACTTCATCAAGTGTTTCGAATAATTGAATCGAGGAAGTATCCACGACTTGGGCATTGATCAATCCCACATAGAGTAGGCCGATGAATACCCATAGATGACGAAATTTCATGAACTAGTGATTGTGCTTTCCACCGTGAGCGTGGTGCTCTTCATGTGTTTCACCTGGTTTGCAGAGTGGATCGCCTAAACCGTGTTGCTTGCGCATTTCCGCATCTCTGTATCTGCAGCACCCGTGTATATTGGCATATTGTTCATCAGTGGCCAAATGATCCTTAACATCATGACCCGCTTCGTTGATGGATGCGATGATTTCTTCTTCGGAAACCTTGTCATTGCGGAAAGCCAATACTAATTGGTGTGTTTCACGGTCCCAATCTGCTTTTTTAACTCCTGGCAAGTAGGCTGCGTTTTCGATGCGCTCCTCACACATGCCACAGAGTCCGTCAACCTCAAGTGTTGTTTCGGTGAATTTGTTTTGTGCCCCAAGGGCCATTGCGCTACACAGCGCGATAGATATGAATATTGATTTCATTGTACTTGATTTTTTTATGAATAGAGGATATTGCTAAAGGCAGTCCTAATTATCACGCGTACAATGTTAACCTGTGCAGGGAAATATAGAGTGGAGGTCCTGTCGATTGCACCAGAGGGCCGGCTTTCGAAATAGGACTGTTAAAATGCTGGCTCTCTTTGCATTGAAAAATTTCAGTTGAGACAAAAGGTAGTGCAATGTTGACCTCACTGCTTTTGACCACAAGGTCTAATGAAGTGTAAGTTGTCTCGCAGCAATCTTCCTCGTTTTCTTCCTTCGCTGAACCACATGCGGTGGTTTCAGCATGGCAGCAAGAGGGGCCTGTATTTACCTTATGATGGTCTTCATGTGTGATGCTGAAATGGACCGATCCTTCGTGTTGACAGAAATGCAACAATCCTACTGCACCCGTGGAGACCACGGTGTAAAAGAGTGTGAAAACCAGTAGAATGAATCTTCTCATGAAAACAAAATTACTCAATACCTTAGCCTTAAATGCAAAAAGTATGCAAAAAGTACTCTTACTGGGATCAGGTGAATTAGGTAAAGAAGTTGTTATTGCGCTACAACGACTGGGTTGTAC
The DNA here is from genome assembly GCA_964216615.1 of Schleiferiaceae bacterium. Classification (GTDB taxonomy): domain Bacteria; phylum Bacteroidota; class Bacteroidia; order Flavobacteriales; family Schleiferiaceae; genus UBA10364. The sequence continues at coordinate 1,398 of CAXPFQ010000043.1, forward strand.
GGTCGTAGCATGTGACGCCTATGAAGGTGCCCCGGCCATGCAGGTAGCCGATCATTTCGAAGTGTTTTCCATGCTGGACGCAGATGCGCTTCAGGCAGCAGTGATGAAACACAGTCCGGACATCATCGTTCCTGAAATAGAGAGTATTCGCACGGATAAATTGTATGAGTTTGAACAAGCTGGTATACAGATTATTCCATCGGCAAAAGCGGCGAATTTTACTATGAACCGCAAGCTGATTCGTGATTTGGCGGCTAAGGAATTGGGCTTACGCACGGCACCCTATGCGTATGCGACCAATATTCGAGAGTTTGAAGAGGCTGTTGCCATTATTGGTTTACCCTGTGTGGTAAAACCGTTGATGTCTAGTTCTGGAAAAGGGCAGAGTATAGTGAAAAATCCGAGTGAATTGGAAGCTGCTTTTGCATATGCAATGGAGGGAAGCCGAGGAGACTTAAAAGAAATAATAGTAGAAGGTTTTATTGACTTTCACACCGAAATCACCTTGCTCACTGTGACTCAGAAAAACGGGCCAACCTTGTTTTGTGCGCCCATAGGACACCGTCAAGAAAGGGGCGATTACCAAGAGAGTTGGCAGCCATGTGATATGAATAGAGCGCAATTAGTTGAGGCGCAAGCGATGGCTAAAAAAGTAACCGAAGCGCTTGGGGGTGCCGGTATATGGGGAATTGAGTTTTTCTTGGGTGATGATGCCGTGTACTTCTCAGAACTTAGCCCACGCCCGCACGATACGGGAATGGTAACTTTAGCAGGTACTCAGAATTTTAATGAATTTGAATTGCACGCTCGTGCATTATTGGGACTGTCTATACCCGAGATAGAATTAAGGCACCCTGGGGTGAGTGCTGTCGTACTTGCCGAAAAAGATGGTGAACCAGTATACGGTGGTTTAGAGGCAGCCAGTGCCGAGCCGCAGTCAGATTTCAAGATTTTCGGAAAGCCTACTACGCGTCCTTACCGTCGCATGGCAGTGGCTTTAGCATATGATAGGACAAATACGGAATCTATGGATGCGTTGAGAGAAAGGGCGGCGCGTATTGCCTCTTTAATTACAGTGCATTAATCTTCGTGCTGATGGTGTCTTCAAATTTTTGGATACCTTCAATATTCAAGTTATCGAGCACTTCCCCTTGCATGCGATGGTAGCGTAGACCCCGCTTAAAAGCATCTATAATATTGGGATTGCTACTTTTTAAGTAGTTGATAGAGCTATAAGAGAACAACGCAACGCTGTGGTGGTCTGTAATTTCAAGAAGTGCACCGTCGTTGATGGTCAAGTATTCGCACAACATCATTTGATAGGGTTGACCAGATGCAGTTTGTTGTTTTTTAATGTCCTGAATTAATTCTTCTAACATCTCAAACAATTCCTTCTTCATAGCGACAATTAATCGGTCACTGGCTAACCCCATGTTTTTGATGTATGTGATCTGATTGATCAGATTATCGAATGAAGAAAGCGTCCAAAATTCAGTGACTTTTAGTTGACGACTTAATAAACTCAGGTCGCGCCCTTTTTCAAACAACATAGTGGGTGCATGCCTAGGGTCAAACCTATCGTTGCGACGCATATGTTCCAGATTCCACAAATAAAATCTAAATGCACTTAGGGTTGGCTTATCCATGTAGCGATAAATGGGTACTTCCTTCGCTATAAAGTATAGTTGAGCCCCAGGGATACTAACGGCTTCATTCAAATTACGCCTTGTGTTTTCGAGGTAAAAATCAATATCATCATAGCCCTTTATAGGAGGAAGAGTGGTGCATACTACAACCAATGAATTTTCCTCTGCATTCGTGCGTAGTGCATCTATACTGAGCGAAAAGTGATCAGCTAATTTAATGAGTTCGTCTGTGGTAAGTGGCGTAGTACCCGTTCGTTTCCTGTAAAGGGAAGCCCTTGAGCATCCCAAGACATCCATAAGTTCCGCCGTGATTTTACGCTTTCCTTTGGTTGAGCTAAAAATCTCGTCGAATAATTCGGTTTGGAATTCATTCGGTGTATACATGGTCACAAGTTCAACCTTAAAGTTAACCATTTGCTCGCACCTTAGACTTCAACTTAAACAGAAAATTCAGTTCTTGGGTTAATAGTTAGCTATCCATTTAGGAATATGGATTCTTCGCTCTGGTACTTTTACTGTCCTTTTGGAGATGTTTCGAAATAGACTATCTTAAGGGCAATAACACATTAATTATGAGTACGATTTACGACAAGGTTTTTGAAAACAACAAGAGGTGGATAGAAAGTCATACCTCAAAACAAGGGGATTTCTTTGAGCACTTGGCCAAAGGGCAAAGTCCAGATTTTCTTTTTATTAGCTGTGCAGATTCTAGAGTACCTGTGAATAATATAATGGGATTAGATCCTGGAGAAGTTTTTGTTCACCGTAACGTCGCCAATTTAGTAGTGAACACTGATATGAATATTCACAGTGTGATTCTTTATGCAATCATGCATTTGAAGGTAAAGCACGTTGTAGTCTGTGGCCATTATAATTGTGGAGGCGTTGCTGCAGCAATGGGTAATCAAAGCCTAGGTTTGATAGATGGGTGGTTACGAGAAATTCGTGACGTATACAGGCTTCATGCTTCTGAACTTGATGCGATAGAAGATCAGGGCGCACGGTATAATCGTCTTATTGAATTAAATGTTTTTGAACAATGTAATAATATTCTCAAGACAGAGTATTTCCAAAAGAGTCATGCCGATGGTGGTGCACCATCAGTTCATGGTTGGGTCTTTGACATTTCAAAAGGTGAATTAATTGATCTTGAATATGATTACAAGAGTCAGATGGAAAGAATGAAGTCCATCTATGACATCAATGGATAAGATTGAATATTTCTCAAATAGTTGGGGCGCCTTTACTGTAGCAAGTAGAGGCGCTTCTTTATTATCCTTATACATTGAAGGTACGGATCTTCTTCATGACTTCGGTGACCATTGGCGCCATTGGGCGAGTGGAGCAGTGATGTTTCCCTTTCCAGTGCGTATGGCATCAGGGACAATGATGGAATTCGAGGGAGTGAAGTACCAATGGCCCGTAAACGATCACCAACATGGAGCTGCGCTGCACGGATTTACACCTTGGGAGGAATTTGAATTGACCCAGATAGCTAATGGTATAGAAGCGCGCTGGTCTTATGACGGTTCGAGAGATTACTATCCCTTTCCGTGTCTGTTAACTGTTCGCTATACCCTTGATAAGAATGGTCTTAGCTTGAGGTGTCGTGTTGAAAATATGGGGGATACAAATTTGCCGTTCCATTTGGGGTGGCATCCCTATTTCAAGACCAATGCCCCAGCGTTACACCCAGCGCCGGTCCATCGATTGAAGAAGAATGAATTGAGCCATCCGGGCCAAAAGATTCCTTTTGAAGGATTTGATTGGACCCAAGAAGTGGACGGCGCCTTTTTTATGGATTCGATCGAGCTTGGGCATATTTCTATCCAACCGTTGTCCACCATTACTCAGGTATTCCGACCTGCGGACGCCCCATTTATGGCTATCGAGCCGATCACGGGCCTAGGTCACCCAGATTTCCCTTGGCGCACCGTGCCGCCGGGAGAATGGGATGAGGTGGTGACTAATGTCCTAATGATGCGTCGATAAAGGCTTTTAGTTCGGCAGTGCGGATTACAGGATTAGCCCCTTCTTCACTAGCGACCATAGCGCCAAGGGCAGCGGCGTAATCTAATGTTTGTTGCCGCTCTAGTAGGTGGGAAATACCAAAGAGCATGGCGGCTAGAAAGCTGTCTCCAGCACCCACGGCGTCTTTTACCGTTACTGGAAATACCTTGCTCTGAAGTGCACCAAGATTGTTCACCCAAAGCGCTCCTTGACCGCCTCTAGTTACGATGAGTTCTTGGGTGCCGAATGTTTCGTGCATCGATTCAAAACCTAGCTCTGGATCAGTATCTAATTGTAGCCACTCAGCAAGCCGTTCATATTCTTCTTTGTTCACCTTTACGATTTCTGTGCCCGCAAGTAATTCTAGGATGCGGTCTTGATCGACAAAGGGTGCTCTGAGGTTGAGGTCAAAAACACGCATACCGGCCCACCCTCTGAGCGCTTTCAGTGCTTCGTAGCTGTGCTTATTTCTAGTTGCTAAAGACCCGTGCAATAGTAGATCGCTCGGCTCCCACGAAATCTCAGGCGCACTTATAAAATCCCAAGCACTTGGTTCTTCAATGGTGTAGCGTACCTCCGAAGGATTGGTGGTGTCCAACGTGACCGCTCCGGTAGGGTGCTCACTTGTAGTGATGAATGCTGTATTCACATCCCGCTCTTGGAGAATATCCAGTAGCCTTTGCCCGCGCTCATCATTGCCGATGGCCGAAATCACGGCACTATCTAGTCCTAAATTTTGCGCATGGATAGCGACGTTCATGGGTGCGCCACCCGGCTTAGCACCACTGGGGAAGAGGTCCCACAATACTTCGCCAAAGCAATAGAGTTTAGGCATCTTTCGAGGTTAATTGGTCTTGCAATTCCTCCAAGCTCACACCCTTGGTTTCCGGCATCATGAAGTGCGTGAATAACAGTTGTAATACCATGAATGCTGCAAAGAATGTAAATATCATCCATCCTTGAAAAGCATCTGTAACTACTTCACCAAGCATTGTAATTAACGCGGCGAAAACCCAATGTGTTCCCGTACCCCAAGCTTGCCCTGCCGCTCGAACATTATTTGGGAAAATCTCAGAAATAAACACCCAAATTACAGCTCCTTGCCCAACGGCGTGAGATGCAATAAATAAAAGGATAAAAAAGAGATTAAAACCCGCAGAGGCACCAGAATAAAATCCATAAGCCACCATGGCTAAAGAGATTATATATCCCGCAGAACCTATATACATGAGTGATTTGCGGCCCATCCTATCAATGAGGAAAAGTCCTAAAAAGGTAAATAGCAGATTTGTTCCGCCTATGGCAACGGAAGCGAGTAATGATTCACTCCTATCGGGTTCATCATTCTCTGCAAAATCCTTTTTAGTACTATCAGATTCAGCGCTTTTTTCCGCCTGAGTCTCATTCGCTGCCGAATCTTTATCCGATGATGGGTGTTCATCGTCGCTATTATCTGGAGCACCCTCAGAGTTGTTCAGAACAGAAGTTCCTTCAGGTGGTGAAGTATATGTTGTAACAAATCCAGCTTCTTTAAGAATATCCGGTGCATAGTAGAGGACAAAATTTATTCCGCTTAATTGATTGAAGAAGGCGAGTAAAAAGGCCAAGATGAGGCTCTTGTTGTATTTGCCACTGAAGACACCTTTCCGACTGGTTTCAAACGAGGTATGATTTTTTATCGTATCAAATTCCGCTTTTGCTTTGACCGGATCATTATGAATGAGTTTCAACGTATTTAGTGCTCCAGCTTCATCGTTTTGTTGGATCACGAGCCATCTTGGTGATTTAGGCACTCCTAAGATCAATACACAATATAAGGCCGCAGGAATAGCTTCCACACCCAGCATCCAACGCCAGTCATTATCTCCATCGAAACCTGCCAGTAAATAATTAGAGATATAGGCGATTAATATTCCAAAAACAATATTGAATTGGTACAATGCTACTAATCGCCCGCGAGATTTTGCGGTGCTGATCTCACTGATATATGTAGGGGCTGCAACGGTTGAAGCGCCTACACCAACACCTCCGAGAAATCTGAAAAATGAGAACATGTAAGGGTCAGTAGCTAGGCCTGATCCCAAGGCACTGACTAAATATAATATACCAACCCAAACCAGTGTTTTCTTTCGTCCCAATCGTTTGGTAGGAATACCTCCTGCCAAAGATCCAAGCACTGTACCCCAAAGTGCCATGGACATGATGAACACACCATGAAACCATGGTGAGGTAGGCCAAAGTTCCTTAATAGGATCATTGGCACCAGATATTACCACAGTATCAAAGCCGAATAAAAAGCCAGCAAGGGCCACAGTGAGGGCCCAATTCCAAGTTTTGTTCATTTCAGAGTGAGTTAACAGACGCACAATGTAATGAATTATTAGACTTTAGTATGACGCGCTTAGCTGCATCCAATAAGCCCAAGTTTGACCTAATTCGGCCTGAAGTTTCGCCCTTTGAACTTGAGCTTTAGCGAAGTAGCTTGTTCGTAAGTTCACCTTGATTAATTCACTATCTCCCAAGGTCAATTTCATCTTTTCAGACTGAAGTAATTTATAAAGGGATTCTTGGTTTTCAAGGCTTGCCTTTACGGCTGCTTCTAATTCGATCAATTGTGCTGCCGTGCTGTTTAGGGCATTACTCCATTGATTTTCTACAGTAGAGCGTTCCCATTGAAAATTTTCCAATTGTAAAGATTGACTTTGGGTATACCCTCGTCCTTCACGCAAAAACAATGGCATACCAAGCTTTGCTTTGAACAGCCTATTTTTTACATCAAAGTCATTTTGAGTGGGTGGTTGATCAAAATTTCCAGGCAATAAATAGGCCCCGCCTATGGCAATAGTTGGTTTTAGGTATTCACGGGCCAATTGTCTCTTAAGTCTGAGTTGCTCCTCTTTTTGGTCGTTATAAGACCAAAGTGGGTGGAGTTTTCCCAGAGACACATGAACAGAATGTTGCGGCAACTCTTCTGAAGGACGAATGAACGGTTGTAAGACAACAGGTAATTCTTCCGGAGTCCAAAGCCAATTACATAGATCAAACATTGCTTTAATGGCATTGCTCTGAGCACTGTAATAATCCGTTTCCCATGTGGTTACTAGAGCGAGGGCGTCTAAGGTATCCATGGCCGAGGCGTCTCCAGCCTCGAATGAATTAAGCGTAAACTCATACACCTCTGTCGCTGCCGTCAAAGCCAACTCATAAGCGCTAACTTTCGCATCAGCCTCATACCATTTCCAGTAATCTTTCACGGCTTTGGTTAAAAGCTCATTTCGATATAATTCAGCTTCAGCCGAAGTGAGTTCTATTCCAGCTTTAGCCAGCGCGAGATCAGTTCGTCTTGAATCCGTATGTAGTCCATTACCTAAATTTATCATTCCGCCTACTGCGAATAGACCTTCTTGAGGCATTTTATCTTGCGGATTAGTATAAATTCCAGATATATTGTTCCAGTCCATTTGAAATTGGACGGGGCTGTTGGTTGCTGTTTTGAGCTGCACCCCCGGCTGACGATAATAGTTTTCACTATTAAACTCCTTGCTCACCAAAGTGCCATTTAAATAAGGATCAAATGCTCCTTTGGCTCTGCGTAATTCTGCCTTTGCAAGAGGGAGTTTATTGCCAACAACCTTTAGTAACGGATTATTTTGATCTACCCAATGAATAAATTCATTCACGGTAAGTACGCTATCTGTTGCATTGAATTGTGCGTTCAGCGCAAAAGACATCATGAACAAAATATTTGTGAAAATGAATTTTTTCATAAATCAAGTATGTTCTTGTACAACTTAGTATGCTTCCGCTTTAACTGGTTCATAATAGTCGGGAGGGAATGTGTTGAGCTGTCGCCATAGTTCATACCAAACTGGCACGGTATTGAGAAGGGCGATTCCGCTTGCTCCTGTGCCTGCCCTTAAATTCTCAGGCCACTTTTCTGATGGGGCAACTAGAATTCTGTATTTACCTTGCTCATTGGTTATTCTGTCTATGGCAACTACAGTACCGCTGAAGGTTCCAAAACTTGAGTTTGGCCATCCCCTGAAGACTATGGCCGGCCATCCGTCAAACTGAAACTGAACCTCCGACCCTTCATGGATAAGGGGCATGTCTATAGGATTGATATACAATTCTACAGCAAGGTCATATTTAGTCGGAACAATTGTAGCGATTGGCGATCCTTCTTTAACCGTTTCTCCTATACCTTGTTTCTTGACTTTTGCGAGCCTGCCGTCTTGGGGAGCTAGGATATAGTAATAAGAGCTCCTTGTTTCGTAATTACTTAGCATATTCTGGAGTTTTGCGAATTCTCCTTGGCTGGTGGCTAATGCTCCTTCGGCCGTAGCTAGATCACTTTGGGCCTTAGAGATTTTCTCTAAGTATATATTGCTGTTATTACTCAATTCTAGTCTTATATCTCGGAGTTTATTTTTACTGACTTCCCATTTTTGTTTCGCCTCTTGGGTTTTAGCGGTACTTGCTGCAAGCTTGGCTCTATACTGCTCAACTTCAGTCTTGCTTTTTAATCCTTGTGCATAAAGTTGTTCAAAGCGGATTGCTTGATCTTTTGCGATTTGTAGATTTTGATTTGCTGCGTTAAAATTTGAAGAGTCGGCTTGAGATGCCGCAAGAGCCGCTTGAACTTTAAACGCTAAACTTCTGGCATTAATCTGTTGATTTTTTCTCAGAGTTTGAACTAAAGCATTCAATGCGGAAACTTTTTTAGTATAGCTTTCTACGCCATATTTTTTCGCACTCAGCTGCTCCTTGGTTCGGCTTATTAAATCTGGATCGAGATATTCATTCTTTATTTCTTTCAATCGAGCAATAGTATCCCCCTTTTCGACAAGATCTCCTTCAAGTGCATACCATTGCGCAATTTGCCCTGCAATAGCAGTTTGTATTTCACTTGCTCTTTGTTCTGGTTGCAGCATTGTTACCGTCCCTTTGGCCTGAATGTTTTGAGTCCAAGGAAGAAAAAGACTGCCCGAACTTAAGACGGCCATGACGATAAAGAGGCGTTTTATTTTTGATCCAATGAATGGATTTTTAAGCTTTTTAAAGCTTTTATATTTAGTCGTATCCAATCGGTCGTTGATACGATTTTTTGAAATATTCAGCATTTTCTACAATTCTATAGTTAGGGTGCTATGTTCTTGGAGAATAGGTAAGTTAGAAGCGGCAACCAGCGTCCAAGGTTGCGAGCTATCCCAAATAAATTCGACGATACTTTTTCGCTCTTTTGGGTCAAAAAGATGGAAGATATCGTCCAATAGGAGTAATCTGGGTCTTACAACTATGGCTCGAGCTAATAAAATTCGTTCCACAAGACTACTGGATAACGGACGGGTAGTGGGCCCGACCATGGTTTCATACCCATTCGGAAGAGACTGTACAAAAGCACTTAATCCGAGCCCATGAACAGCCCAGCTTACATCACTTGGTTCTATTTCGGGTCTTCCAAGAGTTATGTTTTCAATTAACGTCCCCTCAAATAGGGTTTCGCTTAAGAAACAATCGCCGACGTGATACCTTAAATCAGCTGTATTGAGGTTCCCAGTAGGGTAGCCATTGAAGCTCACTGTCCCGTAAGTAGGGTCGTATTGAACCGCAAGCAGCCGCAATAAAGTGGATTTCCCAGACCCATTAGCACCTGTGATTACAGCACGTGCTCCTGAAGGAATAGTAATATTAAGATCCTTTAAAATGGCCCTTGATCCATCCTCTGACATATAGGTTAGGTCTAAGACTTCAATGGTCGCACCCATACCTGTGTCTATGGAATCAAAGAGCATAGCGCCTTGATCTTCCTCCAAAGGAATATCCGTTACAGCGCTCATTTTCTCGACGGCGGTCAGTACGTCGTAAATAGGTTCCATGGTGAGGATGAGCTTCTCCGCTGAATTAATAATTAGAATGATGATGATTTCAGACGCCACGAATTGGCCAACATTGATTTCATTATCAATGACTAAGAGCCCTCCAATTATTAATAAACCTAGAGTAACTAAGGCTTTAAAACCTACGATGTTGGCATATTGAAAAATGAGTACTTTCCAGTGCCTCTTGCGGTGTTCCAAATAGTGATCTACTAATTCGTCGGTGCGTTCAAGAGGTAATTCTGTGTGACCGGCCCTTTTGAAAGTGTCCATGGTTCTTGCTATTTCCTTTAACCAATGCGCGATTTTGTATTTGTAAGTACTTTCGTGCATGCTACTGTCCAAACCCCTCGGACCGGTGTAATACAAAATGGCTATTAACAAGATGATTAAGGCTACACCGAAAGTGATAAAGAATGGGTGATAAGTACTTAAGAGAATTAATCCTATCAGAATTTGGAGTGAGGAGGAGCTGAAATCCATAAGAATTTTTGAAAGCCCCTTCTGTACATTCAGGGTATCAAAGAATCTATTGACGAGTTCCGGTGGGTACTGTCCGCGTATAGATGCGTTCTGAAACCGTGGGATTCTATAGGTAAACTCGAACGCTGCTCTGGTGAAGATTCTGCGTTGCAAGATTTCCGAAATGGATAATTGCAGCACCTGTAAGACTCCACCAATTAGTACACCAGCAGTTACTACCCCGCTTAAAATTATCCAGCTCGTACTAACTGTTCCTGCTTGTATGAGCCCAATAATAGCTTGAATTCCTAGAGGAAGACTCAGATTTACAATGGAATAAAACAATGCATAGGAGTATAGGTACATGATGTCTTTGCGATCCTGTGAGAGCATCGCAATGAATTTCTGGAAAGGGTTTTTGGTCATCTTTTTTGAATCGAGTTAAGGGTCATTTCGGTTAGAAATTGGACAATGGTGCCGCTTCCTTTGTTAGCGTCGGAGAGGCGTGGGAGGTGTTCAGTAAAGAACTGTTGGCTTTGAGCAGCCGAAATCACTGTTGAAAACAAGCTGTGCGGGTATTTGTACGCAGGATTGATTTGTAAGGCTAGGTTTCCAAGGGTATCACAGAGACGTTTATACCCTAAAAAATAACCTTCTTCATTTTCGGCATCCACCTCTTTAGTGAGGTAGATTTTTGGGTATTCCGCTACGACCAGACGTTGAAGGGTGCCTTCATCAATATGTGGTATGCGCTCATCTTCATCCATAGGCATGACTAGGAGCTGGATGGCACGCTTGAGTTTATCTTCAGCGCTATTGAGCATCATGAATTCCTGTGCCATTTTTACTTCAAGCCAGCCCCAATACCAATTGATAAGGTACGCGAGCAGCTGATGCTTGTTCTGAAAATAACGATAGACACTGGCTTCAGTACTTTCTAAAGCAAGTCCAATTTTTTTAAAGGTTACATGCTCATAGCCAATCTCTTCCATGAGTTCAATACTCTTGGAAAGGATGCGTTTGCCGAGTTCAGTTTCCTCAGGATTTTTATTGTAGAGCTTGGCGCTCACTGAAATATTCAGTGCATTCATGTGATACTAACGCTATAGTCAAATAAATGTTTAACAATGCAAATGTAATAGTAATACTATCATAAATGAAATCGGTCGCAATAATTCGATGTATCTTTGACCCGCAGTTGCACTGATGCCATTGCCACCTTTTATGACTTTTGATTCCTTAGGACTCGATGCTCGAATCCTAGCCGCCTTGAAAAATCAAGGATATACTACGCCAACCCCGATTCAATCTCAGAGTATCCCCATCCTTTTGGAGGGCTACGATTTACTGGGGACCGCACAGACCGGTACAGGTAAAACAGCTGCCTTTACCATACCCATTATTGAACATCTGCTACAAGCCAAATCCTTCAAAACAAGAAAAATCAAAGCTTTAGTCGTGACTCCCACCCGCGAGCTTGCGCTCCAGGTAGGTGAAAATGCCAAGCACTACGGCCAGGGTACAGGATTGCGCACAGCGGTGATCTTTGGCGGCGTAGGTCAAAACCCACAAGTGGATCAGCTGAAAAAGGGTGTAGACTATTTGGTCGCCACTCCAGGTAGACTCTTGGATCTACATCAGCAGGGCTTTATTGATCTTAGGTTCTTGACGCATTTCGTGCTCGATGAGGCAGATCAGATGTTGGACATGGGATTCATCCATGATATCCGCAAACTTTTAAAGATCATCCCACAAAAGCGCCAGAGTTTGTTCTTCTCGGCCACCATGCCAAAGGACATCATCTCCTTGAGCGAGCAAATCCTTAAGCCAAACTATAAGCAAGTACGTATTGCCGTGGCGAAGCCTACTGCGGAACGCGTCTCACAAGAGGTGTACTACGTCTCGAAAAAAGAAAAGCCTGCTTTATTGGTGGAGTTGTTGAAGTCTTTCGACGGGGAGACGCTGGTCTTCGGGCGCACCAAGCATGGCTGTGATAAGGTCGTTCGTATTCTGTCCAAAAAAGGTATTAAGGCTGCCGCCATTCATGGAAATAAAAGTCAAAGTGCTCGTCAGAAAGCGTTGAAAGGGTTCAAGGACGGTGAATTGCAAGTGTTGGTAGCTACCGATATCGCCGCTCGTGGTATTGATATTTCAGGATTGGAATTTGTAGTGAACTATGAGTTGCCCAATATTCCAGAAACCTATGTGCACCGTATCGGGCGCACGGGTCGTGCAGATGCCTCAGGGAGCAGCGTTTCTTTCTGTTCGGCGGACGAGCGGGAGTATCTGAAAGATATAGAGAAACTGATAAAATTGGACATTCCATTGGTAGAAGACCATCCATTTGCGGCTGGGGCTGCAGAGGAATGGGCGGATCCGGAAAATCGCAAGCCTAAAAAGCCCGGCCAGCGCGGTCCCCGACCTGGGCGTGGCGGCAAGCCGAAATCAGATCGTCCAAAGGGTCCTCGTGGTGCCAGCGGCAGTAAGAGAAAGCCTCGGAGAAGATTTTAAGGTATCCTAAAACGATATATTGGCGAGAATGAAAACCTTCGCGTGCCTTCGGCACTGGACTCGCTGCTGCGCAGCTGAAGTTTTCTTTCACTGGCCCCGTGTGGAGTGGATCTTTCGTTCAAACAAAGCCAGCATCCGCTTCGCGTCTGCGGCATTTTTCTTCTTCCAAAATCCTGAAGCAAGCTTCGGATTTTGTCTTAAGAAAAAGCCAGCGCAAGAATTGCGCTGGCTTTGTTCTTTCTCGGGATCACCAAGTGGAGCTGGCGAGAATCGAACTCGCGTCCAAACAAGGAAGCCTGAGGCTTTCTACATGCTTATCTTGTGATTAGGTTTTCGACCAATCTCTGAGCACAAGCACCCTAATCATGGCTTAGCCTCTACACTTGAATTAGCCCGCGAGGCGAGAGCTAATTGCATTCCCGAATTTTCCACACCTCGTGATCAAGCGCCTCAGGACTTGGGCTCTTGCGAGATGTTCAGCTCCTACACCTAGTGTAGGATTAGCAAAATCGACATCCTGTCAGATTAAGCGGCCAAAGCGTAAGAATCTTCGCCAGTTATAAAAAGTGAAGCGGTGTATTAACGAGCTGCCCCTTCCGCGCTCGACATGCTTACATCAACCTTCGGCTTGCTGTCAAAACCAGTCAGCCCCGATGTAGAGGGCAAAGATACACCAATTCTATGCCAAAATTGTGCACAGTTATACTACCTTTAGTAGCATGAAAATCGGCATTCTTAGAGAGGGTAAAGTCCCCATAGACAAGCGTGTAGCCCTGACCCCGCAGCACGCCTCGGCATTACAACAAACTTTTTCTTGCACGGTGGTGGCGCAACCATCGCCCATTCGGGCCATTGGGGACGATGAATATGTAGCATCGGGAATTGAGTTGCAAGAGGATCTGAGCGATTGTGATGTGCTCTTTGGAGTCAAAGAGGTGCCTATAGATCAGCTCATCCCGAACAAGACGTACTTTTTCTTCTCGCACACGTATAAAAAGCAGCCCTACAACGCCAAATTGTTGAAGGCCTGTGTGGAGCGTAATATTCGTTTGATTGATTACGAGCTACTCACTAAAAATGGTGCCCGTGTGGTTGCCTTTGGCAGATTCGCGGGACTAGTAGGGGCATACAACGGCTTGCGCGGATGGGGTGCGAAATACGGGCAATACACATTGAAGCCTGCCCACGAGTGCAAGGACATGGAAGAAATGTTTGCGCAACTTCAAGGCATAGATTGGCCTTCGGATGTACGCATTCTACTGACTGGGAAAGGCCGTGTGGCCTCAGGTGCAGTGGAGACGCTAGTGGCGTCGAGCATTCCTCAGATTTCCCCGGAGGAGATTTCGGGGTATGAAGGTTGTTTTTGGAGCCAATTGGACGTAGAAGAATATTATAAAACGAGCGACGGAAGGCCATTCGATCGCAACGAACTCTTTGCAGATCCGAGCGGCTATGAAAGTGATTTCATGCGTTATGCACCTTTTGCCAAGCTGTACATCGCAGGGCATTATTACGACAGCCGTGCGCCTTTCATTTTTACTAGAGAGGATGCGAAGCAGGCAGAGTTTGCCATTACCTATGTGGCGGACATCAGTTGTGATATAGACGGGCCGGTGGCTTCGACACTTCGAGCCTCCACCATTGCCGATCCGTTTTATGGGTACTTGGCCGCTAAGGAGAAAGAGGTGGGGCATGATCATCCTGAAGCTATCGGGGTGATGGCGGTAGATAACCTGCCGTGTGAATTACCAAGAGATGCCTCACTAAGTTTCGGCAGTGACCTGATGACCCATGTTGTCCCAGCGCTTTTTAATGGCGATGAAGAAGGTGTGTTAGAACGCGCTACGGAATGTGCGGACGGTGCATTGACCGATAAATACGCTTATCTTCAAGCCTATATAGACCAAGCCTGATGGCTAAAAACACATTGCATACTCAGAAATCGGCCACAGATGGACCTTCAGTGAATCCGAAGTTCCAAGCAGGAAAAAGACCTGCTTGGAGTGTAGAGGAATTGGAGCGCGCCATTCTAGTTGGGGATCGTGCGGCGCTTGCTGCCGGGATCACCTTGGTAGAAAGTGAAGCGGCTGAGGATGTGGTGAAGGCAGGAGCATTACTGGAAAAGTTATTGCCACATGCCGGGAATAGCGTGCGATTGGGGATTTCTGGAGTTCCTGGAGTAGGAAAGAGTACGTTCCTGGAATCCTATGGGGTACACTATTTAGAGTCGAATGAAAAGGCGCGGTTGGCCGTGTTGGCCATTGATCCATCTTCGTCGAAGTCTCACGGTGCCATTTTGGGGGATAAGACCAGAATGGTAGAGCTGGGGCGCCATGAGCGTGCTTTTATTCGTCCTACGGCTTCTTCGGGAGCGCTGGGCGGTGTGGCACGGGCAACAAAGGCAGCCATCGTATTGTGCGAGGCAGCAGGGTATACGCACGTGTTTGTAGAGACTGTTGGCGTGGGGCAGAGCGAAACGGCAGTGTCCCAAATGGTCGATGCTTTCTTGTTTTTGGCCATGCCGGGGACCGGGGATGAGCTCCAAGGCATTAAGAAGGGGATTATGGAGATGGCTGATTTGATTGCCATCAATAAAAGTGAAGGCGAGCATGCTCCAGCGGCCAAACGAACGCGTGTGGAATTACAGCGCGCGTTGCAATTGAGTACGAGGGACGAGTTTAATTGGACCCCCACCATTACCCTGATTTCAGCATTGGAAAGCCAAGGATTCGAGGAGTTGGATGCGGCGATCGATCAATGTATTCGCCATTATAGAGGGCAAGGTTGGTTCGATGAAAAGCGTCGTCGACAATCAGAATACTGGTTTGAAGTGGAAGTGCAGCATGCGTTGCGAAGTGTGCTGCAACAACATGATGGGTTGCAGGTAGCCTACGATGATTTGCGAGCAAAGGTGGGCAATAGCGAAGCAGGCCCATTGCAGGCCTCGAAACTATTTATCGAAGAGTTAAGACGTCGGCTCGACGATTAGAAATTTCGTGCGGCCTCGTGTTTGAGTAGGAGGATTGCCGCTTTAGTTGGGAAGATGTCTCCGGTCATTTCAAGTTCAATCAACTTTCGGCTAAGGTCTCCAGCAGTTGCGTTTTCGTCCATTTCAGCGGTGACCTTATTGATCATGCTTACTACTTGACTTTTCGCACTAACCACATTATTCCAAGATTTATCGCTGATGTATACTTGTTGCGAAATGTTGTATTCATATTCCTGACGAATACTATCCACAAGGGTTTTACGATAAGCTCCCAAAGTCATGTTTCCTGGCTTCACTCTCAAGACTAATTGGTTCGGTGTAATTCGTTCAAGAAAGACAGTCAATCTCTCAAAAGCTTGAAATCGCATAGGAAGCGCCTTCTTATTGAGATCTTTACGCAAATAAAATTGGCGACGCTTTTCTTCATTATCTACAAAATTCGAAAGAAGTAAGTAGGTGAGTAACAGCATTAAAACTGCTGGAAAAGTATACTTGAGGATTTCAATAAATGCTTCCATAAATCTATGTTAAGGCCTACAAATATCGTTAAATTTGTTGCCTAATCACATCTACACTACTTCTATAATGCAAGCACTTTCACAACGCGCGCAGGAGATGGGTCTTCCCATGACAATTGAAATGGCCAAAAAAGCACGAGAATTAAGTGCAACTGGGAAACAGGTGATCAGTTTATCACTTGGTGAGCCAGACTTTGATACGCCAGATTTTATAAAGGCTGCTGCGGTGAAAGCTATGGAGCAGAATTACACACATTACATGCCTGTCCCGGGATTCTCTGACCTGCAGGTCAGTATAGCGAATAAGTTTAAGCGCGACAATGGGCTGGATTATGATCCAAGCCAAATCGTGGTGAGCACAGGTGCCAAGCAAAGCTTGTTGAATGTCTTTTTGACCCTAGTGGATCCGGGAGATGAGGTGATCATTCCAGCACCGTATTGGGTGAGTTACATGGACCAAGCCAAATACTGTGGTGGTGAGGTAAAAATCCTATCTACTACTATGGAGAGCGGTTTTAAGATCACTGCAGCACAATTAGAAGCGGCCATTACTCCGAAATCAAAAGTGTTGATTTTCTCTTCTCCCAATAACCCATGCGGTGCTATTTACAGTAAAGAGGACTTGGCTGCTATCGCATCTGTGGTGGCGAAACACCCCAACTTATACATCATCTCTGACGAGATTTATGAATTGTTGAACTACGGTGAAGTGAAGCATGTAAGCATCGCAAGCTTTCCTGAAGTCTACAATCAAACCATTACGGTCAACGGTTTGTCAAAGGGTTTTGCCATGACGGGATGGCGTATTGGCTATATCGGTGCGCCGGAATGGATTGCTAAGGCTTGTACAAAGTTCCAAAGTAACTTTACTTCTGGCACAAATTCTGTGGCCCAGCGCGCTTGTATCGCTGCTGTAGAAGCAGACCCGTCAACGGTACAATACATGGTGGATACCTTTGCCACACGTCGTGCGAAGATGGTGAATTGGATGAATTCTATACCAGGATTCGAACTCCATAGCCCTCCGGGAGCATTCTATGTATTCCCCCGTGTTTCGAGTATATTAGGAAAGAAATTCAACGGTAAGGTCATCGAAACCTCTCTAGATTTGAGCATGTATCTGTTAGAAGAAGGGTTGGTGAGTACAGTTCCCGGAGATGCATTTGGATTACCAGGTTACATTAGGTTCTCGTATGCTGCGGCAGAGAGCGAACTTGAAGAAGCAGTTCGTCGTGTTAAAAAAGCCCTTATAAAACTTGAGGATTAAAAATGAAAATCGAGGTATCAAACGGTGAAGTATTGGATAAATTTTCTATCCTTCAGATTAAGGGAGAGCGGATAGATGATCCCATTGCGCTTCAAAACATACAAAGAGAGCTAGAAAGCCTTCAGGACGCTGTGGATACCATTCATTCCCAAGAATCTTCAGACGCCCTAAGAATTTTACAAGCACAGCTTTTGGAGGTTAATACCCAGCTTTGGGAGGTCGAGGACGTCTTACGTGCTTTTGAGAAAACACAAGATTTTGGTCCTTCATTTGTGGCCGCGGCCCGTAGTGTGTACCAGCTTAACGATCGGAGAGCAGCACTTAAAAGAGAGATTAACCACTTAACAGGCTCGACCTTAGTTGAGGAAAAGTCATACGAGAAATATCGTAAGAATGCTTAATTCTCGTAGAATCGGACTAAATTCGAGAAACTCAAAAGTCTAATCGTGGGTATTAAACAACGCATTAACGCTGCGCGTGAGTTCATTAACATTCGCCTGTACGACAGTCGCAACTTTGTAATGTCTTCCTTAACAACCGGGAGTCTATTTGTTGCGACATTTACTTTACTAGTACTTGTTTTTTATCATGGATTTGATTTAGACGAAGGTCGCAACCTCTTGGTTGGCTATATAGTTCGAGGTTCCATTGCATTTTATCTGGTGAAATTCTTCCTTGAACTGTTTTATGACTTTCATCCGTGGCAATTCCTTAAAAAGAGGAAATGGGAAGCGTTTTTAATGCTTTTCATCATTCTAGACATCTTATCAATAAATATTCTTGATTTTGAGATTCTCAATAAGATAGGTCAATACTTCAAAATAGCTGGCCTACAGGATAGCTTCCTACTCTTTTTACAAGGGTACTTCTTAGTGATCGTTGGTCTCGAATTTGGAAAAGTAGGGGAGATTTTACCGAAAAGTAAATTAAGCCCTCCAATGATGCTCATCTTAAGCTTTGTTTTACTCATAATCATGGGTACGGGCCTGTTGATGCTCCCCGAAATGACCGTTAAGGGCAATAGTGGCTTAGACTTTTTTACAGCGCTATTTACCAGTATTTCATCCAGCTGTGTTACGGGCCTTAGCCTGGTTGATATTAGTGAGGTGTTGAGTGTAAAAGGACAAACGGTAGTAATGATATTGATGCAGCTGGGTGGGCTAAATATCATTTCATTCGCAGCACTGTTTGCAATCTTACGAGGCGGTTTTGGTATGCGCCAGGCCAACTTCATGAGTGAAAATCTTGGCGAAGACCTTAAACGAAGTCGCTCGTTAATAGCCACCATCTTTAGGTTAACTATTTTTATTGAACTCATAGGCGCCTCCTTACTTGCCATACTATGGCGCGGGAGGTTTGAAGAATTAGGTGATAATATTTTTTACAGCCTTTTTCATAGCGTTTCCGCCTTCAACAATGCGGGATTCTCATTATTCAGCAACAGCTTAGCGACAGAAGGAGTTAACCAAGAATTTGGAGTACATGCTATAATCGCCATTTTAATCATTTTGGGTGGTATTGGCTTCGGGACTATTTCTGATTTATTGAGGCAACCATGGCGAAAACAGGGAATTGCTAAGTCTTGGCGTAATCTTAAAGTGGGAACAAAACTTGGCCTAGTGGTTGCCGGGGTATTGATTGTGGTTGGTGCCATTATGGTTTTTATTCTGGGAAGTCATGAGGGGTCCATAGGTTCACAGCTCAGTCATAGTGTGTTTCAGAGTATTACGGCGCGGACCGCAGGATTCAACTCCGTGGATTTTGGGTCAATGGCCGCACCGATGATACTGTTCTTCATTTTCCTTATGTTCATTGGAGGTGGCTCGGGTTCCACAGCTGGGGGTATAAAAACGAGCACTTTTGCCCTTGTTTTTATGAGTGCAGCGGCTACTATACAAGGAAAGAAAAATGTGAACATATACAAGAGTCAGATTCCCTGGGAATTGATGAATAAAGCTTTTGCAATATTCCTGTTCTCTGCTGTTAGCGTATTGCTTGGGGTTTTCTTGCTGACCCTAGTTGAGCCAGATAAGGACTTATTAGAATTAGCTTTTGAAGAAGTGAGTGCGTTTTGTACCGTAGGACTGAGTACTGGAATTACGGCAGACTTATCAATATGGGGAAAGATGATTTTAATGATCTCAATGCTCATTGGTCGTGTGGGAACCTTGACCTTGGCCTTCGCACTGAGTGAGCGCAGAGTAGAATCCAATTCCTTTAAATATCCAAAGGCAACCATGCATGTGGGATAAAAAAACCGCCCGAAGGCGGTTTTGATTAATTCTTATCCTGAAAATCTAGGTCTTTAATTCCCAACGTTTTAAGGAGTTTCTTACCGTTAATCTTTAAGGTTTCCTTTATCCCAGTGGCCATTTTACGCATGGCGCCATCATCTGGTCGCGATATGAACTTGGAATCTCTGTAGGTGATTCCATCTTCAGGTTTCGTGTAGTAATAAGTATAGAAACTCTTGCGTGATTCGCCTTCTGGAATAGTTATTTTCCCGTATCCGTGAGGACTGTTGTCGTCTGTGTAGAAGATTACAGCCGTGTTGAAGGTTGGAGGAACTTTTGTGACCAATTCTGTCATTTCTTTATTCCATAATTCTAAATCTCCTCCGTATTCTGGTTGCCAGTTCTTATTTAGGTAGACCAAAAGGTTTAAACGGCGCCATAAACCGAGCTTTGGATTCATGTTCACATCGATGTGAACATCTACGTATGAACCGTTACGACCCTGGTGAACCCCAGACCCTAAAGCATCCGTCGTGGTATGTAACCCATCAATACTTGTGATTCGTCCTAATTGCTCACTCCATTCTTTGGATCCTACGGCTTCACGAACCTTTGAAAAGGATGGGTGCCAGCGCTCGAAGTGGTAATCTTCGCTTTTGTCTTCGTTCAAGCTCTTGCGCTTCACATTCAATTGCTCGATTGAGGGAAAGTTGTTGAATAGGTCCATGGCTATATCCTCTTGGAAAAAGTTTTCTAAGACGATGTGCTTACAAGGTGATGCTGTGTCATAAGCATTCTTTAATTCTGCTGAGAATGCAGGATCTAGGTATTTGGGGTTGATGATTCCTTCGACCATGGTATTAATCTTGAGTTTCAAATATAGGATTTGCTACTATTTTCCTCTAGTCTTATCCGTTAGTTTTCCGTAGACCTTGAAAAATATTTTCGGCAAGTACCTTTTGAAGGGCACCGCCCATTTTTCATATTTCCCTATAACAACGTGCAGGGGTGGTTGGTTCTTTTGAGTGATCCGGTAGAATTTTCGGGCCAATTCCTCTGGAAGCATTCCTTTCTCCTGTGCCACACTGTTTTTACCAATAGGCTTGCCATCCGGTCCCAAACTGCTCAGCGTCACATTAGTGTTGATGAAGCCAGGACTCAAGATTCCTGCATGCACCGGCGTTTTGCGCAGCTCATACTGTAGGCTTTCCATATAACCGACGACCGCGAATTTGCTCGCTGCATAGGCGGCAAGTTTTGGGCTACCGAAGTAAGAGAGTATACTGGCCACGGACCAAATCTGTCCCGAACCCTGCTCCAACATCACAGGCACCATCGCTTTGGTCAAGGCTGCTGTACCCCAAAAATTGGTCTGCATCACCTTTTCCTCGACATCGAGCGCCATATCAACGACCCGGCCTAAATGCCCCATGCCGCCGTTATTGACTAGAATATCGATCTGGCCAGTATGGCTCAGCGCCTGCGTTGTCCATTGCTCAGCCTTCTCGTATTGGGTCAAGTCCAACACCAACACAGCGCTATTTTCTGGATAGGGCAGCTGATGTTGAACCTCAGCAAGGATTTCAGCACGTCTGGCACTCAAAATGGTAAAGTAACCATGGCGATTGAATTCCATGGCCAAAGCCCTGCCTATTCCGCTACTACTTCCTGTAATCCAAGCTGTTTTCATATGCCTAAAATACAGGAAAGTTTAGTACTTCTGGTTGCGATTTCCGCTTGGTTTACCTTTCGAACGATCCCTGTTTTCGCCTCTTGGTCCACCATACCCTCCTCGTGAGCGAGAACGATCTGAATCAAACGAAGGGCGGTCATTACGTCGGCGTGGACGGCTATGGTCACCACCTCTGAAATCATCACCTCTATCGTCGCGTCGCTTTCTTGGGCGGTCGTCATTGCTGCGGAAGTTTTGGTCTCGATCGTCTCTGCGACGGTCTCCACGGCCATTGCGACCTTCGAAGCGATTATCACCGCGGAATTTCTTTCCACTAGAGATGCGTTCACGCTTTTGACGACGTTGGCCACCTGAAGCACCTCCGCTAGAACCAGAGCCTTCTTCGAAGTAGGCATTAACTACATAAGAGCCTGTTTTCGAGCCGCTCAATCGGACAGCTACTTCTACGGCAAATCGTTCTTCCACGTCGATACGTGTAAAGGTTTTATCCATATCAATCTTCCCGATGCGGATTTTCTTGCCTTCCATAGTGTCGTTGATCAATCCGATCAAGCGACTTGGGTTTACGTTTTGACGGTATCCTAAATCAACTACGATGGTTTTGAACCCTTCCTCGCTGCCGCCGCCAGATTTGCGTGGTCCGTGCTCCTTGAATTTCTTCGGTTGTTCGTTAATATCACGTGCTCCGCGGTAACGACTCAAAATCAATGATGTTTCATGACCTAGGAATCGTTCGATGAGTTCTGCTTTGTTGAGGTGGGCCAATTTATCCATGGCGCTGTCCAGCAACATTGGATCCAATTCATTGGCGAATTCAAATTCCACCAACTCATCAATGGCTTGACCTATTTTGATTTCACATATTGCCTCACCACTAGGTACTTTTTTCTGTTCGAATTCCTTACCGATAATTCGTTCTAGATTATTCACCTTGCGCATATTCCGTCCGTGAGTAATGACAATAGAAATACCAGAAGATCCGGCACGTCCGGTACGACCTGAACGGTGTACATAGACTTCTGGATCATCAGGGATATTTACGTTGATTACGTGGGTCAGTTCATTGACATCGATACCGCGTGCAGCTACATCGGTAGCGACCATTACATTCAATTTGCGCTTGCGGAAGCGGTTCATCACCTCATCGCGTTGCGCTTGGCTCAAATCTCCGTGCAACGCTTCTGCGCGATACCCGTCGGTAATGAGCTGTTCAGCAATACTCTGCGTTTCGCGACGCGTTCTACAGAATACAATGCCGTACATGTTTGGATTGAAGTCCATGATGCGACGCATTGCTTCGTAGGTGTGCTTGGCACTTACTACGTACAGTTCATGGCTCACGTTGCTCGCTGAAATATTGCGCTTGCCCGCAGAGATTTCCTTGGGCTCATGTAAGTACTTCTTAGTGAGTTTCTTCATGCCATCGGGCATGGTGGCACTATAACAAAGTGTTTGCTTGTATTCGGGAGTATTGGCAAGAATAGCGTCCAATTCATCTTGAAAGCCCATGCTCAACATCTCATCAGCCTCATCTAATACCAAGAATTGAACATCTTCAATGCGAAGTTTCTTGCGCTCGATCAAATCGAGCGTTCGCCCTGGGGTACCCACAACGATTTGTGGACGTTGCTGTAGTTCTTTAATCTGCTTAGTAATGGGAGCACCACCATAGACGGCAGTGACTTTGACCGGCATGAACTTCGAATACGCCTCGATATCCGCAGCAATTTGTAAACATAATTCCCGGGTTGGAGCCAAAATAATGGCCTGAACATGCTGCACATCTTCTTCAAGTTGGTGAAGAATAGGCAACGAGAATGCTGCTGTCTTACCAGTTCCGGTTTGTGCAAATGCGATTAAATCCGTGGTGTTTTCGAGCAAATGTTCAATGCTCATCTTTTGGATTGGGGTGGGTTCAACAAACCCGAGTGCTTCTACACCCTGTACAATTTGAGGGTGAAGACCGCTGTCTTTAAAGGTTTCCATAATGTCGGGACTTAGCCCTGGTTTAATTTACCCAGTTCCGCTGGGTGCGCCAATTGGACGTCAGCGCTTCCCAGTTAAAAGTTCCCTACCGTTGGAAAGATGGACGCCCCCTATATTCAGCGGCGAAGGTAGTGGAAATATATGGTATTAAATTATTTTTCTGCTATAGCACGAATAACCCATGCCGTACCTTGGTGGTACATGCCCTCATTGAGTTCAATACATTCTTCCCACACCCTAAGGTTTTGAAAATCCGATAATAGGGACTTGATCTTCGGAACTGTAAATAGCATGCTAAGGTCTTGTGGTCCGCCGCTTCCAAGACCTAAATTCTTCTCTGAGAACCCTTCGATTAGGACGGTCCCTCCAGGTTTTAATTGTTCGAAGATATGAGTATACGTAGGCGCTAAGACGGCTTCTGGAGTGTGGAAATAACAAAATGCTACAGCATCCAACGATTCTGGACACGCATAATTCATGGCATTTCCCACATGGTATTCCATTTCAACGTTTTGGTCTTTGGCGAGCTTCAACGCCTTCTTTTTACCTTCTTTACTTTGATCTGATGCCCAAACCTTCCATCCTTTTCTTGCCGCATGCACGGCATTACGGCCTTCGCCTTCTGCGGGGAAATAAATATTTCCAGGATCTAATCTTTCTAGAGAAAGTGCAATGAATACGTTAGGCGCTTTACCATAGGCATATGATTGCTCTCGATATCGATTGTTCCAAAAATCTTGTGGGTTCATGGGGTATTTAGATATACGAACGAATTTAATCACGAATGTATTGGATGAGTGATGATCAAGGACTAATCTTTTTTTAAAATTTGCCCGGTAGTGATTGCTAAATAGAAAGTCTATTCTATATTTGCACCCCCGAAGACGATAGGGAAAATTATATTGTTATGAAACGCACATTCCAGCCCAGCAATAGAAAGCGCAAAAACAAACACGGATTCCGTTCTAGAATGGAGTCAGTAGACGGACGTAAGGTTTTAGCTTCTCGTCGCGCCAAAGGTCGCAAAAGCTTGACCGTAAGTGATAAAGGAAACTACAAAGGGTAATGTTTAAAACCTTTTGATAAGATACAGGTGTTGCCGAAAGCAACACCTTTTTTTTGGTCTAATCCGCACCTAACTTTGTACAAATCTTAAAAGCACATGCCGAAAGACAACTCCATCAAACACGTCCTCATCATCGGGTCCGGTCCTATCGTTATTGGTCAAGCCTGTGAATTTGACTATTCTGGATCCCAAGCATCACGAAGCCTTCGAGAAGAAGGAATCACCGTAACACTCATCAATTCGAACCCTGCCACCATCATGACAGATGAGGTTATCGCGGATAACATCTATCTGAAAGCATTGACCGTGGAAAATATTGAGGAAATCCTTAAAATTCATCCGGACATTGATGTAGTCCTGCCAACGATGGGTGGTCAGACGGCTTTGAATTTGTGCATCGATGCGGACAAGCAAGGAGTTTGGGAAGAGCATAATGTGCGGATTATCGGTGTAGATATTGATGCCATCAACATTACTGAGGACCGGGATGAGTTCCGCAAATTGATGGAGCAAATAGATATCCCAATGGCGCCTTCGCGCATCGCAAAATCTTTCTTGCGGGGAAAGGAAACCGCTCAGGAGTTCGGTTTTCCATTGTGTGTGCGCGCATCATTTACCCTAGGAGGAGCTGGAGCAACTTTTGTGCATACGCCGGAGGAGTTTGATGAAGCCTTGAGTCGAGGATTGGAAATCAGTCCTATTCATGAGGTAATGATTGATAAGGCCTTGCTAGGCTGGAAGGAATACGAGCTTGAGTTGCTTCGCGATAAGAACGACAACATCATCATCATTTGTTCTATTGAGAACATGGATCCTATGGGTATCCATACGGGTGATTCTATTACAGTAGCACCGGCGATGACCTTGAGCGATACAACGTACCAGAAGATGCGTGATATGGCCATCAAGATGATGCGTAGTATTGGAACCTTTGCCGGAGGGTGTAATGTTCAGTTTGCAGTAAGCCCAGATGAGAAAGAAGATATCGTCGCGATTGAGATTAACCCTCGTGTAAGCCGTTCTTCTGCTTTGGCGTCGAAAGCAACGGGTTATCCTATTGCGAAGGTGGCAGCGAAGATGGCTATTGGGTACACGCTAGATGAACTCAACAACCAAATCACCAAGACCACTACTGCGTATTTCGAGCCAACCTTGGATTACGTGATTGTGAAAATTCCGCGTTGGAACTTCGAGAAGTTCGAAGGTGCGGATACCCGTCTAGGCATTCAAATGAAGGCTGTAGGTGAGGTAATGGGAATAGGTCGCAGCTTCCAGGAAGCACTCCACAAAGCCGCGCAGAGTTTGGAAATCAAGCGCAACGGCCTAGGTGCAGATGGTAAAGGATTGACAGATCAGGACACCATCCTACACAAATTAGAATATGCTTCATCGGATCGACTGTTTGTCATTTATGACGCGATCCAGATGGGTATTCCACTTCGTACCATTTACGACATCACCAAAATAGATATGTGGTTCCTCAAGCAGATTGAGGATTTGGCCCGAGTTCAAGGTGAGATTGAAAAACATACCTTGGAGTCTTTGCCAAAGGATTTGATTCTTGAGGCTAAAATGAAAGGTTTCGCGGATCGACAGATTGCACACATGATCCATGCCTTAGAAAGTGAAGTTCACAGGAAGCGTACGGATTTAGGTATTAATCGTGTTTGGAAACTGGTGGATACTTGTGCGGCTGAATTCCCTGCGCAGACGCCATATTATTACTCGACATTTGAAAATTCGTTCGTTACGGCAGACGGTGTAGAAGTTATCGAGAATGAAAGTGTGGTCACAGATCGTGAAAAGATTGTGGTTCTTGGTTCTGGGCCCAACCGTATTGGTCAAGGGATTGAGTTTGATTACAGCTGTGTTCACGGGGTATTAAGTGCTCGTGAAGAGGGTTATGAAACCATCATGATCAACTGTAACCCAGAAACGGTTAGTACGGATTTCGATACGGCAGATAAGTTGTACTTCGAGCCGGTATTCTGGGAGCATATATACGACATCATCCTGCATGAAAAACCTAGAGGAGTTATTGTGCAGCTCGGAGGTCAAACAGCATTGAAACTAGCAGAGAAATTGAGCCGTTACGGCATTGAAATCATCGGCACCTCATACGAAGCCTTAGATTTAGCCGAAGACCGTGGTCGTTTCTCAACGCTATTGAAAGAGATCAACATTCCTTATCCAAAATTTGACGTAGCGACGAATGCTGATGAGGCATTGGATATTGCGGATGATCTCGGGTTCCCTATTCTGGTCCGTCCTTCCTACGTATTGGGTGGTCAAGGGATGAAAATCGTCATCAACAAATCTGAACTCGAGCGTCACGTGGTGAACCTCTTTAAAGAGTTCGAAGGAAACCGAGTCTTGCTTGATCATTACCTCGATGGGGCCATAGAAGCAGAGGCAGACGCTATTTGTGACGGTGAGAACGCCTATATCATTGGGATCATGGAGCACATCGAGCCTTGTGGCATTCACTCTGGAGATAGCTCAGCAGTATTGCCTCCATTCAATCTAGGTCCATTGGTCATGCAGCAGATAGAGGAGCACACGGTGAATATTGCCAAAGCCCTACAAACCCAGGGATTGATCAATATCCAGTTTGCCATCAAGGACGATATTGTGTACATCATTGAAGCAAATCCACGTGCTTCACGTACTGTTCCGTTCATCTGTAAGGCATATGGTGAGCCCTATGTGAATTACGCTACCAAGGTTATGTTGGGAACAAAGAAGGTAAGTGACTTTGATTTTAAACCGGCATTAGACGGTTATGCGGTTAAAATCCCAGTCTTCAGCTTTAGTAAATTCCCAAATGTGAATAAGGCTCTGGGTCCGGAGATGAAATCCACGGGTGAGGCCATTCACTTTATTAAAGATCTAAAGGATCCAACGTTCAGGAAATTACATAGTGAGCGTAGCCTCTACTTGAGCCGCTAGGGAAAACAGTTCGTAAACTAAGATCCCGGTGTACTTGACGCCGGGATTCTTTTTATCTTGTTGAAAATTTCTAACAGCATGATCGTAATCTTCAGGTTCCTATTATTTACCGTTCTAGCCTATTTTGTTTTCAGGGCACTTGATGGACTATTTGGATCTCGGCGTTATTCTCAGCCTCAAAGTAGGTCATCTGGAAGGAAGAGGTCAACCTTTTCTAAAGAGGATGGCGATTATGTCGATTACGAAGAGGTCAAAGACGACGACAGTTGAAAAAAATAGGTATCATCAGCTACTATTGGCCCCCAGCTGGAGGTCCTGGTGTACAACGTTGGCTTAAGCTAAGTAAATATTTGGCCAAGGAAGGGGTAGAGTTGCATGTTGTGACCGTTGACCCTGCGCAAGCCACTTATCCGCTACGTGATGAAGGATTGCTTAGTGAAGTGCATCCAAACATTAGGACATACCATACTGGTACTTCAGAGAAGTTCGGCGCTTATAAAAAAGTGACTGGAAAGCGGTCTGTACCCTTTAGTGGATTTTCGGGTGAAGAGGCAAAAGTGAGTTTTGTGCAAAAGGTTGCCAGATTCGTTCGTGGCAATTTCTTTGTGCCGGACGTGCGGAAGGGTTGGAACTCCCATGCTTATATGGCGGCGGTAAACATTATTCAAAAGCACGACGTGCATATCTGGGTTACGACTTCTCCACCGCATAGCTCCCAATTAATTGGCCTTAAACTCCAAAAGAAATTCGATATACAATGGATTGCGGACTTTAGAGACCCATGGACAGACATTTATTATTACCATAAATTTTATCCTACAGCACTTACGCGCTGGTACGAAAAAGGCCTGGAGCGTCGCGTGTTTTCAAGCTGTGATGCTTTGCTCAGCGTTAGTCCCAGCTGGAGCCGATTATACGAGAAAAAAGGCGGTTTACCTGAAGGGAGTGTGTTCACGCTGCCGAATGGATTTGATCCGGAGGATTTCGCTGTACTGAAGCCCAATCGTCCAGAGATTTTTACCATTCTCTATGCTGGAACGTTGGCTTCTCAATATCCTGTTTCAGAGCTAGTTACAGCTTTAAATACGCTAAGTTTTCCTATACAGATCGCCATTATTGGGTCTTGGGATGGACAGAGTGAAAAGGATTTGGCTCAAGCTGGAGATCACATTCAAGTATCCTTTGAGGAATACGTACCCAAATCTGTTTTAAATCAAAAGTTACTGAATTGTCACATGATGCTGTTTTTGTTGCCTGATGTGGCCAGTGCCAACGGTCATATACCTGGGAAGCTTTTTGATTATTTGGGCGCCGGCAATCCCATTTTGGGATTAGGTCCTACAGCAGGTGATGCCGCATCCATTATCCGTGATGCAGGAGCAGGTCAATGTTTCGACTATACGGATATAGCTGCAATAGCTCAATACGTTCAGCAACAGTACGATAATGGAGCCCCAAGAATAGATGCGTCGCGGATTACGGAATATGCGCGTGATGAACAGGCCAAAAAATTACTCGCAGAGATATTGAAATAAAAAGGCCGCCATAAAGGCGGCTTTCATCAGTCGTTGTGACTAGGCTCTTTATATTCTTTCCAACCCATCCAAATCAATAATAACAAAAGAATGCCCGAACCGGCGTAATTTATTTTGTTACCCACACGATAGGACTTCGGCGCGAATTTAAACTCAATTTCATGCTTTCCTGCCGGAACTCTTAGCCCCCTTAAAAGGTAGTTCACACGAATATGATCAACGGCCTCACCGTCGATATAGGCTTGCCAATCATTGCCTGATCCTTCATAGTAGATTTCTGAGAACACTACAAATGCATCATTACCTGAGAATGTGTATTTAAGGTGTTTTGGATCGTAAGACGTTAGTTTTACGTCTGCAGGTCCAAAGGTGTTCTTGCCGTCGAAATATTCTAAATCCCGTGGATTAACAATAGCGGTAGTTTTGGGGTCAAAAGTTCTTAAAGCGGCCATCTCAGCATCGGCATTCCCAGAAACTATTCGGCCATCAAGCACATAAAGTTCTTGTTCACTGAAATAGCCTGTTAACGATACCTTTTGGTTGAATTTTGTACAATACTCGTTTTGATATAATATGGTTCCTGGAACCAGATTCTCCGCATATACAGGGTAACCACCGATAAAATATTTATTGAGTTTTGGCCAACTTGGATCAGGAACTCCAAATCTGGATTTTTGCCAATTTTCAATTTTTGCCTTTAATCTAGGATCTAATACACAAGGTGTGGTTGTTGGGGTAGTCTCGTCAGGTACCACTTCAATTCTATTCACGGCCCACGCATTACCACAAGCGTCTGGATTAGGTCTGGCTTTGTTTTGTTTGATGTAGTACTTAGTATTCAACATGTTAAAACAAGCCATATTACCTTGTTTCAGTTGATAATCTATTAAATCTTGATAGCGCTGTAGTTTGGCTCCGTGGTAGCCGCCAATAGTTTTGTGATGGTAAGAAGAAAAACTGGCACTGGTTAAACCAACGTTCTCGTTTCTAACTCTATAATGTGGATCTGCATCTTTGAGAATTCGCTTATCAGCTTTGTTTGGTTCGTATTGTCTATCCCATTTGAGTTTCGATAAGAAATCATCTTTTTCTAATTGGTCACTATTAAATGTCAATAAATCGAACAAGGTGAATGCACCAATTATACTGTACATCATTACCTCTTTGAGTTTGTTCAAGTGCCATAAATACAATAAACCACTTATAGCAAGACCAATAAAAAGAGAGCGGATCGTAGATGCGTTGATTAAGCCGCGGCGGTCACTGATTAAGTCATCAAAAAATGGATAATTACTTTCTTCGGGAGTTCCAAGTTCTAAGAAAGCTGGGATCATGAAACCAAAGAAAATGATGAATCCTGAAAACAACGCAGTACCACGCCACCAAGCATTAAAGCGGTCAATTTTTTCCATCTTTAGCCAGTGGTGCACTCCAAGAATTCCATAAAAAGGCACAATGAAGAATAAAATCACCAAAGAATATGACGGTACGCGGAATTTATTGTAGAGAGGCAGATAATCGAATAAAAATCGATTGAACCAATCTAGATTAGAACCCCAACTCATAAAGGTGAAAAAAACAAGACTGGCGATAATCCAATGTCGAATTACTCCTCCTACGGTAAAAAAGGCTAGACAAAAAAGAAAGAATATGCTGGCACCAATATAATAGGCTCCATTGAGCATGCTCTTGCCCGTCCATTTAAACTGACCAGCGGCATATTCTTCTGCTTGCTTTTTGGTTATTCCAGGGTATTGTTGACGTATTCCGCTTTCAAAAATGGAATAGGTTTTAGTGTCCCTATCTTTGATATTCACCTTACTACCTCCACCTGCAGCATTTGGGATAACCAAGGATACGGTTTCGTACAAACCGGCAGAATAGTCCATTCCATATTCATAGCTCAAGCCCCCTTCGCCTTGATTTATATTTTTTTGGGTCAATTCGCTTTTGCCTCCACGCATGGTTTCTGCTGTGTAGACATTGGTTGACCAAATATTAGCCACGTTTGGGCCTATGGCGAGAACACCTGCCAAAAGTAAAAGTGCGGTGTATTTACCAAATTCTACTAAGGCTTTATCCCTGGCGTACCTGATGAAGTAGGTCAACCATATTATCCCCATCAAAATTGCGGCGTAGTAAGTGATTTGGAAGTGATTTCTATGAATACTTAAACCGGCGAAAAGCGACATTAAAATGAAAGCTCGCCAATTCTTTTTTTCAAGAACCAGCAGAAGGGCGAGGATCATTAGCGGAATAAATGCCGCTGTATTCACCTTTGCGTTATGGCCAGCAGCATAGCCTATGATGAAAAAGCCACTGTAACCGTAAGCAAAACCGCCGATAGTACTGAGCCAATGATTGACGCCCATTCCACGTAGGCCAATAAAGGCCGCGACCATAAGGTAGAATATGATGTAGGTGGAAGAAGTTCGACCTCCTATTGTACGAACTATGCTGGAAATGTATTCGAATATATTACCGCTATATTCTGTAGAGATTTGGGTAGTGGGCATCCCGCTGAACATAGAATTTGTCCATAATGCTTCATCTCCGTTTTTATCTCTATACTCTCGAAGTTCTTTACTTTTAGCATAACCATATTTGATATCGTCTTGATTGAGAATATCACCGTCTAAGTATGCCGGACTAAGGAAGGCTATATTGATTCCAAGTAATACTACAATGGGCGCAATCCAAGTGGTCAAAAACGGAATATATTTCTTCATGAACATAGTTTGTTTAGTACACATGCAAACTAGTAAAACTTGTGGAATAATCGGCCTTAAAAGATTGATAAACGTCGCCTAGATCCGTATTTTTGATGTTCAATAGATCATCATTTTATGGATAGTGAAAAAGCCAATGTTATTGGTAAACAGCAAATACTCGACGTTCTCGTCGAAGGCTGTGACGAAAGAGTTCATCAACTACCTTCCACAGGTCTAAACAAATACCATTTAAATCCGGTAGAATACGAAACACTATTTCAACGCGGTTCCTGTACGGCAAACGTGCTTACACGCCGTTCACATAGTGTATCCAAAGCGTTTTTAGGGAAGTATGATGATTTGAATTATGAGAATCTTTTGGAGAACCAAGCCAATAGACTTAGAAATTTAGTTCAAGACGAGTTCAAGGATCCATTCGATGTCTATTTTGGTCCATCTGGTTCAGATTTAGTCTATTATCCACTGATGTTCCAAATGATGTTAAACCCTGGTAAAAGGTTATTAAACATTGTGAGTTGCCCGGAGGAATTAGGTTCGGGAAGTAAGTTCGCCTCTGAGACTAAGTTCTATGCTAACTATAATCAGTTTGGTCAAACGATTGAAAAAGGCGCCTTTGTTGATACAAATAACATTAGCGAAGTGGTCTATTTAGACGCACGTGATGAAGAAGGTAATATACTAGATCGAACATCGGCCATCAACAAAATTATCGCGGAGAATCAAGATGCTGCCATCGTCGGTAGCTTGGTATTTGGCTCGAAGTCAGGGATAAAGGATGATTTAAATGTTATTGATACCAATAGCAATATCATGTGGGTGGTGGATTTATGTCAATTCCGTGTGGACCACAAACTCATCCACGAGCTGCTGGCTAAAGGGGTGATGGTGATGCTCACTGGGTCAAAATTCTTCCAAGCTCCTCCCTTCTGTGCGGCAATGCTCGTACCAAGAAAGTGGAGTGAGAAGCTCAAGCAAATGGACGCCTCCATCATACAGCCCTACGGAAAATTATTTAGTGCCTATGATGTGCCATGGTTCATGGAAAATATGCGAGAAAACTTACCCGCCAAAGAAAATAAGGCGTTGCGTTTGCGTTGGGAAATTGCCTTAGATGAAATGGAAGCATATAGCTATTGGTCGACCCGTCAAACGGATAACATCATTACTCGCTGGGCCATGGGCGTTATGGGTAGATTGGAGACCTCGCCGTATTTCAAGTTGATGCCGGACCAATTAAAAACCAACATGTCCATCATTTCTTTCCAAGTTTGGGTAGGCGGACGTGCCTTAGACAACGATGAGCTTAAAAAATTATTTGCTGCGATAACGACAGATCGACATGAAGGCTTCAATGGAGGCTATGACAGAGTCTTTTTTGGTCAACCCGTTCAATATGGGGCAAAGAGTTTTATCCGCCTCGCCTTGGGAGCATTTAGCGTGAGGGCATTCTTAGAAAAAGATGCTGTGGATTTAGAAGATGATTATCGTTTGATAGAAATCATTGAATCATATGTAGAGAAAATGTTTGGGTGACAAAAACGGTTGAAATAGGGAGAATCATGATGGATTTGCTTCCAAAATTGGAAGTGGAAGATACTGCCGTTATTGGGGTAAATCTTCCAGTACTTGTTTCACGTTTGCATTATCTAAAAGAAGCCTTTCCAGTAGGTGTTCAACACAGTATTGCTATAAAAACTAATCCTCATCCTAAGGTTCTCGAATTTCTTGTGCATCAAGGTTTTGGTCTCGAGGCGGCTTCGATTGAAGAAGTTCGTATGGCTTTAAAAGCAGGATGCGCTCCGGGCGATATTGTTTTTGATTCGCCTGTGAAGACGCGTCATGAGATTCGCGAAATTTCATCATTATCAGATATGTTGGTTAATGTCAACTCTATAGAAGAGCTTGATAGGTTTAAACCGGATTTTAAAGGAATAATAGGCATTCGAATTAACCCTCAAGTACATACAGGAGCACCAGAATTGTTTGATGTAAGCAAGAATGAGAGCAAGTTTGGGGTTCCGGTTGATATGAAGGACCGTATTGTTGATGCGGCCCTTCGATATCCTGTGCGGGCTCTTCACATGCACAGTGGCTCCCAAATGAATGATTTGAATGTTCAAAGAGGTGCTTTGAAAGAATTAAAGCGAATTGCTGATGCAATAAACGCGGTTGCACCGGGTAAAATCAAGATTCTTGATATTGGTGGAGGGCTGCCTACAGAGCCTCTTTCGGGTAAGACACAAATGGAGGCTTATGGGCAAATAGTGGCAGAAGTTTTCCGTCAGTCCAGCTATTTACTGGTCACAGAATTTGGGCAATGGATACAGGCAGAATCAGGTTTCGCAATCAGCACCATAGAATACTTACTTTCACCGAACAGATTATTTATTCATTTGGGTGCTGACTTTTTCATGCGCGATGCTTATTCCAGACCTCGTTCATTTCCCATGACTGTATGGAATGGTGATGGCACTCAAGTTGAAGGACAGGATAAACTATATGATGTGGCAGGCCCGTTATGCTTTGCCGGAGACTATTTAGCACATAGTAGTCCATTACCTAATAACCTACAAGAAGGACAGTTCTTGTTTATCGATCATACTGGTGCTAATACCTACGGTTTATGGTCTCGTCATTGCTCGAGAACACTGCCGGCAACATGGGCTTGGGATGGAAATTCAATGGTTAAATGGAGTAATAGGTTAACTATTGGTTTTTAATCTTATTTTTGAAACACAAGCATTAATGATGAAGTACCGCTTTTTACTCCTATTTACACTTTTTGCTCCAACGTTGTTCGGACAGCAAATCATGAGTGTTTCTGTAGATCAAGATAATTTTATCGTCTGTCCGGATGAGATAGTCGAGGTGAGTGCGACGCGTTCTACAACCCTAAACAATTCTTTAGTGTTTAATGGAACTTCAGAGTATTTAGAGATTCCAAATAACGCAGCTTTTAATATAGGTACGACTAGTTTTACCGTGGAGTTCTGGGTCTCGACTAACGACATGTCAAATACAGAATACCTTGCTGTATATAGAAACACCTCTGGCCATGGATGGGCTATTTTTAAGAATGGGACTGGAACAGTTGGTTTTGCGGCTCGCGATCAAAACAACAATTTTGATTTTATGTTTGGTGCCATTTCTCAGATTGACGACGGAAACTGGCATCACATTGCAGTGACTTGGAATAGAGGAACGGGTTCGGCGACCATGTATATCGACGGAGGGTATGAAACTCAAAAGACCTTAAATGTAGGCGGTGATATTTCGCATACGGGAGACATTACTCTGGGCTATGGAATATCTCCTACGACAGGGAACGCTACCTATTTAAATGGTGAAATGGACGAATTTCGTATTTGGTCAGAAGAACGCTCCAGCGGGGATATTGCTACGTACATGAGCACTCATTTAAATCCAGCTTCGTTTCCAACCTTAGCGGTGAACTTCGACTTCAACGAGTTGACCAATGCTGATGATTGGTATGATTGTGCTGGAGGTATTACCGCACCAACCGGAACTTCAGTTCCATCAGTGAATCAAGCCGGTGGTCCTGCGATGACTTTCAACTTTGCCTATACTTGGACCAATACCTCCGGAAATACTCAGAATGGAGCGAATTACCAAAAGTCCTTCTTAAAGGAAGATACGGTGGTTGTGGAAGCGGGATATTGTAAGTATTTGTGTACCGATACTTTTTATGTTGAAATAGCAGATTGTGATACGGTAAAGGATCCAAGAGATGTCGCTGCAGTTTTTGCCCCAAGTGCTTTTACGCCGAATGGGGACACAAAAAATGATTACTACACCGTAAAAGCAAATGCGATCAGCTCTTTTGAAATGCAGGTATATAACAGAGACGGTAATATTTTATTTCATAGCAAAGACATCAATACAGGTTGGGACGGCTCATTTGAAAATAGTCAGTGCCAAGAGGGTGTCTACATAGCCAAAATAATGTATCGTGATATTGAAGGAATAGAATACGTCAAGTATCAGCATTTCTCCCTTATGCGGTAGGATAGAGATTTGAAAAAGCCCGAGCTAGACTCGGGTTTTTTTTGTCTTATAAATAGGTTCTTAGGGACTATTCCATTTCTGCTAGTGATCAGGAATTACTGTTCTTTTAGTCTCGTTTATTGACTTGCTCTAATCTGGCTCCAGCAATACTGGCATTTAATTCGAATCCAATGATTAAGCCGAATGCATTCACATAGATCCATAACAACATGATCATCAACGTACCTATTGAACCATAAAACTCATTGTATGTCGATACATTTTCCACATAAACCCTAAAGAGTTGTGACGTACCTATAATTAAGAGTGTTGCTAAAACACTTCCAGGACTAATAAAGCGCCAATTCCTTCCTCTAACAGGGCCGTAATTATATACTATGGAAATCCCTAGTAAGATGGTCAATATGAGTACTGTAGATCTAAAAATACTGAATACTATCATTTTATACTCCGTCAAGGATAGTAAGTTTGAAAACCAATCGGTAAAATTCTCTGTGAAGATTAACGCCACAATGGAAGTCATTATCAGTAAGGTGAGGATTATCGTCAATATCAGCGCACTTAAATATTGAGCCCAGAAGTTTTTAACTCTAATCTTGTGATATGAAATACTCAAATTAGAAATTAAACTCATGGTGCCATTGGTCGCAAAAAATAAAGCCGCGATAAAGGTTATTGAGAGAAGCCCACCCCTTTTAATACTTAATACTTCTTCAATGGCACTTACGACCATTGCGTGTGTATTCTGTGGTAAAATGGTAGTGATCAACTCATTTAATTCCGCTTGAAAGAATGTACCCACGGGGAGGTATGCAATTAACATGTAGATAAATATGACCCCTGGGAAAAGTGCAAGACAGAAACTGAAGCTCACAGCGCCGGCACGAGTAGTAATAACCCCTTCATAAATTCCCCGAAAGAAAAAGCTAAGCACATCCCAAAGCGATAATCCATCAAACAATGGAGGTCTTACTTTGACAAGAGTTTGCTTTATTTTCCTACCTAAGTTTGCCATGTTACAATGCTAAGAGGCTCTTTTGCTGCATCTAATGTGCTGTAATCTTGTTCCAATACTGAGAAAAAAAACTTCACTTTAGGAAATAGTTGCAAAGATTTCTACCACAAGTTCCATGGAACTCTTCTTTTAACAGTATAGGTTGATTAAGGTTTTGGTCTTTTTTGGTGGCACCAATATCGAAATTATCTTACAAACCTCTATCAACTTTCGGCATTGCTTTCTTAAAAGCTTACCTATTTCTTGAGTGTTCTCAATTCAAGTTAGCATCTTTGCAATGCTTATGAAGATAGTATTTACGGTTATCGGTAAAACTTCTGAACCATTCATTATCGAAGGGTTTCAATTGTTTGCTCGACGTCTAAAACACTATATCTCTTTCGAATATGTCGAGCTGCCCGATGTGAAAGGTGGAGGGAAGCTTAGTCCGCAAGCCCTAAAAGAGGCCGAGGCTGAGGTTTTTTTGAAGTTTTTTCAGCCCGGAGATACCGTTGTTTTACTTGATGAAAATGGAAAAGAATACCAC
The DNA here is from genome assembly GCA_964216615.1 of Schleiferiaceae bacterium. Taxonomy (GTDB): domain Bacteria; phylum Bacteroidota; class Bacteroidia; order Flavobacteriales; family Schleiferiaceae; genus UBA10364. Next base: position 38,442 of record CAXPFQ010000043.1, read on the forward strand.
AGCCGTGGATTTGCCGCCCAGATGCAAAAATGGATGAACGGTGGGCCTAAACGGTTGATTTTTGTAGTCGGTGGTGCCTTTGGTTTTTCAGAGCGTATGTTCGCCGCTGCTCAGTCAAAACTGAGCATGAGTAAAATGACCACTTCTCACCAATTAATCCGTGTTGTATTTTTAGAACAGCTCTACCGCAGCATGACCATATTGAATAACGAACCCTACCATAACGACTGATGGGTGCCTACAGCTTTGAAAGCATAGCCAATGACCTGAAGGCAGGCAAGTACGCTCCCGTTTACTTCTTCGCGGGTGAGGAGCCGTTCTATGCCCAACAATTGTTGCAAGTCATTGAGAAAGGAATCTTAGACGAATCTGAACGCAGTTTTAACCAAACCGTCTTATACGGTAAGGAGACAAACATGCTACAGATTCTAGAGGAGGCCAAGCGCTTTCCTATGATGAGCGAACGCGTCGTAGTTGTAGTTAAAGAGGCGCAGCACTTAAAAGCGGCGGATTGGGAATTGTTGGCCGGTTATTTAGAGCAGCCCCAGCCAAGTACAGTACTGGCATTTGGGCATATGCATAAAAAACTAGATAAGCGCAGCAAGGCGGGAAAAGCTATCAAATCAAACACGGTGTTTTTAGAAAGCGACCCTCTGCGTGATTACCAAGTAATGCCATGGTTGGAAAAGGAATTAGGCGCCAAGGGCTTCCGCTGCTCTTCCAATGTGGTGGCCGCCATGGCGGAACAGGTAGGTACGGATTTGAGTAGGTTGTACAAGGAGGTTGAAAAACTCGATGTGGCTATGGGCGACCTGCGTGATTTAACCGCAGAAGATATCGAGCGTCATATCGGAATCAGTAAAGACTACAACAACTTTGAGCTCGTGGCAGCCATTGCCGAAGGTAATATTGCCAAGGCATTCAAAATAGTCCATTACTTCAGCAAGAATCCGAAAGAGCATCCCGTGCAGATGACCACGGGGATCTTGTTCAATTTCGTGAACAATCTGCTGCAGTACCACAGTATGAAGGGTAAGCCAGAAAAAGCCATCGCCTCCGCACTGAAGATTCATCCTTATTTTTTGAAACAATTTTCTCAGGCGTCCCGTCATTTTAGTCATTCGCATGCGTTAACCATGCTGGAAGAACTCCTTATTTTCGACAGAAAATGCAAAGGTGTTATCCCTTCAAGTGCAAATGAATACGAACATTTGAGAGAATGGCTTATCAAGTGCGTACTTTAGCGCAGTACCTTAGCCTGATAAATGAAGAAATTCCTAGCTATATTTTCCTTGCTTTTAGCTGCCTCTGTGTACTCGCAACCACAGATGTTGCGTGGATTTGTCTATGAGAAAAGTAATGGATCTCCAATACCGTATGCGAACATTGTAATAGAAGATGAGGGCCGGGGGACCATGACAAATTTGGACGGGTATTTCCAATTAGCAGACCTTCCTGTCGGTGAAGTCAAAGTGAGCATCAGCTTTTTAGGATATAAAACCATAGAGGAAACGGTTCGTATTTATAATAACAGGCCAAATACAATAAAGGTCTATCTCGATGAGGGATCCCAGTTATTAAACACGGTCAATTTGAATATTGACCGAGCGGAGAAAAAAGTCAAGGTCAATACCGCCATGGTAAATTTAAACCCGAAGGCCATTGAAACTTTCTCTGCGGGTGGTGATCCGGATTTAATGAAGGCCATTTCAGTTTTACCTGGGGTAGTCACTACTGGAGATCAGGGGGGACAACTATATATTCGAGGAGGGGCGCCCATCCAAAATCTTGTTTTGCTCGACGGAATGATCATTTATAACCCATTCCATAGTATTGGATTCTTTTCGGTTTTTGATACTGATGTCTTGCAGAGTGCTAAAGTTTACACGGCCGGTTTTGGGGCAGAATATGGTTCGAGAAATAGTTCTGTCATGGATATTCGCACCCGCGATGGAAACCGTTCTGAAACCACGGGGAAGTTGTATTCATCGACGTACATGAGTAAACTTTTAATAGAGACCCCTATTGGGAAAAAGGATAAGAACGGCTTGGCCAACAACAGTCTTTTCTTGAGTGGTAAGTCGAGTTATTTACGCCAATCGGCCCCTATTTTTTATCCATATGTTGAAACCAGGTTTGGCGGTTTACCATTCACCTTTAACGATATTTACGGGAAGTTTACCACGCAAAGTAAGGGCGGCTCAAAGTTGAGTGCAAAGGCCTTTAATTTCTCAGATGCAGTGATGTTGGATAGTGCCCAGGGGATTCAATGGAACAGTTGGGGATATGGAGCCAACTTTACGGTCATTCCACCAGCCTCAGCGACACTTATTCAGGGCGATTTTGCCCAGAGTTACTACTATATTTCAAGCACCGAGAATCCAGATCAGCCTCGAAATTCGTCTATTAATGGCTTTAACGGTGGCTTGGATTTCACCTATTTCATAGGCAAGGCAGATGAGATTAAATATGGCCTTGATCTTATTGGGTATACGACAGACTTTAATTACACTAATTCCTTAGGGCTTGGATTGAATCAGCAAGAAAGCACTACAGAGTTGGGTGGATTCTTTAATTACCGTAGGGTTGGAACCTTATTGATTTTAGAGCCCGGTCTGAGACTTCATTACTATGGATCCTTAAGTGAGCTGAGTGTTGAACCGAGATTAGGAATGAAATACAGCATTACTGAAGATTTTAGGTTTAAAGCTTCAGGGGGGAAATACAGCCAAAATCTCGTCGCTGCCAATAGCGACCGAGATGTAGTTAACCTGTTTTATGGTTTCTTATCAGGTGCCACAGATTTACCTTCAACATTCCGTGACCGCCCCATTACCTCAAAGCTCCAAAAAGCAACTCACGGTGTAGCCGGTTTCGAATATGATCTGGGCGACCATTGGGATGTGACGTTGGAATCTTACATCAAGGACTTTTCACAGATTTCAAACATCAACCGCAATAAGCTCTACGACGATGTACCTGCTTACAGCGATCGCCCGGAAATCTTGCGTAAAGACTTCATCGTGGAGCACGGATGGGCATATGGATATGATGCCTTGGTGAAGTTTGAGAAAGGACGATATTATTTCTGGGGAGTATATGCTTGGAGTAAAGTACAGCGAGACGATGGTATTCAAATATATGCCCCGAATTTTGACCGTAGACACAATATTAACCTCGTCGCGAACGTGAAGATGGGTGAGGAGGAGCGCTGGTATTTGAGCATTCGCTGGAATTTGGGCACCGGATTCCCGTTCACTCCAACCCAAGGTTATTATCCCGGTATAGATTTTCTAGATCCATTTGGCAATCCAGATATCAATTTTGATTATACCACAGCCAACGGGGATCCTAGTGTGCTTTATGGGACCTTGAACGGCAACAGATTGCCGACCTACCATAGATTAGATGCTTCATTGAAGTACACTACGACCTTGAAAACGGGTCAGGCTGAGGTAGTTATTGGGGCGACCAACATGTACAATAGAGATAATATATTCTATTACGATCGGGTGGCTGCAGCGCGTGTTAATCAACTCCCGATTATGCCTACGATTAGCGCAAGTTTTACCTTTTAATTGGCGGCAAAAAAAGGTACTTTTGTGCTGTTTTGATTCAAACTATGGCGAGTACAAAGTACATCTTCGTCACCGGAGGGGTGACATCTTCATTGGGAAAGGGTATTATTTCGGCTTCTTTGGCTAAACTCCTTCAAGCGCGTGGTTATCGTGTGACCATTCAGAAATTAGATCCTTATATCAATGTCGACCCCGGGACATTGAATCCATACGAGCATGGAGAGTGTTATGTGACGGAAGACGGAGCAGAAACAGATTTGGATTTAGGTCACTATGAGCGCTTCCTCAATACTCCAACCTCACAAGGTAATAATGTTACTACGGGTAGAATCTATCAAAGTGTCATTGATAAAGAGCGACGTGGCGATTACTTAGGCAAGACGGTACAGGTCATTCCTCACATTACGGACGAAATAAAAAACCGCGTAAAAATCTTAGGCGAAACGGGCCATTTTGATATTGTGATTACCGAAATAGGAGGGACCGTCGGGGACATAGAGGCAGTGCCTTATATCGAATCCGTTCGTCAGCTCAAGTGGGAGCTTGAACGCGATTGTATGGTAGTGCATTTAACGTTATTACCATTTTTAAAAGTAACAGGTGAATTAAAAACTAAGCCTACACAACATAGTGTAAAAACTATGCTTGAAAGTGGGGTTCAGCCTGATGTATTAGTGTGTCGGTCAGAACACGCCATAGATGAAGACATTAGACGTAAATTGGCCTTATTTACAAATGTTCGCCCACGTAATGTGATAGAATCTCGTGATGCCAGTACCATCTACGAAGTACCTCTAATGATGTACAACGAGAAATTAGATGAGGTGGTCTTAGATTATTTTGGTTTAGCTTCTAAAACACAACCAAACCTTGATCATTGGCGGGAATTTTTAACCCGACTAAAATACCCAAAACGCACCGTCGAAATAGGACTGATAGGCAAGTATGTTGAATTGAAGGATAGTTACAAATCTATCTCGGAAGCATTTATTCATGCAGGTGCAGCAAATGAAGTTGAGGTCAAACTACGTTGGATCCATTCGGAGCACTTGACCGCAAAAAATGCTGCGAAGACATGCCATGGTTTAGACGGTATATTGGTTGCTCCCGGTTTTGGAGAACGTGGATTTGAAGGTAAGGTCGCTACAGTGCAATATGCTCGAGAAAACAATATTCCTTATTTCGGGATATGCTATGGAATGCAAGCGGCTGTAATTGAATATGCCAGAAACGTACTGGGCTGGACAGATGCGAATACTACTGAGGTGAACCCTAAAACAAGTAAGCCGGTCATCGCCTTGATGGATGAACAAATGCACATTACTGATATGGGAGGGACCATGAGGCTAGGGGCGCAACACTGTGAACTTACCGAAGGTTCAATGGCTTTTGAAGCCTATGGTGAATTGGCCATTAGTGAGCGTCACCGTCACCGTTACGAGTATAATAATGATTACAGAGACGAGCTAGTCGGTGCAGGATTAAAGGCAACAGGTATCAATCCTGAAAGCGGACTCGTAGAAATTATCGAAATAGAAAATCATCCATTTTTTATAGGTGTGCAGTATCATCCTGAATACAAAAGCACCGTTTTAAATCCTCACCCTCTGTTTGTATCTTTCGTACGAGCAGCGGACAAACACCGTCAAAACAAATAATTCATGGAAAAACAAAGAGCCGGTTTTGACCGCAATCAACTCACAGGTATACTACTGATCGCAGTCCTAATGGTTGGATTTGGATGGTGGCAGAGCAGTAATATGCCCGAGCGCCAGCCTGGATCAGATAATATTCAAAACCCTCAAGATTCAACAAGTAATCTGAATGATGATTCAGATAAGCCCGCAGGAGCTGCCGACTTCGATTCTGCCGTAGCGGACACTATTGCTTCTGGAGAGTCGATGATTGCTGCTAACGATTCTAATGCTTTCAAAGCAGAAGAGTTCACCATAGAAAATAAAGAACTGCGCTTGACTTTTTCTACCCTTGGCGCAAAATTGGTTCATGCTCAACTACAGAATCATAAAACCTATTTAAAAGATACCCTTTCCATTATTAACAATAATCAATCCTGGGATATCATTATTCCGGGTGATGATGCGCTAAGTACAAAGGAATTTGAACTGATTTCACACACAGGTTCTTCAATAATCTTCGGTTCAGGAGAGACTGAAGTGAAGGTGAGTTTACCCGAGAAAGGATTCGTCGTCAATTATACGGTAAATGGAAATTCCGTAAATGGTGGAAATCCTGTGCTTACTTGGGAACGTACAGCGTACAGAACTGAAAAAGGGATCAGCAACGAGCGAATATATTCAACCTATGCCTACAAACTCCGAGAGGATGGAGATGTAGAAAACTTAAGTGGAAGCGGAGTAAATCAATCAAATTACGAAGTGGGTGCGGTGGATTGGTTAGCCCAAAAGCAGCACTTTTTCTCCTTCATAGTTCATCCGGAGCAAGGTTTTTCCTCTGCGCGGTTAACCACGGTCAATGGAGGGGAAAATGATACGAATACGATAAAAACATTCAGATCCGAGTCGACCATCGATCAAACCATCAATGGAGCGTATAGCTTGCCATTTACCTTTTATATTGGACCTAACCAATATCAAACCTTGAAATCTTTAGATCAGGATTATGAAAAGATCATCAACTTTGGATGGGGAATCTTTGGATGGATTGGCCGTGGCGTTGTGGTACCCATATTTAATTGGTTAGAAGGATACGGACTAAACTACGGTCTTATTATCCTAATCATGGTATTAATCATCAAAGGGGCTCTTTCTCCGTTAACTTTTGCTTCGTATAGATCTATGGCAAAAATGCGGGTATTGAAACCGCAGATAGAGGCAATTCACAAAAAGTATCCGAACAAGAAGGATGCTATGGCAAAACAACAAGCCCAGATGGCCTTGTATAGGGAAGCAGGCGTTAATCCGTTGGGAGGATGTATTCCGGTTCTAGTACAAATGCCCATTCTTTTCGCAATGTTCCGATTCTTCCCTTCCTCATTTGAATTAAGGGGTCAAAGCTTTTTATGGGCGACGGACTTAAGTACATATGATGCGCTCATTTCATGGGATTCGGACATTCCTATCCTAAGCACGCTTTTTGGAAATCACATTTCCATATTTACATTATTGATGACTGGGTCAACCATTCTATATACTAGAATGAATCAAAGCATGTCCGCTTCTACGGGTAGTTCAGGTCAAATGAAGCAAATGCAAGTCATCATGTATTTGATGCCACTGATCTTTATGTTCGTATTGAACAGCTATCCTGCTGGGCTAACTTACTATTACTTCTTGTCGAATATTGTAACCTTCGGTATGCAATGGGCTATTCGCAGAAGCTTAAATGATGAAGCGATTTTGGCCAAGATAGAAGAGAAGAAATCGCAACCCAAAAAGCAAAGTAGGTTTCAAGCACGATTAGAAGAAATGCAACGTCAGCAAAATTTAAATCGCTCGCAGCGAAGAAAATAAAAGGAATGCCTTAAAGTAAAAGCCCCGCTATTGGCGGGGCTTTTTTGTTAGCACAGTTCGATGCTTTGATTCTCGAAGTTTATGATCGTTGGTCCTCCTGTGCACCCGCCGATCTCGTCGAGATAAACGTCCTTATCATCATTACTGATGATCCATTGACCGCTTTGATGTTTGCGTAATGTGCCCTCTTCGATGACATCGCCAGGTAATGCTCCAATCCAAAGGCTACCTCGTTTTGAGGTGGTTCCAAACAACAACTAAACGTCAGTATTATGGAGAGTAGAAGCGGTGGCATAGCGAAAAGATAAAAAAAAGCCCCGCAGTTTCCTGCGAGGCTTTCGTAAGCTTATAGAGTCGGCTTAGTGGACATGAGTCACTACACCATTTACGTAATCGTAATCTCCAGAACCGTCTTGGCGTAATTCCCAAACGATGGTCGCAACACTGTAATCAGCGTTGAAAGGAAGTGAAGGACGTGCGATGTGGAATTGCAGAGGGGTGTAACGTGTACCGTATACATCACCAGCCGCAAAGGCATTACCTAGTGGGTTTAGATCGCCTAGATTCATTCCCCATGGCCCTAAAGATACCATTGAAGTATCTGAAGTGGCCGCATCATCACTGTCTACCCAACCAATGACAGCGGCAGTAGCGTGACGGTACAATACCTCATCGTGCGTGTAAATAGTTCCAGATTTAATGAGTGGATTTCCATTCACTAGTGCTGCATCCTGTGCCCAAGTTGTTGGAGTCGCACCCGATCCAGTACTTACTTTCGGTAGAGAACTGACTTGGTTCAAATCAACGCCATTACCGTAATCCTTGGCCTCAACACCGTTCAATAACAAGTATGATTGAATCATGTAAACGTTATCAAGATTCGTTTCTAATGCTTTAACGCGTGGATAAACGATGAATTTCGTTGAATCCTTAATGACCTCTGCTTCTAAACCAAAGGCAACTTCAGCTAGGGTAGCAGCAGCGGCAGCAGCAGCAGGGCTCTGACCTACGTCTGTGTTATTTACGTAGAAGTTAGGTACACCTGAAGTAGGGAAATTATCGTCAAACTTAGCAGAGGCAGCGTTGTCCGTAGAGAACCAATCACCCACGTGATTTGCGATCAATACTACGCTATCTCCCAATACACCGTCAAGGATGGTCATAATTTCAGCCCCGTTTGGACAGTACTGACACCATGCACCGGTAGTTTCAATTACCAATGGACGTGCAGCATTGCTCACGGTCAATGAGTCACCCGGGTAGGTGGCGGGCTCAACTGCTGGGCCGTTTGGCTCACAGGAGGTCATAAATAGAGCGCCTACGATAGCGCCAAATGCTACTAATTTTTTCATTTCTAGGTTATTTGAGTTACGAAAATATCGAAAAAACCCTAATTCCCACACATTAAATAGTAAACGGGTAGGTGGTCCGAGTATCCGAAAGAAAATCTGTGGCCTATCCAGGAGCGTTTTGGCTTCTTTCCGCCCCATTTTGTGTCGTTTTCAACAAGTGGATCTGGCGTTAATATTTCCCCGAATACATTCCCGTTTTTCACCAAGGCCCAGTCTAGTTCATTCCATCGTCCGCGGAACTTGTAAGAGCCTTGTTGAGCTCCGCTCTTCGTGGCTAATACCCAACCGTGTGCCGTAGCTAATGCCATGATGTCGCGGGTGGGTTCGGTATTGAAATCACCGGCGAGCAGGGTAGGTGTTTGACAGGTATCTAGGCTGTTTAGTATTTTTTTGAGCACCCTCATTCTTTTGTGATGTGATTGTTGTGCCCCGCCCCGTTTGGAAGGTAGGTGGATGAATACGAGTTGGGACAGGGTGGAATCGGGCCATTGCAATCGCAAGAATAAGGGGTCCCTAGTATGCCATGCTTCGGGCATTCGAAGGGTATGGGATTGAAGAATTACCACATCTTCATGCACAAGGGCGGCTACATCTATGCCTCTTGAATCTTGACTGTCGTAAAGCACGGGTTGCCATGGGCCCAATGAACGCAGCGCAGTATGCCGACTCAACGCCAACAGGGCGCCGTAGGTTTCCACCTCGGCGAGGCCTATAACTGAAGGGGGCGTAGGTGATTGAATGTGCGCCAATCGCAAGGCGCGCGAGGTTTGGCGGATTTTGAGCCAATAGGTCATGCTGTTATTTTGGCGCGGACCATCGGGAAGGAAGTCCTCATCGACATATCCGTAATCATCTATGGTGTCGAAAAGGTTTTCGACATTATAAAAGAGTACCGGTTGGCTGGTAGCGAGGTAAGGAAGTAGTAGGAACAGGATTGATTTCAACATGAAAAATCAACGAATCCCGAAACTAAAATCTTGCTGTTAGTTTCCTTGAAATAATAACAAAGAGGAATCTCCGTAGCTCAGAAAACGGTAATCATGAGCTAGGGCATGAGTGTAAATGTCGCGCCATTGTTCGCCTACTCCCGCACTTACTAGAAGCAGTAACGTGGAACCGGGTTGGTGGAAATTGGTGACGATGCCTTGGACGGTGTTGAAGGAATAGCCCGGTTTGATCATGAGTTGGGTGTGCAAGGCTAATTCCATGACGCCACGTACTTTCAGCGCGTCGAGCAGGGCTGAATAGGTTTGGGTGACTGTCAAGGAGGGGTTGAGGTTGTACGCTTCGAATTGACCTAAGGGGCTCAACGCTCCGGTTTCTATCAATTTTGCGCCGATCCAGTGAAAGCTTTCCAAGCTTCTCAGGCTCGTGGTACCGACGGCGATTTTGGGACCCTCGTGCCCCAAATACTGCTCGAGCCATTGCTGAGATAGTATGATCTCTTCGTCGTGCATCTGGTGTGCCTCGATTTCTCCTTCTCCCAATGGTTTAAAGGTGCCTGCGCCAACGTGCAGGGTGAGCTCAACCTTACTATGCCCGGCTCTTTCCAAGGATTGAAAAACGCGGTCTGTAAAATGAAGGCCGGCAGTGGGGGCAGCTACAGAGCCGTTCGTGTGGGCATATACGGTTTGGTAACGCTCCACATCATTAGAGCCGGCGTCGCGGTTCATGTAGGGCGGCAAAGGGATTTTACCGGCCCACTCAAGGACTTGGGCAAAGGTGAGGTCGCCATCCCAAGTGAATGAAATGACCCAATAGGCTCCGTTTCGGGAGATTTTTTCGGCTCTAAGGGTCGTGCCATTGTCCAGTGCCAATTCCAATGGGTGATCCTTCCATCGTTTGAGGTTGCCGACCAAGCATTCAAATTGGACGTTGTGCACACTATTCATCGCTTCTTCTACACTCTGGGCATGTGGCCCCAGGCAGAAGATTTCAATGGGCTTAGCACCCTCGGTTTTCACAAAATGAAGGCGTGCGCGGACCACGCGCGTGTTGTTGAAGATCAATTGGCTTTGAGGCGGCAGCTGGGCGGGGAGGTCAGTAAATAATTGGTCCCGAATTATGCCCTCTTTAAATACGAGCAACTTGCTTTGATCGCGCTCCGACAAGGGATGCACTGCAATGCGTGAGTTGGGTAAGGCGTATTCGAAATCTGATTTTTGCATAATGACCGGTACTGCGGATGCAAATTTAGCGTTCCCTACCTTTACACGTCTTATTTCGTGCCAACAATGCCCAAACGAATTGTTATCTCTACTTCAAACGACATCAGCACCGATAATCGAGTGCATAAAGTCGCTATGTTGCTGCTATCGCTCGGGTACGAGGTCCTTTGGGTGGGTAGGAAGTTGCCTAATAGCGTCGACATTGAACGTCCCTATGGGGTGCGGCGCATGGCTTTGATTTTTAAGAAAGGTGCATTGTTTTATGCCGAACTACAGGTGCGCTTGTTCTTTTTTTTATTGACCCATCGAAGTACACATTTACTATCTAATGATCTGGATACGCTGTTGCCGAACTTTTTGATCTCTAGATTAACGAAAAGGACTCTTGTTTACGATACACATGAATATTTCTGCGGCGTTCCTGAACTCGAGGGTCGATGGGCGAAGAAGGTGTGGCAAAGATTAGAGCGCAGTTTGTTTTCGCGTGTGGACCACATTTGGACGGTCAACGAAAGCATAGCGGATTTATACGAGGCCGATTATGGCAAGCGCCCCAAGGTATTTAGAAACATTAGCCCGATGCCCGAAGGGTTTACTCGAGTCTCAAGAGGGGAATTAGGCCTGCCTGAGGGTAAATTTATCGCGATCAATCAAGGTTCGGGGATGAATGTGGACCGAGGTTTAGAGGAAGCTGTAGAAGCCATCGCAGGAATGTCGGAGGAGTGGATGCTTTTGTTGGTGGGGTCAGGAGATGCTATTCCCGCCTTGAAGGAAAGTGTTCGCGCGCGAGGGCTGGAGTCCAAGGTAATCTTTGTGGGTCGCGTGCCCTACGCACAATTATTACAGTATACGGCCGCGTCGGATGTAGGATTGAGCTTGGATAAGGACACGAACATCAATTATCGCTTCAGTTTGCCCAACAAGCTCTTCGATTATTTACATTGCGGGATTCCCGTAGTTGCCTCGCCTTTGGTAGAAGTAAGGCGGATTGTGGAAGAATACGGAGTGGGGGCAACGGTGGATCCTACGGATATCAAGGCTTTACAAACTGAGATAGCCGCAGTCGTAGCGCAGCGTGAGCAGTTTACTAAAAGAATAGAGCGTGCACAGAGCGCATTAAATTGGGCACAAGAAAGTGAAGAGCTTAAGAAGTTTTACGACCAATTGTAGGCCGTGCGGCACACAATAATAAAAGCTTATAGAAATCAAAAGATTTTACAGAACCTCTACCGTTGCATAATTGGCGAAAGATTCTTGGTCCAATACTCGGATACAATAGTCGTAAAAACATGGCGCCTCCCCAAGATTGTAGCTTTCTGTAGACGGCATATAACCTCACATCTTCATCGATCTTACCGGCATTGATTAATACAGCTAGTCCAAGTACGGCAGTTTTAGTTTTCTCCATGAACTCATTGTCTGCATCAATTCCCATATGGTAAGCGGGATTGTCCACATGAACCACTGGAATGCATCTGTGCCTTAATTCCAATCCAAAAAGAGTGTCTTCGTGACCATATTCCAAGAGCTCTTCATCAAACTGAATGTTCATTGCTACGTTTCGGTCCATACAAACGTTAAAGGCAGAAAAGCTGCTGTACGGATTAAGATTTCGACGTTGAGATGAAATACTTTCTTTAACTATGCCCACCTTGTACCTTAGCCATTGCTTATGCTCTCTATGGTAAGCTGTGCCTCCTACGAGGACTTTATTTGCGGCAGCGTGTTCAAGGTAATTGGCGACAAAATTAGACTGTACAGGCAATGCATCCGCATCTAAGAAAAGTAACTGCTTACCTCGACTTATTTTAATGAGATGGTTTCTATTAGCCGATCGTCCCTGCTGTGCGGTAAAATTATGGTATGTAACTCGCGGATATTGTATCCATTCTTCTTTTAGCGGGTGGCTTGAAGCAAACTGATCTGAAATTAAAATCTCAGAAGATGAAAGTGAGTCGTTGGCTTCTATTTCTTCATGAAGAGCGGCAATCAGAGTTCCGACATCATTGCCATAACTAACAATACAGATGCTTAGGTCAACTGTGCTTTGCTCCATGAATTAAATGCTTTGCCCTCTATTATCAGAGACAGTGCCATCTGCGACTTTTAACGTGCGTTGATGGTATTTGTGAATCATTTGATAATCGTGAGTTGCCATGATAACGCTTTTCTGCTCTTCGGTTAAACGAAGGAGCAGTGCCATTATTTCCTCTGAAGTTCGCGGATCTAAATTCCCTGTCGGCTCATCGGCTAGGATAATTTTCGGGTCGTTCAATAAAGCTCGTGCAATGGCAACCCGTTGCTGTTCTCCGCCTGAAATTTCGAATGGATTCTTATGTTTCTTGTGCTGCATGCCAACCCACGAGAGTACTTCTAGGATTCGTTTATTTCGCTTATTTTTTTCCTTCCAACCAGTGGCACGCAAAACAAAATCCAGATTGGCTTCGATGGAACGATCAGTAAGTAGTTGGAAATCCTGGAAAACAATGCCCAATTCCCTTCTAAGTTTCGGAATATCTTTATTTTTTAAGGAGCGCAAAGGATGGCTACCTACTTTTCCATCACCTACCTTTAATTCGAGATCCCCATATAAGGTCTTCAATAAAGAGCTTTTGCCGGACCCCGTTTGTCCAATGAGGTAGATAAACTCCCCTGGTTGAACGTCAAAGCTTACGTCACTCAAGACCAGGTGCTTACCTTGAAAAATACTTGCTTTATCTAGAGATACTAGCGGCATAAGAGGTGTTTCTATTCATTCTTTATAGGTGCTTTTCAAATGTAGAACAAATACCAAAACGGTAAGCGCCGGCGTTTTTTAAGATGTGAATAACTCCAATGAATTGGTCCTTAACCATAAGTATTCCCCATGGGAGGAGACCTATTTTTAAGGATAAACCAAAAGTAGATGAGAACATCCATCGTCTTATTTTTCTCGTTAGTGTTTTCAGGGGTTGTAATAGCGCAAGAAACATCCCTTGAAAAAGGACATGAAGCTATTTACAACGAAAGTGTTGCACTGTTCGATGAAGGATTATACGCTGCGGCCCGTGTGGGTTTCGACGATATCCTTTCGACAGAATTACCTCTGCAGAGCTTTCTAAAGGAAGAAAGTAGTTATTATCGAGCCATGTGCGCATTGTATCTGATGAATGAGCACAGTGAATACTTTTTGACGTATTTCGCCAATACTTATCCTTTAAGTCCGAGATGGCAGGAAGCGCATGTGAGCGCGGCAAATTACTATTTCAATAATCGGCGTTACCGTAAGGTGGTCGAATGGCTTAGTGCCATCGATGCATCTGATGTTCCAAAATCGTTCAAGAGTGAATATTATTTCAAACTTGCCTACAGCCATCTTATGGCGGAGGACATCGAAAAAGCTCGAAACTTATTTTTTCAAGGAAGTTCGTATTCTGGAGAATACCAATCACATCACAAATATTACTACGGGCATATTGCCTACCAAGCAGCACAATATTCTACTGCAATTGCTCAGTTTGAAGCATTAATAGGTGATGAGCAATTTGGCGGGGTCATTCCTTATTACTTAAGTCAGATTTATTACCAAACTGGCGATATAGATGAGCTGTTGCGTGTTGGTGAAATGCTTTTAGGTCAGGCAGTTGAAAGCCGTGCAGCGGAAATAGCTAAACTCATCGGCGAGGGCTACTATCAGAAAAAGGAATGGGCTAAAAGTGCGGAATACCTGGAGAAACACCAGGATCTTGGCGGTCAACTCGGCGATGACGACCATTATAAGCTGGGATTTGTTTTGTACAAGACCGGAAGTTACGAGGAAGCTATCCAGAGTTTCAATAAAATCCATAGCCGCGGTGATGATATGGCACAAAGTGCATATTACCATTTGGCAGATTGCTATCTAAAAACTGGGAAGAAAACTGAGGCTCAAAACGCATTTTTCACGGCGAGTGAGAGTGGTAGCGATGATGTTATCCGTGAGGATGCGTATTTCAATTATGCAAAGCTTGCCTATGATAGTAGCACACCTTTTGAGCAACCCTTGGATATTTTCCAAACATTTTTAGAGCGCTATCCTACGAGTAAATATCGGACACAAGCAAATGAGTACTTAGCTAGTTTATACCTCAACTCGAAAGATTACGAGCGTGCGCTCAAGGCTATTTCGGCAGCAGGTCTAGAGCAACCAACTATGCAGGGGGCTTACCAAAAGGTAGCTTATTTCAGAGGGGTACAACATTTTAATGCCATTCAATACCCTGCGGCGCAACGACATTTTGAAAAATCATTAGAGTATCCCTTAAACAACGTATACACTGCTTTAGCTCATTATTGGCTGGCTGAAATTCACTATAGAAACAAAGATTATAACAGCGCCCTCAAAGCGTTAGATGCATTTGAAGCAACGCCAGGATCTACCATGTTGGGTGAATATAAAAGAAGTCTGTACAATAAGGGATATACTTATTTCAGTAAAGAAGATTATAAAAATGCAGCTACAAATTTTAGTCTGTTTCTGAAGAGATCAAGGCAAGGGAGTAAACTTTCTATTGATGCAGCACTTCGATTGGCAGATTCATACTTTATGACGGCCCAATATGATAATGCGATTAAAAACTACAACCTGTACTTAAGTCATGCCCCAGTAGACGCCGATTATGCCTATTTCCAACGCGCATTATGCTTTGGGTTAGTAGATGAGCCTGCGAAGAAGGTCGAGGCCTTGGAAGCGCTGGTGGCTCATTTCGCTAAATCAGTATATACCACTGATGCCTATTTTGAACTAGGTGAAACCTACATGAGATTGGGAAATACGAAGAAGGCAGAGCAGATTTTCACCCAGTTCACGAAGGACTACCCGAAATCTCGTTTCATCAAGAATGCCAAAATTGCCTTAGGACTTATTTACAGGGCTCAAAATAAAGGAGAAGAGGCATTAAATGCTTTTACCTCGGTTGTTGAGGACTACCCCAACACCCCTGAGAGCAAAGAAGCTCTAGGATTAGCCAAGATTCAATATTCAGAATTAGAACGGTTATCCGAGTATGTAGACTGGATTCAATCATTAACGGGAACCAATATTGGGCAAGGTGCGTTAGATTCGACGATGTATAATGCAGCATTTGATCGCTACAGTTTTGCAGATTACCAGGGAGCCCAAAAAGGAATGTTAGAATACCTGATAAAGTTTCCGGATGGTATTTTCAGAGTTCCTGCGAACTATTATGCTGCAGAGTGTGCCTTTATACAAGGAGACGATGAGGTTGCTTTGAAGGGTTATGAATTCGTTGCCTCTTCTGGTGAGCTTAGTTTTAGAAAACAAACGGTCGAGAGGTTAGCGAGTTTATATTATGCTCGACAGGACTTTGATAAGGCGTTCTATTATTACCAACAAGTCTTAGGTTTAGTGGGTAATGCTGATGAAGGCAGGAGAGCTAGATTAGGTTTGATGAGATGTGCAAAAGCGCTGCACAAAGTACCGGTAGTCTTGCAATACTCTGAAAGTCTCTTACAGGATGAAGGATTACCGTCAGAATGGCGATCGGAAGCTTTATTAAATGCAGCGCGAAGCGCAATGCAACTTGCGGATAGTACCAGTGCAAAAATGTATTACACTGAAATTGCCGAAAAGATTCAGGGTGAGGCACAGGTTGAATCTAACTTTTATCTCGCACAGTTTGACCATGTGCAATCTAATTTTGAAACGTCCAATGAACGAGTATTCTGGATAATTGACAATTTACCAACCTATACGCAGTGGCGGTGGAAAATTCTTTTGTTGATGGCAAAGAATTATGCTGGACTTCAGGACGATTTCCAAGCCAACTACACCTTAGATTATATCATAGAAAATGCCACTGAAGATGCTGTTTCAGAGGCGCTTGAATTCAAAGCGCAACTTTCCCGCCAGCGCACGGTCGAAAATATTCAAGAAGACGTTTCAGACTCGTTGAGAGTAAATGAGGCAAATGCCGAGGAATACGAAGAATTGGATTAAGAGAAACCCATAGAGCATAATGAAAAAGATTCTGTACACTGCAATTTTCTTTGTTCCTCTGAGCTTATGGGCTCAAGAAGAACAAGGAGACGATGTAAATAGCCTAGAAATCCGCGTTGTTGAAGATTATAAAGCACAAGTTCGATCGGCGCATAAAATATCCGAGCAACCATCGTTTCTCGACACTACTTCCGAAAAATTACCGGTTGAAGTTAGAATTCAGCCAAGGGGAATGGTT
Source organism: Schleiferiaceae bacterium (assembly GCA_964216615.1). Taxonomy (GTDB): domain Bacteria; phylum Bacteroidota; class Bacteroidia; order Flavobacteriales; family Schleiferiaceae; genus UBA10364. The sequence continues at coordinate 55,246 of CAXPFQ010000043.1, forward strand.
ATCGATTTTCGACCGGACCCAATTCCTGCAATGAAAATAGGACGCGTAAAGCTTCCTAAGTTACCTACTCAGCGAGTAAGTCTTGGTGGAGGGATGTACAGTAGTTCTTACGCGGATATCATTTTCTCTTCACCACGCTCAAGAAAAAACGTGTGGGGTGTAAAGGCACACCATGAAGGTGCCAGGTCTGGGGTGCTTCAAACCGCTTATGCATTGCAGCCCTTGTACGAGAACTCTATTCTCACAGATTTTCAGCGTGCAACAAAGAATTATAATTTTAAAACCCAAGTTATCCTCGATGCAAATTACATCAGCTATTATGGTATTCTGGATTCTGCAGGTGCTTGGTATCAGTCGCCTACACCTCATGATTGGAACTTAAGTGCAGGATTGAGCCAACAATGGCTACGAACTACAAATCCAACTTCCAAGGTGCTTGCGGCATACAGAAGCGGAGGTGTATCTTATCAATTCACCAATGCTGGTATTGGAGCGCATGAGCATTTAGCTAAAACGGCACATAGAATTGAAGTCTATGCGGATGAAGTACAAATTAACATGGATGTAGGGTACCAATTTGGTCAGTATTCTTTGACAGAAATGGTCTATGAACCACGTACGAATCAATACCATCACTTTTACTTTAGTCCACAAACTCAGGGAAAGAACGGTATGTTGAATTACCAGTTTGGGCTCACTTTCGCTGGAACCATCAACAATGAAGCTACAACTTCAGAGGGTACCTACTACATCTTCCCAAACATTAATTTGCAAGCAGAGGTGCTTAAAAGAATCTTAGCAGTTTATGGGGGTTGGGACGGCCGTGCTGAACAGCAAACATTAAACTCGTTGCTCAACAATGTACCGGTAATCTCAGGCGACCAAAGTTTAGCATTGACCGGCGAAAATAGAGGCTATGTGGGGATGCAAGGAGCTTTAGCAGGCAAGCTGCAATATCGTGTCGAAGGTTCATTGGCTTTTATCATGAATGATGTGCAATTTGAACGTGATAGCACCACATCTACTATTTCAGATAGGGCGGCTCTGACAGTGGGTTATGCCAATTATACTCGATCGCGTATTCGGGCAGAACTTAACCTACCCATGGACGTATTTACTTCGAGCGTTTATACCGAACTGAATGCATTTTCAGGGACTGATGAGTTCATAGGTGCCGAAGCTCGAGTGCTGGGTGCAATGCTGCGTGTGGATAAAGGTGATGTACATCTGGTATCAAATTTCAAGTATGTTGGAGGAAGATATGCCGGAAGCTCCGAAAAGGGGATATATAATTTAGAAGATTATATGGACCTAAGTCTAGAGTTAGGATACACTATTAATGAAAATTTAGGGGTAAGCCTACGCGCTTACAACTTATTGAATCAACGTTATCAAATGTGGAGTGGATATGAGGTCAGAAGAACCCGAGGGTTATTCGTTCTGAGTTATCAATTTTAAAACTTCAAAATCCCCGCGATTACCCGAAAATGTTGATAACCTTGTTGGTAACTGAAAGAGGGGCTGAGGCCCCTTTTGTCGCTTTTTGGGTGCCTAAAAGTTATCTTTGTTAAGTTAGCATTAAGCCAATTTACGCACTGATTTTTATGAGTGAACAACAGAAGAATTACGACGGTGGTTCCATTCAGATTCTTGAGGGATTAGAGGCCGTTCGAAAGCGCCCCGCCATGTACATCGGAGACATTGGTCTCAAAGGGTTACACCACCTTGTTTATGAGGTAGTTGATAACTCAATCGATGAGGCATTAGCCGGTCATGCAAAGGACATTTATGTGACCATAAATGAAGATAACAGTATCACTGTAAAAGATGATGGTCGCGGGATCCCGACAGACATGCACCCCAAAGATGGGCGTTCGACACTGGAGGTAGTGATGACTGTTCTCCACGCTGGGGGAAAATTTGATAAAGATTCGTACAAAGTATCTGGAGGGTTACATGGTGTGGGCGTGAGTTGTGTTAACGCACTTTCTTCGATGCTACATGCCGAAGTTCATAGAGAAGGTAAGAGACATGAAGTGGAGTTTTCACGTGGTGTTGCAAAATACCCTACTCGTGAAATAGGCAATACAGATTACCGGGGTACCATTGTGACCTTTAAGCCAGATCACGAAATCTTCGAGGAAACAGAATACCATTATGACATCCTTGCGAAGCGCATGCGTGAATTAGCCTTCTTGAACAAGGGAATTGCCATTACTTTGAAAGACCTTCGTGAAGTGGATGAAAAGGGCGAGCCTTTAGGCGAACGTTTTTTCAGCGAAGACGGCTTAGCGGGTTTTGTGAAGTACATCGACAGCAACCGTGAAGTAATCATGCCTGAGGTAATGTGCATGGAAGGTGAGCGAGACGGCATTCCAGTAGAAGTGGCGATGCATTACAATACCAGCTACAATGAAAACATTCACTCTTACGTCAATAACATCAACACTCACGAAGGCGGTACTCATTTAGCTGGTTTCCGTCGCGCATTGACTCGTACATTGAAGAAATATGCGGACGAAAGTGGATTGTTAGCCAAGGAGAAAGTTGAAATAGCCGGTGATGATTTTCGTGAAGGATTGACCGCAGTGATTTCGGTTAAGGTCATGGAGCCGCAGTTTGAAGGTCAAACCAAAACCAAACTTGGGAATAAAGAAGTAAGCGGTGCTGTCGATAAGCTTGTAGGGGAGATGTTGACCAACTTCTTGGAGGAGCATCCTAATGAGGCTAAAGTCATTGTACAAAAGGTTTTATTAGCTGCTAAAGCTCGTGTTGCAGCGAAGAAAGCCCGCGAAATGGTTCAGCGAAAGGGCAGTATGTCATCCATGGGATTACCGGGTAAGTTGAGCGATTGCTCAGAAACGGATCCCCAGGTATGTGAAATCTTTCTAGTGGAGGGTGATTCTGCTGGAGGGACAGCCAAACAAGGTCGTGACCGGAATTTCCAGGCGATCCTGCCTCTCCGTGGTAAAATATTGAATGTAGAGAAAGCCATTTCACATAAAGTCTTTGAAAACGAGGAGATCAAGAACATGTATACCGCACTAGGTGTAAGTGTGGGAACAGAAGAAGATAGTAAAGCCTTGAATTTAGAAAAGCTCCGTTACCATAAGATTGTTATTATGACGGATGCTGATGTCGATGGAAGTCATATTTCAACGTTGATCTTAACATTCTTCTTCCGCTACATGCGTGAACTGGTTGAATTAGGATATGTGTATATCGCGACGCCACCATTATATTTAGTTAAGAAGGGGGCAAAGCAAGCTTATGCTTGGGATGATAAACAGCGTGACCAGATTGCTCAGGAATTTGGTGGAGAATCAGCCACGGGTATTGGTATTCAACGGTACAAAGGTCTTGGAGAGATGAATGCCGAACAACTTTGGGATACCACAATGAACCCAGAGGAGCGAATATTGAAGCAAGTAACTATTGATGATAGCGCAGAAGCCGATAGGGTATTCTCCATGCTGATGGGGGATGATGTCCCGCCTCGTCGCGACTTTATAGAGCGCAATGCAAAATATGCGAACATTGATGCATAAATCACGCTTGACTAATCAAAAAGCCTCCTTTGTTGGAGGCTTTTTTATATGCGTATTGCTTAGTATGTTGGTCTCATGCCATCATGAAACATCAAATGATAAGAAGGTATTTCGATACAATGAGCCTACAGGTATTCCCACTTTAGATCCTGCCTTCGCAAAAGACAAGAGTACAATTTGGGCCGTGCAACAAATCTTTGAGTCTTTAGTTAGCTTAAATGATCAAAATGAAATTAGCCCTTCGCTAGCCGAGGATTGGTCAGTATCTGATAATGGCCGTGTTTATGAATTTTCCTTGCGTGATGCGGTCTTCCACAATGGTGATACGCTCCGACCGGCTGATGTGGTATTTAGTTTGAAACGGTTGCAAGACCCTTCCGTGGCATCACCCGGCAGCTGGGTGCTGGATGATGTATTAGACATTTATGAAAGTGTCGCGGGGACTGTCATCATTGAACTTAACAATTCTAACACTTCTTTTTTATCACTCTTGGCCATGCCTTATTGTGGGGTAATGCCTTTTGGATCAAAAGATGTGGCAACAGCACCTATTGGAACAGGCCCTTTTAAGATGCATGTATGGCATTACGGGGAAAAATTAATTCTCCATAAGAATGAATTTTATTGGAGGCAAGATAATGCTGGTGAATCCCTTCCATATCTTGATGGAATTAGCATCTCTTTTTTACCAGATCAGCAGAGCGCATTTTTGGAATACCTAAGTGGAAACTTTGATTTTTTACCGAATCTTGATCCAAGTTTCAAAGACGACTTATTAAACAGTTCCGGTGAATTACAGGAACATTATTCAAAAGAACATCGTTTAGAGCGAACCCCATTTTTAAATACTGAATATCTAATATTTAATGCCGAGAAAGGATTGCCGAACGAACTGCGCTGGGCCATCAATGCTGGAATAAATAGAGAAGAAATGATATCCTCTTTACGCAATGGTGTCGGCATACCTGCTCGAGGAGGTATTATTCCCTATGGTTTACCGGAATATCAGGATAGTATTGGGACCGGGTATGCGCCGGATTCAGTAGCTGAACTGTTATCAACTTTGGAATTGCCTAAAATCACCTTAGTGACAGTGGCAAATTACCGTGACCTCTGCGAGTATGTTCAAGGTGAGCTTGCTCGTTTAGGCTGGCCTATTGAGATCAATGTGGTTCCCTCCGCTACTTTAAGGAGTGAGAAAAGTGCTGGAACTTTAGAATTCTTTAGGGCAAGTTGGATTGCAGATTATCCCGACGCTGAAAATTATTTAATGTTGTTTTACAGTGAATATAAGGCGCCAAATGGCCCAAATTACAGCTTGTATAGTGATTCAATTTATGATGTAATGTACGAGCAAATTAGAGCCTTACCGCATGGGTCCGAAAGGAGTAACCTAATACGCAAGGCTGACAAGTATCTCGTTCAGGAGCAGGTCCTGGTTCCACTTTATTATGATGAGGTATTACGTGTATATCCAAAACACGTTAAGGGTGTGCAATCGAATGCACTTAACGCCTTAAACCTTACTGAGGCTCGTTTGGAAAAGCGCTGAATGTCGTGATTAATGGGCGGTGGTCGCTGTAAGCTACATCGCTGAGGTATTGTCCTGAATAAGGCAGGTTCCCATCGACTAGGGTCCAATCTATCCTCAAAGGCAGTCCTTTTTTTAGTAGTGTTAAATACGAACCCCAAGAACCAGATCCACTAAATATATAGGGATCATCCAATTCCCATAATAAGCTTGCATATAAATATCCTCCCGGTACAGAATTAAAATCTCCGGTTAGTACCACAGGGTGTGGACTACTTCGGATCCACTGTAGAATATTTTCCCCTTGTTTGCTTCGATCTGGGTCAGACCTAGCAATTTTCTTGGCCATGAATTGGCTTTTTTCGATCCATTCCTCACGAGAAGGTTCGATCGACATATCCTTATCCTTAATACCGGTGGAGCTGAGGTGAATATTTATGATGCGAATGGTGTCGTTTGGGAACGCAATATCTGCAAAGCCTGCGCTGTACTTCTCAAAAGAGTCATTTTCCATCGCTTCAAAAATGAGCGGCCCATCGTCCACTATTGGATATTTTGAGTAGATGGCGGTAACAATTTTCTTGTCATTAGGAGCATAGACTCTAAATGGATAATGTTCAGCTATAGGACTGGCCATGGATCGTCTCAACTCTTGTGTGCAGAGGATATCCACGCCTTCCTCTTGTGTCCATGAGGCTATATCATAAGCTGCTCCGCTTTTTTGATAAAAGGCTTGAACATTGTAACTAGCTACTTTCCATTTGATTTCCCCTGGTTGCGGAAGCGTTGCAAGTGGAAGTTGTGCCATTAAAGGAATAAATAACAAGGTTATTCCAATAGCACTTTTGATCAGCAATCGTGGTTGAAAAATGATGTTGAGAATACCTAAAATGAAATGGGGAATGATTAGGAAAGGAAAAATAATGTTTAGTACACCTACTCCAGGTAGCCAATGACCCGGCAGCAACGAAATCAATCCAACAATTATGGTTGTGTAGAAAAGGACATTATTTATTATTCGCAAAATCGAAGAAGGCTTTTTCACTCGTCCTTTGAAATTTTAAACAAGTATGCTTTTTCTTCTTTACTCAAGCTGTCGTATCCATTTTCTTTAATCTTATCCAGGATGGCATCCATTTTAGAGGTGTCCATGGTTGAGGAGGTCGATTTTTTTCTTTTCACCTCTTCATAAGGCGTATAGTTACGCTCACCGAACTTAAAGCCTTTCTTTTTGCCGCCCCTTCTATACAGTAGGCTTCTTACTGCATCAATGATCTGAAATAAATATACATTCCATTCATGGCCATTTCGCATACTGCGAATAAAGAAATAAGCCACCACAGCACCTCCTAAGTGTGCAAAATGATTGAAAGAATTACCATTTGAAACTGTCAGTGACAAAAAATCATACACCACAAAAACCGCAGCAATGACCCAATATTTTATTTCGAATACTCCCCATAACCTTACAGGCATATCAGGTAAGTAGAGTGCGCTGGCCACTAGAATAGAAATTGCCCCTGCACTGGCTCCATGAAAATGATTATTCCAAACAGGAATGGAATCTGGACTAGAATCGTTGAAAATTGGATAGAGTGAAATAAATAGAATTGCGCTGAAGAGACTGCTGTATATGTACAGTGCTAATAATCTCTTTTGCCCAAGGTATTCCATGAACATGCGGCCTGCAAAGTACAGAATGATCATATTCTGAATGAAATGACCAAAATGAAAATGCGTGAACATGAATGTCAAAACCGTCCAAGGCTTGAAAACAAGATTCCATGGATCAGCCGAAAGAGCAATGTATTTGGCGGCTAAATCTGCAGATTCAGGTATAAGACCTAAGATAAACCTATAAATACCATAGAAAATAAGAAATGCTGTATTTAGATACAGCAACCTCGTGAGATAGTCCCCTCGAAAAGCATCGTGCCTTATTTTACCTAACAAATCACTCATTTAATTTTATTCAGGCTTATTACCTATACCTTTCGCGTCTCCACTTACGAATCAAAATATATCCAAAAAGCATTCCCCCCAGGTGGGCGAAATGAGCTATGCCACTATTACTTACCATAAATCCATTGTAAAGCTCGAATAACCCATAACCGATTACAAAATATTTCGCCTTGATGGGAAATAGGAAATTTAGATAGATGAGTTGATTTGGAAAGGTCATTCCGAAAGCCAAGAGTACACCAAAAACAGCCCCGGAGGCACCTACCATTGGAGTTTTGAATAAATTGATTAATTGAAAATCTTCAGGCTGACGTGATTTGTAATATTCTTCTGCAATCATCCAAATATCCTCGATTTTCTTAGCTCCTTGGAATAAGTTCCCCGCCTGAATATCTCCTGAAAGAATGAGATTGATGTCCTCACTTGAAAGGTATGAAGAAGTCATATTCATATATTCAATTGCATTTACTCCAATATGAAGCGCACTAGCGCCTAATCCGGTTAACATGTAGTAAATGAGAAATCGCTTAGGGCCCCAATAATTCTCCATGGCGCTGCCGAGAAACCACAGCATCAACATATTTGAAAATATGTGTCCAAAATTCCCATGCATGAACATGTGTGTGATGAGCTGGTGTGGTAAGAAATTTTCCGACAACGGGAAATAAAGGCCTAACCAACGCGTAACATCAACACCATAGGTAGTTTGGATACTGTACATGCCTAAAAAAAACAAGCCGTTGATAATCAGCAAGTTCTTTACAACAGTGGGCATTAGGTTAAATCTGTTCTGAACAATCATAGCGCTTTTTCGATATCATCTATGGTCCACTCAGCAATTATTTTTTTGCCGCTTGGAGTGTATTGTGGGTTAGTACTACTCAATAGTTGTTCTCTTAACACATAGAGTTCCTCTACGGTTCTTATATCCTGGTAAGCTGCGGCATTTTTCGCAATGTTCGTGGCGATAGCCTTGAGTAGTTTGTTTTCGCCAGGTTCCTCTTGTTGGGTCAAATGTTCGAACAAAGACTCTAAAGTAGGAACAGCTTGTTCGACGTCGAGCATCATTGGGATCCCTTGAATAGTGTACTCGCCTTCGGTCTTGGTAGGTGCTAAATCAAATCCTGCTATGGCAAATTGTTGTAAATATTCTTGATATAAGGCTCGATCAGCCAAGGATAAACTGATGCTTTTTGGAAACAATACTTGTTGAGATGGTACAGTGGCATCTTGGAGTTTGGACCAAATTTGGTCATACAATATTCTGAATCGTGCACCTTTTATGTCTATGATTAATGCCTTTTTACCGAGTGTTGTTATTGCAAATTTTCCCCATCGGATGATTTTCCCACTTACAGGTTCTACAGGTAAAGCGTCTTCGATATGCCATTCCATTGGAGCATCGAAGGCTTGTTGGCTGTTGAGGTACTTCTCGTTTTTAATGCGTTCATATCGTTGGTCATCCGTTCTTAGACGTGGTGGATGAGATTTAGTGGATTCAAAAGGATTAAAGTTTGGATTTACCTCGATTTTTGGCTGTTTAGGCAGAGAGCCCTCAGGCAGCGGTGGAACTTTGAAGCTCTGTTCTGCATCAAAATCTATTGCTGGAGCAACATTAAATTGCCCAATAGCATGGCGTGCAGCACTGCGCAGAATTGCGTATATGGTGCGCTCGTCCTCAAATTTGACCTCAGTTTTGGTTGGATGAATATTCACATCAATACTTTTGGGATCAACTTGAAGGTTTAAGAAGTAACCCGGATGATGCTCGGCCGTTAACACCTCCTCAAATGCTTCTCTAAGGGCATTATGTAAGTAAGGAGATTTGATGAATCTATCATTGACAAAGAAGAACTGTTCTCCGCGCTTCTTTTTAGCAAATTCAGGCTTTAGAATGAAACCACTGACCTTCACTACTTCTGTTTCTTCGTCAATAGGGACCAGTCGTTCATCGTATTTGCGTCCGAAGATTCCGTTAATTCTTCGGCGCAACGGTTCAGGTTTAAGATGAAACAGCGTGTTACCGTCACTTTTCATGATCCACTCTATAGAAGTGTGGACCAAGGCGACTCGGTGGAATTCATCGACGCAATGACGGAGTTCGATGCGATCGTTTTTCAGGAATTTCCGACGTGCGGGAACGTTGTAAAATAGGTTTTTCACGGCCACATGGGTTCCCTTAGCACAGGGATATGGGTTCTTAGCCACAATGCTTCCTCCTTCTAATTTAATCTCTAGCCCTAGGCTTTCATTTGCTGTGTTGGAACGCAGGAGAGTATGTGAAACGGCAGCAATGGAGGCCATGGCTTCCCCACGGAATCCTCTGGTATGCAGATTGAAAAGGTCTTCGGCGATTTTGATCTTACTTGTTGCGTGGCGTAAAAAACAACGTTCAGTATCTTCCTTGCTCATACCACACCCGTCATCAGTCACAGATATTAGGGTGCGTCCTGATGCTTCTAGTTGAAGGGTGATTTTTGTGGCACCAGCGTCTATACTGTTTTCGAGTAATTCTTTAACCACTGAGGCAGGGCGTTGAACAACTTCCCCTGCGGCGATTTGATTAGCCACATGGTCTGATAAAACAGCAATTATTGAACTCATCCTAAGTAATATACTGCAAGGGCCAGAAGCACAGTGAGCGCTAAAAAGCTAATTACTAGGCGTCTTGCAAATCCTTCACTTGCACCAGCACTCCGTTTTCTACGCAAGTCCCAATTCTCTCTAATACGATCGCGGTATTTCTCTTTGTTTTGAAAGGGAATTTCGTCGATGCGCTCATTTCTTTCTAAGATACGAAGTCGTTCTTGTCGCTCATCATGAAATCTTGGTTGGTGTTGAAAACCACGAGGTTTGCGTCGTTCAAAGAATCCCATATCTTTCTATATTCTACTCTCAAAGGTAAGAACCCCTAAGCACATTATCTACCTATGCAAGCACGCTTTCTCACATCTGCTATTACCGTCCTATTGTTCGCTTTGTTAACGGGTAAAGGGCTTAATGCACAATCATTTAATGTCGACTCCGCGTTGTCCGCAATGTCTATAGATGAGAAAATTGGGCAATTATTCATGGTCGCTGCATACAGCAACAAAGGTGAAGCCCATCAAGGGGAATTAGAAAAATTGGTCCGCGATTACCACATTGGAGGTGTTATCGTGATGCAAGGCGGACCTGAACGTCAAACGAAACTGCTGCATCGTCTTCAAAGTGCGGCGTCCTCTCCCTTGCTCGTAGGGCAAGATGCGGAATGGGGACAGGCCATGCGCTTGGATAGCACTTATAAGTTCCCAACCTCACTTACCGTTGGTGCAGCCGGCGGAACGATGGATGCCTATGATTTGGGACATGTATTAGCAGATGAATGTAATGCCGTTGGCGTACATATGAGTTTCTCACCAGTGCTCGACGTCAATACGAATTCAAACAATCCTATTATTGGCGCGCGATCCTTTGGTTCTGATCCAGATTTAGTTAATGCGATGGGGACAGCTGTAATCAAAGGGATTCAAGAGAATGGCGTGCTCGCTTGTGGAAAGCATTTTCCAGGCCACGGCGATACCCATCAGGACAGCCATAAAACCTTGCCGAAAGTTGACCGCACCCTCAGTGAACTTATGGAGGTAGAGTGGGTTCCGTTTAAGGGGGCTGTTGATGCGGGTGTTGGGGCTATTATGATTGCCCATTTGAATATCCCTTCCCTAGAGCCCTCTGGAAAACCCACGAGTCTTTCACGCAAGGTCATACAAGAGATTTTAAGAGATCAATGGGGATATGAAGGCCTCATTATTACCGACGCGTTGAACATGAAGGGCGCTGCGGCCTTTGCGCCTCCAGGGGAACTTGAGTTGGCAGCATTTGCCGCGGGTAATGATATTTTACTCTTTCCCATGGACGTGCCAAAGGCCACCAAAGCCTTCCAAGATGCCTTAGCCACGGATAAAATTTCTATCCAATCCTTGGACGAGCGCGTGCGTAGAATCTTGATGGCAAAATCAAATTGCAGGGCGTATGCGGATTGGCTCGAGGCTCAAAAGTCGGCTGATCCAACATTACTAACCTTAGACCACGGTTCGATTGAAAGAGAAGATTTGAACCAAAGAGTGTCGTTCAACCTCATTCGAAATGCGGCGACATTGTTAGAGCGTGGCACGGCTACATTCCCCATAAAAAATGTCGAGCAAAACTTCTTGCACATTGCTTTGGGTGATTTCGAATCGGCCACAACGGTGAAAGAATATTTGGATAGGTATGTAGGTATGTCTCACCATCACGGTGTTGATGTGGATGATGGTGAAATGGCATATCAAGATGCCTTCGTGGTGACCTTTCATCAAAATACAAAGAATCCATGGCGCCGCTATAAACTCGAAGCTTATGAGAATGAGCTACTGGAGCGATTGGCTGCCACCGGTAAGCCCACTTACATTGTGCATTTTGCCAATCCCTATGGGGTGTTGACCTACCCCAATCTGGGACAAAATGTTCGAGTGTTGATCATGTATGAGAACGATGAATATGCCCAACTATTGGCGCCTCAGTTCTTGTTTGGTGCCCGCGAGACCAAGGGTTCCTTGCCCGTGGATTTGAACCAGTGGGGGAAGGCCGGTGATGGCGTACGAACTGAGGAATTGATGCGTTTAAAGTACGGCATCCCTTTCGAAGTAGGCCTTGATTCGGGGCCTTTAAACCGTATCGATTCTACTGTAGAGCACGCAATCGCTGTTGGTGCTACCCCTGGTGCCCAGGTCTTAGTAGCTCGACACGGCATGGTGATCTATGATAAATCTTTTGGATGGCACACCTATGATGAAATTAATCCAGTCCGTTGGACGGATCTTTATGATATCGCCTCTGTAACTAAAATCACGGCTACCTTACCAGGAATAATGAAGTGGTATGAGAAACAACCGCTGCTTTTAGAAACAACCTTAGGAAATCATACCCGACGATTAGATGGTTCTGGAAAAGAGCACCTCGTATTTGAAGATGTTCTGGCCCATCAAAGTGGTCTGCCTGCTTGGATTCCTTTTTACACAAAAACCATAAGCAACGACAGTACTAAGCATTACTGGTATAGTGATGCATTCAAATCTGGATTTACGAGAATTCAAGAAGGCATGTTCATCCGGGAGTCAATCCAAGACACCATGTTTTCTATCCTGGCAAATAGTGAGATGAAAGCGGCCGAATATCGTTATTCAGACTTAGGTTACTATTTATTTCAAGAAATGCTTGAGGATAGGTTTAATGAGCCATTAGATTTATGGCTAACAAATACTTTTTATTCTTCTCTTGGAGCAACCAGACTTACCTACAATCCGCTTGAAAAAGGATTTGAATTGAAAGACATAGTCCCCACTGAGGTCGATAGTTATTGGAGACATGCAACGGTACATGGAAACGTGCATGATATGGGGGCAGCCATGATAGGAGGTGTGGCAGGTCATGCGGGTTTATTTACCAATGCAAATGATTTAGCTAAAATGATGCAGATGTACTTGAACGGAGGTTACTACGGCGGTATTCGATATTTACAAACAAGTACCATCGAGAAATTCAGTGATTGCGCATTTTGTGAATTGGGTAATCGCAGGGGCTTAGGGTTCGACAAGAGACAACTCGAAGATGGTCCAGGTCCAAGTTGTACTTGTGTTTCAGAACTGAGTTTTGGCCATACTGGATTCACGGGAACGATGGTTTGGATGGATCCAAAAGAGGAGTTGTTATATATCTTTTTGAGTAATCGTACGTATCCGGACGCAGAGAATTGGAAACTCAGTACCTTAGACGTCCGAACAAATATTCAAGGTTATCTTTATGATGCTTTGAAATAACTCCCTAGCTTCAATGAAAATCGGTGTAGTATGTTATCCTACCTATGGTGGGTCCGGCGTAGTTGCGACAGAATTAGGTATTCAAATGGCCAAGAAAGGACATGAAGTTCATTTCATAACCTACAGTCAGCCGGTACGCCTAGATACACTTGAGCAAAACATATTCTATCATGAGGTCAATGTTCATGACTATCCACTGTTCGAATACCAGCCTTATGAACTTGCACTAAGCTCTAAAATGGTGGATACCGTGATCAATGAGGGATTGGATATTCTGCATGTTCATTACGCTATTCCACATGCTTATGCTGCATACATGGCGAAAAAAATCCTACTGGACGAACACAATAAGTACGTGCCCATAGTTACAACTCTTCATGGCACAGATATTACCTTGGTAGGAAAGAATCCGTCCTATAAACCTGCAGTAAATTTCAGCATTAATAAAAGCGATGTCGTTACTTGTGTGAGTGAGAGCTTAAAACGGGATACCCTTGAATCCTTTGAAATAAAAAAAGAGGTTGAAGTCATCCCAAATTTTATTGATATCGAACTGTATCGCGGCGATAAAAATTGTAGAAGAGCGCAGATTGCGCCGAATGGAGAAAGAATTATCACGCATATTTCCAACATGCGTAAGGTGAAGCGTATTCAAGATGTAATCAGTGTATTTGCAGGCATTCGTGCGCAAGTTAACGCGGTATTGTTGATGATCGGCGACGGTCCAGAAAGGGAAAAAGCAGAACAACAAGTTCGCGAACTTGGCCTCACAGACGCCGTGAAATTCTTTGGTAAGACTAATGAGGTTCGCCGATTACTCTGTATGAGTGATCTCTTTTTGCTTACTTCAGAATCGGAGAGCTTTGGTCTTGTGGCGCTCGAGGCTATGGCGGCAAGAGTTCCGGTGCTTTCAACTAATTCAGGCGGTATTCCAGAGGTAAACGTACATGGAGAAACTGGCTATTTATCACCGGTAGGTGATATAACATCTATGGTAGCACATGGCATCGAGATTTTAAATGATCCCGAAAAACTGATGGTTTTTAAAACAAATGCATTCGAACGAGCGAAGGAATTCGGCATAGAATCTATTGTGCCAAAGTACGAGTTGGCCTATGAACGTGCTTTAGCACAAAGATTCTGAGTCTCATAAGAGACACGATTCATCCAAAGCACACTTCGCTTCGAACGGAATAAATTAAGTATAAATACGCATTTATCCGCCTATTCTTTTGGTGGAATATCCCAATAAATTTAGCTTATCCATGGCCTTGTCGCGCACATTGCCTTGGAGTAAAATTTGGCCGTTTTTTGCCGATCCGCCTACACCGCAGTGTTGTCTTAAGACTTTTGCTAAGTCTTTGAGTTTTTCTTCGGGTCCATCAAATCCCTTGATAATAACCACTTGCTTTCCGCCCCTGCCTTTCTTTTCGAAATGACAATAAAGCAATTGTTCCGATGGATCTGCTGACCATTCGGTTTCATCTGTAGGTGGTTCGAAATCTGGATTTGTACTAAAAACAAAGCCTCCTAATTCCTCTAAATTGATTTTCTTTGGTTTATCCTTTTTGCCCATTTATGAAAGATTTAATCACAAGCCCCTCGAATCCAAAAGTAAAGGAGATTGTCCAATTATTGACAAAGGCCCGAGCGCGCAAGAAGAGCGGTTTATGCCTAGTCGAGGGTTCTCGTGAGATTCAGCGCGCCCTAGCTGCAGGCTGGGATGGGCTAGAATTATGGTCGAAACAAGATCTTACACCATCCCGCTGGATGGATTCCTTCGAGCGACATTATATCGCCGGCTCTAAAGTCTTTGAAAAAATTGCTTATCGAAATAGCACCGAGGCTCACGTTGCGGTATTTAAACAGCGCCATTGGGAAATGGATGAACTGGGTGCAACATTAAGTAAGGCACAAGGTGTTTTAGTGGTAGAGGGTATAGAAAAACCGGGGAATGCGGGGGCTATTCTTCGCACCGCAAAGGCTGCGGGAATGGCGGCTGTTTTTTTTACGGAGGCGGCTCTAGACCTTTACGGCCCTAATGTAATGAGAAATGCCACCGGTGCTATTTTTGAGGTGCCTACTGTTTTATGTAAAAGTCATGAGGTACAAGCGTTGCTTAAGCAGCATGGCTTTCAGATTTATATAACGCACATGCATACAGATTCAGTTTCCATGTTTGATATACATTGGCCTGAAAAGTCTGCCATTGTCCTTGGTGCAGAAAGCGACGGTTTAAGCTCCAACTGGCTAGATCAAGGTTATGTCAATACCATTATTCCAATGGAAAGTGAAGTTGTAGATAGCTTGAATGTGAGTGTGGCAGCGGCTATTTTAATGTACCACTGGAAGTCGAACCGAGGCTAAAGAAGTACGGCTCGCAGAGCGAGCCGTACACCAAACCAATAAACCTAAGCTACCCAAAAAGGTAGGCTGTAAAGATAAGGACGATTTTTGAATAAAATCTTCGTAAATACTCAGAATAGACTCGAAAACCTACTTTAAGTATTAAATACTATTTTAAGACGCTTTCTCTCGTCTCATTTGATACCTTAAGATGATTTGCTAATGCAGTTGCTGTTGGACTGCCTGGAATTTTTTCAATATCCTTCGGCTTACCAGCAAAGAGTAAATGTCCTCCTAGATCCCCACCTTCTGGACCTATCTCAATAAGATAATCCGCTCTAGCTATTACATCAAGATCATGTTCGATGACCAGAACGGAGTGCCCCATCTCAACTAAAGCGTCAAAGGCCTTCAACAATTTATTTACATCATCAAAGTGTAAACCAGTAGTCGGTTCATCAAACAAGAATAGCGTTTGTCCGGCTTTTTCGCCTTTAGACAGAAAGAATGCCAGTTTTACACGTTGCGCTTCACCCCCACTCAAAGTAGAGCTACTTTGCCCCACCTGTGCATAACCTAATCCTACGTCTTGTAGAGGTTGTAATTTCTTGACAATCTTGTTTTGCTTGTGGGTCTTAAAGAAGTCGATGGCTTCATCAATGGTACTTTCGAGTATGTCTGCAATGTTCTTGTCCTTGAAGGTAATCTCGAGGATTTCAGCTTTGAATCGCTTCCCAGAACACGTTTCACAGGGTAGGTGGACATCAGCCATAAATTGCATTTCTATAGTCACTTCCCCTTCTCCTTGACAGGCGTCACAGCGTCCACCATCTGTATTGAAGCTGAAGTGTTTCGCCTTATACCCTCTAATCTTCGCCAACTCTGTAGAGGCATACAAATTTCTAATATCATCGTAGGCCTTTAAATAGGTAATTGGGTTTGATCGGCTGGATTTTCCAATAGGGTTTTGATCAACCAATTCGACTTGATCAATACTTTCTAAATCCCCGCAAAGCTCCTTGTGAATACCGGGGCGCTCGCTCACTTCATGAAAGTGTTTTTTTAAGGCAGGAAATAGAATCTTCTTTATAAGAGTACTTTTACCAGATCCACTAACTCCGGCAACTACACTGAATACGCCCAAAGGGAACTGAACATCAAAGCCCTTGAGGTTATGGTGTCGAGCACCCTTAATTTCAATCCACTTTTTTGCGGTTCTTGTGACCAAAGGGCTTATTATACTTTTGCTGCCATTCAAATATTGCGCAGTTAGTGAATTAGGATTCGAAAGGACCTCTTTAGATGTACCTGCCGCTACCACTTGTCCGCCAAGATTGCCTGCTGCTGGGCCTACATCGATAAGGTAATCGGCCGCATGCATAAATGCTTCTTCGTGTTCTACCACTACTACCGTATTCCCCTTATCGCGTAGTGCATTGATTACTTTTATTAATTGCAATGCATCTTTTGCATGTAACCCTATGCTTGGTTCATCCATTATATACAACGAACCTACTAGTGAGGATCCAAGGGAAGTGGCCAATTGAATACGCTGACTTTCACCACCACTTAGGGTACTGCTGATCCGATTTAAGGTGAGATAGGGTAGACCAACATCTATTAGGAATCCCAGCCGGCTTTTAATTTCTACCAACAAACGCTTTGCTATTGCGGCATCTTGTTCGCTCAATACTAAACCTTCGAACCATTCTTGTAGCTTATTCAGCGGCATTTCTACCAAGGATTCAATAGCGGTGTTGTTAATTCTCACATAGCCCGATTCCGGTCGTAATCTTTTTCCTTTACATGTTGGACATTTAGTTCTTCCGCGGTAACGGCTTAGCATCACGCGGAATTGAATTTTATAGCTCTTACTTTCCAGGTGTTTAAAGAAATCGTTAATTCCTTTGATTCCTTTAGCGCCTTCCCAAAGCAGTCGCTTTTCAGCATTGCTTAAATCTATGTAGGGCCTATGAATAGGAAATTTATGTGTCGCAGCACCTAGGATAAATTTCTCTTTCCAGCGCTTCATGGTTTCACCGTGCCATGGTGCGACAACGCCTTCATATACGCTAAGGTGTGGGTTCGTGATGACTAGGTCCTCGTCAATGCCCATGATGCTCCCAAATCCTTCACACGAAGGACAAGCCCCGACGGGGTTGTTAAAGCTAAACAGATCGGTAGAAGGTTCGGTAAAGCTTATTCCGTCAAGTTCGAAGAGGTTGTTGAAGATCAAGGGAGCTTCGCCATTCGCGAAATCAATCCAGCATTCTCCTCGTCCTTCAAAGAAAGCTGTTTGAATAGAGTCTTGCAGGCGGTGTTCGTTTTCTTCATCACCTGTTCGAACAACTGCTCGATCAACCACTAAATGAATAATTTCTTCATTATAGGTCCCCTGTTGTATAATGTCTTCAATGCGTTCTACCTTGCCGCTGTAGAGGATGCGAGAGAATCCTTGTTGTGCTAGGATATTCAGGTGCTGTTCAGCTGTTCTGTCGCTATACGTTACCGGCGCAATGATCATGAAACGCGTTCCTTCTTCGAAGGTGTTGAGATGGGCGATCACGTCTTGGACTTGATGTCTTTTGACTTCTTTCCCAGAAATAGGAGAGTAAGTGCGGCCCACTCGAGCAAAGAGCAACTTCAGGTAATCGTAAATCTCCGTGGTTGTGCCTACGGTTGATCTGGGATTCCTGCTACTGACCTTTTGCTGTATAGCGACGGCAGGTGGGATCCCTTTAATGGATTCAACCTTTGGCTTATCCAATTTTCCAAGAAATTGACGCGCATAAGCACTCAAACTCTCTACATAACGCCTTTGCCCTTCCGCGAACAAAGTGTCAAATGCGAGTGACGATTTCCCTGATCCACTGACCCCGGTAATTACAACTAATTGATTCCGTGGAATACTTACCGAAACTTGCTTCAGATTATTTACTTCAGCGCGGATAATATCTATAGTAGGGGTCATTTGAAAAAAGCAGTAAACAACAAAAGTACGTCTTTACATAATTCTGAAAAACCGTTAAAGGATGTAAAATATGGAACGGTATTTGAAAGAATATTTTATATTGCCCTTATTAATCAATTAAAAAGTATTGCTTATCGACTGACTGCTACGCTAAAATTTTGATATTATGATGTTAAGTCAAAACGAGGATCACGTTTTAGTGGAACTCTACCGTAGTGGAAATGAGCGTGCTTTAGAGGTGTTGATTCGCAGACACCAAAAAAGAATATTTCTACAGATTTTTTCTAAAGTACAGGATAGGGATGTCGCTGATGATTTATTCCAGGAGACGTTTATTAAAATAATAAAGTCCCTAAGAAGATCAAACTACGAGGAGAAAGGGAAATTTTTGCCTTGGGCGTTGCGAATTGCGAATAATACGACCCTCGACTTCTTCCGACGAGAATCTCGAAAAAAAGAGGTTCGTTCAACGGGCGAATACACTGTTTTTGATACATATGGTGAATCTGATCTTCCTCTGGAAGCAAACTGGATAAAGGCGCAGATTAGTGAAGATTTACGCCGGTTAATTGATTACTTGCCCGAAGAGCAAAAGAAGGTCTTACATCTGCGGATATTTTGTGAATACAGCTTTAAGGATATCGCAGAAGAAACGGGCGTTAGCATTAATACGGCTTTGGGTCGGATGCGTTATGCCATAAGCAATATTCAAAAACTTATGGAACAGCACAATATTAGTTTGGAGCAATAAATATTCCTGGGTTATACGAAGAGGGAAGAAGCGCCGTTATTCATATGTAATTAAAGATATGTCATATGGCGAAAACCTTACCCTACAAAAACTTGGACGTGGGAGCGTCTGAAAAAACCATCCAGAGTATTCTAGAATTCAGTAAAGTCACCGCAGGTTTACCTTTAAAGAGTAACCCCAAAGAGCTAGAATTCTTCTTCCAAAACTAAAAAAGCCCGCATCTGCGGGCTTTTTTAATTCGCAATATCCGAGAAGAATTTTAGGCGAAGGAGCTGAAGTTCTTGCTCATCATAATCCTCTCCAAATTCTTCGAGAAGCTCTTGCATGGATCCCTCCTCACAATCTTCCGTCAAAAAGTCGAATACTTCATCTATGCTGTCCTCGTCCATTATATCCTCAAGATAATAATCGAAGTTAATCTTGGTGCCACTAAATACTATACTCTCCATTTCTTCAATGAGTTGCGCCATTTTAAGCCCTTTGGCACCAGCTATATCATCGAGGGGAAGCTTACGGTCTGTACTTTGTATGATATAAACCTTGAGAGCACTCTTATTTGCCACAGTTTTAAAGACCATATCTTGTGGGCGATCAATATTATTTTCTTCTACATAGGTTGCAATGGCCTCGACTATAGGTTGTCCAAACTTCTTTGCTTTTCCTTCTCCTACTCCTTGAATGTTTTTTAATTCATCTAAACTACATGGGTATATGGTGGCCATTTCGCTCAATGAGTTTTCAGCAAACACCGCGTATGGTGGTACACCTTTAGTTTTTGCAATTTTTCTCCGCAAGTCTTTGAGGATATTTAACATCTCCTCATCCATGGCCACTACCTTTTTTTGATCATTGACGCCACTATTCAGAGTGGTATAATCCAATTCTTTTCTCACTCTGAATGCTTTTGGGAGTTTGCCAGCATTTCCTTTTTCAGTGACCTGAACGGAGCCGTATGATTCGATATTCTTTTCTAGATAATTGCGTATGATTCCTTGGCGGATAACCGCACGAAGATGAGCTTCAGTCTTGTCTTTATGCTTGCTCCAGCTTTGTAATTGATCTGCATTATTTTGCGAGAGAATAGCGGTCATGGATCCTCTAAGTATATTTATTACTTCAGAGGTTTTGAATTTACCGTGGGTTTCATTGATGCATGAAATGACGTCTAAAAGTTCAAGACTAGCATCTACCTTATCTCGAGGATGACGACAGTTATCACACATTTTATCGCAATCATCTTCGTGAAATGATTCACCGAAATAGTGAAGAAGCACACGTCGTCTACAAATGGCAGCCTCTGCATATCCTGTGGCCTCTTCAAGTAATTGACGGCCTATTTCTTGTTCGCTGACAGGTTTCTTACTTAAGAATTTCGCCAGTCGTTCGATGTCTTTGATATCGAAGTATGTGATACAGCTCCCTTCACCGCCATCACGTCCTGCACGACCGGTTTCTTGGTAATAACTTTCCAAGCTTTTCGGCATATCATAGTGCAAAACGAAACGAACATCAGGTTTATCGATACCCATCCCAAAGGCAATTGTCGCTACAATAACATCACAGTCCTCGTTTAGGAAGGCATCTTGGTGCTTCACACGTTTTGCTGCCTCTAGACCAGCATGGTACGGGAGTGCGTTGATGCCATTGACAACAAGTTGTTCCGCTAAATCTTCTACCTTCTGACGAGAAAGACAATACACGATCGAACTTTTCCCTTTGTTTTGACTCAAAAGTTTTATGATGTCATGATCTATATCGCGTTTTGGGCGTACTTCGTAATATAAATTAGGTCTGTTGAAACTACTGAGATAAACATCAGGGTCCTCCATGCCCATAGTCTTAATGATATCTGCTTGTACCTTCGGAGTTGCCGTGGCGGTTAAGGCAATTATTGGCTTACGTCCCAAAGCTTTTATGCTCTCTTTGATGGTGCGGTAATCTGGACGGAAATCGTGTCCCCATTCAGAAATACAATGCGCTTCATCAATGGCAAAAAAACTAATATCGATCTGTTTGAGCAGCTCTATATTGCTATTTTTGTTTAGTGATTCTGGGGCTACATAAAGTAGCTTGGTTTTTCCGGCTTTTAGATCATAATGTACTTGGTCTAATTCTTTTTTGGTTAAAGAACTATTCAAGACGTGAGCTACACTATCTGTCTCCGAGTGTCCGCGAATGGCGTCCACTTGATTCTTCATTAAGGCGATGAGTGGACTTACCACTATAGCCGTTCCTTCTGCTGCGAGTGAAGGTAGTTGATAACAGAGGCTCTTCCCGCCCCCTGTAGGCATGATTACAAAGGTATCCTTGCCGCTGCTTATACTTTCTATAATCGCAAGCTGGTTACCTTTAAAATCCGAAAAGCCAAAATGGTGTTTGAGTTGATGCTCCCAATTGGTAGACATGCTGCTTGTACTTTGGTTCTTTAAGATAAAGGATTTTTCAAAGGTTTTCGAAGGTTCTAAAGATTGTTTTTCGGATTTTTGACACCAATTTTTTTATGAGCAAGCAAAAAGATAAAAATAGCATGAGCTTCCTAGAGCATCTCGGTGAGCTCCGTTGGCATTTGATGCGCTCTGTCGTGGCCGTCTTATTATTTGCAGTCTTAGCTTTTTTATTACCCATATTCGATGAAATATTTCTGGCCGTAAAAGAGCCGGATTTCCCCACCTATAGGTTCTTTTGCTGGCTTTCAGGATTGATGGGCGGTAGTGTTTTTTGTTTTGAAGAAGTCCCAATACAAGTCATGAATACTAAAATGGCCGGCCAGTTTCAGATGCACCTCTGGATGAGTTTCGTCTCTGGGTTGATTCTCGCTTTTCCATATGTTTTCTGGGAAATTTGGAGATTCATTCAGCCCGGACTGCGTCAAAATGAGAAGAAAAGTAGCCGAGGAGTCATATTCTTTACCACTTTACTATTCCTTTCTGGGGTTTTGTTTGGTTATTACATCATCAGTCCATTGAGCATCCAGTTTCTCGGAACTTATCAATTGAGTGCAGAAATAGCGAATATGATCGATATGAGTAATTATATCAATCTAATAAGTTCGGTGACCTTGGCAACTGGGTTGTTATTTCAGTTGCCTATTGTGGTCTACTTTCTTTCTAGGTTAAGTATTGTCACTCCAGATTTATTGAAGAAATATCGCCGACATGCTATTGTCATAATTCTTTCTATTAGTGCAATTATCACCCCTCCGGATATTACTTCTCAAGTTTTAGTAACCGTTCCTGTTGTGCTTCTGTATCAGTTAAGTATTTTTATCAGTCGAAGAGTCATTAAAAAGGCAAAAGCTGCAAACGAGTGAAGCTAGAAGCAAGAAATATTGTCAAGAGATACCGCTCAAGGACTGTGGTAAACGATGTTAGCTTTGAAGTTCGTCAAGGTGAAATTGTTGGACTTCTCGGGCCTAATGGAGCCGGAAAAACAACCAGTTTTTACACGATAGTAGGTCTCATACGTCCCTTCAGCGGCAGTGTTCTTTTAGATGATGTTCCTATAGAAAGGTTGCCCATGTACAAGCGAGCACAGATGGGTATTGGATACTTGGCGCAAGAAGCTTCTGTATTTCGAAAGTTAAGCGTGGAAGACAATATCAAAGGAGTACTCGAAATGACTTCCATGAAAAAACAAGAACAGTTAGACCGTTTGGAAGAATTGCTCGATGAATTTGGTTTGCAGCATGTTAGACATACAAGGGGTGATTTGTTAAGCGGTGGAGAGCGTCGTCGTACTGAAATAGCCAGGGCCTTAGCGACAAAGCCTATGTTTATCTTGTTAGACGAACCATTTGCAGGAGTGGACCCCATTGCTGTTGAGGATATTCAAAGCATCGTGGAAAGTCTTAAACAAAAGAATATTGGAATTTTGATCACCGATCACAATGTTCAAGAAACTCTGGCTATTACGGACCGCGCGTATTTAATGTTTGAGGGGCAAATTTTAAAAAGTGGTACTGCGGAAGAGTTAGCAGAAGACGAACAAGTACGAAAAGTTTACCTCGGTCAGAATTTCGAGCTCAGGGCTCGTAAATAGTTTGCAATCCTAGTTTTTAGTGGTGGGGTCGGAATGCGAGGGGCACGCCCTTCGTAGGCTTTTAGCGTAGGTGCAAATCGCTCCACCGCGGCGGCATAGAGGGGCAGGTCGTAGGCATTCATTTCCGCCCAAACTGCTCCCGGTTCCACCGTTTTCTTCCCGCCCTTATTGTGGTGTTCCGCCTGAGTGTTTTTCCAATCCAGCAGCTCCCCAAAGTAGGCGATGGAGGCGGCGTAGTGTTCGGTGAAGCCTACAGCATCTAATCGGTCAAAGTTCTGTAACGCCTTCTCCAATACTGTCGGATCTTTCAAGAATTCTTGCTGATTTAAATACCCACTCAAAAACGCCGTTTGACGGTTGTTGCTTTGCACCAATCTCGTGAAGTCCTCAGGCGTATGGATGCCTTCCATGAGCTTCTCATGCTTCTCGTTCATGCGTTTTCTGTAGTGGTTGTAATGGCTCATGCTGCGGGCGATGGGCTCGCGGAGCAAGGTCATTACCATCGCCTGAGATTCAACCACTACGGGGCGCAGTGGAAAGTGGCCATAGATGCATTTGATCTTCGGATCGGCCAAGGCTTCGGCCAATCTTTGGTCCAGATTTTCATGAGAATAGATGCCTATTCGCTCGTCTTCACGGTAATTTGACTCCAACAATAATCGCAAGGAAGTCCCTGCGGTCTTTGGGATGTGGATAAAAACGAGTTTCTTTGAATTCGACATTGGCCCGAAATTACGTGTTAAAAAGCAAAGTACAACCCCCAGTTTTAATTCTAGGCATGCACCGCAGCGGTACGACTATGGTTGCTGAGGCGCTGAATAGTGCGGGGGTATATGCAGGGGCCATTTGCGACCACAACAGAGAGCCGCTGTATGCGGTCGACTTGAACGAGAGAATCTTGGAGGCCGCAGGAGGGAATTGGTGGCAGCCGCCCACGGGCGATAGCCTTGAACAGGCCCTGGCCAATTTTCAGCCAGAACTTGATTCCACGCATCTGTACGCGGCACATCTTAAGGTAAAAAGCGGGAAAACTTGGCGCCAAAAGATGCGCTACAACGGGCCGTGGCTCATCAAAGATCCGCGACTATGTCTCACCTTGCCCTGGTGGCTCAAGCGCTTCCCAGAGGCGAAAGTCATTTGGGTGTTGCGCGACGAAGCATCGGTGGTCAGCAGTTTGCTCCGTCGACAGGAAAAAAGCGACGAAGCGCAAAGCGAGCTCGATGCATCAAAAGCCCTCGAACTGCACCGCACATATAATGCACAAGCCTCCGCGACTTTGAAGGCGATGGGGGTGGATTACCGCGCCGTACGCTACGAAGATTTGGTTTCCTCAGAGGAGGCTGTTCAGCGAAAAAGCTGGTTTAGTTTGTACCAATTCGCTTCTGTAAAACCCGGCCAGCTTCTCGGTTTCAAGGCCCGTCACAAGGCCCAAGTTCGGACGAGCCAAACCATACCAATGACCGCGCTACCCACAGATGGTCCCTTAGTAAGTGTGATCGTTCCGAACTATAATCACGCGGCATTTTTGGATGAGCGAATAGGATCCATTTTAAACCAAACCTATACCAACATCGAGGTCCTCTTGATGGACGACTGCTCGTCAGACAACAGTCGAGAGGTGCTGCAGCAATGGGCGGATAAAGACGAGCGCATCACCACACTTTTCAATGAGACCAATTCCGGCAGTCCATTCGCGCAATGGGAAAAAGGAGCGAATTGGGCCCAAGGTAAATACCTGTGGATCGCCGAAAGCGATGACTATGCCGCGCAAGATATGCTCGCCCTGCACGTACACGCCCTCGAATCCAACGACGGCGCCGTCCTGGCCTACAGCCACAGCCACATGGTGGACGAACACGGCACATTCCTCCGCGATTTCAAGGAAGATTACGGATTCATCTTCGGCGATGCTTCCAAATGGTCCCGCGATTTCACCTGCCCCGGCAAGGAAGAAGTGGCACGCACCTTGGTATTTTCGAACACCATCCCCAACGCCAGTGGGGTGTTGATGCGCAAGAGTGCGTTTGACGAAGTAGGGGCCCCCGCCACGACTTGGCGATTGAATGGAGATTGGCTTTTTTATGCCCAACTACTCCAACTCGGCGATTTGATCTTCTTCGCCACCCCTCGAAATTTTTTCCGGTTCCATACCCAAACCCAACGCAGCCGTGCCATCGCCAGCTATGAAGCTTTCGACGAAATTTTGGCCATGTATCAAATTTTCGAAGACCGACAATGGACCACCACGGAAATCCTGTCCTCCGCCCGCGGCCAAGTTGCCATGTGGTGGGCCGGCAACGTATTTTCCATGCGCTGGACCTTCAACATCCTCCGTAACAACCTCCGTCTCTACCGCACCTTCCGCCGCCACCGCGCCGGCCTTTCATTGTACCTTTTCAAGAGCGCCCTGATCAAAAGTATCGGCGGCTTAATCAAAGCCCTTGGCCTTAAAAAACCGGTCAAGCGATTAGCGGCTAAATTGTTCCCTAAAACCTTCTTCCCACATTAAATGAAGATTTCCATCATCATACCGGCCTATAATGCAGGGGCAACACTTCGCGAAGCGTTGGATTCTGTGCAAGCCCAGAACCACGCCCCGCACGAAGTCATCGTGGTGGACGACGGTTCTACCGATGATACGGCGGACATTGCACTTACCTACCAGGAGGTGCTGCCGCTGGTGTTAATGCAACAGGCAAATGCAGGTCTGGGCGCGGCGCGCAATGCGGGGATGGACAAAGCGACCGGGGAGGCTTGGGCGTTTTTGGATGCGGACGATGTGTGGGGCGCGAATAAATTGGGCATTGCGGTGCGCTATTTGGAGAAATTCCCGACGGTGCAATGGTTTTACACGCCCATTTTTGAATGGAGTCCTGGGGATGTTGGGGCGAGGATGCGTGAGCGCGCTTGCCCAAAGGTTCGAACCGTGGAAGATTTCTTGGCCTTCAATCCCATTGTCCCGAGCACGGTGATTATGCGTTCGACTGTGGCGTTTCGTTGGGAGGAAGATCGCGAGTTGCAGGAGGACGTTGGCGCCTATCTGGCGTTGCTCTCTAAGGGTGTGATGCCCATGAAGATTCCGCATTGTACGACCAAATACAGATTGGATTTCGGAATGACGGCAGATGCCGAAGGGCATGTGGATAAGGTGATGCGAGCGGTGGATAAGGCGAGAGAATTGGGCCACATTAATGATGCTCAGTATGCACTCTATGAGGTTCGCAAAGCCTACGAGTTAGCTCGCACCTACAAGAAGCGAGGCGATCAAGCCATGCAAAAGCGTTGGAAGGAAGAAGCATTGCGTAAAGCCGAAGGGGCAGAGGTGCCTGCTCGACTTAAGTGGCGTTTGCGGTTTTTAATCTAACCAACAAACGAGCCCGACGGTCAAGAAGGAGAAAGGATAATCGTTCAGCCCACGGCTATAGCCCAATTGTGTTTGGCCAAAAGACAAATTATGGTTCCACTGCAACTCCAGTAATCGTGGCCAATCCCCATCTTGAAAGTATCCCGTGAAAGAGCGCACTCGGGCACTCAGAATAGTCTCGTCCTTTTGAAGCTGGAGTCCTATGTTTCCGAGAAATCCATCGTTCTGAGGGTAATCGACCCAGTGTGTTTGGTAGACTTGGAACCCGGCATCTGTTGTGATTGTCGGTGTCCAGCGGCCTATGTCGCCCAAGCTCTTCTGATGCGAAAAGAAAAAGGCATAACCTGGGGCATCGGTAAACCGCGCTTGAGGCAGCGGTCCAGCAGCCGTTTTGGTGTGAAACGTAAACCACAGGGCTTCATGATCTTTTTCCCATAGTCGGGTGCTGATATCGATCAACACATCACCAGCGAGCACACCTTCGCTGTCTTCGTCTCGCGAAACGCGATAGTCGCGCAGTTCGATGGAGGTGCGGTAATACTCTATGCTCTGATGCGTAATATGAATCTGTGTGTGGCCCCTGTCCCAATGCAATTCGTTGTGCAAGCTCAAGAAGCTATCGTCCTCGATGAGACTCATCTGAGAGCTGCTCTTAAAATAGCTGCGTTCACTTCGCTGCAGGGTTGGAATAGGAATGGCATTTGGGCCCAAATACGCATGAGAATATTTCATGTATTGCGTCCACGGCGTCGCTCCGTTCCAATTATGTATTTGATTCCACCAATCAAGTTGGGCTTGTGCGTTGAACGAAAACAGCACCAGTGCTATGAGCAGGACCCTGCGCATTACTCGAGATCCGTTTGGATTTTCTGACGCAGGTACACCAAATTCGGGTTCTTTTCCGCCATGTATTTGAATTTCTCCTCCGGTAAATACAGCTTACGCGTTTGCTCGCGTTCTACCATTTTAACCTCAAAGCGAATCTGTGCATTCTTAAGTTTGGTACGCAGATAGGGGACCAATTTCTGTTGCTCCTCATTAAAATACCCCATCTCGATGTTGTTGTCCACCTCCATCTCTAGGGTGTTCTTGTCGAGAATCTTTGGCATCTGACCCAGAAGCAGACTGCGCACAGCCGTCTTCACATCGCGTCTTTTGGCATATTCGGTGATGGCCGTTTCCAGCGCTTTCTTAGAATAAACCTCCGCGGGTCCACCTTCTACAACTGGGATATCTGGCGCAGCTCCGTCTTGAACTTCTGTTTGTTCAGGAACAGCACCTTCTTGCTTTTCAATGTTTTTGAGGGTATCCATGACCGACAATCCGCCTGAAGGAGGTCGAGCATCTCTCTTTATGACCCGTCTGCCGGTGGTACGTCGCGGCGAGGTGGCCGGAGCGGGTACAGCTGTAGGAGTAGGCGTAGGAGCTGGGGTTGGTGTAGGATCTGTATCGAAGGCTGCCGTGGGATCGACCACAGGAGGCGCGGTAACGGGCTCTTCTGGCAATGATTCTGGTGCTTCTAAAGGATCAACTGCAGCGGCTGGTTTGGGGTCGGGAGCCACTGGGGCAGTCTCATTTTGGGGGCGTTTGGGAAGTGAATCTGGCAAAAAGCCGTCTGTAGAATCTGCAGTGGTCCTATTTACCTGGGGCTGCTGCTTTTTTTTTTCTTGCGAGATGAACTCGACTAATTTCAAAAGACCCAATTCTACCAAGATTCTTGGCTGGCTCGAATTCTTGTATTGTCCGTCAAGTTCGTTGAAGACCTTGAGGCCGTGAAGTAAGAAGCGGGTGGAAGCCGCGGAGCTTTGTTGCAAATAGCGTTCTTTGATGGCGGGGCCTACTTCGAGCAGTTCTACGGTTTTAGCCTCTCGTGCCACCAATAGGTCCCTAAAGTGCTTGGCCATGCCGACAACAAACTCGTGTCCGTTAAAGCCCTTGTCCAATACTTCATTATATAGTAGCAGAAGATCAGGATAGTTCACACTTTGTACGAGCTCCACACCTTTGAAATAGTAGTTGTAATCGAGGATGTCCAGGACTTCAACCACCTGGGTGTAGGTCAGGGTGTTGCCGCTGAAACTGATCATGCGGTCGAACAAACTCAATGCATCGCGTAAGGCTCCGTCCGCCTTTTCTGCAATCATGTGCAGGGCCTCTGGTTCGGCATTGATGCCTTCCTGACCCGCAACGTAGGCGAGGTGGTTGGCAATATCCTCAACGGTAATACGCTTAAAGTCGAAAATCTGACAGCGCGAGAGGATGGTTGGAATGATCTTGTGCTTCTCTGTTGTGGCCAGGATGAAGATGGCATGGGCCGGCGGCTCTTCCAATGTTTTAAGGAAGGCGTTGAAGGCTTGTTGAGAGAGCATGTGGACCTCATCAATGATGTAGACCTTGAACTTTCCGGTTTGTGGTGCGAAGCGCACTTGGTCAATCAAACGTCGAATATCATCCACCGAGTTGTTCGAGGCGGCATCGAGTTCGAAAATATTCAGCGCCAGTTCGTCATCGTTAAGGTTGGCACCTGCATTGATGACTTTCGCGAGAATGCGCGCACAAGTAGTTTTCCCAACTCCACGTGGACCGCAGAAAAGAAGCGCCTGTGCGAGGTGATCGTTTTCTACACTTTTGAGTAGCGTATCTGTAATATGTGATTGTCCCACCACGGCCTCGAAGGCCTGGGGACGGTACTTTCTTGCGGATACTACAAACTGCTCCATGACACAAATATAAGCGGATGAATGGGCTATTTTTGCTTTTCCTAAAAAAGAGCTGTAAACACGTTGCTAACAGGCTTGGTAGGTATTAAAAAGTCCTGTACATTTGCACTCCTAAATTTTTAGTTCAATTAATTATGAATCAGTACGAAACCGTTTTCATTTTGAATCCCGTTTTATCTGAAGATCAGGTAAAGGAAGCGGTAGATAAGTACGTAGGCTTTTTGAAAGAGAAGGGTGCGAACATTATCAACAAAGAGAATTGGGGCCTCAAAAAGATGGCTTACCCAATCCAAAAGAAGAAAAGTGGATTTTACCACTTTATTGAATACACTGTAGGTGGCGATGCAATTGCGCCTTTGGAAGTGGAATTCAAACGCGACGAGCGTGTAATGCGCTTTTTAACTGTTAAGATGGATAAATATGGCATCGAGTACGCTGCAAAGCGTCGTGCTAAAGTAAACGCATAAAAGACTAGACTATGGCAACTAAAGGAAAAGGTGATGTGCGTTACTTGCAGCCCATCAACGTAGACAGCGGCAATCAGAAAAAGTACTGTCGTTTTAAGAAAGCCGGTATTAAGTATATCGATTACAAGGATCCAGATTACTTGTTGCGTTTTGTGAACCCACAAGGTAAAATCTTACCTCGTCGATTGACCGGTACTTCATTGAAATACCAAAGAAAATTGGCTACTGCAATCAAGCGTTCACGCCACATTGCATTGATGCCTTACGTAGCAGATAATCTAAAATAAAAGAGTACCATGGAAATCATTCTAAAGAAAGACGTAGAGAACCTAGGTTTTGCGGATGACGTGGTCACTGTAAAAGATGGTTACGGACGCAACTTCCTTATCCCACAAGGGTACGGTGTGTTGGCTACAGAGAGCGCTAAGAAAGTATTGGCTGAGAACTTGCGTCAACGTGCGCACAAAGAAGCTCAAGCCATCGCTGATGCAAAAGCTACTGCTGAGAAATTGGCAGGAGTTGAGTTGAAAATGGCCGCTAAATTGGGTCAGGGTAACAAACTCTTCGGTTCTATCAACAACGCTAACGTTGCTGATGAATTGGGAAAAGCTGGTGTTGCTATTGATAAGAAATTCATTTCTATCACTGGAGGTACTATTAAAGCTTTGGGTCACTACAATGCAACAGTGCGTTTGCACCGCGAGGTAGTAGTGAACTTCGAATTTGACGTTGTGGCTGAAGCTTAAGCTTTGAGCACATGAATAATACGAGAAAGCCATCCTTCGGGGTGGCTTTTTTATTTTACCTTATTGAAGTGAAGAACAAAGTAGATAAATACCTAAGTCTATTCACCGCTTTTGGTCTTATTGCTGGTGTCATTTTTGGGCTGCTCACGGATAACCTAGGCTTGTGGATTGCTTTAGGCGTCGCCATTGGTGCTGGTGTAGGATTTGTGAAGGTGGAAAAGCGTAAAGATGGCCTAGAATAAGCCTTTCACAGTCAAATAAGATCCCCTCCATTATGGACGAATAGTCTGAGATAATTTTACTTTTACGCGGTGCAGCAAGATTTCAAACATACCTTGGGTTTTCTAGCCGGTGGCTATCAAAATATTGCCCAATTAAAGGGTGTTTCCCTTGCGCCGTACCAAGAATTGCTGGCACCTAGAAGCTTCCACTCCTTGCTCTTAGGGTGGGATGCAGCGGATTGGGCGGTGGCCATGCCATTGCTCGAAAAAGGCGCGTTGCCAAATCTTGCTGCCCTCATGCACGGCGGGCTGCATGCTCCACTCGCTTCGATGGATCCGCCGATTTCTCCAATGTTGTGGACCAGTATAGCCACCTCGAGATGGCCCAGCGAACATGGCATTCATGGATTCACAGAATGGCACGAAGATCACATGCGTGCGGTGCGCGGCACCTCTATTTTGGTGCCCACCTTTTGGGAAGTATTGGAAAGTGGTGGAATCCCGGCCTCTGCGGTGGCCTGGTGGCCCTCGCATCCTGCACGACCATCTGTACGTGGTGCCGTTCGCATTTCGAATCTCGCCGTTGCAGAAGCATCTAATTGGCTCGAGGAGGGGGTGTTACCCAGTGCCTTGCAGCCGTTGTTTGACGCATTGAGGATTCGTCCGGAGGAGGTGCCCGCCGGAGCGTTGGCCTCCTTCTTCCCCGGTACGGAATTGGACAGTACAGACGATGTGGTGCGCAGCGTGTTGAAGATTCTCGTACACGCTTTGAATGTGCATCTTGCCGCGAGTCTAGCGATGGCAGCGGCTCCTGGTGGTCACCTGAGCATCTATTTCGATGCGCTGGATCACTTCAAGCACCTGGCCATGAAATACCATCCGCCCCAAATATCTGCGGTCACGGATGAAGATTTTGCGAAGTACCACTTCATTGTGGAAGCCGCCTACAGGCTCCATGACTTATTCTTGGGAACCTACACCGAAGCTCAACCTCAGGCCAATACCTTTTTGATCAGTGACCATGGATTTAGGTCTGGGGAGGAACGTTGGACCGCCTTGCCAAACCATGCCGGCGCACCAGCCTTGGAACACCAATTCTACGGTATGTTCGTTGCCAATGGACCCCAGATTCCTAGGCTGGAACAACTCAGCGGACTCACGCTGCTCGATATTGCTCCGATGGTGTTGGCGACCCACGACCTAAAGGCCTTGCCGGAGATGTCGGGTCACTTGCCCGCCTTTTGGCCCGCACCTACTAAGGAGGTGATGCTAGATTCAGCAACGCAAGTAGCCGAGCAAGGACGTTCGCCGCAGATGGAAGAGGAATTGCTGGACACCTTGGTGAAACTCGGTTATTTGGATGCGCAGGATAGGGCGCAGGGCGGAGCGCGTTTGGTGGAAAACGGGTATTACCTCGCCCGGAGCCTACGGGCGCAACAGCGCCCGCGGGAAGCTTGGCAAGTGCTGCAATCCTTAGAGCTGGGGCCGGGGAGCCCCAGCCGGTATTTGTTGTTGGGTGCGGCTTTGTTGGCAGAGTCGAAGCAATTTGAAGCCTTGGTGGAATTTGTGGATTGGATCCAGGAGGATGCTTTGGCGGGGGTAAAGGAGTATTATTTGAGGTTGGTGAAGTTGTCCCGAGGAGGGGACTTGGAGTTGCCCGAAGGATTGTTGGAGCCGATGGACGGAGGGGTGCTGCCGAAAGAGCAGGTGGTGCTCTGGGGCCGATTATTGGTGAAGGCAGGACGCTGGGAGGAATTGGA
>CAXPFQ010000044.1:0-13904 GCA_964216615.1 Schleiferiaceae bacterium
CGCTCCCAAAAACAGGCTCAAAAAGCGTAACTTAGCGCTCTACATTCCCCTCGAATGTCTAGTATTGACAACGCGTATGAACCCGTTATTGGTATTGAAGTTCACGTGCAGCTTAGCACGCAGAGCAAGGCGTACTGTGGCGATGCCACTGCCTATGGTGCTGCTCCTAATTCGCAGGTGAGTCCCATCAGCTTGGGTCACCCAGGTACCCTACCTGTGTTCAACAAAGCGGTGATGAACTATGCTGTGAAGCTGGGTATTGCCTGCGATTGTACTATTCGTGAGCGCAATGAATTTGCGCGTAAAAACTACTTCTATGCAGATTTACCGAAGGGGTATCAGATCACTCAGGACACCACCCCTATCTGTACCGGGGGATTCGTGCGCATTAAAGATGCCGAAGGCAAGAACAAAAAGATCAACCTGACCCGCATACATATGGAAGAGGATTCAGGAAAGAGTGTACACGATATCGACCCGTTTAATACGCTGGTGGATCTAAACCGTGCAGGCATTCCACTACTGGAAATTGTATCGGAGCCAGAGATTAAGAATGGTGAAGAAGCCTACAGCTACTTGAGTGAGATTAGAAAATTGGTCCGTTATCTAGAAATTTCTGATGGGAATATGGAGGAAGGTTCGCTTCGTGCGGATTTGAACATCTCAGTTCGCAAGAAAGGTGAGACCAAATTTGGAACGAAGGTCGAGGTGAAAAACATGAACTCGTTCCGCAACGTACAGAAGGCCATTGACTTTGAGATCATTCGTCAGATTGATTTGATTGAATCGGGCGAAGAAATTCATCAAGAAACGCGTACATACGATGCCGCAAAGAACATCACCATTGGACTTCGTTCAAAAGAAGATGCGCACGACTACCGCTACTTCCCAGAGCCAGATTTAGTACCTGTTATTGTGCCGCAAAGTTATGTGGATAGTGTGCGCGAGAACATGCCGCCCCTGCCCTACGAGCTATTTTTGAAGTACACAAAAGAATTGGGCCTAAGTGAATATGACGCCTATGTCTTGACTGATAGCAAGGCCTTTGCCCTCTTCTTTGAGGAGGTCATTAAGAATACGAACAATTACAAAGGAGCGACCAACCTACTTATCGGCCCTGTGAAATCTTGGTTGAATGAACAAAGCGTTGAGATTGAGGAATTCCCGATCGAACCTGCAGCATTGTCGAACATTCAAACGTTAGTGGACGAGGAAAAGATTTCGATCTCCACCGCTACTCAGAAATTATTCCCTGCATTGTTGGAAGACCCGACTGCTGATGCCGCGGTACTTTGTGAGCAAAACGGCTGGATCCAACAAGGCGATAGCGACCAGTTGCAAGCGTGGGTAGACCAAGCGTTAGCTGCGTACCCGGAAAAGATTGAGGAATACCGCTCAGGTAAGAAAGGACTCATCGGACTCTTTATGGGTGAGGTGATGAAATATAGCAGAGGCAGTGCAGATCCTAAAAAAGCAAGCGCCCTGTTGCGCGAGAAATTAGATGCGTAAGCTCTTCCTTTGGATATCAGCAGTTTCATTGCTTGCGAGCTGCGGAGGCTCACAAAGCAACGGTACTAAAATCAGCTTCAGCTTCGATACTCCAGGGCAGTATGCGGTTCAAATGCTTGACGGCAACGGCGCAATCGTGTCTATTGATACTTTGGAGATGGTTGGTACCGACGAATACACTATTTCATTGGATAAATTAAGTATTATTAGCTTCGTGCGTCTTAAAGGTGATTTACCTGAGGTGCATGCAGTGATCGGACCTAATACTGAAGACCTTCGCGTAGATGCAGCTGGTTTAATATCCGGGGATGCAGAGAATAATTGGATGGGAGAACAGCGAAGAATGCAGCTCGAGCTTGTTGCCCTGACCGATAGCCTAGACCATATTAAGTTTACCTATTCCGACAGCAGCACCTTTAAAGGCCTCAACATTCTAGATACCATCTTTTTCCAATATACCCGCTCCTATCGTCAGCGTATTTTGGATTCATTGGAATTGGCCCCCAATAAAATTTCGAATCTATTGACCATTTACCACCGCATCGGGCAAAGTCCTGTACTGGAGTACAGATACCATCGAGAGGTACTACGAAATATGCAGGAAATTTTACTCGAAAACTACCCATATTCAAATGATGTTAAGGCCTTTGAAAGAAGGCTGAATGAATTTGAGGAGAACTACCAACGTACTCTTAAAGTCCAAGACGCCGCTCAAAAATTTCAGGCCGGAGCACATTTTCCCGAACTGAGGCTTGAAACACCAGAAGGCAAGGAAGTGGTTATTCAAAAAAATGGCTTAAACGATCATGTAGTGGCCATTTGGGCATCTTGGTGTCCTCCTTGTCGAAACGAATTGGCCGGAATGAGCCGAACGACCTCCATGGAAAATTGGTTGTGTTTATCCATCGATGGTATGCCTGAGCAGCGCAGTCCATTGGCTGATTGGTACAATGCCATTCAAAGCGACAATTTAAAGGGAATGCACCTCAGCGATCTACGTGGTGAGGAAAGTAGCATTAAGACTGAGCTAGGAATCCAAAACTTGCCTGTGTATTTCAGGGTAAAAGATGGGATTATTACGCAGCGTGTGCATTCCGTTTCAGACTTAGATTAATCCTTTTTTTCTATGACCAAACGAATATGCGCCAAGTGGTGTTGGCAGTGCCAAGCATATAATTGGACACTCTCTTTCATGGAATACAATTTCTCATCTTCCATGTGGTAATACGATTTTTCCCAGCCGAGATCCGTAATTCCATTGAGGAAGCTTACCCATTTCTCGTGCAGACTCGCCAACAGGATAACGCTTAAGAAAGGATCTGCAGAATAATCTGGCAACATTGCATATAGGTTTTGTGGATAGCCTGGAACTTTTGGCGGCTCAGCGGATGTTACAGCCAAGCGTTGTCTATTGAATCCATTCAAGTGTGAATCTGCTAAATGATGGACTACTTGACGAACGGTCCAACCGCCTTCTCTATAGGGCGTATCCCACTGCTCTTCTGTGAGGTTCTTTGCGAATTCCATCAGTTGCTTCGGCATACGTCCAATAACAGCAATACAACCTTCAATACGTGCCTCCTCTGGGCTTTCTTCGATTGTCGGCTTCCCTATAGGGTACTTTAAAAACTCTATATCCATGCGGCAAAAATAGGCACAAAAAAAAGGCCCCGCAGTGGGCGGGGCCTTAAGTATTATATTCTAATGCTATTAGTGAACAATCATTAATCGTGTGAAGCTCGCTGGTATAGTTGGTACGCCTACGATGTACAACCCGTTGCCCAATGTGCTCACATTAACCTCAATGCGCTGAACGCCATTCGAAGTAGCTGTGTAAGGCATTGTAGTGACCACGCGACCGTTGAGGTCAAGCACTTGGATGGTGTGATCTCCAGCGGCCAATTCGATTTCCATCGTAGTCTTATCATCCGCAGGGTTCGGGAACAGCTTCAACAATTGGTCAGCAGGACCTTCCAAATCGCGCTCTGAAATGCCCAATGGTCGAGTCGTTTGAAGCGTAGTCGTCTGGAAAGTACCACGACCGAACGTACCGGCGAAAATATCTCCTTCTAATACATCCATATCGTTAGTTGAGCTCTTGTTCGTTCTGTATTGCTTCAATGTGAATACAGGTACTCGAGCTAAGCCGCTGTTGTCCGCACCCCACTGTGGTTGTGTAGTATTGATGTTCTGTGTAGAGAAGATACCGAACTCAGTACCGATGATGGCGTAGTTTGAGTTACCCTTATCAAATGTCGCTGCATATACTGGGAAGTTGCCCAAGTTGCCGTCCTTCACTACAAAAGTAGGTGAGGCATCCGTGGCGTTAGAGCTATAGTATACGTAGTTCGAGTTGTTGTAGTTACCCAAAGTCACCAACACACGGTCGTTGTCGTTTGGATCAACGGCAATGCTAGTCACATTTCTTCCGAAATAGTTATCTACTAGATCAACAGAAACGGCCGTAGCTCCACTATCTAGGTCTGCTGTAGTATACGAGCGTGCGCCCTGTAATCCTGAGATTCTATACAACCTACCTGAGCTTGTTCCCGCCCAAATGTAATTTCCGTCAGCACTCACCTCTAGTGATTGAACAGTACCCGTAATGCTCGCAAGTTTCCACCATTCTGGCGTGTCCATAAAATCTAGTGCACCACGTGTCATCCAAATGGAACCACTGAATCCAACAATAAACATACTGCTCACTGGATCTTGAATCGTGATACTGTCGCCCATACCCATAGCGTTGGGCAAGGTGTATTTAAATGGTAATCCATTGGTATTTGAACCTGCGATAATTTCCGCACCTGAATCATAGCTAAGGTCAACCATCGCTACAATCTCCGCAGCAGGGCTTGAGTTAAAGACTACAGTAAATTCACCGGTAGTGGTATTGAAACTCCCCGATCCGTCTCCGCTCAAGTTTCCACTGGCATCTGATACCACCGACATATTACCACTCTGCACCTTAAAGGTTGAAGCAATCATGTTTGCTGAGGCTTGCATTGGAACAATCTTCGACGTGAACGTATCCTGTCCCGCATTGGCAAAACCAAGAGAACGAATGGCTTGTTCCACTTTAAATTCTACTGAATCTTGACTTAAGGCATCAGCACTATTCTCATACAGATAGAATGGTGTCATCCATGAACCAATTCCCTGAGAAGAACGGCTATCCCAGAATGAAGAGAAAGATTGACCTTTGTTTTCACTGCGGCCAATACGGCCTTGCTGGTATTCTGTAAAGTAGATTTTAGGAACCAACCATGAAACTGCAGAAAAACCACCATCACCCGAAAAACCGTCGACAGCACCTAGTGCACGGCCCTCGTTCGGAGTGTTTCCTGAACCGTCCATAACCCAGCTACCGTTATCCTGGGTACCACCCACTACATAACGATCAGAAGAAATACCGATGTTGTAAAACTGAGTAGTTGCGTAATTCTTATTCAATGTCTGCCAAGTATCGCCTCCATTGTTAGAGAAGTAGATTCCGCCGTCATTGACCATATAAACTTTTGAGCTATCCGTTGGATGCCATACAACGTCGTGGTTGTCCGCGTGGATGTTGTAAGGACCGAAACCATTGACTTGGTTCCAACCTTGTCCTTGTTCCCATTCCCAAACCGAAATACCACCGACGATCACGCGATTTTTATTGCTCGGGTCGACACCTACCGCTAAATCGTACTCTCCTTGACATTGAGAACTACAGAATGGGTCAAAGTAGGTTGATTTCTGGCCAATTTTGGTCCATGTATCACCTCCGTTTGTCGTACGGTATACACCAGCCAACGCATTTCCCGAAGTGATTTGAACCACGTATACGTAATCTGCATCATCTGAAGCAGAGGCAAACATGATACGACCGCCACTGCGTGGCAATCCTGTTGAACCTGCGCTAGACTTTGAAATCTCAGTCCATGTTGATCCGGCGTCGGTGCTTTTCATTACTCGGCCCCCTAAGGTTCCCCAAATGTTACCGCCCGCATCCATGTGGATGTCCCAACATGTTCCGTTTGAACCGATCTGTCCTTGTAAAGGATTCGTCCAAGCTGAACCCCCGTTGGTAGTCATACGGATTCCTGATGAGGTAGCTGCATATACTTTATCATTGTTGTTTGGATCACATACGATCGCCCCAATACTACTCAAAGTGGACGTAGCTGTAAGCTGCGTGAATGAATTATCATTCGCTCCTTTCTTGAAAATACCCGCTCCTGGGAAACCAGATGAAGTTGTGGCACCATATCCGGTAGTCCAAGAATTGTATAATCCTTCACCCGTTCCATAATACACATCGCCATTCTTACTGTAAGCAATCGTCATTACGGCCAAGTTCTCTTGATCTGGATTTACCTCCAGCCAACTTAAACCACCGTTGTTCGAAAAATAAAGACCACCACTGACAGATCCTACATACATTTCTGAAGGATTGGCAGGATTGATCGCCAAACCACGGGTTCTACCACCACGGTTGTTTGGACCACGCTCTGCCCAGTTCAAACCGATGGAGCTCTCTGGCATGTTCGCCAAGCTCTCGATCGCGCTTTGGATATCTTCTTGGGTTACTTCACCAGTAATCTGGTTGGCACGCAGGCTGTGCAAATATGCAGCAGCTCCAGCAGCACTCAGCTCTTCCACTGGACGTGGAGTGTACTGCGCTTTTTTAGGAAGCGCGGTAATTACGGCGGCGGCTAAAACTGTGCCCGCGAGGGCGAATCGTAATCCTTGTTTCATAGGGTGTGATTAACTCTGTTTTCTTAAAGCATTAAAAATAGGGCGCAACATTCATCCTCGCAAGGCCTAAGCGATGTGCTTTTCGGCATGATATGAACTGCGCACTAAGGGGCCACTTTCAACAAATTTGAAGCCCATTTCTAGACCAATTTCTTCCAGCTCCTTAAACACCTCTGGTGTAATAAACTCAACCACAGGCAAATGGCGTTTTGTTGGCTGTAGGTACTGGCCTAGGGTGATAATATCAACATTGGCCTCACGCAATTCGCGCATGGCTTCTATTACTTCTTCTTTGGTTTCGCCCAACCCAAGCATGATGCCGCTTTTCGTACGACGAATGCCTTGTTCCTTCAAGTATTTTAGGACCATGAGTGAACGGTCAAATTGGGCCTGGATCCTCACCTTTCTCGTCAAACGACGAACGGTCTCTATGTTGTGACTGACGATCTCTGGGTTCGCCTCAATGATGCGATCCACATTGTGCAACTCCCCTTTAAAGTCCGGTATGAGCGTCTCCATCGTGGTTTCTGGACTTATGCGACGAATGGCGCGCACCGTCTCGGCCCAAATAATTGAACCGCCGTCAGCCAAATCATCTCTATCCACGGAAGTCAATACGGCATGTTTGATTTTCATCAACTTCACACTGCGCGCTACTTTCTCCGGCTCCTCCCAATCCACATTCAAGGGTCGTCCTGTCGCTACGTTACAAAAACCACAAGAACGGGTACAGATATTGCCTAGAATCATGAACGTTGCCGTCCCTGCACCCCAGCATTCCCCCATGTTAGGGCAATGACCACTTTCACAAATGGTGTGCAACTTGTACTTATCCACAAGACCACGTACTTGCTTGTAATTCTCCCCCGTAGGCAGTTTTACACGCAGCCATTTCGGCTTTTTAACGCGTTCTTTGGTTGATTTCTCAGCTGTGTTGGTTGGATTGTCGACCATATCTTTTTAACGCTCTTGGACGTTTTTAGTTCGCTAGTTTTTTACCTCTTTTCGCCACTCTTCGACCGTCGTTTCACTCACCCTGTGGTGGGAACCGTGCGCCGTTACTTTGCCGTCAACGAGCATAATCAGCTGCGGGCTTTCGTGCCATACGTTTAATTCTTCTGCCAAGGCTAAGGACAAGTTTCGTTGGGCAACTACATCTATGTATACCCACTGTTCGTCCTCCGCGGGATGAATGTTTAACAGGCGCTTCATAGCAAACAAACTCACACTACAGCGAGTGCTGTGTTTGTAGACAAAGGTGGTCCCTTTAAAACGCAGAATACCCGCAACTTCTTCCAAAGACTGCGGGTGTACAAACGGAAATTCCGTGCTCTTAGCAGGACTATTATCCCTGTTGCGCTGGAACCTCAACATAAGAGTAAGACGGGCATTTTTCTGCCGTTCCACATGAAGAGAGCGCTAAAAAAACGGCTGCTACTACAGCCAAAGTCAATACTTTTTTCATCATTGCGACGATTGAGAATCGTTAATTTGCGTGATGTAAAAATAACGCACAAGACGTAAAGTTGTTGCCGAATGTCCACATTCCTTTCCACAATTGATATTCCACATTGGCAGATCCTCTTCGATAGGGTGAAAAAAGAGGCCTATTGGAAGGAGTTAATGGACCAATTATCTCAAGACGCCCAACACCACACATTGTACCCGCCCACGGACCAAATATTCACTGCGCTCGAGCTATGTCCCGCCCAACAAACCAAATGCATCATTGTGGGCCAGGACCCTTACCACGGCCCCGGACAAGCCCATGGCCTTTCTTTCAGTGTCCCGAATGGGCAAAAAATCCCACCCTCACTGCGCAACATCTTTAAAGAGTACCAGAGTGATCTTGGGTATAAGGAGCCGGGCGGGGGGTCGTTGGAAGCTTGGGCGAAAGAGGGCGTTTTATTGCTCAACGCAGTGCTCACTGTGCGGGACGGAGCGCCCGGCTCACATCAACATTGGGGCTGGGAGAAGTTCACAACAGCAGCCATTCGTTTCGCGATGGAGCAAAGCCCCAATGCTGGATTTATTTGTTTTGGGAAACCCGCGGAGAAATTGGTGCTGAAGGCTTTGGAGGGGCTGGACGCAAGGCCGGTAGTTATCACCACTCCACATCCCTCTCCACTGAGTGCCTATCGTGGATTTTTTGGCAGTAAACCCTTCACAACTTTTAATCATAAACAGCTTGAAAAGGGGCGAGAAATTGTAAATTGGGAATTGCCCTCGCCGCCGCAAACAACGTTGTTTTAACCCTGATAATCAGATCTATAGATGCCTTATACTGATGTAATTTTCCCCCTGTTAATCGTCGTTCTACTTGCCTATATCATTTTGAAAATGCGAAAAGGAAGTACGGGCGTTATGGCCGGGTCGGAAGAGTTGCCGGGTTGGGCGGAGCAGCAATTGGCTGAGGGCAAAGCAAAGGTGGAGGCCTTAAGTCAGGAGTTAAAGTCGAAGGAGGAGGCATTGGTGCAACTTCAGATTTCATCCGCTCAAGAGATTGCTGGTTTGAAAGGCCAATTGAATGCTGCCACGGAAAAATTGGACACTATTCAAAAACTTCATCAGGAGCAAAAAGCCGAAGCTGAAAAGTCCAAGGAAGCGATGAAGAATGAATTCAAAGTATTGGCAGAATCCATTCTCGAGGAAAAGAAAAAGCAGTTTAAGACGACGAATTCAGAGGAGTTGGACAAGCTGCTCGCACCCTTTAAGCAGAAACTCGAAGATTTTGAGAAGACCGTCAAGGACAATCACGAGAAGGAAGTGAAATCGACCTCTGCCTTGATGGAGAACATCAAATCCTTAAAGGACATGAACGACAAGCTCTCCGAAGAGGCGAGCGGGTTGGCAAAAGCCTTGCGCGGGGACAACAAAAAACAAGGGAACTGGGGTGAATTTGTGTTGGAGCGCGCCCTCGAGATGAGCGGGTTGCAGAAAGACAAAGAGTATTTCGTGCAGAACAGCGAAACCACCGATGAGGGGCGTCGCTTGCAGCCAGACGTTATTATTCAGCTGCCAGGGAACAAGAAGATCATCATCGATTCCAAGGTGTCGCTCGTGGCATGGGATAATTTCATTAACGCTGAGAATGAGGACGATGCAGCTTTGCATATGAAGGCGTTGTCGACGAGCGTTCAGGCGCACATCAAGAATTTGAGTGACAAGGATTATCCACAGCTCTACGGCGGCGATACGCCGGAATTTGTGCTGTTGTTTATACCCATTGAGGCCGCGTTCATGGAGGTGACGAAATACGACCAAGGATTGTATGAGTACGCGTTTTCAAGGAAGATTATCGTGGTGAGCACCTCTACCCTGCTCGCCACTTTAAAAACCATTGCCATGGCGTGGCGTCAAGAAAAACAGACGAAGAATGTGATGGAAATCGCTGAAGCCGGCGGCAAATTGTACGACAAGTTTGTGGGGCTCAGTGAGGATTTGAAAAAATTAGGAAGCCAATTCCAAACGGCGCAAAACACCTACCAGGACACCATGAACAAGATGATGGATGGCCGTGGTAATTTGATTACCCAGGTGGAAAAGCTGAAAAAATTGGGCAGTAAAACCAAAAAAGAATTAGATAACCGCATGGTGGATAGAGCTGAGCTCGGCGAATATTCAGACCGTCAAATAGAGGAAGGGAATTCCGAAAATTAATATGGCAAAGGACCAATTAATCTATGGGCTACGTCCCATTTTACAGGCGCTTCAGGACAACCAAACCCTGGGGAATGTCTTTCTTCAAAAAGGAATAGGCGGCGCGCTCTACACCCAACTAGAGGGAGAGCTGCGTGCTGCTGGCATCGCACCGAAATATGTGCCTGTGGAAAAGCTAAATCGCCTGACCCCTGGAAACCACCAAGGCGCTGTAGCCTATCTCAGCCCCATTGAGTTTCAGGATTTGGAAACCACCATCATGCAAGTCATTGAAAGCGGTCGGAAGCCTTTGATCCTCGCGCTGGACCGCAT
The DNA here is from genome assembly GCA_964216615.1 of Schleiferiaceae bacterium. Classification (GTDB taxonomy): domain Bacteria; phylum Bacteroidota; class Bacteroidia; order Flavobacteriales; family Schleiferiaceae; genus UBA10364. Next base: position 10,222 of record CAXPFQ010000044.1, read on the forward strand.
TACCGATGTACGCAACTTTGGCGCTATCGCACGTACTGCCGAGAGTGCCGGTGTTCATGCGATCGTCATTCCTAAAAACGATAGCGCTCCTGTAAACTCAGATGCCATTCGCACCTCAACTGGGGCGCTCTTGGAACTGCCTGTTTGTAAGGTGGGACACATGAAAGATGCAGTCTTTTTAGCACAAAGTCTAGGACTAAAGATCATCGCAGGAATGGAAAAATCAGAGGACGATATTTATGCTGCGCCTTTTAACGAAGGATGTATGCTAATCATGGGGAACGAAGAAACAGGCGTACACAAGAGCCTATTGCAATTGGCCGATCACAAGGCCAAAATCCCTATGATGGGCACGATCAATAGTTTGAACGTGAGTGTGGCCACGGGAATTTTATTGTACGAAGCCGTTAGACAAAGACAATGATGAAACGAATTGGACTCCTAGCACTACTCCTACTCAGCGTTGGCGCCAAGGGCCAATTTAATTGTCAATCGACCAAACATGCGCCGGCCATCATGCAAATGACCGCGCCCATTGATTACAATTCCCGTTCAGATACAGCCGATCTTGTGGAGCTCAACCTCTATTTGAACACCACAGATTTCGCCAACAAACAACTAAGCGGTGTTGCCCAATACCAGATCGGTGCCGAGATGAACTTTAACTCTTTGCGCTTTGACCTCATAGGATACACAGTGGATAGCATAGTGAGCCCAACCGGCCCCTTGAGTTTTACGCAGAATGCGAATCATGTTACCGTGCATAAAAGCGCCTACGCTGGAGCTATACTCCACTGGACATTTTACTACCACGGCACCACCACCAAAGATGCCAGCGGATGGGGCGGCATTCATCACGACGGGGCCTATCAATACAATCTAGGAGTAGGCTTCGCAGCCAACCCCCACGTATACGGCCGCAGCCTCTTTCCTTGTTTCGACAATTTCCGTGAAAAATGCACCATTGAAGAGATGCACATCACCACCCTGCCCGGAAAAGTTGGGGTGAGTAATGGCATTTTTGACCGAGTAGATACACTGAGTAATGGCAATCTAACTTGGGTATGGAAAGGTGTTGCTCCTTTGCGTTCCTATTTAGTCAGTATGGCCGTTTCCGATTACCACAAACAAAGCTGGACGCATGCAGGAAAAACATTTGAACTCTACGGTCGTGCGCAGGATACCGCAAATATGACCGCAGGTTTCGTGCACCTCAATGATATCTACGATGCCTTCGTGGAAGAGTTTGGCCCCTATGTATTTGAAAAAGTGGGTTATGCCATGACCATCACCGGAGCGATGGAGCATGCAGGTATGATTCACCTGCCGCGCACCTTGGCGAACGCCAACCTCAGCGGCGAAGATATTATTGCACATGAGCTGGCTCATATGTGGTTTGGTAACGCGGTTACTACCGAGACTGCCGAGGATATGTGGATCAATGAAGGCTTTGCCGAATTTGGCTCACACTTCTATGAGGAGAAAGTCTATGGACGCCCGCAGTATGTAAAAACCGTACAAAACAACCAAGCCCTAGTGTTGAAACAAGTAGCGCAAAGTGACGGCGGCCACCTCGCCCTCAGTGGGGTGAACCAGAACCAAACCTACGGCACGCATACTTATCAAAAAGGCGCCATGGTTGCCCACAACTTGAGAGAATTTCTAGGCGATAGCCTATTCAGCCATGCGGTAAAACAGCTCATAGCCACCAACACTTTTGGCAATTACAACGCGAACAGTTTCAAGGAGTCCTTTGAAAACTCTACAGGGGTAGATTTGGATGATTTTTGGAACGATTGGATCTATAATCCTGGATATCATGGCGTGCACGCGGAATTGACCTACGGGAATAATGCGAATTGGGCCTCCAACCAAAAAAGCGTGCAACTGCACCACCTAAGTGCACATGTTCCAAACACCTACAGTGCCTCACAAAACACCACTCCGGTGAATCTCTACAAGCACAGCTATAACAATGGCTACCTCGGTAAGGTGAGCCTCGGCACCTCCGAGGATTTTCCAGCTACCTCCTCCAACGGCACCTACTACACCGGCGCCATAGACCTTGGGGCGGGGAGTGATTATTGGATTTCCGTAAATGATAGCGCCGAAAGCCTAGGTACCTCGGTATACGATTCCTTCAAATGGTCGGATCTAAACGGCACCACTACCCTGCCGCGTACCGGTGTAAAAATCACTCCCACCTCCACGAATAATGGGCTTCACGGGACCTTTTATGTATGGCATCACATCGTAGAAGGACTGCATCCTGATGGCGTAACGACGAGCAAGGACCATTTCTACTTCATTGGGTATGAAGGCGCGCACGACCCACCCGTTTCCTTCAACACTGCCCTGCCTTTCGAGGTTACCTTCCAATACAATACCAACGCCAACAATGGAGGTTTGGATACTGATTTGAAAGGCCAACCCGGCAATCAAATGACTGTGGGTCATTCCAATAGCATGCGCTGGATGACCGGTGCCGTGATGAATGGTGTGAGCAATCAGACCTTAGGCAACTTCGGTATAGGCAATCTCACCTTCACCCCGCAGCATTTGGCACGTTACTACTTCATTATGAATACCGCCAATATTGGCCTTGAGGAAGGCAGCATCAATGGTTTGAACATCTTCCCTAACCCGACTAACGGTATTTTGAAGATTGAAACTAATAGTGCTATTAGCAATCTAGAGTACCAAATCAGTGATGTACAAGGAAAAATTGTAGCTCAAGGCACCCTCGCGCAAACCAACGGCACGAGTGAATTGAGATTGCCAGAACACTGTAGTACAGGCACTTACCTGTTCATCTGTGAGGCAGGCACCACGAAATTTTCACTGCAATAATTACTTGAGCACCAGCATGACCGGACAGTGGTCGCTACCCATCACCTCGTTCAAGATTTGTGAATCCTGTACTTGGTCCATGAATTCAGCACTGACCATAAAGTAATCCAAGCGCCAGCCCACGTTTTTAGAGCGCGCACCGCCGCGGTAGCTCCACCAGCTGTACTTCACCGTATCTGGATACAACGCTCGGAAGGTGTCTACAAAACCAGCCTCAATCATGGTAGTCATACCGTCGATCTCAGCCTGTGTGTAGCCTGGTGTTTTGTTGTAATTCGATTTTGGATTCTTCAAGTCTATCTCCTTATGCGCCACATTCAAATCGCCACAAACCACGACCGGTTTTTTCTCCTCCAACTTCTTTAGATACGCCAAGAATGCCACGTCCCATTCCTGGGTGCGGTAATCCAAACGCTTGAGACCCGAGCTTGAATTTGGCACATAGGTGGTCACATAGTAAAAGTCCTCGTATTCTGCGGTAATGGCACGACCTTCATTATCGTGCACGGCAATGCCAATGCCCATGGTTACCGATAATGGCTCCGCCTTAGATAAAATGGCCGTTCCACTGTACCCTTTTTTTTCCGCGCTAAAGGCATAAATATGGTAGCCCTTCAACTCCGCCAAGGCTTCCTTCACCTGCTCCGGCGTAGCCTTGGTCTCCTGCAATCCCACGACATCACAGTCCAATTCTTGCAGGTCTTCGATTAAAGTTTTTCCAGCTGCGGCGCGTACGCCATTGACATTAAACGAGAGTAATTTCATTTACATATTTCTTCTATACTGTCCGCCAACTTCGAACAGCGCATTGGTAATCTGTCCCAGTGAGCAAT
>CAXPFQ010000045.1:0-30191 GCA_964216615.1 Schleiferiaceae bacterium
AGACTTCGTCTATCCAATCAAGTAGCTGAAGAAGTTAGAAATCACTTCACAGGTTTAGTATTTGAAACCGTTATTCATAGAAATGTGAAATTAAGTGAAGCGCCTAGCTATGGTGAGAATATTTTGAAGTACGATGCCGGAAGTAAAGGCGCTGATAATTACCTAACTTTAGCGCAAGAGATATTAGCAAAAAGAGCGTAGGCATGGCAAAAAGAGCAATGGGAAAAGGTCTATCGGCTATTCTAGGAGAAGAAATAGCAAAAGTTAATAAGGTATCAGATCTTGGTGCTGAAAAACTCGTTGGTCAAGTAGCTATGATTCCTTTGGATGCTATTTCTACGAATCCATTTCAACCGCGCTCAAATTTCGATAATGATGCTTTGGTTGAGTTAGCACAAAGTATAAGTGAACTTGGTATTATTCAGCCCATTACCGTACGGAAGAATGGCATGAATTTCGAATTGATTTCCGGGGAACGTCGTTTTCGTGCTTCGCAAATCGCCGGTTTAGAAGAGATCCCTGCATACGTAAGACTTGCAGACGATCGTAGTATGTTGGAACTGGCCATCGTAGAGAATCTTCAACGCGAGGACTTAGACCCTATTGAGATGGCCTATTCTTGTAAGCGCATGATGGATGAACTAGGCTTAACTCAAGAAGAAGTAGCAAAGCGATTAGGAAAAGGACGCTCAACTGTTACCAACTTTCTACGTTTGCTTAAGCTTCCTGCGATCATTCAAGCTGAATTAAGAGATATAAATCGCAATGAAAGTTTGGATGAGAATGGTGAAGGTTCTACTTCGTTAATTTTTACCATGGGGCATGCTCGAGCGTTATTAAACTTACCTTCAGAGGAAGCTCAAATAGCGCTCTACAAGAAAATTCTTAAAGGTGGATTGAGTGTTCGTCAAGCTGAAAATTTAGCGGCGGCCATCAAAAAGCCTAAAGCTAAGCTACCCGAAACTAGCAACACGACTAGAATGAAGGAGTTAAGCCAAGAACTAGGTCAATACTTTCAGACAAAAGTGAGTATTCAACAAACGTCTAAGGGCAATGGCAAGATTCAGATAGCGTTTGAATCAAATGACGATTTACAACACATCATTTCCAAATTTAAGCCATGAGATGTTGTTTGAGTGTATTCGTACTGTTTGCTTGCCTTTCTTCCAAAGCCCAGCACAATGACTCCACTCACGCTGCGGATGAATTGCACAATATTAAGCTAGCCACTACCCTTTCTTTGATTCCAGGAGGTGGACAGATTTACAATGGTAAGTATTGGAAGGCCCCAGTTTTCTGGACCGGTATAGGCGGGGGCGTATATTATTACGGAACACTTACGGCACAATTTAAATCCTACGAAAATGTGTTGCAGTTTATCATAGATAACCCTAGTTACTCAACAAGAGCAGAGTTAGTAACTGCTGCTCCTGAAATTTTCGAGGCCGTTCCTTCATTTTATCAAACCTCCACCGACGGAGTTGCTCAAGAAGCAATTGGCTACATGGAGCAAATACGGGCACAACGAGAGTATACCTTGTTCGGAATAATAGGCATTTATTTACTAGGGATATTGGATGCTAATATTGATGCACATCTGCACGATTTTGATGTCAGTGATGATTTAAGCATACGCCCTCAATTCACTCAAAAACAATATTTTGCAGGCAATACAAGCTTTATATCAGCTCCGGGACTTTCTCTAAAGTTATCTCTACCATGAACATCGCCATTGTAGGATATGGAAGAATGGGTAAAACCATAGAGCAAATTGCCCTTTATCGAGGCCATAACATCGTTCATATTCATGATGGTGGCCCTATGAATTTTGATGCACTCAAACGAGCAGATGTGGCCATTGAATTTACTCAGCCAGATGCTGCTGCTCTGAATATAAAAGCATTACTTACCCAAGGTATTTCAGTAGTAAGCGGAACAACAGGCTGGCTAGATAAAAAATCTTCAATAGATAAACTAGCCGAATTAAACGATGTTGGCTTCCTCTACGCTTCCAACTTTTCACTGGGCGTCAATCTCTTTTTTATCTTAAATGAAAAGATGGCTGAGATCATGCACGACCATCCTGAATATAAACCAGAGATACGTGAAATTCATCACACGGGTAAAAAAGATACCCCTTCGGGTACCGCCATAACAGCTGCTGAAGGTGTTCTTAGCGCCTACAAGGAATTGAATGGCTGGACGATGGACAGTGATCTAAAAGCTTTACGTATCAAAGCTGAACGAATAGATCCTTATTTTGGCATGCATGAGGTAAATTATATCAGTGAAATAGACTCCTTGACTCTTTCCCACAATGCAAAGAGCCGAGAGGGCTTCGCTTTAGGGGCGATGATTGCAGCAGAATGGTTGAACGGCAAGACAGGCAGCTTTAATATGCGTGATGTTTTGAATCTTTAAGCTTTTCACACTCCCCTAACAACCTAAGACCATCTAATCGAATAAATTTGTTTTATGGAATTTATCATATTTACTCTTATCCAAGCTCTGTGGTTCGGAGCCATTTCTTGGAAATTTTATGTTGCTGCAGATCGAAAGGCTTGGCAAGCCTTCGTGCCGGTCTATAATACATTCGTATTGCTACGAATTGCACAACGACCAACTTATTGGGTACTCCTTTATTGTATCCCAGTGGTAGGGCCTGTCATAGGGATTGTCATGATTTATGAACTATTACACGTGTTTAAGTTTCGTAAAACCTGGCAAACCGCACTTGTTGTAGGCACGTTTGGTATTTATCTGGCCTACCTGAATTATTACGAACGTCTGAAGTATTGGGGACGGGATAATGAGTACATCAAGAAGAATTTATTAGGTGGTATCAATAGTATTTTCTTTGCAGTTATCGTAGCAACAGTTATTCGTTCTACCACATTTGAGGCTTATACTATACCGACAAGTTCCATGGAAAAAAGCCTTATGGTTGGCGACTTTTTGTTCGTTTCTAAAATGCACTATGGTGTGAGGATACCCATGACGCCACTTAGCGTGCCATTAGTTCACAACACACTCCCATTTATAGGAATAGATTCATATTTAGAATGGCCCCAAATTCCTTATTTACGTTTGCCTGCATTGTATTCTGTTGAGCCAGGGGACCCAGTTGTATTCAATTATCCAATGGACCCTGAACACACAGCCATTGATAAAAAAATGAACTATGTAAAACGTTGCATCGGCACACCAGGAGATAGCCTTGAAATCATAAACCGAGCCGTATTCTTAAATAACGAAATTTTCGAATTCCCAGAAAGGAGTCTCCCTCAATACCGTTATTTCGTTCAAACTAACGGAAAGCCCTTTTCTAAAGCAGAATTAAAAGAAAAATTTGATATTAATTACCTTACTCCAAATGAGGAAAGAGAATATCCATTTGATCAGGACGTAGAAGAGATTTCGAAAAAAGAATATTTAATATTCCTACAGGAAAACCTGATTAATGAATTTAAGTCACTAAGAAATGTTGAGGAGATTTGGCCCGTAATTGCTTCTCGATCAGGTACCGCCATAGATACTGCTTTGCCGAAACGATTAATTCAGATACAACGCCGAGAAGCAGAAGGTTCGTTGCTGTTTCCTAACCTAACTACGGGACACGGAGTGAGAGAGTATGACGATACTTGGGATAACTTCGGACCTATCTATATTCCCAAAGCTGGTGTAACGGTCGAACTTACTCCAAAGAATCTCGACTGCTACAGGAACATTATCAGTAAATTTGAAGGTCATGAGCTAGTCGAAAAAAACAATAAAGTTTTTATTGACGGTAATTCAGTTACCTCATACACCTTCGCCCAAAATTATTATTGGATGATGGGTGATAATCGCGATAACTCACAAGACAGTCGCGTATGGGGATACGTTCCAGAAGACCACATAGTAGGAAAACCTGTATTCATCTGGATGAGTTGGGATAAGCATAAGGATGGTTTTTGGAAAGTTCGTAACGAGAGAGTATTTACCCTTGTGAATGGAGAAGGTGAGCGCAAAAGTTACTTCTGGCATTTTGTAGGGGTGATCGTGTTCTATCAATTGTTTGTGTTCATTCGCCGTCGTAGAAAAGCATAATGTCGAGGTGTGTTCTTTCTACTGCATACTTCCCTCCCATTGAGTGGATGGCGCATTATGTGCAACAGAACAGCATTATCCTCGAGGGGCACGAATTTTATCAGAAACAAACCTACAGGAGTCGGGCACTGATTGCCGGGCCGAACGGCACTCTAAATCTCAATGTTCCGGTCAACCGCAAGGTTCGGGAGATCCAACAGAGCTTAATCAGCTATGAGGAAGATTGGGTCAAAGACCACGTGAAAGCGTTGGAGAGTGCCTATGCCAAAAGCCCGTTCTATGAAGTATTGATGCCAGATGTTGTGGCGCTGCTGCGAGAAAAAAGAACGACGTTGTGGGAATTGAATTTGGGCACCTTGGCGCTTTTTGAGCGTTGGTTGGATATGGACAGGAAGTGGGAATTGTCTGAACGGTTTGAGCTCGAGGCCCGTGGATTGGACCTTCGCAACCTTAGTCCTAAGATGGAAAACACCTTGGAGTTTGCTCCATATCCACAGGTATTTCAGGAAAAAATTGGTTTTCAAAACAACTTGAGTGCCTTAGATCTGTTCTTTAACTTAGGGCGTAGCTCGTGGGACTATCTCATCGAGCTTGAATTATGACAAGAACCACATCACATTCATGAACCTATCCTTCAATAAAAATGACGACGAGCTGAGGCTCTTGCTCAGTGAATTGAGGAAGCGTCAGGCCAAAGTAGAATTGGGCGGAGGTGCCGCCAAACTTCAAAAACAACGCGATCAAGGCAAGCTTACCGCACGTGAGCGCATCGCTTACCTGGTCGATTCCAAACAACCTTGTTTAGAAATTGCCTCCTTTGCGGGCGATGGCATGTATGAGGAGTATGGCGGATGTCCCGCCGGAGGCGTCGTTGTCGTTTTGGCCTACATCAAAGGGCGCCAATGTATTGTCGTGGCCAATGATGCCACAGTGAAAGCGGGTGCCTGGTTCCCCATTACGGGAAAAAAGAACCTCAGAGCACAACAAATAGCCATAGAGAACCGCCTCCCCATCATCTATTTGGTGGATAGCGCTGGGGTATTCCTACCTCTGCAAGATGAAATCTTTCCTGACAGGGAGCATTTCGGGCGCATATTCCGGAACAATGCCGTGTTATCTAGTATGGGCGTTCCACAGATTTCTGCGATCATGGGAAGTTGTGTGGCGGGCGGGGCCTATTTGCCCATCATGTCCGACGAGAGTTTGATTGTTAAGGGTTCTGGGAGCATTTTCCTGGCCGGCTCGTATTTGGTCAAAGCCGCGATCGGTGAGGATATCGATAACGAGACACTTGGGGGTGCCGATACCCACTGTAATATTAGCGGGGTAACGGATTACAAGTGCGACAATGATGCGGAGGCGCTAGATACCATTAAAGATTTGGTCAGTAAGCAAGGTGCGTTCCCGAAAGCGGGGTTTGATCGAATAGCATCGGTCGCGCCTAAACATCCAAGCGAAGATATTTACGGGTACATCCCCCACGACGGCAAACCTTTCGACAACATGCCCATTATTGAATGTATCATTGATGCGGACAGCTGGCTGCCCTATAAGGAGTCCTATGGACAAACCATACATTGTGGCTATGCCCGAATAGACGGCTGGGCCGTGGGTATTGTAGCGAATAACAGGTCAATCATTAAAAACGCCAAGGGCGAAATGCAGATTGGTGGTGTGATTTACAGCGACAGTGCGGACAAGGCGGCTCGATTTGTGGCCAATTGTAACCAAAAGCGCATCCCGCTCATCTTTCTGCAAGATGTTACTGGTTTTATGGTTGGCTCCAAGAGTGAGCACGGCGGCATTATTAAAGATGGTGCGAAAATGGTCAATGCAGTGGCCAATTCTACGGTGCCAAAATTCACCGTTATCACCGGTAACAGCTTCGGCGCTGGGAACTATGCCATGAACGGGACGGCTTACGACCCGAGACTTATACTGGCTTGGCCGAACGCCAAGCTGGCCGTAATGGGCGGTGCTCAGGCGGCCAAGGTACTTTTACAGATTGAAAAATCAAGGTTGAAGGCCGCTGGGGAAGAATTAGACCCAAAGGAGCTGAAAGACCTACAAGAAAAGATTGAGGCCCGCTATGAAGCGCAGATGAGCCCGTATTATGCCGCTTCTCGACTTTGGGTAGATGCGGTTATTGATCCTGCGAAAACCAGACATTGGTTGAGTTATGGTATTGGAATGGCCGATCATAATCCCGATATTCCACGCTACAACCCTGGAGTAATTCAAACCTGATGAAAAAAGTACTCGTCGTATTCCTGTTGAGCACCACGACGCTCTTCGCACAAAGCATGCAACAAAAGCGTATTTCTATTGAATATGCTGGCACTTTTGATCCACGATCGGCGAACCCAGGGGTAATTTCCTTCCTCTATCCTTCAGGAGCTCCCGTTCCCGGTGGAACGGGCTATAAGAGCTTTTTAGCGGCGAAAAAGGCAGCACAGGATTATCGAAATTTTCCAGCGAGTACCGCAACGAATAAAACCACGACCACTCCAGCCCCCACTGCCGGATACGGGACTTCCATTTACAGGTTGACGCCTCAAGGCAATCCCTTCGATTTCAGCGGGGGTATTCCCAACGACAACGCCATGGCTATCAGCAAGGACGGAATTTTGTGTGCTGCGGTAAATAGTGTGTTTTGGGCACAAGATATCCATACCGGGGAATTGGTGATGCCCAGCCCTGTTGGTTTGTTCAGCCTGCAGCAGATGGCCAATGGTTCGAGTTTTGAGAACTACTACGACCCCAAGCTCATCTACGACCCTACTCAGGATAGGTTCGTATTGGTGTTTTTAAAGGATAATGATGCTGCCAACAGTAAGATCATCGTATGTTTTAGTTCCACCAACGACCCAGCGGATCCATGGCACGTGTACCGCTTGGACGGAAACCCGCTAGATAATAACCGCTGGACGGATTTCCCCGCCGTGGCCTTGAGTGAAACAGGTGTGGTTATTACGGGTAACCTTATCATTCCTAATGTGAGCTGGCAGGTCGGTTTCGACGGATCTGTGATTTGGCATTTAGAAAAGGCTGCCGGTTTCAGCGGGGGAAATGTGATGGCCACGGTATACACACAGATCAAGCACAACGGCCGATTAGTGCGTAACCTACACGCTGTTCGTGGGCACGACAATATTGCGGATCGCCTTCAATTCTTGAGCAATAGAAACTTTGACCTCCAAAACGACACCATCTTTCTTGTAACTCTTAACGAGGGAGTTGTGGACACCACGGTGGATGTGCAAGCGCTGGTCACGAATTTGCCCTATGGCGTACCGCCGAACGGCAAGCAAGGCGATACAGATACAAGCGATGCCACCAAGGGACTACAGACCAATGACGGCCGCGTTTTGGGCGCGATTCAGAAAGACGATTGGATTCAGTTTGTAAGCACTACAGCGCACGGCAACAATGCCAATGCAGGGATTTACCATGGTTTTATTTCGAATGCAACCACATCGCCCAAGGTCACAGGGCGCGTATTTTGGGATCCCGTGCGTGATTTGGCTTATCCTAATATTACTTGGACCGGAGTACATCCCAAGCAAACCCAATGTTTGATCGGGTTCAACTTCTCCTCCATCGACGGTCATCCAGGGATGGGCGCAGTATTGATCGGCAACGACACCACCTTCTCTGACCCTATCGATTTGAAAAACGGCACGACCTATGTGGATCGTCACAGCGACAGCTATGAGCGTTGGGGCGATTATTTCGCCGTACAGCCAATGTTCGATGCCAATGGTGAGCTCATACCTTCCGAAGCATGGATGGCGGGATTCTATGGAGACGGTCCTAACCAAAACCGCACCTTTATTTCCCAAGTATTCAGCAATGATACCGTGGTTCCACTCCATCCAGACGGCGGTCGTATTTTCCCAAACCCGGTGGCGGACCACAGCATTGTAACGGTTGAGTTCAACCTTGAGATCGAACAAAACATCGAAGCACGCCTCTATTACGAAAACGGTCAACTAGTTCAAGAACTCGCGGGCCGCTTACTCCCTAGCGGTCCAGCAGAATTGTTTCTAGACATGAGCACCTTGAGCCAGGGCGTATACATCATTAAGATTCAAGGAGATGCCGGATTTGAAAAAGTCGCGCGTCTCATTCGTCTCTAAGTTTATTTACTTAAAAGATTGTTAATAAGGCCTCGTTTATTGTTCATAACATTGGTTTTGAGCAGATATGTTGGTATATTTATACCATAACCTATTCATAAAACAAGATTATGTACCCTTATAAAACTATTCAAAAGCCCGTAGTGGTTATCGAAGGGCTTCCCCAAACGCAAGTTGAAGAAACTGAAAACAGCCCGGTTGAAGAGCTTTTTACCTAAACCTATTGAATGAACATTTTTACCCGCCAGCAGAGCGGTTTTTTTTATGCGGTTCTCCGAAGGGAATAGCTAAGTCCGTATACAATGGTAGAGGTACCAATACTCACAAAGGCGATGGCTGGGTCTATCTCTCCTGCATCATACATCATCCATAGACTCACCGATAAGCTTACCATGGTCATCGCCACTAATGCACGTACTAAACTTTGTTTGTGGCGTCTTCCGGCCCAATCGTAGAATATAACAGGGGCAATTCCTATGCCCAGTGCTTTGAACGTGACTACAATATCTTCAATCCGCTGGAAGAACAATGCTATGAGCAAGGACAGGATCCCAACAGCCACTAAGGCCAATCGAATGCGCTTGATCCCCTCTTGTGCGTTTTCCTCCTTATTGGGTAACAGATCATTGGTCACATTCAAGCTAAGCAAGAATAAATAGGTGTCCGATGTGCTAAGGATGGCGGCAAAAAAAGCAATGAGTACTGCGATTTGGAACTCACACGGGACCAAATCAGTGAAAGTATGCAGCACCATCATTTCCGCATGTTCATTAGTAATTGTTATGACGTCAGGATCAAAATACTCGGCACGTGCAACTAAACCTACATAAGTGAGTGCAACAGTTAATAAAATGTTCACCCCTGCCCCAACAGCAAAACTCTGCTTGACAACTTTTTCATTTTTCATTGCAAATACCTTTTGCCAATAATCCTGCGTAGCAAAAGGTGTGAGCACACCTAAAAGCAAGAAAGCTATGATGTTTACTGGTCCGGCATTGAACGGCTCGTACATTTCCGGTGGTACCTCCCCACCTTGCTGTATGGTTAAACTAACCAGGACGAGAACAAGAAAGATGACCATAAATTGGAACATATCCGTCTTGACGACAGAACCAAAGCCACCCACGAGTAAATATGTCAAAACGCACACGAGCATAGCTACTTTAGCTATATTCTCGGATATTGCTTGATCTGATAATTCATGCAAAAGATTAGATCCAACCAGCAATTGGGTACTCAATAACCCAATGTACCAAACGAAAATGGTACCAATAACCCAGCGTGCTGTTTTTCGGCCGTATCGAAAAACAAAATAATCAGTGAGTGTAAAAAAACCATGTTCGACACCAAGTCGATATAACTTTAAGGCAAAAGGTATGAATATCAGAAAACCAAGGGTATATCCAATAAAAATCCAAGCGGCAGAAATGCCGTAAATCACCACGAAACTGGTATAGACCATCAGTGTCACCGCACTCACAAACGTCCCACTAAGGGTCATCAAAGAAGGGAAAAATCCCATGTTTCTCCCCCCCAACGCAAAATCATCCACCGTTTTGGTTGAGGTCATTCTTCCCAATAAAATCCCGACAATAGTAAAACCTACCAGAACAAGTATTAATGTTGTTGCACCCATACCTATTCCGTAATTGTAATCTCTGGAGTTTCCAATGTATTACTCTGGTTACCCGCTCTATCGACCACATAAATGGAGTAACTCACCTTTTGCGAAGCGTTGCCATTGGTGATGTAAACACTGGGGATGGTCCACTCCAGAGATCCTTGAATAGGTACCTCTGCCCCACCCGGCACAATATTCGAAATCCTAAATTCGTGGGCTAGATTTAATCTGTGATCCACAACAAAAAGGTTTCTATCATCAGTGAAATTCTCGCCCAAATCACCGTCTTTATCGTAGAATCCTATTCGCATATAGATGCTGTCTTCCAAAGCAACTACCTGATCCGGTCCTACTTCCTCCAGGGTAATTTGAGGGACGTATTTATTGCGATCGCAACTACAGGCAAACAAGGTGATTAATAAAAGTAGAATTTGCTGCCTCATCATTCAATATAGAAGCTACAATGATCCTTATACCACCAAGGTGAATCGAACTCAGGAGCCATAACATTATGCGTACCATCCGTAAATTCTAAATAGAAATAATTGGTATCACCCACGTTAAAAGTGTTGGGTGGGAACATCAGATTCCAATAGCTTCCGGTTAAATAATTTGCATTGTAAGAAGCAGCATTACTGTAGCTGTCGTTATCCGATAACCATACTTTTACATTGGGAAAGGAAGACGGTTCCGTAACGTCATCATTCATTCTAAAAACCAACCGTATCGTATCGTCTACGGCAGCAGGAAACGGAAACTCCCATGCATCGCGATTATTATCTATCCGTGTATTATTCCAGTCCATATCACCCGAAAATGCAACATACCATTCGAATCTTGGAACCTCGTTTGGCTCGATGGGTAAGTTTCCTCGAGCATCAGGTGCACCGGCCATTATCCAATCTGAAAACTCTTTCACTTCATCCCATGTCAATGGCTCGGCGTACAATGGCATTCTACCCAATGTATCATTAGCAGTCATTAATCTGTTGATCAACCAGCTTTGATTTACATCACCAGGAACCACACGGTACTCGAAGGTTCCGTTCGCATCGTTCTTAACCACCGGATGATACACTAAGGTGTTGTAACTGCCTTCAACCGTTCTGAAATCCGGCTCAAATGTTCCATCGTGGCATGCGGGATTCGCGCAACGTGGTTCTAAGAATTTCTCGTGCAAGGCGGCAAAACCCGTAAGATTAGCGGTATCAACAGGTTCTCCAGTGCCTATGTCAAAGGGATTCGGAGGTTGTTCATTGCCGCATGAAATCAGCGCCAAAAGCAAAATAAAAATGGGCCACTGTTTTATCATACGAAGGCGCTTAAAAGTGATTGACCCGGTAGTGAGAAAGGAATATCTTGCTCAAAACCTAAAATATCCGCTATTGTTGGGACCACATCGACAGTGGCTTGCAGTGAATTCTCCGTCTTATCTTGATTCACTACTCCAGGCGGCCCCACTACCATGCAGAACACGTCTCGAGACAATGGATCTCCATTCGTATGATCTAAACCAAGCCGACCATAAGTATCCACTAGATTATTGGTGGTTTGATTCCTGCCAATTTCTGGCATGACGATCATTATGGTATCGTCTTTCATCCCTGGAGTATTCTGAATGGTATCCCAAAGATGTGCAACCCCATAATCTGCTCGATGTAAGGCACTACAATAACCCGTAAAGTTAGAATGGGCAGTATCTACGTCAAACATACTGACGACTAGCAGCTCTGGTTGGAACGTTTTAATTAGCTCTTCGGCGTAGAAAATATTGAATTGATCACCGCTCATCCATGGATTAACCCCCCAAGGGTTATTCAACTGTCCGGAGGTTACTTTGTTTTGAATGGACGTTATCCAGCTTGAAATGGCTAACCGATCTTCTTTACTATTGACTACGCCATTGTTCAAAGACACAGGTGTTGTGAAATTGCTGTCCATAAACTTGCGTAAGTCATCGATCGTTTCCGCTTTAGAACCGGTAAATTCTAATTCATGCTTCAGATTGGCACTTACATCCCAACTAAAAAACGTGTTCGGCGCGATTTGATTCGCTGCGTACTGTACCCCATATGAAGGGTCTGTGCTGTGGTTCAAAAGAGGGTACAGATTATTACTTCTACTTACCCACCAGGCGTTCTTGGCAGCGTGTACAGGCGAGTTGTGTTTACGGTATAATTCAAAAACAGTAGGAAATGGCGGGTTATCTCTTAAACTCAAGGTAGAAGTAGTGTGCTGACCCGTAATGGCAGATGTATGACCATTGAAATGGCCGGTAGGGCCGTCAATAAATTTCACATTTGTGAAAAGTGTTCCGTACTCTTGAAGACTTTTTGAAAGAGGACTAGTTGGCATTGCGGTTATACCTCCTGCGATATCACTGCTGATACTAGATGAACCCTTGATCATTGCCGGCATGAGATTACCCTCATTCTTAAAAATGGTCTCCACATTTCGAACACCACCAGCAAATAGACAGAAAACTACATGATTTACTCTTCTAGAGCCCGTCGCCGCAAATAAACTACCGGTAGGTAGAATAGTAGGAATAGCAAAACCTACAGTGCCGAGTGCTGATTTCTTAAGGAAGCTTCTTCTGTCCATAGGTTAATAGTATTTATATTCTTGGCTCGTCATGAAAATGTAGTAGACATCTTTTACCAATAAGTTAGGATTTTCCGTTAATTGACTCACCCAATAGGCCTCCTCAAAACTAGAAGGATCTCGAAGGAGAAATTTACGATACGTAGATTGTATAAATTCCTTTTTAGCCCCTAACATGTCTGTCTGAGAAGGAAGCTCCACATCAGGGCTGCTTAACATGGCCTGTACCACCCTATCAACCACTAACTCCTTGTCGCCCAAACTGATATAGGCCGTACGCATGAATTCTAATACTCCTGGGGGAACTTCTTCTTCAAACAAATCACGGTAGGCTATGCTCATGAATTGAAGATCATCCTTTAGTTCAGTTTTCTCTCCATCTGCATTTGGATTTAAGGTACCCACATCGTAGATGGTTTCTGGTTGACAGCTAATGAGCAGTCCGAACAATGCTATGGTGAAAATTGATCTAACCATTGACAAACTCTGAGGCTGTTAATAAATATCGTTGCAGTTTTTGGTAATTCCAACCATTACTTAAGTGGCTCAAGAATCGGTCAGATTCGGCGGTGGTGGGCAATCTATTCAAATAGCTTTCAAATACATTGATAATAATTCCTTGACTGAATTCACCTTGGGTAGTGAAAATGTCAATGAAATCAGCTTTACTATTTCCATTGACCCCGTACAATAATCCCCACTGACGATCAACCATATCCGAGGCCTGTTCTAACTCATGATCTGTAGGATATCTATGGTAAAAGTGCTGGTAAATACTAACCACAAAGTTTTCTGTTCCCATATTAATCTCATCGTAGACTGGCATACGGACCATCCAGCCGATCAACGCATCGTAAGTAGAATCGTTGCTGTACCAACCGTTTAATGTTGCTATGTTATTATTAGTACGGTCTAACAAGCCTTGCCAATAATCTTGCTCATTCTGGGTACCGCTATTATTAACGCGTTGCTGGTACCACTGGGCACTCCAATAGACATCTGCGGTATCCGTGCCATCTAAGATGCGATCCGAGAGAAATTGCCAAACTGCCCATTTGGATCGTTGCATGTCCTGAATATTTGTAATGTAGGCATCACGGATACCTCTATCGTATCGATTAATGTCCAATTGTTGAAGGCTTTGAGCAAATTCTGAAGCAGTGGGCTTTCTATTCAAAAGTGCAATGTGCGTTCTGTTGATATAGTTTTCTAATTCAACTTGAGTGATCGTTGAATCTGCCGGTAGGTTGTCCACAGGTATAATAGTGTCTCTTCCACAACTGGCTAGGAGAAGTGAAATACTTAATAGGCTAAAAAGTATTTGACGAGACATAGGGTTACTTTTTATTAAATATAAGCCTCTTGAGCAAATACTGGGCGCTGAACCCACATTCTTTTATGAACTAAAACAGGTTCAGCTTGTTTTATTGGCATGCGAACCGCTCCAGCTCTAGTACATTTTACCTTCATCGCGCGTTGGTTTATTTTCGTGGTGATCACACTCTGGGGTAATCCCATCGTGAAGGCACAAACTTGCATCCAAACCACCCCTTATGTTGAAGCCTTTTCCGGTACGGGCGGCGGTTGGTTTCCCCCTACAAGTTTTTTTAATCAAGGGAGCATCAACAGTTGTTGGACGCGCGATTCCGGATTTACTTGGATTAAAGCTCCGTCCGTTTCTGGCGGGAGCAATTCCTTAACGGGTCCTTCTGGAGATCATACCAGTGGGGGAAACGGCTATGTGAGTGCCGATAATTACGTCTATGCCTTCAGCGATTTTGAGGCGAAGCTCATTACCCCTATGATTTCGTTGGCCAACGATACCGCGCCCCAGTTATCGTTCTGGTACCATATGTATGGTTCGGAGATCAATATGCTGCGGATTGATATACGGGAGAATGGAGTGGCGAATTGGACCCCTATGGACAGTATTCTGGGAAATTCAGGTGGATTTGTCAGTCAATCTAGCCCGTGGCATGAATTCGTGATCCCGTTGGATGGTTTTATTGATGATACGGTCCAATTCCGCTTTACCGCCCAACGCCAACTCTCAGCCCAATTCAATGGAGCGAACTGCCGCGCGAGCCTGGACGATCTGTCAGTTACCGAATGGGACGGCTCGTGTAGGGTCCCACTAGACCTTCGTATTGCCTCTAAAGGCGTTGCCAATGCGGTGGTGGAATGGCGCACGTTAAATCCACAATCCACCTATGAAGTACAATATGCTCAGGGAAATGGAGTGCCCTCGAGCGGCACTACCAGCATCATCTCCGGGACTACCTTCAATTATACCGGCTTGGCTGCGAATAGCACCTATACCTTGAGAGTACGTGCAATCTGCGCGCCCGGAGATACCTCAGACTGGTCCTCGCACATCACCATACAAACGGATTGCGGGGTCTTTGCAGCACCTTGGGAAGAGGATTTTGAAGGAAACTCTTGGACTGCTACTACGGACTGGACCGAGCAGGGCACATTAGATGCTTGCTTTTCCGATAGTGCTTCTGTTATTCATTATTGGAAAGTATGTAGCGGTCCGTACAATGGCGATTCAGGACCAAATACCGACCACACACCTTCCGGATCCGGAAAGTATTTGGCGATTAACCACAGCACCTCATTGAGCGTCTCCCCCTTCAAGCCAATGTTGATCACTCCTTGGATTAGCTTAGATTCTTTGACCACTCCGGAACTCTCGTTTTGGCTGCACGCTTATTCAAATCAAAAAACCATTGGAGATTTATCGGTATTGATCGAAACCTTGGACGGTACAACCACCAGTGTTTTAGATACTTCAGGTAACCTCCAGGCCACGCAAACCTCTCCTTGGAAAGAGATTATCATTCCATTGGCTCAATTCACCTCCGATACCGTCCGAATAAAGTTTCGGTATACTGCCCTTCAAACGACGCGTTACCAGCAACTGTCCATTGATGATATCAAGGTGGATGAGGCACCAACGTGTCCACGACCGAAATTCCTCAAAGTTCTCTCGACCACGACTACGGGTGCGAATTTGGACTGGTCGAGCGGCGGAGCCTCCTATCATCAGGTTAGGTACCAAAGGGTGAATGCGTCGAATTGGACCATTATCACCACTAATTCCTCTGATGCTGTGCTCAGTGGATTGCAGCCCAATAAAAAATACCGCTGGGAAGTTCGGGATTCCTGTGGGGCAAACGATAAGAGTATTTGGGTGCGCGGTCCTTCTTTCTACACGGCCTGTACCGTATTTACAGCACCTTATTCCAATAATTTCACCAATAATCAATGGCAGGGACCCTCGCCATTCTTGCCCACGGGACAAATAGGGAATTGTTTTAGCAGATTAGAAACATCCGGCTATTACTGGTCTGGCGCACGTAGCGGATTTGATCACGTGGTATTTTCTGGTCCAAATTCCGACCATACCGGCGGGTCAAGCGGCTACATGTTTACCAGACCGGAGACCGCGACAGCGGATACGGCCAACATCATATTGCCCATGATAGATTTGGACACCTTGATCAGTCCTGAGTTCAGCTTTTGGTGGCACATGTACGGTCAGGCCATTGATCGTTTGAATGTATATGCCCGAACGCCTTCAGGCCCTGAAATCTTGTTGGGGAGTATCGTAGGATCGCAAACGGCTTCTGCTTCGGGGAATTGGACCAAACAAACCTATTCCTTGAATGCATTCCAAGGCGACACGGTCATCATTCGAATGGAAGGACGCAAGGGGACTGGAAATATTTTCACGAGCTTCTCCGCGGTCATCGCCATTGACGATATCGAAATTAATGAAACCTCTACCTGTCCCGCCCCTGTTCAACTCACCGCATCAAACGTGACGAGCAACACCGCGACCATCACTTGGCAAGGCACCGCATCCAACAGCATATTAGAATACGGTCCCGTGGGCTTCACTTTAGGCACAGGGCAAACGATAAATCCAGCCAGTTCCCCGACGACACTTACGGGTCTCACGGGAAATACCACCTATGCTGTATTTGTACGCGATAGCTGTACCACTAGCCTTCTGAGCTCCAATGCTACCATAAACTTTACCACCGCCCCTTGCCCCGCCGTAACCGCCGCGGGCAATGTGAGCCTCACTGGTACCACCGCTACGGGCGTTTCTACGGGAAGCGCTTCCGACTCCATTCTTTGGATTTGGGGGGATGGGAACAGCTCTATAGGCGATTCAGCAATCTACACCTATCCTCTTCCCGGAATTTACAACGTACAGCAGGTGGCGTACAACTATTGTGGTTCGACCGATACTATTGCTACAACGTTGACGGTCTGTGGTGCAGTGGTGGCCAATTTCAACACAGCGCCCAACGGATTGACGGTTTCGTTTAATGCCGGGAATTCCGTGGGCGCAGGCCTAACCCATAATTGGACCTTTGGTGATGGCGCCACAGCCCAGGGTTCCAATCCTTCGCACACCTACTCGAGTTCAGGAAATTATACCGTAACACTAACGGTTACCGATGCCTGCGGTACCAGCAATAGTACTTCCACAACCTTGACGGTATGTCCAAATGTTATACTTGGATTCAGCTCCACCTCCAACAACAACACCTTTACCTTCACGGCCACCCCGAGCAATCTCGGCAATTACCAATGGGATTTCGGGGACGGCACCTCGGGTGTAGGGCTCACGACCAACCACACCTATGCTGCAGGAGGTAATTACACGGTGGTATTGACGGCTGTTGATGCTTGTGGCTCACTCTGGAGCGATACCAGTGTGGTGTCCACTTGTCCGCCGCTCGTGGGTAATTTTACTTTTACCATCGCCTCGAGCGGTGCAAACGGCATGCTGGTCCAATTCTTTGCGACCGTTTCTGGAGCATCATCCCTTATATGGAATTGGGGCGATGGGACACAGAGCATCACCCCTGCAACGAGCATTTCCCACACCTATCCTACGACTAGTTTGAATTATGTGATTACGCTATCGTTGATCAATACCTGTGGAGACACCTTGGACATCGTTCATACACTCAATGAAGTCGGGCTAAGCGAATGGCAATCGCATGCGGCCAAGCTTTACCCAAATCCAGTACAAGGCGATATAATGACGCTTGAATTCACCGATCCTGTTGATGGTTCTTATGAGATTCTAACGCTGCTAGGTGAATCGTTGGATCAGGGTCCAATTTCCTCTGCCACCACCTTCCCTTTGTACGTAGGCCACCTTAGTGCCGGATACTATGTGATAAGGATTCAAGATGAGGAGCGGTTCTTCCAGAAATCCTTCGTGAAGGTGGATTGATGGACGGGGAAGGTTCGGATCAATAAGATTCTACCGACCATAAACCAAGCATCAAAAATTTTTAGTTGCCAGTCCTTTTGCTGCGCAAAAAAACTGGCGAGTCCGTTGGGGAGACCCTTGACTCAAAAACCCCGCAACTGAACTTCGTTCAGGTCGGTGTGTTTTAATGCCCTTACGCCTTTGAGCGAGCTCAGGCGAGGGCATTTAAAAACCCCGCACCGCTGTCGCAGTGCGGGGTTTTTGAGTCGGGATGACAGGACTTGAACCTGCGACCACACGCCCCCCAGACGTGTCACTGATTTTCATTTGATTAGATATTAACTTCCTAGTATGTTGTTTATCAGTATATAATAATAAATATCTAAACATTCAATTTTTCATAAGCGTCACAAATTCAAGCATATTCAGTAATATAGCGTCACAAAATGTGTCACAATGTTTAAACTGCTCGTACCTACTACCAAAGAATACGCTAACAAGGATGTACTACCTATTCGCATTAGGTGGCGTTTAGGTAAGGAAAAAACCGAATACAAGACTGATATTTTAATCAAAAGAAAGGACTGGGATTTCAAGCGTGAAGTGCCTAAAGCATCTTGTGACCCAGATGTTAGAATGCAGTTCTTTAACTACGAAGAAAAAGCCAATGACATTTGGTACGAACTGAAGAAAGGAACATTCCCCTTCCACCGAATTCAAGAACAATGGAATTCTGGAAGTGTAAGGGTAAGCAGTGTGGATTCATTCATTGAAGTCCACCTAAAGCGTCTTAAGACCTCAACACTTGTAAGTAGAAAGAATTCACTTCGTGCCTTCAAAAAGCACCTATTTGGTTCTACTAATATGCCCTTACGGGTAGGTGATATAACCAATAGAAATTGCCGTGTAGTGTATGATAATATGCGTAAGGCTAACCTATCCCAAGCCACTATAAATACTTGCTTAAAAGGCATAAGGGCAACCTATAACGATATGCACAAGCACGGGGTTGACGGGGTTAAGAATGAACTAAAAATAGAACGGGGCTTAATCAAGAAATCAAGACCTAAAATACCCACCATATTACGGACTGAAGACTACCTCAACGGCATTGATAATATCAAGTCACAATTAGACTGGGAAGCAATGGCTATTGGTGTTCTATCATTCGCTTTGAGGGGTTTGGACTTGGTAGACCTATTCAAGATTTCGTCTTCTAACATTGAATCAGTCAAGAACTACAAGGACTATTTTGACATCTATATTACCACTGAAACAGAAAACGAAGACCCCGCTTGGCTAACGCTCACAAGAAGCAAAGTACCAGACGGGTCACCTATGGCTATTAACCTATCATTAGGCGGTGAATACACCGCTTTACTTCATTTGCTTAAGAAGTCGTTAGAATCTACAAGACCGCATCTTGCGACTGCGGACGCATTCGCCCTGACAAGCCTTTACAATGACTTTGAGTTCGGTAAATATCGTGCGCTAACCCAAGCGCAAGGAAAGGCATTTAAGAAGTTAACTGGTAGTCCGTATAAGGTGATAAGAAAGTCCTTTAGGACATTGGCTTCAGTGTATTGTAATGTATCTACTGAAATTGGTAATGCCCTATTAGGGCAAGAAAACCAGAACATTAGTGTGAACTACCTTGAGATGAGTCAATTAAAGGAACATATTGATGCGGTGCATCAAGAAATACTTGATAAGTACCAGATGAATAACATAGCCATAGGCTTGATAAATAAAGGTCGTGAGTTATGGGTTGGGGAAGACGGAAGTCTTACCCCACTTACAGATTTAGACTTAACATTTTTTGAATGGTATCACAATTTGGAAGAATAATACCCCAAAGGCTTAACCTACTTATAACTGAAGTACTATTTTTTTTTCTTGTGTTGGTTGGCTTCTAGCCAACACTTAATTAGTTATTGAATACTAATCAAGTATTAAATAGTTCAAAGTTATAACCCCTTTAAACCTTCTTACAAAAAAAAGGTACTTGTGTTATCCACGCATTATGCACACAAGTCAGACATAATTGACTTGTAATCAATGTCTTAACTTATAGCATTGAAAATGTCATTAACCACATTGGTGTGAATTAACGACTTTTCCTTCTTATCAAGGTTCAAGTATTTCTGGGTAGTAGTTATGCTTTTATGACCTAACGCATCACGGGCTTTGACGATGTCATTACCATAGTATTTGTAGATAGTCATAGCATATGTCTTACGAAGACTATGGGTACTGAATGTCTTATCCTCAAGCCAGTTTAGTTGTTTCTTAAGATTAGTAAAGCGTTTGTTAACCCAATGGGTAGTAAACTTCGTACCCGTATTCTTATTCACGAAGATGTGGTTATCCCCTTCATCAGTGATAAGGTTCAAAGAAATGTATTCGCCTAACATATCGTCAAGACGCTTACTAACCAATTTGTTAAACGGCACTTTACCCTTTTGCTGTATTAACTTGATATGAAGCCCGTCTATATCTGGTACAAGGTTTTCGCTTCTTAAATCAAGTATATCATTGATACGAAGACCAGTTACTACACCCGTATAGATTACCAAGCCTAAAGTCTTGTCAGTATGTCTATTTGAACTGAATAGTTCTTCAGCCAAGTTCAGTAGGTCTTGACTTTCGCAGTGGTCGGAAACACCTTTAGTCTTCTTGTTACTTTTGGATAGGTGACGCTTCTTGAGTTCTTGTCTTGCTTCTAATACACCCATAGGTAATGTGCCTTGATTTACAAGTGCTAACATACTTAAATAATTTTAATTTTTGTGCTTATTGTAACGAAATGTCAACAAACGGCTTCCAATAACTTCTAATTATCAAGTATTCATAGGGCTTTACGAAACTTTGTTACTTTAATGATTCTTATTGTAACGGCTCAAAGCCGTGAGGGGTGACAATGACTATGAAGGGAACTACCGAATACTTTTGAAGCGTCTGGTAACTGAAGTCGTAAAAGCGACACCCTTCCCCTTTGTCTACGAAGTAATTTTCTAACAACCCTTGCCGTTCTAAACGAACCATAAGACTTGATAGGTAACGATTGTTGATTCTTATCATCGTGCTATTCGCTTCGTAGGTTATTGAGTCTACCCCATTCACCTGAAGCGTATAGTCAGCATATGAACAACCTTTAGCGGTGATATTAAAAATCTTTCTGGCTTGACTATTCGGGTGGCTTATATGCCCCCTAATAGTGATGTTAGACCAATCGTCTTGACGCACCCGTAAGGAAGTAGTTCTATGTTCACCACCACTTACTGAAAAGACTTTGTCTATCCCCATTATGTCAAAAACAGCCAGTTCGCCAGATAGGTAGTCAGTAGATACGACATTACCCCCACCCATAAAGCGAATAAGTATTTCTTTATTGACTGCGAATACTGCTTCTTCAAATTGTTTCGTTTTTACGAAGTTCATCACGGCTATATATTATTTCTACTTCAAGGTGACCATAGGGGCTATGAGGCGTTATAATCTTCTTTAAACGCCCCTTGTCATCATAGACTTCTATAGGTTCTTTAACCTTGTCAATTCTTTTCCTAATTGCTTCTATTTTGCTTCTATCCATTGGTATTGCGTTACTTCTATTAATTCCCCTTCCATTGGCTTGTAATGAACTAAAAGCACACTACCAGTTATTAAGGTGCATTCAAGCACCCTTTGTAATAGTCTACAAGAACGAAGGCGGTAGCGGTCTTTGACCCTGACCTTAAGGGCTTCACGGGTAGTTATCATTCTTCAAGCCTATCAAGTAGTGAGTCCAGAAGATTTACTATCTGGTGGCTATCCATATCTTCTATGTATTCCTTCAAAGTCTTGGTAGGTGTTTCCACCGACTTCAAACGGGGTAATACAAACTGAAGTAGTTCTATCTTATGCTTCACTACCGAACCAGTGGGAAGCATTTCTATTTCTTGGAATAGTTCTTCTATGTCTATTCGGTCTTGAATAGCCTTTCTTACCAAAGCCGATTTAGTAGAACCTTTAGGTCTACCTTGTCTATTTATGTTGTTAGGGTTATTTGCGAAAGACATTGTTATTGTGTTGTATTAACTGCGGTTTAGGCTTCTTGAAACCAGTTTGAAGGCTTGGGTATTTACCTTCACCCCTTCCAAGTCTGTGCGACCAATTAAGAAGCCATTTACATTAGGCGTTAGACCCTTTTCCTTTAGGTGGATATGAACGCCATTGTAAGCGTCTACAAGTGATTCTAAACGCTTGTGAAAGTCCTTTTCCGCTTTGGTTATTGCATATGTGGTGTAGGTGTCTTTGATGTCTTTTAGGACTTCTTCTTTGACCTTGTATTCAGGTGTAAAGTCAAGAAGGGTTAGTTCCGCTTCCTTGACATTTTTCTTGAGTTGGTCATATGCTGAATGAATAGACTTTAGGTCTATGTCTTTAAGAAATAGTTTCTTGTCAAGTGACAAGTCCAGACCTTCAACCTTCACCCCTTCAGTGATTAATTCACCCGTATAGGTGTAAGGGTCATTTAAGAATTCTTCAAGGTCTTTAGGTTCGTTTCCTACAAGTTTCTTGAACTCATTCACCAGTTCCAGAAGAACGGCTTCAGTATTACGAATGTCTTTTAGGTGGGCGTTGTAGCCCGATTGGTTAAAGTCTATTGGCTTCTTCATATTATGTAACTTTCTTTAATTGGATTTAAGTATTCATCTATTGCAAGAAGGATATACGCCCTATCGCTTAAGCCCTTCTTTCCTTCTTTCTTCTTTATCTGGTCTAACTTCTTCTTGGGAAGTCTTACGACCACTTCAATAGTTTTGCTATTCATTTACTGACCTTATGTGAAATCCCTTTGAAGTGGTGATAGTGGGTCTTGAAGAAACTTCTTCGTAATGATTCGGACATAGTAGTTCCGTTCTTCAAGTGCAGTTGTTTTAGTAAGTCCAGTTCTTCTTGAGTCAAGCGGATAGCAAGACGCTTGTCCTTACTTTTTTGATTCAGTTTTGCAAAAACGATTAGTTCTTGCCCGTTAAGTTTACTTTTCGGCATATTAATTTTCATTGACGGGGTACACACTGCCCCCACCATTCGGTTCGTTGGTGCTTCCCCAGTTAGTACTTTGATAAATAGTTCCGTAATCCATATTAGGTTAACCTTGTTTTAAAATCTTGTTTGACAAGTCCTACACTTAAAGAACCCAAAGAGAAAAAAGTGGGATAAAATGAGAAAGGGCGCACCCAATCGGAATGCGCCCTTTAGCAACAAATATGTATAGTAACATTACAAGTCTACAAGCACTTGCACCAGACTTCCAAGTATTGTGAAGAAGTAAAAGTTTCTAACGAAAAAGCCCCTCCGAAACGGAAGGGCTTGTTATTAGACTCAAATATTTGATTCTATTTACCTACTATGATAGGAGTTAATTCATCTTTTATCTTTTGAAATTCTGCTTCGTCTATCAGACCTAAATCAAATAATTCTTTTTTTTCTTTTAATAGTGCAATTGCCTGTTCTTTGGTCATTGAAGCCTTTAGATTGATTACTTCCCCTATTTCAATTGCTTTGGTCAAATCAAATATGGTGCGATTTGCTGCACCCAATGCAGTTGGTGCTTCAATATCTTGGGTATATATCATACAAGTAACGGGTGAATTTTTAGACATTTTAGTATGCTTCGCATAAATATCTGTTATGACTAACACACTACCATTAATTAGGTCGCCCATTGGTTGAGGAGGAGAAACCAGCATTTTAGCCAGATTTACTTTACCAAAATATATATAAGAAAAGGTTGTTTTCTCATTATAAGACTCACCGACTTTTATTGTATCACCAATTGCTAAAACACTTTCATCTAATAATTTGACAGATTCAAATTTATCTGTATTACTAAATTGACTTGTGTACGAAATATCCTGCGCCTTATCCATTTCAAGAACTTGAGCGAATGAAGCATTTGAAATAATTAATAATAATATAATTAAAGGTTTTTTCATCTGGTTTGATTTTATGTGGTTATCCCAAATATAAGTAAAAAGCCCCTACCGAAGCAGGGGCTTATATATTCTACAGTCTAAATATCCTTAAGGACAAGTACCCCATACTGGGTAGTTAGAAGCCGTTAATGCGCTGTTTGCTGCGAAGCCTGAGGGCATATAACTAAAGTGTGAAACACACCATTGGGTCAAGTCTTGATTAAAGGATGAAGCTTCGCTAAACATATATTCCATATTAGTCTCGTTAGTCACATTACTTACATCCCAAGTGCCAATGTCTTGGTTGAAAGAAGTTGCGTAATGAAACATACTATTCATATTAGTAACATTACTAACATCCCAATTACCGATGTCTTGGTTGAAATCATAGGCAGTTTGAAACATTTGAAACATATCAGTGACATTACTGACATCCCAATTACCTATGTCTTGATTGAAAGAATGTGCGACTAAAAACATAAAGCGCATATTCACTACATTAGAAACATCCCAATTACCAATGTCTTGGTTGAAATCTAGGGCATTATGGAACATTTCCTGCATATCAGTGACATTACTGACATCCCAATTACTTATGTCTTGATTGAATGTAGAAGCATTCAGGAACATCTTATTCATATCGGTAACTTTAGAAACACAGAATTGGGATAAATCGTCACCATTCGACAATGCAGCGTCTAACATACTTCTGTCTGCTACTACAATTATCTGTTGATTTAAAATAAAGGTGTCCCCAACTGCGTAGTTATCACATTCGATACATCCATTTGAATTTATAATCGCATTATTTGGATTACCATATGATGTTTTCAATGTTATTTCATTTCCATATGCTTTGCCAATTGAATTT
The DNA here is from genome assembly GCA_964216615.1 of Schleiferiaceae bacterium. Taxonomy (GTDB): domain Bacteria; phylum Bacteroidota; class Bacteroidia; order Flavobacteriales; family Schleiferiaceae; genus UBA10364. The sequence continues at coordinate 24,527 of CAXPFQ010000045.1, forward strand.
TCAGCAAATGCCTTCAGATAATATTCAGTATTCGGCATTAATTGACCAAGAATATCAAATGAATAAACACCTTCACCATTTGATGCATCTAGCATAAAGTTGTCTGCTGTCGTTGGGTTTGGGTTAGTGCTCCAGCAAACGCCCCTTGCGGTGTTCTTGTCACCACCCGTGAATGTAACATCACCACCTACGATTACTGCAGTATCACTCACAACAGGGTTGGTAGTTGTTACTTGGGGTAGTTCTGTGACATTATTACACGATGTAACGAAAACCATAACCGATAAGGCTAATAGTAACTTCTTCATAGCTTTGGATTTAAAGATTTAACCAAATATATAAAAAAGCCCCCACCGAAGTGAGGGCTAACAAAGCCAAATTAGAAAGTAAAAGGAAGCCGTTTCCTACTTAAGAAACCCATTTAATTCAAAGTCGTTTGGATTCATAGCGTCACAAAAAGCGTCACAAAACAAAAAAGCAAGACCTTCTCATTTCTTTGAAAGCCTTGCTATTATTGTGTCGGGATGACAGGACTTGAACCTGCGACCACACGCCCCCCAGACGTGTACTCTACCACCTGAGCTACATCCCGAGTGGGGCACAAATATACAGCGAATTGGGCTTTGGGATTTTCTTAATGGCGAATAAAATCGATCACTACCCTGCTCCATTCGTCATCCCCAATGCCCCAGCGGAGGCCGTGGCCTATGCCTTCGTAGATGGCCTCGGTGAAGTACGAACCTTCATGCATGTACATGGCTGCCTTGGCTGTTTCAAAAGGAGCTGTTTTATCAGCTGTGCCGTGCATCCACAGGAGCTCGCCGGGATAATTGGACATATCTTTTCCGATATCAAACTTATAGCTCGTGATCATCGAAGAAGGCAAGCTTAGTCCGGAAGTGTTTTGCATGATCACATTGGATGTGGATTGGGGTATTTCCATGACCAATTTTTCTACAGGAATTCTCGATCCACCAGCAGCGGCAGGACCTGCAACCAAGGCCCCAAGGGAATTTGCGAAAACTACCATTCGATCTGAAGTTAATCCTTGGGCTTGGAGGAATTCTAGGACGGCATCGTAATCCGCGGCCATGGACTCAGCGCCTGTGGATTGTCCTGTACTCCATCCAAATCCGCGGTAATCGTACATGATGAATCCGTAGTGGTGTTTGTCGACGAGGTTGGCGAAGAGGCCAGCGGTTTCCCAAAATTGGTCCATAGAAGCCGCATTACCGTGCAGATAAACGATGATTGTATCTGTAGCGATCTGGGAGAAATCGCCTAGGTATAGGGCGTACACAGTATCCTCGTCTGAAGGAAAGTCCAGCAAATGAATCTTACTCTCGTCTACATGGTATTGTGGGTCCAACCACTGGTTTTTAAAATCATAGGTACCGTCGCCCCCGGCGAACATTGCAGCGCTGATATCACCTCCACAAGAAGTGAGCAATAACGATAGTGCTGCGGCAATGGGTAATATTATTCTCATGGTTTAAAAGTTTAAAGCAACGCCCCAGTACATACCCTTTGCGCCAAGTCCAAAAGTATTGGGTACATCGGCTTGGGGTACGAGGATCTCGCGGGTGGGGTTTAAGATTTTGTATTCGACTTGAGCTTCGATGAAGCGATAGCGGAAACGGTATCCTGCGCTGAACGATGGGGCAAGGATTTGTCCTCGTCCGTATTCGGTTAGGAACCAGGTGGGGTCAACCCAGGTATTTGCTGAGGCGTTCAGAATGTGTGGACCTCGGTGCCAGTAGGCGTTAATGCCGGTTTCTGGATAAAGTCTGAATGCGTAATCGCGAGTGCTCATTAAGGCTTGGACCCCTGCACTCCAAGAGATGGCGGGTTGTAGTCCTTTTTGAGGGAGCCATTGTTGCACTTGGCCACCCTCGATATGTGCCGCGCCGAGGAGGGCACTGGATAATTGGACCCCTCCATAAATGGTGCGATCAGCGCTCACACCCTTGGCAGCATAGGCCCCAAGAATAGGTAATGAACCGTCATTTATTTGAGGTCGACCCACGGTCCCTCCTATTTGCCATTGGCCTTCATCCAGCGGCTTTACAATTTTTGTTGGAGCACAGCTGGTCGCGAGAAATATCACGGCGAGGCTCAGGGTAATTCGTACCATTGTCCATGGTTTATAACTCATTAATAAAGTCTATGGGTATATAGTCTTGATGGATGCTAAAATAGAACCACAGGCTATAAATTTGAGGACGCAAAATACAACCTCACATGGAACAACACGATTGCATTATAATTGGTTCAGGACCTGCTGGATATACAGCAGCTATTTACGCTGCTCGCGCAGATTTGAAGCCCATCATGTACATGGGCTTGCAACCTGGGGGCCAATTAACCACTACCACCGAAGTCGATAACTTTCCAGGCTATCCGCAAGGTGTGGACGGAAATGCCATGATGGAAGACCTAAAAAATCAAGCCGAACGGTTTGGTACGGATATCCGTTTTGGCATAGTCACCAAAACCGAGCTCAACCCTCAAGTAGGTGGCTACCACACCTTGACCATTGACGAAAGTACTCAAGTACAAGCGCGTACCGTGATCATTTCGACAGGCGCCTCTGCGAAATACTTAGGCCTCCCAGCAGAGGAGAAATTCATGGGTTTCGGGGTAAGTGCTTGTGCCGTTTGTGATGGATTCTTCTACAAAGGACAAGAAGTGGTCGTCGTGGGTGCCGGTGATACCGCCGCGGAAGAAGCGACCTACCTCGCAAAACTTTGCCCGAAAGTCACCATGCTCGTACGCCGCGATGAAATGCGTGCCTCCAAAGCCATGCAGAACCGTGTACTAGAGACAAAAAACATCACGGTATTGTGGAATACGGAAACTCTAGACCTTGTGGGTGATGATAAAGGACTTACAGGCGTTCACGTGAAAAACAATCAAACCGGCGAGGAGCAAACGATTCCGGCGACCGGCTTCTTTGTGGCCATTGGTCACAAACCAAATACCGACATCTTCAAAGGCCAGATCGACATGGACGACACCGGATACATCAAAACCAAGGCAGATTCCACAGCGACCAATTATCCGGGTGTGTTCTGTTCAGGAGATGCACAAGATAAAATCTACCGCCAAGCCGTCACAGCGGCAGGGACCGGCTGTATGGCTGCGCTAGAAAGCGAGCGCTACTTAGGCGCCCTAGGCCACTAAGACCACATATTGTGTATGAGTACAACCCCGGCTGGAAGGCTGGGGTTTTCTTTTGACAAATACTAGCCGAACGTATCGGGTTAGAAACCAAACAATCCCTTCGCAGTGAAATATGGTATGAGGATGTAAATGATAACATCCCTGATGAGATAGAAGATAAAAATAGCCAGTAGCGTCTTCCAGCCCAATGATTTCAAGCCAGCTTTGAGTCCCTTCTCGCGAACTTCTGTCACTGCTTTTGAAATAAATGGAGGGGTTATTTTCTGTCTAAATCCCAAAGTGATGTGTTTAGTATCGTTTAACGCCTTATGTATTACTAAGTTCAAACGTTGGGCGATATAAGCCGGATTCTGTACCCTTACGGGCCCTTATCATTTATCTAGCCTTAACCTCACGGTTAAGGTCTATCTGCCTACCCCTCGCGCAGCAAGCTCTGAACGGGACGCCCAGTCCCGAAGGAACGCGATATACATGACATTTCAGCGTGTGAGGTTTACCATGCCGTTTTGATCACCCAAAACGCGGTGGGCTCTTACTCCACCCTTTCACCCTTACCCGAAGGCGGTCTACTCTCTGTTGCACTAGCTGTCCCTGCAAGCAGGGCCTTCCTGTTAGGAAGCACACTTCCCTATGCTGTCCGGACTTTCCTCTTCCTAAGAAGCGATAAGGCACGCCCAATGTTTAAACTCAATAATATAAAGAACGGGTGCAAAAATACTACGCACGACCCATTAAACGAACTTCCGTGGCACCATATCCACCTTCGGCAAAATCCGCGAAGTAGAATTCATTGCCGCCTAAACGCCTGAGCAAATCGTGCACTTCCTCTTGAAGACGCCCTTTGCCCTTGCCATGAATGATCAGCACCTTGGAAATATTGCGTCGTCTAGCCTCATAAACGGTATCCGCCGCACGCTGAATCTGGTAGTTCAAAATGTCGTAGCGCGTCATTCCTTGCGTAGATTCCAATAACTCATGGCTATGGAGATCAATGATTAACCGATCTACCAGTTGTTGTGCTGGGCCCGATTTCGCTAAAGGCTTATCCTTCACCGGCACGCTCCCTACTTCCAACACTTCCTCTTTATGAAGCAGCTCATAAGCCTCATACGGCCGGTCAAAACCAAAGCCGTCTTCCACCCAAATTTCGGAACCGATGATCTTCACCACCAGCCCTTCTCCTGCAGCATCTTTGAATTTTACGCGATCGCCTATCTTGAATTCCATCATAAAAAAACCCCGGCCGAAGGCCGGGGTCAAAGTTATCACATATTGCTATGAGACATTACTCCACTGTGATTCTCTCCGTAAGTACTCCTTCATCCGTTTTGAACGTAATGAAGTACACACCGGCGGATGTTTCGCTCAAATCGAATTGGTTCTGGTAAACGCCGTTTACCGTAACCACATCGGTCGAGATCACTTGTCCTACCATATTCACGATACTGATCTCCACGTCTTTGCTTGCTGCAGTAGCAAACTCCACGTTGAACAATCCACGCGTTGGGTTAGGATAAATACTAAGCGTTCCGTTCATAAAGTCCTCATCGACACTGATCTGATTCACATCGAAGGTGAACGTCGCCGTATCAGAAGAACATGGACCAAAGGCAATGACCGTTACCGATTCACCGGCCATATTAGCTGTGAATGTTACTGTACCGGAAGTATCGTTTGAAGTAGTTCCATTAGAGAACTCTACATACACACTATCCGCACCTGATGTGCCTGAAGTAGACCAGTTTGCAGTCCAATCCGTTGCCGAGATCGTCGCGTTCGCGGTATCTACAGAGATATTTGCTACTGCATCAGGATGTACCTGAATGCTGATAGTCGAATCTGCACGTTCACAACCACCTACGGTGACTACCCAGCTGTAGAAGAAGTAGTGGTAGTTTGTCAAGGTTCCTTGAGTGATACTCACTTCTCCCCCAGGAGTTGAGAATGGATAACCATTCACTCCATATTCGCGATAAAGTCCGCCAGTCGTTGAGGCCGTTGCAACCATACGATAATTACCCGGTTGTACCTGGGCACCAACGTAGACCTGCTCTGGATTATTTCCGGTAGCAGTAGTGGTCAATGTTCCAGACCATACGGCTGAACTGGTAGAAATATCCTGAATCTGAACGCTTGTAGTACCGGCAGCATTCGGATACAAGGTCACACTGTCCAAGTTGAATGCTTGTGTTGCAGAGAATTGGACACCTACAGTTCCATAGAAATTGTAGTTACCCCCACCAGTACCCACTGGACGATCGTTTGCTATAGAAGCTTGAGAAGCTTCAGCACTCAATGTTATGGTAGTATCCTGAGTCAAGGTAATACTGATCGTAGAATCCGCTGCTACCAAACCAAGAGTATCCCCTTGTTGGTTGCTCCACATTAATCTACCATCTGTAGGATGCGCAATGCTTAAATCCACAACATCGCCCAAACAAGCAAATTCTGGTGCAACAGGAACCACTTGTTGTGCGTCGCT
>CAXPFQ010000046.1:0-35501 GCA_964216615.1 Schleiferiaceae bacterium
TAAACCCCATCTTCTCGAGTGATTTCAGCCTATTAGACAAAATACTTGGCGCAATTGATTCATCACTTTCAGAGAACTCTTTAAATGTTTTTTTGTGTTCGATCAGCATCAACTTTATAACAACAAGCGTCCATTTGTCTCCAACAATATCTAATGCTGTCGTTACAGGACAATTACATCTAAAAAACTTATCTCTAAACAACATAATCACAAAAAATGATTATTACTATTGAAATAGTAGTAATTTTAATTATTTTTACTATCAAATCAAAAGTAATAATTAATTATCATGAATAAAAAGGTATTATTAACCGGTATTTCGGGTTACATAGGAAATCACTGTGCTGTGGAACTATTGAAAAATGGATATTCAGTCCGCGGATCCGTTAGAAGTTTGTCAAAATCTCAAAAGGTTATTGACGCCATCAAAAATGAAATCGACCCTAAAGATAATTTAGAATTTTGTGAGCTAGACTTACTCAGTGATAATGGATGGAATGATGCCATGAAGGGATGCGAATTTGTAATGCATGTAGCTTCCCCATATATCAATATCGAGCCAAAAGACGAAGGTGAATTAATTAGACCTGCTGTTGATGGAACAATGAGAGCTTTAAGGGCTTCAAAAAAAGCAGGTATTAAAAGAGTAGTTTTAACTTCATCAATGGTTTCAATGTTAGGAAATGCTGATAAATCAATCAAAGTAGATTCAGAATCTTGGACCAATATAAAAGCAAAAAATGTCTCTGCTTATGCAAAAAGCAAAACCCTAGCAGAAAAAGCTGCATGGGAGTATATAAATGCTCAATCCGATACTTCCAAAATGGAACTCGTTGTTATAAACCCAGGGCCTGTTTTTGGACCAAGTTTATCAGGAGACTTAACGGGGGCTTCTATGAGTATGTTTACACAAATGATTCTAGGAAAAATGCCTATGATTCCTCAAGCGTCGATAAACATGTCCGATGTAAGAGACATAGCTAAAATTCATGTACTGGCTCTTGAAAATGAAAAAGCAAACGGAAATAGATTTATTGTAACCACTGAAGAACCTTATGCTTTTCAAGAAGTGGCTAGAATACTTAAATCGAATGGCCATGAAAAAGTAAGCACTAAATTGGCTCCTAATTTTTTACTCAAATTCATGGGTTATATTAATCGAGAAGCAAAAAGCATGAGATCCTTTATTGGTAAAACTTATACTGGTGATATTTCTTTAACAAGGAAAATATTCGATTGGAATCCAATGCCTTTTGAAAAAACTGTTTTAGATACCGCAAAATCAATTAAACCCTATCTTGATAAATATTAATTTAATCCATTAACTCTTACAATAAAAAACTTGATTGTGCTGCATCTTTGAATAATAGGAGGAGCAACGAAAGTCACTTAGAGATAGGTGACTTTTTTGTTTCTGTAACCCTTGTCCCTGCTGACGGTAAAAACCATTCGCGGACGAATGAAAGTTCCAATTCGGGACGTAATGACCAACCGTTCGAGCTGAATGCTTTCCCTAAACCAAGACCTAAAGCGAGTGGATCAGAAAGTGCTGTACGTCTTCAAAGAAGTCGGACATTATATTTGTGATAAATTCATATAGTGCTTTATATTCGTAATGCAATCAAACCACATTTTACTATGAAATCAATCAAGACTTGTGCTTTAATAGGGTTCCTATTTATATCGTCATCAGCTTCAGCCCAACTTTTATTCAAGAATCAAACCGATGAGCCTGTTTGGGTAACTTATGCTATGTGGAACGACAGTAAAACCGAAGATCATTGGTATACACAAGGATGGTTTAAAGTTGAACCCGGTCAAACCAAGGAATTGTCGGAAAAAGTTGGGGCGACAAGCTATTGCTATTATTACGCAGAAACTAAAAATGCAGTGAAATATGATGGGAATCGTGAGTTTTTAGTGAATCGTCCAGAGCCTTTTCTAATAACTAACGCTGATAAAGAGTATCAAGCAGAGTCTAATTCCAATTATTCTTGGGAAAATTTCAGAAAGTATACATATGAAAAGGATTTACTGGGACTTAATAAAATCAAGCAAACGATTGTATTAGAGTACTAAATGAGACCCTACCCTCCAATCATTCTTGAATAATAGGAGGGGCAACACAAAAAGCCGCAGATTTATTTCTTGCGGCTTTTTTATTTCTACAATCTATGGTTCAATGCTTAATTGTGATTCCAATTGAGGGCCAGAGTGTATATATAGTGTTCAATTGACCCTCCTCACTGCACGATCCTACTCAAAATCAAGCACTTATTCCGCGGCTAAGTTTAAAAATGGTATATTTAAGAAACTAAAACACTCTAAAACATGGAAATTTTAATTGTCGCAATTGTAATCTCTGCCATAAGTATTTATGGTGCAGTAATGCTTAAACGCTTGTACTTCTTATTGGGGTACTTCTTGTTCTCGCTTCTGGCATTAACGTCACTTATCCCGACCTTTAATGATAATAAAATACTCGCGCTTACCTCTATTGCTCTCTTCTTGGTTATGGGTATCATCTCGTTCCCCGCAAAAAAGAATATCTCAGACTACGAGATCAACGATGAGGCTAAGCCCTTAGTAAAATCTTTTATGCTCAAAACGCTACTCTCTTTGAGCGCCGTCAATCTCATTGCTATTTTCTTGGTAAAGTATGATCCTAACATGCCTGAAGGTATTACCGAATCTATGCGCATCTACCCAATGATAATGCACGGTGTATTGGGTGTTCTGCCGCTTTACGTGCTTGTGCGAATGTCACAATCAAGCAAGTTGAAATAACTCAGGTCTTAAAGGCTTTAGACAAATTACAAGGCACCTGTTAGCAATAACAGGTGCTTCTTTCTTTATACCGTATTTTTGACCGGTTCAAAATCCTACAAATGAGAAACTCTTCAATTGAAAACGTAATTATTGGTTCTTCCATAATCACACTCTTTTGCTTTATTATTGGATTCACTTATGCCGTTTGGCCCTCCGAAACGAATCGAACGTTTTTTGTGGTGATTTGCCTGATTGGCGCTGTCTCAACCCTTGCATTACTTATAAGCACTGGTTTAGGTGTATTAAAGCTTCTAAAAAAGCGGCCTTAACCGGGCCGCCGGAACCTAAACGTCCGCATGAAAAGGAATTATCTGATTATTCAGCGAGGAAAACAGCTGTTTTACGGTCTTTGGATTCTTGTGATCTTGTATTTGATTTATTCCTATCTGATGGATCCGAGCGTTTTAGAGGCAGAAAACCTCAAGCGCTTTATGCATTCTTACGGCGACAATATGCTTTTAGTTTATGTCGCAGTATCCCTAATCAGAGGTTTTTTTCTTATTCCGTCTACGCCGTTTGTACTTCTTGGAGGGTTATTGTTTCCTGAGCGCAAAATGATGGTACTCATTATTTCCATGATTGGGGTCATGTTTTCTGCTACGACACTTTACTACTTTTCTGACGCCCTAGGATTCAGCCGGTTTTTAGAATCAAAATCTTCCGCGAAAATTTTAAGATGGAAGGAAAAGCTACAAAAACCTGGGGCAGCTTATTTTGTAACTGCTTGGTCTTTCTTCCCACTAGTCCCTACAGATTTGATTTGCTATATAGGCGGTATTGTAAAAATGCCTTTTAGGTACGTGTTCTTCGGTGTATTTATAGGCGAGCTTTTGCTAAATATTGTTTATGTTTATTGGACTGAACTAATACCCAATGGATAATTTTTTTAAAGAGGCAGTAAGCACTATTAAGACTTCGGGCACCATAACCCCTAGCTCAAAATTTTTGATACGCAATTGCCTGAAAGACATAGATTTTAACACCGTTAATACTATAGTTGAATTTGGCTCTGGCGATGGCTGTGTTACCGCCGAGATTCTGGCTCGAAAAAAACCCACCACTAACTTTTACTCGTTTGAATTGAATGAGAAATTTTTCAACCATTGTACGGAAAGGTTTGGAGAAGTAGATGGGTTTCACTTAGTGCACGGATCTGCCTATGAATTCGATGAAATACTTAAGCGCGACGGCATCAAAAATGTTGATTATTTCATTTGTAGTCTACCACTGACATTGTTAGACAAATCAGACATCAATGATATGATTGATAAAGTTCAGCAGTATATGAAGCCCAATGGAATGTTTATTCAATACCTGTATAGTTTAAGCCGTTATCGTTTTTTTAAGCGTCGTTTCGATAAGGTGGGTTTAAAAATGACCCTATTAAATGTTCCGCCGGCAATAGTATATAGGTGCACTAATAATGAATAATAGAGATTTGTAACCCACAACTCTCTGGCATTAAAGAGCATTGATTCACCGTAGGCTCTGTTGTTCTTCAACCTTAGTAAAACTCCTGGAAAATAATATTCTAGGAGTGCAAAGTGATATTTGTGTATTTTAACCGATCACAAAACACATCATTCTATGAAGCGCTCGCTTTCACTACTTTTTATTTTCTCTTTTTCTGTCGTTTTTAGCCAGTCATTGCCCTTTGACTTTGAATCTGCTACATCTGGCATGATCGGTTACGATAATGCCACATTTACCATTGTAAACAACCCCAATTCCTCAGGCAACAGCAGCTCGAAAGTGGCAAAAATTGTTAAAACGACAGCTGGAGATTTATGGGCGGGAGGAAAGATCACTAATGTATCGTCTTTAAACTTCTCTTCCGCCTCTTCAAGTGTGCTCTCTATGAAGGTGTACACTACTGAGCCGGTAGGCACGGTGATCAAGGTGAAACTTGAAAACCCGTATACTAGTGAGGTTGATGCCGTTACTACCGTAAGCGGCGCTTGGCATACCCTAACTTTTGACTTTGGCATCCCCGCCCCTTCGGGAAGCGCTGATCTTGTTATCATGCCTCAACCCTTTACTGCGGGAGGAAACAATACATTCTACATCGATGATATTCAACAAGTAGCTGGAAATATAGCACCACAAAGAGCAGGGCTCCCCATTACTTTTGAGTCCGGAACCACTGCCGACCACTTTTTTAGTTTCGAAAGCGCTGCAATGTCTGTAGTTCCTAACCCAACCTCAGACGGTACTAATAGCAGTACCATGGTTGGTAAAATTGTTCGTCATTTAGGTGCCCCCTATGGAGGGAGCGTCATTACTTTCTCCAATAATCTAGATTTTGCTAATCATCCTGAAATCACCATGAAGGTTTGGACTTCAGCTCCTATTGGGACCTACGTAACGCTGAAGGCAGAAAAGCCTTTTTGGGGTGAAGAACGAAGTGTACAAACCACGAAAACGGAGCAGTGGGAAACCTTGACCTTTGATTTTACCAATGCGCCAACGGATATGCCTAGCCTAGCTTTCATGTTTGATTTTACAGCAGGCAGCACAAATGTTGGCGACGGTACGGCAACCTCGACCTTTTATTTTGATGAAATTAAATTCGCTAATGTCCCTTTGAACTCTAACGAGTTGGGCGATTTTCTGCCCATTAAAATATATCCAAACCCCGCAACCGATTGTTGGAACTTGAACATTGCAGATACGGAAATTTTAAAAGTTGATGTTTTGGCACTGGATGGTCGACTTCTGCAGACAATTACAACCCCTGCGGTACACTCTGTTCGTATAGACGCGAGCAACTATTCAACCGGGGTCTATATAGTTAAGCTTAATACTGCAATAGGGCAAGAAACCGTACGGCTGATAAAACAATAAAGGTATGGACTTTAGAAGTCGACTCCTTTTAAGTCTTATCTGTTTTACCTTTTGGACTAGGACTATTGCACAAGAAAAAACTGAGGGTCGACCATTCATTCAGCATTATCTTAACAGCGTTTTAGGCGAACAGAAAGATCCCTCAGCTCCAAAGCTCATCAATTATCCTACAGTCGCATTTGCCCCTGAGACCAGCTGGGAGCTAGGGGTTTCAAGCCTGTACGTGTATTCTGCCAACCGAGACCTGAATAACCGTCTCAGCGAAATCAAAGCCTTCACATTTTACACCCTTGAAAATCAGTATGGATTTTGGTTAGACCATGCCCTGTATACAGATAAGAATACGTGGTTTTTTTATGGCCGTGCCCGATATCAAAGCTTCCCGTTATTTTACCATGGTATAGGTAGAGATTCACCTTCAAAACACCTCAGTTTAATTGATGGAGAATATACCTTGTTCAGAGAAAGGTTGCTTCGAGAGACATGGCCTTCATTGTACTTCGGGGTTGAACTTGATTACCAAGGCCTCAATCGAGTAAACTATTTAGATACCGAACCTGATTTTGAGCTCCCCGAAATCGGCGCAATGGGCTCTAAAAATTTTGGCGTTGGGCTAGGGCTACTGTACAACAACATCCACAATGCTATGAATCCACGTAATGGACTCTACAGCGAATGGGCCTTCATAAACTATAATGATTTTACGGGAAGTGATTTTAATGTGACAACCTATGTTATAGACAATAGAGTGTATCGCCCCATCAAGAAAAATAATGTATTCGCTGCTCAACTTTATGGGCAGTTCACCACAGGCAATGCCCCTTTCAACATGCTGGCTCTTATGGGAGGAGAAAGCTTGATGCGGGGCTACTATCTGGGGCGCTATAGAGATAGAAACCTCATCGCTGGACAGGTTGAATATCGTATACTGCCTTTTAACTTTTCCGAGCGTTGGGGCGCAAGTATCTTTTGTGCTGGCGGCCAAGTATATGGGGGTGATAATGAATTTAATTGGGACTTATTCCTTCCTACTGGAGGGGCCGGTATACGATACCTCATCTTCCCTGAAAAAGACATTTACACTCGAATAGATATTTCATTTACCCAGGAAGGGCACGGAGTGTATTTCTACATAGGAGAAGCTTTTTAATTGACAGGTAGATTTTAATCGCTAACGTTTGCAAATTTCTCTTTACCTTCTACTTGCAAACTAAAAACCTCTGTTTATGAAAACGCTAAGAATAGCGCTTTTAAGCCCCATTTTAATGTTGGCTGTTTTTGCCAGCTGTTCGTCTAATCCGGAAGATATTAGGCTTGCTGATTTACAAGAGCCTTGCGACCACATAGAGGCGTTGGAGGTTTGTGCTGATGCGATCTATGATATTGCCTTAAACGCTACCTTCAAAGGGCAATCCTTTGAGGATTTATCAGAGAGCGATCAAGAACGCCTCGACGCGTTGCTTGTGAAAGTCATGAAGATTATTCGCTCAGGCAACAAACATTTAGATGCAAGGAATGACGATTATTACTATCGCCAGAGCTGGACTTCGGCCTACAGAATTTGTCCCTCTTTTGAATCCCTTGAAGCTAAAATCAAAAAACTAGCTTCTCAGGATCAAGGCGCGTTCTACTTTATTCAAAATTATATTGATGAGTTGCGCGAATCCATGAATAGGTTTCACATAGGAGGATTATAGACCTGCACCTAAAGAAGAAGGTTTGTTGGGGTTTGATTTTCGTTTTGAAGATCAGTGATAACCACAATGTCAAAAACTTACTAAAACAACTCTATCTCTTGACTAAGCTTACTTTCCCTTTACTAATGGCTATTGCGCTCTTGTTTAGTCATAATACACACGCACAACAAAGTGATTATTCCATCTCTTCGTTTGCAGAGGAGGGTTTTCTTGCGCCCAATACACACTATTTAGGAGAGGCGTGGCTACATTTTTCCATGCCGGCAGATTCTTTGACCGGTTATGGTATTACCAAGGAGATGTTTAAAGCGAATTCTACATTGAATTGGCACAAACATAGTTCTGCTCAAGTGTTGATAATTATCGACGGTGTAGGATATTACCAAGAAAGAGGAAAAGAACCTGTGCTCATGAAAGAAGGCGATATTATCAAATGTCCGCCTGGAATAGAGCACTGGCATTCCTCTTCAGTGAACCACGATATAACTTATTTAGCCATCTATGGGGGCGACACGCCTTCTGAATGGACTGAAGAATTAACCCGAGAAGCATATGATGCGGTTGCCGGAAAACTGTCCGGTTTAGAATAGTCAATTATCAAAAGTTTAACTACATTACACTACAACAAACTTAAAACTCTTAAACAATGAAAAAGTTTAGTACTTATCTAGCAAGCGCGCTACTGATGTTAGTCGTTTTCACCAGCTGTTCATCTAGCCCAGAAGACATCAATGTTGCTGATTTAGAGGGGCCTTGTGAATTTGTAGATGCCATGGGAGACTGTGCAGATGCCTTACTTGGAATCGTTGAAGGCGTAGATTCCCCAGATCAATTATCCGAATCTGATAGAAATCGTGGACAGGCTCTTGCCAAAAAATTAGAGGAACTTGGAGAAACAGCGGAAAAAAAATTCGATGAAGAACCGGATTGTCCAAATATGGAACAGGTTGGTGAAAAGATGATGAAGCTCATGCCTTATCTATAAAAGTTCTGCTATTACCTTTAGAGTAAACAAAAAGTCCCAACCGTAATGGTAGGGACTTTTTTTATTCTATGAAACTCTTCTCTTTTCTGGACTGAATGAGCCATATATTGGAATTAATTACACCCAGAAAGGTCGTGCCCCTCACGGTACAACTTAGTTGTAAATCCTTGAGAAACTATACAACATTGGTGCAACCTGACCACATCATTTCCACAAACAAACTCCATCTGAGCCCGTTGGTAATTTCCAAAGTTTAAATCCACGATCAAGGAATCTCCCTTGACCTCATAATTGTGCTGTAAAGTGTCTGGATTTGCCTGCAACCATTCCTCCAAAGAAGGAAACTCTCCAGATCCGTTTCCATAAATGGTGTACTGTATCCCGTCTTGAAACTCATAGCGTACCCTGTCTTCAAAACCTTCACGCACCCAGCGTCCCGTGATTGTTCCAGGTTCCTCTTTAGAGCAGGACAAAGCCGCCGTTGCCAATGCACATCCGATAAGAAGTCTAGTGATTTTCATACTATTCGGTTTGTCAGTTCCCATCAAGGTAGTACTTTTTACAAATGAAACGCACCTCCCTTCTTCTTGCTCTGATGTTTTCAGGCACGCTCTTCGGGCAAAATCTCGTGGTCCTCGGTACCTTGCAAGATGCTGGTTCCCCTCAGCTGCTTTGTGAAAAGGAGTGTTGCGCGCACCCAAAAGCGCATGATTATGTCGCCTGTTTAGGAGTGGTAGATTCTACTCGCGCCCTCCTCTTCGACGCAACCCCGGATATCGTCCCACAGCTCACCGAACTTTTGTCGCGATCCGGAACGGATCGCTATTCGGTCTTTTTAACCCACGCCCACATCGGCCATTACACCGGCCTGATGCACTTTGGACGCGAGGCCGCAAACACGAAGAAGGTGCCTGTCTATGCGATGGACCGAATGATTGAGTTTCTGGCGAAGAATGGCCCCTGGAACCAATTGGTCCAGCTTCAAAACATCCAACTCAACGGCCTTCAAGATGGCGTGCCGCGTACCCTAGATAATGGCATCAATGTCGAACCCGTCCGTGTGCCGCACCGCGATGAGTTTTCAGAGACTGTTGGGTTTTACATCAAGGGGCCAAACAAAACGGCGCTCTACATTCCGGACATCGATAAATGGACTGCTTGGGAGAAAAACATCCTAGCCGTCATACCGGCTGTGGACTATGCGTTTATTGACGGTACTTTTTTCGCCGATGGGGAGATCCCAAGGCCTATGTCAGAAGTTCCGCACCCTTTTGTTTCCGAAAGTATTGAGCTGTTGAACCACCTGCCCGTGGCCGAACGTAACAAGGTCTATTTCATTCATTTGAACCACAGCAATCCTGCGCGCTTTGAGGATTTTGAGGGTCGGAAGGACGCAGAGGAATTAGGCTACCACTTTGCGGAGTTTGGGATGGAGTTTGAACTTTAACGTTCTGTTGCCAGTTCAATTTAGAGAATCTTAGTACTTTCCAACTACTAAAAATACAGCTATGAAAACGCTAAATGAAAATTGGTTTACCATCACCTTGTTCTCGGTTATTTTTGGAATTCTAGGGTTCTTAATAGGTCGTTCTACCGGTCATCATGAACCAAAAGGCATGCCGCATATGATGATGGGTCATGGGGTTATGGATAAAGCTATGTTCATTTCTGACGACGGTGAAATTCACGATCTTATGGGAGATATTGATATGGATGTCGTAGAAAACATTGAAGTCATCAAAGGTGACGACGGTGAGATTACGGTAACTATAGACAGCTTAGGTACCGGAAATACCGAAGCAAAGGTTCGCGTCATTAAAGTCAAAAAAGATTAGTGCAAAGCTATTGGGAGCGTGAAACGCTGCGCCACTTCGATATCATTGTCGTGGGTGGCGGCATAGTAGGCCATAGTACGGCTTTATTTTATGCCGAATCACATCCTAATGCACGCATCGCAATTTTAGAAAGAGGTCTCTTCCCAGAAGGAGCTTCAACTAAAAACGCAGGGTTCGCCTGCTTTGGCTCCATCGCGGAGCTGGAACACGATCTTGCAAGTTTGGGGGCGGAACGAACCGTGGAATTGGTCCTAAAGCGATTCTCGGGTTTACAGCTGCTCCGCCAAACCCTCGGCGATCAAGCCATCGACTACCGCGAAGTAGGCGGGTACGAATTGTGCTTTGAGGCTCCGGATCTAGAGCGCATCAACTTCTTCAACGATCTACTCGAACCTACCTTAGGCGCGCGTCCTTATTCGGTGGTTCAGAATGATGGTTTTGGATTTTCTGATCGTGTACATTCCATGATCAAAAACGCCCTCGAGGGCACTATTGATACGGGCAAAATGATGGAAGCGTTGCAGCGTAAGGTTGCCCAATTTGGCGTTCATACCTTTACCCAAAGCGCGGTTGCAAGGATTGAAGATGGCCCCCACGGTAAGCTCGTATGCGTTGAAACTGTAAGCGGTCCTGTCAGGCTGTTGACCCAACAAGTAGCGCTGTGCACCAATGCCTTTTCAAAAGACTTTTTGCCCGAGGCCGATGTGCAGCCGGGCCGCGGAATGGTGCTGGTGACTAAACCCAATCCCGCGTTTCATTGGGAGGGGTCTTTCCATTACCACGACGGCTATCATTATTTCCGAACCGTGCACGGCCGATTGCTTTTGGGCGGTGGGCGCCAACTCGATCTCGAGGGCGAAACCACCACTGAGGCGGGCATCAATGATCGCATCAAGGCCCAATTACTCGAAGACCTCCAAAGCTTCATTGCCCCTGGCGTTTCCATTGACGTCGATCTATGCTGGTCCGGTACCATGGCTTTTGGTGTGGATAAAAACCCCATAGTTCAACGCATCGATGACCGCACCGTGGCCGGTATTCGGCTCGGGGGTATGGGCGTGGCAATAGGTATGGGCGTCGGAAAAGAATTGGCGGGGTTGTTGTCTAAATAGGTTATCAATAGTTTGTTTATAAGTTTCTGTGCTTCAAACTATTAGTTAATCTCTCCCTTACAAAAACCTAACAAATCCAATGCTGCCTTTTGTTACTTCGATGAAACAATTGGAAACACCATGACAGCATTCTCTTCAAACACGGATTACTTCATCAAACAACGGATGATGGTTTATTTGCGCGAACAAGGATTCAACTTTTACGAAAGCGCCACCCTCTTAAAGTTAACTCAACAAGAGCGCGATATTCTCAGCCGAGACTGGACAGAATAATTAGAGGGATTGTAGTCGAGATTTCTCTGCATCAAAACCCATCCGGTGCGGCGTTAATTGTATGAAGTGAAGACCTCCATTTTAAAGGCCGCAGTCACTCCTTTTATCCTACGTAAATGTATGGGGCGTAATTCGACATTCTCGAGGGTCTGTTTTGTCTATGAAAACACTAACTTTCTAGGGTTCAATACACTCGAAATGGAAACTCAACCTATTCGCTTCCAGGCCCTGGATGTTTTTCGTGGCATGGCCATAGTCTTGATGATTATTGTGAATTCCCCGGGGAGTTGGGACCATGTCTATGCTCCTTTGCTTCATGCGGAATGGCATGGGTTTGCTCTTGCAGATTTAGTGTTCCCCTCCTTCCTATTTGCTATTGGTACCGCTATGAGCTTCTCCATGAGGAAATGGGCAGAACAACCGAGTGGTGAGGTAATAAAGAAAATTTTAAAGCGAACTACGCTCTTGTTTTTGTTCGGCTACCTTATGCACTGGCTTCCATTTTACAAACTGGATGCGGAACTCAATTTTAGCTCTTTCCCTATAGGTGAAACAAGGATCTTTGGAGTGTTACAACGCATTGCATTGGCCTATGGAATCACGGCTCTACTGCTTCATTTTATGGGTAAGAAGTGGGCATATGGTTTAGTCCTGATTTCTCTCCCTGTGTATTGGGTTCTGCTAATAAACTACGGTATTGAAGGCTTGGACCCATTATCACTAGAAGGCAATGCAGTAAGAGCTCTAGACTTAAGGCTTACAGGGGCGGACCATATGTATACGGTCAAAGACATTGCCTTTGACCCGGAAGGATTGCTAACTACACTGCCTAGTATGGCTAATATTGTGGCTGGTTATGCGGCCGGAATATTCATTCAAGGGGAACGAAACGAAAAAAACAAGCGCATTGACCTCATGCTTTTGGGCGGATCTCTTTGCCTAATGGCCTTAGTCTGGAACTTAGCCCTGCCCATAAATAAACAATTGTGGACCTCGTCCTTTGCTGTTTTAACCATCGGTTTAGACCTGTGTATTATAGGCTTTTTAATGGCCCGTATGCGCGTGGGGAAAAAACCTACTCGATTGCGAACGTTTTATGCATCGGCAGGAAAAAATCCTTTAGCAATTTATTTATTCAGCGAACTTGCCCTCATTACACTTTCCAAGATTCCAATAGGGGAGCAAACGCTTTGGAATTTTTTGTATTCCAATGGTTTTTTGTGGATGGGAGAAAAATTCGGTTCCTTAATCATGGCCATGGTATTTATGTTGCTTTGCTGGTTGTTTGGATACTGGCTTAACCGCAAGAAGTGGTATTGGAGGGTGTAATAAGGCCAATTGTTATTTGAAAGCGATATCAAAATCGAATGGACGTCTGTAGCACATGGGCATGGGTCCAGTTATTGCTTATATCACGTTGATAGAAATATCCGAAGCCTAACCGCTGACCGGCCACCTTCCCTTCCGTGTCTACCCCTAGACGTAGTGCGCGATCCTGGTTTGGGTTACCAGAGGCAAAGAACTCCGCCTCAAACGTTGGATCCCATTTAAAGTCTTTGATGGGATAATCGTATTGCACGCGGAACCTACCGGTAAACTTATTACTGCCAGAGCCGGTAAGTACGGCACGCTGTTGGAGCGCATAACGGAAGTGCAAGTCGCCTTTGGGTATATCTATATGTTGTGATGCGTAGAATTGTGCGCGAATTCTGTGAAAAGTTCCTTGCGTCGCACCCTTCCTATCGAAAATCATATAATGTCTGAGTTCTACCCCCAGGTCCCAGTTCTTATTCATCTCACGACCAAACTGGGCCTCTGTAATCCAACGATCGTCGCTCAAGGTAGACGCGCGGTATTGCCCGCTTAAAGAAAAAGAAAGCTCATTATTTAGGTCAATTTTCGTTCCTGCCTTGAACCATGCCCCTGATTCCGTCGCGCTCTGCCCAAAGGCCATTCCACCCATCAAAAGGGCCATGTATAAAAACTTATTCTTCATAGTACAGCTGGATTTGAGCGGTACCGAGGGCGTAGTCCACCTTAGATACTTGAACCCTGATCACCTGAATCCCCATTTGAGATTCCAGCGCCTTCACTTTAGCATCCATGGCCGATTTTTCCAATTCCGCCACTGGCACCGACACGTTCAACTTACGCTGATTCGGCTTGACCTCTTCGCGTAATAAAAACTTCTCCAATAGGTAAATAAAGGCAAGTACTAGAGCGTTGATCACCACCATCTCTATCCAGCCATCCGGCTGTGATGACAACGCATTAATCAAGGCTATACCAATAGCCGCAAACAAATACGTCATCTCTTGGGGACGCAATGGCTCGGTGCGGTATCGTACAATTCCAAAGACGGCAAACATCCCTATGGCCATCCCTATCTCTATATGTAAAGAGCGCAACGTATGCGACAAGAAAAATACCACCACAGAAATAATGAAAAAGCTGTACACGTTTTTACGCGATTCTGGTCCGTGCTTGCTCACAATACGCATGAGCACAAAATTGAACCCAAGGGTTAAGGCGAAACGAAGGAGTAGTTCTAAGAGCGCATTTTCTGAAGCGGCATTCATAGTTCCAGTTTTTGATTTGTGTAAAGATAAGCCGCGACGCAAATGGGCCTACATAAAGATCCATGATAAGCAAGCCTTTTTCAGTTCTAATGGAATATAACAAACATGATGCTCGTGCAAAACCCAAGATTAAAAATGAATGCGGAAATAGGTTCTTGGTAATAGGGCTTTTCAACAGTTCAGGCGTATTTTGCAGCCCTTAACCAGAAAAGTGTGTCACAAATCATGCTATATATTGGCCCTGCGGTAGGGATGGGAGGCCTGACATTAATAGTTCTTATTCTCCTTCTTATCCTCTTTTCTTTTGGCTATAGGCTCTGGTTTTTTTTCTCCAACATATCATCCACTACGGCGACAACAAACAGGCCTAAAAAGCCTAGGAAGAGGATCTTTGGGCTGTCTTTCTATTTGGCCCTACTGGTTTCATTCTTGA
The DNA here is from genome assembly GCA_964216615.1 of Schleiferiaceae bacterium. GTDB lineage: Bacteria > Bacteroidota > Bacteroidia > Flavobacteriales > Schleiferiaceae > UBA10364. The sequence goes on from CAXPFQ010000046.1 coordinate 14,588, forward strand.
TCATTTTTACACTTGATCCGGAGCTATTTGGAAAGGAGTATGATGGATACTACGGCAAGAAAATTCTAGGGTTACCCATGTGGGTGTCCGTATTCGTTTTTCTTCTCATTGCAGGGGCGCTTGCCTATACCGTTTTCGCGTTATACAAACGACGTAAGCGCCGATTGAACAGCGCCTCGAGCCAAGAGGCGGAAGGCTACAAGTTTTCACCGCTCCATGCAGTCGTGCTGCTTTCTATTGTACTTTGGTATCTGCAGTCAAGTATTGGAGGCTCGGTAACCTCTTTAGGCTCTATTCAAGTTTCAAGCCTTCTGCTCGGCCTTTTTGCCGGAATACTTTTGGGCCAAGGATTAATCTGGTTGAAACCACTGTTTTTTGATACCGCAAAAAATAGTCTTCGGTTGCTAAACCAATTGGTTGCTCCTAAAAATGCTCCGGATAAATTAGAGTTACTCAATTCAGCTACGAATAAAACCTTGGGCAACTTATTGAGCTTGACTTTTTATCTGGCGGTCATTTTTTATGATGCCTACGTGATGTCTTACGTTTTATTCAGCGAAAGCCCCTCAGAATCTTACAGCATAATTTGGGTCCTCGTGGCGCTAAGTGTTGGAACAATTCTGCCCTTCTTAAGAAGAAAGAAAAGATCGAGTGCTTATTCAGATTTTAGTCAATTATTCCATCACCTTATACTCGATAATTACCACGTTGGTAAGGCTTTGCTAAAACGACAAATTAAAAGAACTAAACACCCCGTCAAAGAAGGTGTGGTCAGTGCTGTTTTAGTCACCGGATTGGCGCGCTCGGGGACGACCGCCCTTACGCGCCTACTGAATGAGCGCGGCCCGTTCAGGTCATTAGATTACAGTAATATGCCGGTATTGCTTGCGCCTAGATTATGGGCCAGGTTTTATCGCCCTAACCGTGAGGAAAAAGAAGAGCGCGCGCACGGAGATGGAATCAAAGTTGGATTAGCTAGCGTTGAAGCATTGGAAGAATACTTTTTCAAGGTAATAACGGACGACAGGTTCATTAAAGACGACAGGATGCTCCGGCATGATTTAAGTGTTCCAGAGAATGCGCAGTATAGAAAGTATTTTAGAAGTCTTTGTAAGCCCGGTGAATTGTATTTGGCAAAAAACAACAATGCTATTCTTAGGTTACCGTCGCTTACCAAGCTCAACCCAGATTTACGGGCGTTTATTTTAGTGCGCGACCCTCTTGAACATGCTTACAGCTTGCATGGTCAGCACCAAAACTTCCTTCAACAACAAGAAAAGGATCCGTTTATTCTAACCTATATGAACTGGCTAGGACACCATGAATTTGGAAAGGGCCAATTACCTTTTGACCTAGGCGGGCTAGGTGAAGAGCGCAACCGCGAGAAGTTGGATTTTTGGTTGGAGCGTTGGATTGAATACTATAGTTATGCGAAGAACTTGGAGGGTGTCGAGTTCATTCGCTATGAAGAGTTTTTAGCGCGACCGTCACAGGTGGTGGAGCGTATTGCTAAAGTAACAGGTATGACCATTAACGCGGAGGATATTCCTGTCTTTGAAAAATCGCCAAAGGCGCCGCGTGAATTTAGTTCTGATTTGGCACTCATCGCCCAGAAAATATATGAGGGGTTGGGGTAAAATTGGACCCGTGAACTTCCTAGGATTTTACTAACTTAAAACCTCCAACTACACTCGCTATGGACATCAATCTTATCTTAAAAACCATTGCTCCGGAATTGAGCGCTGAGCTACGACAGCACCTTATTGAGGTTGGGGAAATAGAACACTACGAAAAGGGCGGTTTAATCTTAGATTACGGGATTGAAGCGTGCTTTTTGCCCATCATTTTAGAAGGAAATGCGCGCGTGGTTCGCGGCGATGAGGACGACCCTTCCAAAGAATTGTTGCTCTATTTCTTAACGCCCGGAGAAATCTGTCCATGTGCGGCATTCTCTACCCTGCCAAATGGCGAAATGCCGATCACCGTGGAAGCTGAAACGCCTACCGTAATTTTAAACGTACCCATTGGTGAGTTAAACATCATGGCGACGAGGTTTCCCGAATGGAGAATGTACGAATTGGCCAATTTCCGCAAGCGTTTCGAAGAGCTGCTCAGCCTCGTGGACAACGCGATCTTTAAACAGCTCGGGGCTCGTTTGCGCGCCTATATCGAAATGCGTTGTCGCGTGAGTGGACGTAAAGGCGTGGCCTTATCCAAAGTGAAAATGGCTTCTGAGCTCGGCACCTCAAGAGAGGTCGTCAGTCGATTGCTCAAGTCTCTCGAACACGAGGGCGTCATCACCCAAGACAAAGATGGGGTTCACTTAATAAACTAAAAAAACCCGGCCTGCGGCCGGGTTTTTTGTGCTTATTGCAATACCACGCGCTCGGTGTAGTGTCGCTCCGGCGTAGTGAGGCTTAAGATGTACATCCCCTTAGCCAATGTGCTGAAATCCATAGGCTCTACCATAGGGCCTTCGCTCAGAATATCACCTTGTGCCGCCACTCGGCCGTTGAGGTCTACAAGGGACCATTGCACGCTTGTGCCTTCCGCAAAATCAAGCAACAGATCCATCGTTCCTTGGCTTGGATTCGGAAATGCCATGAACGGCTTCACCTCTGCCAATACCTCTTCAGAAAGGTCCATAAAGGCAGCATCTGCCAACTTCACATCCGTGTAGATATGCCATTCACCAGGCGCAAAGGAAATAGGTGCCGTAGCATTTGTAACTGTAATGCTGTCGCCGGTAAAGTAATCATACCAAGTCCCCGAATGCTGGAAATTTGGATACGCATCTTTTTGCGTAACCGAGAAATTCCCCACAACTGTGACGTTCATGTTGTTTCCGTTGAGGTTGATACGCTTGGAGTCCCCGTTCAAAGCGTATATAAAATTAGAGGTATTAAAGACCGGGTATTTCTTCCTCATGTCCATCATCGAAGCCATGTAGAAGTAAATTTTCTGACGATACTGATTGTCGTAGTAGTTCCAGAGAATAGGTTTCTCACACACACGACAAGGGTTGTTGATGGAAATATCATAGCCTAATTCCTCAAACATGTAGATCATCTTTGGTCCAGGAATGGTATAGAAGAAGGCACTGGCTTGAATGATTCGGTCCGCACGAGTAGCTAAGGTCTTGGTGTCGTAACCGCCGCTCGAGTTCCCGTAGGTTTTGATCTTATACGAAGCGCGCTCCTCGTCGTGACTTTCCATGTAGCTGATCAAGTGCTTATCGGTCCAACCGCGCTCCTTGTAAATCCCCCATTTAAAATCGCTGTCCGCCGTGTAGCCCATAGCGGCTTCGTAGTATTGATGCATGGCATTTCCCCACAGCATCATTCCATAATCGCTCAACTCCTTTTCTTCCTGGTTGGGTCCCCAATGCTCGAGGATCACATAGAAGTCCGAATCTTCATTCCAGCACACGTCCGCCATACGCTTTAAAGCGGCAATTCTCGGCGCTTGATAATTATCTGCATTCGAGCTGTTGGTAAAGCCTTTAGTAAAGTCAAACCTGATCCCGTCAATCTTGAATTCCTCAATCCAATACGTGTTAATACGGTCAATGTAGTCACGCGTAGGCTGCACGAAATGGTCAAAATCATTTCCCCAACAGTTTGGCGGGTGCGGACAATATTGATTCATATATGGATTGTTGGCCGCAGGACGGTTGTTGTTGGCGTCCCACCACATTTGCGCGATAGGGTTTTGCCCGAAGGCGTGGTTAAAGACTTGGTCCATAATCACCGCGATCCCCCGGCTGTGGCAGCTATCTACAAACTCGCGGAATTTGTCAGGAGTGCCGTAGTATTTGTCCAGCGCCATGTGAAAAGAAGGGTTATACCCCCAGCTCGAATTACCTTCAAACTCCGAATTTGGCATAAGTTCAATGGCGTTCACTCCAAGACGCTCAATATAACCCAACGTATCAATGAGCGTCTGGTAATTGCGCGTGGTCACAAAATCACGAATAAGTAATTCATAGATAAGCAGCTCCTCTTGTGGCGGGGCGTTAAAGCTGGAATTGGCCCAATTATATACAGGCTTCGCCGTCTCATACAAAGACACAATACCCGTGGTTTTGCCCAGAGGGTAATCCGGCATATTTGGATAGGTGGCGTTTGAAATATATCCATCATTCCAAGGATCCAGAATCTGCTCAGAGAATGGATCCGCAACCCGTAGCTCGCCGTCGATAAGGTACTGATAGGTGAACGGCTGGCCCGCAGGCACGGTCATCTCCAAGAACCACCAAGCCCCTCCTGGCGTTCGAGTCATTGCGTTAAAAGTGTCCGGTAAGAAGTCATTGTTTGAAGTGAGGCAATACACTCTATTCTTAGATGGTGCATAAAGCTTAAAGAATACCGTCGTATCGTTCAATTCGTTTATTCCCTGTTGCATCCCTCCAGGCATTGATGCTACTTGTAATGGCGCCTGCACGGCATAATATACGGTATCGTATTCTGTTGAATTGCCGTAATCTGCTTGTAGTACTACAGTATGCACGCCAGCTGCAGTACTGCCTAGATAGAAGTTATCCTGTTTCGTTGAATCTTGGAAGACCAGGGTGCCGTTATCGTATACCTTCATGTCCGCCTTCTGGTTAGAGGCCACGATAAACTCAATGGAATCATTAGGGTTAATAAGTAAGGTAGTGGAAGGCGACAAGAACTTGGCAATCAAACCCGCGTTCGGCGGGTAAACATCGTAGTAGATATCATTACCGTTCGGGTCACGTCCCACAATAGAGCCGCTCGCATTGCGAAATACAAAGGCCATTTGCTGCACAACCACGCTTGAACCAAAGCCATAGAACGTGGGCATATGGTACTCGATCTTATGCAGGTTATTGCCCAGGTTTGTCATCAACACAGAAGCATCTGCCGTACCCCAATTTCCTTGTACATGCTTCCAGTCTGTTGGAGAGGTGCTCTGGTTTGTAATCAACCCTGCATGTGCATAAATAGGAACCACTCCCGTCAGGGCGCCATTGCCTTCCGTTGCATCGTAAATAATAGTTACCGTATCATTTTGAGAGGGGAAAGCAGGGGTAACCGTCAAAATCTGTGCGTTGGCCAAAGCCGCATATGCGATAAGCAAAAGAGCGGTTAAGAAACGAGAGGTGGTCAATTTCATAGTTATTCTGTGTTGATGTGCGTTGATATGGGTTAAAATTAGGGCAAAACGCCCGGAGAAACTACCCGTATTTTGTCGCATTTACCTAATTTAATGGTTTAAAGTATGGAACTATGATCGTAAGCACTACCTCAACCATTACAGGGCAAGAAATTGTTGAAACCATTGGCGTTTGTCGCGGAAGTACTGTTAGAGCCCGAAATATAGGCCGAGATATATTCGCAGGACTTAAGAACATTGTTGGTGGAGAAATTGATGAATACACTAAGCTTCAAGCACAAAGCCGAGAGCAAGCCCTACAGCGTATGATTAAGGACGCTGAAAGATTAGGTGCGGATGCGGTTGTCAACGTACGCTTCACCACCTCAATGGTGATGCGGGGTGCTGCCGAAATGCTTGCTTATGGCACGGCCGTAAAGCTTAGATAACATGTGGGTTGTCGTCGTAAATTCAGCCATTTGGGGGTTCTTGCTCATTACAGGTATTGTGCTAGGCGTGCGTGCCTATCATAAACGAAAGCTGGAAGATTTTGAAGACCGCAGTAATTAAGCCTTCAATGGCTCCAGCTTGATAATACGATCACACATGTAGCGAACAACATTGGGGTCATGAGAAATGAAAATCATGCTAAGGCCCCGATTTTTTTTAATCCTGTTCAGAAGGTTTAAAACCTGTGCCTGTACGCTAACGTCTAAAGCGCTAACGCTTTCATCACAAATCAACAGCTCTGGATCAGCCGCCAAAGCCCTCGCAATTCCAATTCTTTGTCGTTGCCCTCCTGAAAACGCTTTTGGTTTCTTCTGAAGATCTGAGGCCTGAAGACCTACCTCTTCAAGCAATGCCTGGGCCCTTAATACTCTTTCTTGTGAAGACAATTCACCGTGGTGTCGACGGAGTACCTGATCCAGGATCCAGCCAATGCGCCTTCCTCCATTCAATGCACTATAGGGGTCTTGAAAGATGAATTGAATCTTACGGGGGTCACCTGAATATTTCCACCGCTTATATTCGTACTTATTGAGCCCCACAATCGCACGACCTATGGTGCTCTTACCAGAGCCTGAGGGACCTATTAGCCCCAATGTCTCCCCCTGCTTCAAGGAAATTGATGTATCACGAACTACATAATGAATCTTCTTTCGCCAACCATTTTTTCTCTTAAATCCTATGGTCAGCCCTTCTATGCTTAATAAAGTACCTGTAGCCTCAGGTACTTTTAACTCTTCTTGTTCCAGTGGTGCTTCCCCATCCAGAAAGTCCTGTAGAACAGGTAGCGGATATGGCCGCCCCTCTTTCGGAGGACGGCATGATAATAGTCCTTGAGTATAGGCATGTTTTGGGTTTTCAAAAACATCCTTTGCCGGACCTTGTTCCACTGTATTTCCACGGAACAAAACCAAAACCTCATCTGCATGTTTAGCGACCACTTCTAGATCGTGGCTGATCAACCAAAGAGCGCAGCCGCGTTCCTTTACCAGTTTCTTCAACAATGCCAAAATGGTAGCTTCTACTGCCTTATCCAAGGCTGTAGTGGGTTCGTCTGCAATAATTAATTTGGGGTTGAGTAAAAGCGCCATAGCTATGACTACGCGTTGACGCTGACCACCGCTTAATTCATGAGGGTATTTGTTGTACGTATGTTCAGGTTCAGGGAGGTCAACTTCAAGAAATGCTTCTAAAATTTTCTTTTTTCGAGCTTTATTATTGAACTCTGTATGGCGCACAAGGACCTCATCCAGTTGTTTTCCAACCCTGATGGAAGGATGCAAAGAAGTCATGGGGTCCTGAAAAACCATGGCCGCCTCTTTGCCCCTCAACTCAGACCACTGGTCGGGGCTCATTTCCAAGATTGGCCTTGAGAAAAGATCAGAAGTTTTGGCGCTTACTTGTGCATTTGCATCTAATAGGCCCAATGTTAACAACGCTCCTACAGATTTACCCGAGCCACTTTCTCCCACAACCGCAACAATTTGGCCGGGATAAATAGTCAACGAAAAATCATGCAATACCTGCTTCTGGTCAAAGAAGATGTTTAGTTTCTCTAGTTTGACAACAGGTATGCGCATGATTAATTATTCCAAAGGTCCATCTGATGTAAAAGAGCTTCTTCAGACTTATTAAAGTGCTTTTCATACCTGCCCCCGTCACCTTGGCCCACACGCATAACTACACGCTTGTGTGCACGATCAATTAAAATATCCTGGCCTAGCATCCCGCGGAATCCAAATACGTTATCGTGTGGTTCTGGATAGATCCAAAAACTATGGCCATAATAAGGGCTTTTATAGCCCTGAGAGGCCATTGCAATGAAGGCCGAGTCAACAACGGAATGGCCATTAATTTTTCCATCATGGATCACGAACTGTCCCAGCTTTGCAAAATCTCTAACGCTTACGTTCAAACAACAAAATCCCAACTCCAACCCTTCCGCTCTATCTAGGTGCCATGTTGCTGGCGTTTCAAAACCTACCTTCCCAAAGAGCTCTCTGTTGGCAAAACTTGAAACGCTCTCCTTCACCGCACGGCTCAATGCTATTGTCAGTACTTGTGTCTGTGCGCTTTGGTATTCAAAAACCTCTCCTGCAATATGTTTGCCTGGGGGTATGGACAATGCTGTAGCCACAACGTCGTCGCCATAATACAACTTGGCAGTTGTCGAGAAAGGATTTTTATAATTTTCCTTGGTCTGCATTCCCGCCGTCATTGTACTGAAATGTCGAAGGGTGGGTTCAGCCACTCCTTCTGGAATTTCATACTCAGGAATATATTTGGTGATGGGGTCATCCCATGACTCTATATACCCGTCTTGGATGGCAATTTGAACCAATAAGGTAATGACAGTTTTAGCGGTGGAAAAACTATTGCTGATGCTGTTCGAATTATGGTCGTCCCAATACTCCTCGAAAACAACTGAATCATTTTCTACAACAAGAAGTCCTTTTGTATTGTACGATTCCAGAATCTCTCTAGTCTCGGGAGATAATTCGAGTTCATAAGATCCTTTAGGGAGACTAATGGCATTGAGCACGGGCATCTCACGCTGATCAAAATGGTCTCGATCGTATATATGCGCACTAGAATAGCCGTCTAGATACGCAGCTTGCACCCCGCGAATAAGGTATCCGTAAGGTGTCATTTTCAGTACCAATACCAGAAGTATAAGTACTGCAATTATCTTGGCTATGCGTTTTAAAATTTTCATAGAGTATTTAGGTTTGGGATGACGTCACTAGGGTGCAGCCAAACTGTTGTTCAAAGTTCTTTTTTAATTGGTTTTTAACCTCATCTAGATCCATTTCTCGACCCAATTCTAGGTGCAGCGAAGTCACAGCCTTATCGCTGATCCCACAAGGTATAATATGCGCAAAATGGCTCAAATCCATATTCACATTGAAGGCAAACCCATGCATGGTTGTCCAGCGGGATGCCTTCACACCTAAGGCACAAATTTTACGTGCGAATGGAGTACCGGCGTCTAACCACACTCCAGTCTCTCCTTCAGAGCGGCCAGATTCCAATCCATAGAACTTCAGCGTAGAGATGACCACCTCTTCAAGATAGCGTAGATACTTGTGAATATCCGTGAAATAATGGTCCAAATCCAAGATGGGGTAACCCACAATTTGGCCCGGCCCGTGATAAGTAATGTCGCCACCACGGTTAACGGGAAAATATTCTATTCCCTCTCTTTTCAAGCGCGCCTCGTCCACCAACAAATGGTGCTTCTTCCCGCTCTTCCCAAGGGTAAATACCGGTGGGTGTTCTACAAATATCAAATGGTCTGTGGTCTCCTTCGCCTGCTCTGGGGTTTTGCGGTTGACCAATTTCTGCGCCACCGTCTCCTCGAATATTTTAGTCTGGAAATCCCACGCCTCTTTGTACCCAACGCGGCCTATATCTTGAAATTGTACTTCCTTCATGGTTTCTGTAACCAATTCCACTGCACGCCTATGGGCAGCATCAATTGCCATTCCCATAACCCGCTGGGGCCCCCATTAGTTTTACTGAGCTGTGGCCATATAAAAATACCCGTACCTTGGCTTACCCACCAAGTGCATTGTGCGCCCACGCCCACCTTCATGTCCGAGCTGTTAAATGACCCCCCCATCACCGTCTGGTTCTCGTGGTAAGCTATGCCCACATGTGCGTCCAGCAACAGACTAAAATTTTGGTCACTCGCCCCTGAAGCTAAAAAGTGTATTCGGCCTGTGGCAGCGTAGGTTTGTGTCATTGGGGAAAGGTCTGTACTCGCCTCTAAACCAAAGGCCGTTATGGGTGTTAGAAAGGCACATGAGCCGCCTTGTAGCGCAAGGCGAGCGTTGGTAAGGTCTGAACTCGTTCCGGTGAGGAATGCGGATCCACCGACACTGGCCAAACGGGTGCCTTTCTGCCAATAGGGCTGCGCATGTGCAGCTACAGTCAGAAACAGGGCGACCCAGAGGTGGGAAAATCGGTGGATACTCATGATGCTAAGCTACGAAAGGCAGTTATCTTTGCGCTTTGAAATAAACGTGTCGTATGGCAAGACTTTTATCAGAACAGGAAATCCTTAGACGTGAATCACTTAGCAAGCTGAGAGCATTGGGTATAGACCCTTACCCAGCTGCCGAGTATAAATGTACGCACTTTGCCAAAGACATCCGCGCTGGATATAGCGAGGGTGTGCAAGGTTTTGAACAGGTGCGTATCGCGGGCCGATTGATGACTAAACGCATCATGGGCAAGGCTTCCTTTGCCGTATTAGCCGATTCTTCCGGCGAAATGCAGATCTACATCAACCGCGATGAAATCTGTCCTGGCGAAGATAAAACGCTCTACAACGACGTGTTCAAAAAGCTCCTCGATATCGGTGATTTTATCGGCGTAGAAGGGCATATGTTCATCACTCAAACGGGTGAGATGAGCTTGCACGTGAAGGAATTGGTCGTACTATCAAAAAGCCTTCGTCCGCTTCCCGTCGTGAAAAAAGATGCCGATGGAAACATCTACGATCAGCTCACCGATCCGGAAATCCGCTACCGCCAACGTTACGTTGACCTCGTGGTCAACCCAAGTGTGAAAGAGATTTTCCGCAAGCGCAACAAAGTCATTTCTACCATGCGCCGCATCTTCGACGACGCAGGATATATGGAGGTGGAAACCCCTATCCTCCAACCCATACCCGGGGGTGCCGCGGCCCGTCCGTTCATCACCCACCACAATGCGCTCGACATTCCATTGTACCTCCGCATTGCCAATGAGCTCTACCTCAAGCGTCTTATCGTAGGTGGTTTTGAAGGAGTCTACGAGTTTGCCAAAGACTTCCGCAATGAAGGAATGGATAAAACCCACAACCCGGAGTTCACCGTCATGGAGATCTACGTAGCCTACAAAGATTACCACTGGATGATGCGTTTTGTCGAAAACATGCTCGAGGAAGTGGCCACCGCCGTAAACGGCACCACAGACGCTACCATCGGCACCAACACCGTGAGCTTCAAAGCCCCATATGCTCGGGTGCCCATTCTTGATGCCATCAAGGAACACACCGGTCTCGACCTCAACGGCAAAACCGAAGCAGAAGTGCGCGAGGCGGCCAAATCTATTGGCCTCGAAGTGGATGAAACCATGGGTAAAGGAAAGCTCATCGATGAGATCTTCGGCGAGAAGTGTGAGAAGCACTACATTCAGCCGACCTTCATCACCGACTACCCCGTGGAGATGTCTCCGCTGTGTAAAAAGCACCGCGACAACCCAGAACTCACCGAACGTTTTGAGTTGATGGTCAACGGCAAGGAAGTAGCGAACGCCTATTCTGAGCTCAACGATCCTATCGATCAGCTGGAGCGTTTTGAGGACCAATTAAAGCTATCAGAAAAAGGAGACGACGAAGCCATGTTCATCGATATGGATTTCGTGCGCGCCCTCGAATACGGTATGCCGCCAACCTCAGGTTTGGGGATTGGTATCGACCGCCTTACCATGATGCTCACCAACCAGGATAGTATCCAAGAGGTCCTCTTCTTCCCTCAAATGCGCCCAGAAAAATGGGAAACCGTGGCTAGCCCGGCTGATTTCCAGGCTATTGGCGTCCCAGCGAATTGGTCGGAACACATTGTACAGGCGGGATTCCATACAGTAGAAGCGCTAAGAAATAATAATCCCGCTGCGCTGCAACAAAAACTCAACGGTTTCAGAAAAAAGAATAAATTAGACCTCCCTGCACTTGAATTACAACAAGTGGAATGCTGGTTTAATATTTAATTGCCATATGAGCTCTATTGAAGATACTTACACTAAAGTTACCAATGCCGCGCGTCCCGTGCTATTGAGCATTGCTGCTATTCTTCTTGCTGTAATAGCCACCTGGATTTTTCACGTTTTCTTTTCGCTGTTCTTAAGTTCGTTTCCTGAATTGGAATCGTTAAAATGGGGGGCAAGAGCACAAGCAGTGGAAGATTATATGAAGGTAAGCCCCTTCGCGATTTACACTGTACTTTTCGCTCACGCCGCGGGCGCTATTGCCGGGGTTTACTTTGTGACTCGCACGAACATATTTTTCGACAAAAAAAATCAAGTCGAGCGCCCACAGTGGATTGCACCGTTAATTGTATTGGGGTTTTGGATCTACTATATTTTCAAAACAGATATGGTTGAAGCTCCCGTTGGTCTTGAATGGACGGCTATCGATCTTTTAACCGCGGCAGTTCTTGCCGCAATAACGTATTTATATGCAGGCGGCCGCATTAAAGCTAAGCCTAGCGAGGAAATCTATAAAGGGTAAACTGTAAGCTTGAATACGTATCCTGAAGATCTTTTTGAAAGCATAGAGTTTGATTTAGTCAAACAAGACGTAGCCAAACGAGCGGTGACGGAACGTGCTCGGGAACGAATTTCAGAGTTAAAGCCCAGCGCCGATTATGGTGCGGTTACCCAAGACCTCCAAGAGGTTCACGAAATCTTAGGACTATACCAAAGCGACTTCCCCGTCCCCGCCCTGGCCTCTGCCGACATCAAGCCCTTCCTGCTCCGCCTAAAGATTCAAGGAGCCTCCCTCGACGGTCCGGACTTTTTGATCCTCAAAGACCTTGTGGAGAGCTTCAACCGCATCCGCTCTTTCTTCAAGTTGCATGCAGAACGTACGCCCTCGATCCAGGAGAAATTGGCCCACCTCGAACCCAACAAAGCCGTCCCGGACGAGATCGATCGCGTACTGGACCGACGCGGCGTAGTCAACACCTCTGCCTCCTCGGATCTGGGGAAAATTCGTGCGGCCTTGACGAAAAAACGCGCAGCCGCGGACCGAATTTTCTACCGCGCCGTAAAGAAATACCAAGGCAGTGGGGTGCTAGCAGATATCCAAGAGAGTGTCCACGACAACAAGCGTGTATTGGCGATTGAAGGAGCCTTCAAGGGCCAAGTCAATGGAATCTTCCACGGTTCCTCGTCCCGCGCGACCATCTTCTATGTCGAGCCGGCAGAAACCTTGGAGATAAATAACGAGATCTCCGTTTTAGAGGATGAAGAAAAGCGCGAAGTTGCCCGAGTCCTCAAAGTATTGACCGCCTTCGTCGCAGGCTACCGCGAGCTCTTGCGCGACTACAGCACCGCCCTGTACCAAATCGACTTTATCAACGCCAAGGCCCTATACGCTTTGGACGAAAACGCCTGTTTGCCCCAGCTCCTGGACAAACCGCACATTCACTTGATCAAAGCCATCAACCCGGTCCTTCGCGCGTTCAACGCGCCCAAGAAAAAACCGGTAGTGCCGCTAAACATCAAGCTGGACACCCACACCCGTATCCTTGTGATCTCTGGTCCCAATGCGGGAGGGAAATCCATCACCCTAAAGACGGTCGGTTTGCTGCAACTCATGTTACAAAGTGGCCTTTTGGTCACCGTCCACCCGGATAGCACCATGGGTTGGTTCAACGGGCTGATGGCCGATATCGGAGATGCGCAGAGCATCGAAAACGAACTCTCCACCTACAGCTCGAAGCTGTCGAAGATGAAGTATTTCTTGGACGCGTCGTATGCCAAGACCTTGGTACTCATCGATGAATTTGGTTCCGGTTCGGATCCGGACCTTGGTTCCTCCATGGCCCAAGTTTTCTTGACCGAGCTCAACAACACCAAGACCTACGGGGTGATGACCACTCACTACAACAGCATCAAAGCCCTGGCCGGTGAATTGCCCCGAGTAGAAAACGGCTCCATGCAATTCAATTCCGAAGATTTAACCCCTGAGTACATCCTCAACCAAGGCGTTCCCGGGTCGTCCTACACCTACGAGGTGGCGCAACAAGTAGGCATCTCGCCCGCCCTCATTCAAGCGGCCCGTGAAGCTTTAGACGATAATACTGTAGCGGTTGACCGATTATTGGTCAGCATTCAAAAGGAGAAAAACCGCTTGAGCGCGCAGTCCGAAGCCTTGGCCAAGCGCTTAGAGGAATTGGAAAAACTCAAAGAAAAACAAGACCGGAAGATCGATCAGCTCGAAGACAAGGTGCGCCGTCAAAGTGCTATGAACGAGCAGCAGAATGCCATGATTACTTGGGGCAAGAAGTTCCAGTCCCTGGTCAACGAATACGCGGACCAGCGCACGAAAAAAGGCAAGGACGAGGTGGTAGGGCGCTTCAAGGTCTACGCTGGAGAACGTGCCGAACAAACCCAAGGGGAAAAGCAAAAGAAGAAGAGCAAGTACGAGAAGCAAAAAGAGAAGAAGATCAAAAAGCTCATTGCTACGCCCGCGAAAGTCGGGGATCGAGTGAAACTCATCGGATCTCGCCAGCCGGGTGAAATCATTGAAATCAAAAAGGACCAATACCTCCTGTCCATTGGCGCTTTAAGTACTTGGGTGACCCGCGATAAGTTTATCCCCGCCGAAAGTCTGCACGGTGATGAGGGCACAGTTAAGGGAAAGGCGCGAGGCGGTGTTAGAGAAGAAGTCCCTGCGACCGAAGCTGCCGCTCCAACCAAGAGCAAAGCGGAACAAACGGCGGACAAGAAAAACGCGAAGAAATCGGTAAAATCGAGCCAAAATCAATCAAAAAAGACCGAAAACACACCAAAACCGACTAAAAAACCGCGAAAACGCACCAAAACCGAAAAGCCAAAAACGACCCAAGAAAAGCTTCAAGAGGTGCAAAAAGCGGCGTCATTAAAACAGGCGCCCACAAAAAAATCTTCGGGTAAATCCGATCAGAAACTAACGCCTGAACAGGCGGCTCAACTTAACGCCCCGGTGCGAAAAGTAGGCTCGCCCAAGGCCAAAGCCGAGGAGCCGAATGAGGCGACGGATGCCGATCTTGAAAAGTTGAAGGCCTTCTTTAAAAGGAATTAATCCCCATAACAAGGCTCGAAATCAATCTGTTTCCTTTCTAAATCCACGTTTTTAACGGTGATTTTCATAGGGTCTCCTAACTGATATATTCTTCCCGAACTTTCACCTTCGATACAGAAATTCTTGCTGTCGAATACATAGTAGTCATCGCGGAAGTCGCGAATACGGATCATACCCTCACAATAATTGTCGACTAGTTCCACGTAGACGCCCCATTCGGTGACCCCAGAAATGACCCCCATGAAACTCTCGCCCACGTGCTTTTCCAAGAATACGGCCTGCATGTATTTGATCGAAGCACGTTCCGCATCTGCCGCAGCCTTTTCGCGCTCGCTGCTGTGCTCACAAAGGGCTTCGTAGGTGCCGTAGTTCGGCGACTTTCCGCCGTCGAGGTAGTGCTGTAATAATCGATGCACCATTACGTCCGGATAACGGCGGATAGGCGAGGTAAAATGCGTGTAATAGTCAAAGGCCAATCCGTAGTGACCAATATTTTGCGTGGTGTACTTCGCCTTGCTCATCGTGCGGATGGTCAAGGTTTCGATCATGTTGGCTTCCGGGGTGTTCTTCACCTCGTCGAGCATCTTGTTCAAGCTGCGGGTGATGGCGGTCTTGCTGTTGAGGCGGACCTCATGACCGAATTGGCGCACAAAAGTGCTCAAATCCTGAAGCTTCGTAGGGTCCGGATCGTCGTGGATACGATAGACGAAGGTCTGGCCCGAGGGCTGTCCGCTCTTGGCTTTTCCAATAAACTCGGCAACCGATCTGTTGGCGAGCAGCATGAATTCCTCAATCAAATGGTTGGCGTCGCGGCTGACCTTGAAGTACACGCCGGCGGGCTGGTTCTCCTCATCAAGCTTGAATTTGACTTCCTTCTTATCGAAGCTCAAGGCGCCCTTGCTCATACGAGCGGCACGCAACTTCTTCGCCATACCGTCGAGGGTCCTGATGGCGTCGTAGAAATCTGCTTTCTTTCCTTCAGGGTGATTGTCCTCAATGATCTGTTGCGCCTCTTCATAGGCAAACCTGCGGTCGCTGTGAATGGCTGTTCGGCCAAACCAACGGTCGTGTATGGTCCCATCCTCGTCCATCTCAAAGACGGCGCTGAAGGTGTATTTATCTTCGTTCGGGCGGAGTGAACAGACCCCGTTGGACAACACTTCGGGAAGCATAGGAACTACTCGGTCCACTAGATACACGCTCGTCGCGCGCTCCACGGCCTCTTCGTCGAGAATCGAATCCGGATGCACGTAGTGGCTCACGTCCGCAATGTGCACGCCCACTTCCCAGTGGCCGTTTTCCAATTTCTGCAGCGACAACGCATCGTCAAAATCCTTCGCGTCCGCAGGATCAATAGTGAAGGTCGGCACCCCTCTGAAATCGCGTCTGTTTTTCGCAATTTCCTTTTCGTCAATGCTTTGGTTCAGCGTATTGGCTTCCTCCTCCACATCTTCTGGGAACTTGTACGGCAAACCGAACTCCGCCAATACCGCATGAATCTCTGTATTGTGGTCGCCCGCATCCCCGAGCACTTCTATGATTTCTCCAAAAGGCGAACTCGCGTTCTTCGGCCAGTCCAGGATACGTGCCACGGCCTTTTGCCCGTGCTTCACCCCGGCTAATTTCTCTTTGGGAATGAAAATATCTACCAACATCTTGCGGCTCGACGGCACCAAGAATCCGTAGGTCTTACCGATCTCAACGGTACCCACAAAATCCATGCGCTTGCGCTTGATGATCTCAATAATCTCGCCTTCGAGTTTCTTGCCGCCACGACGTGCATACAAGCTCACTTTCACGGTATCCCCGTCGAGGGCGTGGTTCAAATTCGCCGCGCGAATCAATATATCTGCTTCGGTATCTGGGCTCACCACATAGGCGTTCCCGTTGCCTGCCATATCCACCACTCCTGTAGTGTAGACCGCGTTGTATTTGAGCTTGTACTTGCCACGGTCCACCATTAAAATAGTGCCGTTGCGCTCCATGTCCGCCAAGGCCATTTCGATCTTGGCTTTGACCATGGCCGGCTTGTAGCCCAACTGGGCGGCGAGCTGCTTGTAATTGAATTTGCGGGTCGGGTATTTTTTGAAAACGCCTTCGAGCGCTTGGGCATAGGCCTTGATATCTATGCTGGTCGAGCGTTTTTTGGCCCGTTTATTGTGCTTTCTTGCCATATATTTAGTAAAAATACTTTTTTATCAGGCGGCACTTGTCGTTGGAATCAATATTAACCTAACAATCCTATGAAAACCCTATTCCTCTCCTCTGCCCTTGCGCTAAGCACCTTAATGACCGCCCAAGAGGTGGATGCTCCGGAAGCCGATACTACCATCGTCGAAACCGTTGAAGAAGCCGCTCCCACAGGCGCAAGTTTGATAATGCAATCAGTGAAAATCAGTAGTGTGCTCTACGATTTGAATGAAGGGTTGATTACCAAAGAGGAGGCGCTGGCGAAAATGGATTCGATCATCGCCGAACTGTATTTAGCCTCCGACTCGTTTTTTGCGAACTATGTAACTGACTCAGTAGAAGAGACCTTAAGCTGGAATGACGATTTTTCTGTGGCCTATTCAGGGCCAGATTCTACTCAACACCCCGAGGCGTACTACGATACCATCTATGAAGAATTCGATTTTGACTTTTCAGGCTTTTATGAGGGGTCGTTAGAAAAAACAAAGGTGGGTGTTTTTGAATTTCAGTTAGGTCCAAATATGATGGTGCTCGGAGATCGATCATTGGCCGCCGCTATGGATCATGTTAATGGTGGACTTTCATGGCAATCTCATGTTCTCTTTGGGCAAAAACGTCGAATTGGAGGTATAAAATCGCCCGTACAATTCGAAACCGGTTTTGGTTTAACCTCCACTACTTTTAGTTTCAAAAACGACATGACCATTGATAAAGACCCCATGATGTTTGGGGCCACAAATCTGATCCCTATTTCAGGAATGAGCAATGTGCGAAGAAGTAATTGGTCCATAGGCACCTTTGAAATACCCGCGATCCTTCACCTTGATTTCAGTCCAAAGGGAACGTTCAATAATGGAATTAACATTGGATTTGGGGTTATGGGTCGAATGCGGTACATCAGCCAAGCTAGCTTTAATGGCGAGGATTTCGACGGTGATTTCTATACAGAATCACGCGTAAACGGTTTCCATACACGCTTATTGAACTACGCATTAATAGGGCAGGTCGGATACAAAAAACTAAAGGTCACAGGTAAACTCGAACAGTTGCCTTTATTTCATACGAATTACTTTCTCGAAGAGGTGTATCTCGGGTCTATTACCGTGGGCTTCTCACTGAACTAACCCTCTTAAATGATCCGCCGCCTAGCCTTTTTCTTGTTCTTGCCCACCGCTCTTTGGGCGCAGGAACTCAATCCCCTTCGTGAGCTTGAGGTGCCCAATGCGCCGGAGGGCCTGATGTTGGACGGGGTGCTTTCTAGCGGGGAGTACGCTGATGCCTTGCCCTTTGAGCTCTTCAATGAAATGGATCCGGATCCCAACGGGACACCTCCGGTATTGGCCAAGGCATATGTCTATCGAACCGAAGAATCACTGATTATTGGATTTGACTGTCCCTTGGTGGATATTGAGCACCTGCGTGCCAACGTGCAACCCAGAGATAATGCTTGGGGCGATGATTTCATTGGCATCACCATGGACCTCTATGGAGATATGCGCAACACCATTTTCATCGCGTCCAATGCCCATGGCGTTCAAATAGACTTGCGCAACAACAACCCTACCATTGAAGATGAGAGTCAGTACGACATAGGATATAACATCACCTATGATACCTACACCAACATTGGTGAAAACGGCTGGACCTTGGAAATGCGTATCCCCTTCAGCTCATTACAATTTGAGAACAAGCCCTTTCAACAGTGGCGCGTGGGATTTTTCAGAGAGTACTATGTGGGCGCCCAAGTACACCGCGCCATAAGCATGAACCGAAATTTTAGTAATCCCTGTTTCGATTGTCAGTTCAACGACTTCCTCATCATCGAAGATATCAAGGGCGGTACGCGTCGTGACCTACTCCCTTATGTCTTGGGAGGAACGCCCCTTGAAAATGGTGCTTTTGGCACACCGACCGGAAGTGTAGGGCTCTCCGCCTTCTACGGCATCAACTCACAAAACTCGATCGAAGCCGCCGTCAATCCGGACTTCAGTACAGTTGAAAGCGATGCTGCCCAAGTCAGTGTGAACTCCGCCACCAGCCTCTACTACCCCGAGCGTCGCCCCTTCTTTAATGAAGGTTCCGATCTGACCGCGACCACCATGAACTACTTCTACTCCCGCACCATCTCCAACCCCTCGGCCATGGTGAAGTATTTAGGGCAGGGCTCCAAGCTCCGCACCTATGGATTGGCGGGATACGACCGTTCGAGTCCCTACCTCGTGCCTGGTGAAAACAGGGACATACTAGGAGTGGCCGGTCAAAGTTTTGCGTCTGTCGTGCGCCTATCTAAGCCGCGGCAAAACGGTGCCAACCTTGGATACCTCAGCACAAATCGCATCTATATGGACGGCGGATCTGGTCACCTCAACGCCATTACCGTTCGTGAGAACCTCAGCGACAGTTGGCGATTGACCGGGGAATACGCGTGGTCGTACACGGTGGAGCCGGAGACAGATTGGGTCACAGATGGCGCGACCTTTGGCCAATACACCGCGGCCACTGATGGCGAGCGCTTTCATGGGTTTTCACACGCCACAGGCCTGCAACGCACCAGCACGCATTGGGTCTCGGACCTGTACTTTACCCACGTAGGGGAAACCTTCCGTGCCGACATGGGCTTTTTGCCGCTGAACAACAGAAATGAATTGGGCGCACAGCAGCGCTACATCAATAGACTCAACGGTCGGCGCGTGAAGTTCTACCAAATCACCACCGGCGGCCGAGCAAATTTCACCCCCGACGGGCGTTGGAAACAACAACAGCTCACCCTCGAGTGGAATGCACAGTTTGCCGGAAACTTCATGCTTGGCGGTGGCGCCACCCATGGTTTTATGGAAGAGTTTGAAGGCGCGGTGTTAGATAACATGTCCACCATTACTCAATGGTCCAGCTGGAGCCCAACGCAGCGATTTAAGCTCAATCTATACGTCAATACAGGTGAGTTTGTGGCCTACAATACCGCCTTCCCGAGGATAGGAAGCGGCCTGAACACCGGAATGGAAATGAACCTCCAGCTCTTTGGGAATGTCCAGGCAAACTTCACGGGTAACTACAGCTCACTTTGGGAACAAGACGGCAGCGGCATGATCTACGAAGGGTGGATTTGGCGCAGTGTACTTCGCTACAACCCCAACAGGTTTGTGCAGGCAAGATTGATCACACAATGGAACCAATTCTCCGGTGATTACCTCTTCCAACCCCTACTGCAATACCAGCCCGGACCGTTCACCATTTACTACATCGGCAGCAGCACCTACGCCGCGCCGAACCAAGGGTATAATGGCACGCAAATCTTCGCGAAAGCCCAGTTAACACTTAGGCCTTAATAGAAAAAGTGTTTTTTGGAACTGTTTCTCCATCCAGCCTGACTTTGGTATTTGACGAAAAAAATCTTCACATCAGCCTGGGATTCGTATTTCACAAAGTGAATGGTTTTATCGGATTGTGATTTGTAATCTACGAAGTACCAAAGTCCTTCGTTCCCTTTCACTTGGCTCTGATAATCGACCTTGTACACTTTTAGGTCCGCTTGGCTTTCATATGGAACTACGAAAACCTTGACATCCGCTTGGCTTTCATAATCGACACTAAAAATACGTTGCGCATTTGCGCCAAACGATAGCAGGGTTCCTAGAATGATCAAGCTGTGTTTCATAGGGTATAATTAAGGTTTTTTCAAGATACGCAAATTATGTGCCGTCCTCACAGACAGTCCTTTATCCCCTAAGAGGTTCCAAACCTTGTTTTTAGACTGAAAATCATAAACACTCCTCCAGGCTAGGATTACGAGGCTTGCGCCTCGCGGTCCTGGGCGTCGGAAGGCATTGTCCTCGATAACGCCCTTCAACGCTTGCAGCGTTGTGGGCTTTTTTCTGCCCACGCCCACGCAAGCAAGCTTGCAGGCCAGGATTGCGAGGCTTGCGCCTCGCGGTCCTGGGCGTCGGTTGGTGTTGTCCTCGATAACGCCCTTCAACGCTTGCAGCGTTGTGGGCTTTTTCGTGCCCACGCCCACGCAAGCAAGCTTGCGGGCTAGGATTGCGAGGCTTGCGACTCGCGGTCCTGGGCGTCGGTAGGTATTGTCCTCGATAACGCCCTTCAACGCTTGCAGCGTTGTGGGCTTTTTTTATGCCCTCCTCCCCTGAGCAAGCTCAGGTCGCAGGGCATAAAAAAGCCCCTCACTCTCGTGAAGGGCTTTTATCGTTACCCGACTAGGACTCGAACCTAGAATAACGGTACCAAAAACCGGTGTGTTGCCATTACACT
>CAXPFQ010000047.1:0-12751 GCA_964216615.1 Schleiferiaceae bacterium
GGCGGCGATTTGAGCGTAGAGGCCTTCGAAGCCAAAGAAGGAAAAATGGTGAATTCAGGTTTCCTCAACGGCATGGAGTGCATGGACGCCAAGGCGCAGATGATTGAGCACTTGGAAGGAATTGGCTGCGGAAGAGGAGCCACTCAATACAAACTACGCGATGCCATCTTCGGACGTCAACGCTACTGGGGTGAGCCTATTCCGGTGTACTATGAGAACGGTATTGCCAAAACGATGCCGCTCGAAGATTTGCCCTTAACCTTACCCGAGGTAGATGCGTACTTACCCACGGAGGACGGAGAGCCTCCACTAGCACGTGCGAAGGACTGGACCTACAAGGGCCATCCCTTGGAGACAACGACCATGCCGGGCTGGGCAGGTTCATCCTGGTATTTCTTGCGTTACATGGACTCACACAACAACGCGGAATTTGCCGGGAAAGAAACTGTAGAGTATTGGAACCAGGTTGATTTATACGTGGGCGGTTCTGAGCATGCTACAGGACACCTACTCTACGCGCGATTCTGGACTAAATTCCTGTTCGACATGGGCTTCATCCCCTTTGATGAGCCGTTCAAAAAGTTAATCAATCAAGGGATGATTCAGGGCATAAGTGCCTTCGTTCACAGAATTAACGGGACCAACACCTTTGTGAGTGCTGGACTTAAAGAAGACCATGAAACCCAAGCCATTCATGCCGACGTCAGTTTGCTGCAAGGTGATGAATTGGATATAGAAGCATTTAAGGCATGGCGTGAAGAATACAAGGATGCAGAATTCATTCTCGAAGATGGAAAGTACCTCTGTAGCCGAGAGGTAGAAAAGATGTCGAAATCAAAATTCAATGTGACCAACCCAGACGATATCGTAGAAAAATACGGTGCCGATGTGTTGCGTATGTATGAGATGTTCTTGGGTCCGTTGGAGCAAAGTAAGCCCTGGAACACGCAAGGTCTTTCTGGAGTGGCGGGCTTCCGCAGAAAGTTCTGGAAACTGTTCTTCCAAGGAGAAACCTTCAACGTAAGTGATGCCCCGGCCGATAAGAAGGCATTGAAAGTGGCTCATACGTGTATCAAGAAGGTCAACGAAGACATTGAAAACTTCAGTTTCAACACTTCGATCAGTGCCTTTATGATTGCGACCAATGAATTGACAGATTTGAAAGCAAATAACCGAGAAGTGCTCGAGCCACTCGTTCGACTCATCTCGCCATTCGCGCCGCACCTTGCGGAAGAACTTTGGGAAAAACTCGGCGCTGACGGCTCAGTAACTCATGCTGCATACCCAGTACATAACGAAAGCTATCTAGTAGAAAGGAGCAAGAACTACCCTGTTTCGTTTAATGGCAAGGTTCGATTCCAATTAGAATTACCGCTGGACATGAGCAAAGAGGATATCGAGAAAACGGTGATGGCCGACGAACGCACCGCCGAACACATTGGCGATAAGCAGGTCCGTAAAATGATTGTCGTGCCCGGAAGGATTATCAATATTGTGGTAGGTTGATCAAATAGAAAATACTTGCAGCCTTATTCTTTTAAACTTCGTCAAGCTCCTTTTTAAGCTCGATCATGTAGGTTTTGAATTCTTCCATTCTTTCTGCTTCTAATGGTTTGGCATCAGGCAGTTTCTGCTTGTAAGGATCCACTTGTTTTCCGTTTACCCAAAACCGATAACAAACGTGAGGCCCAGTTGCTAATCCTGTGGAGCCTACATAACCAATGACATCTCCCTGTTTTACCCTTACACCATTCTTGATGCCGGGCTTGATCTTACTCATGTGCAAGTATTGCGTAGTATAGGTACTGTTGTGACGGACCTTAACATAATTCCCGTTCGCTGAAGTGTAGGCAGCCGCAATAATAACCCCATCGGCAGTACTCATGATAGGCGTACCTGTTGGTGCGGCATAATCTGTTCCTAGATGTGCTTTCCAGCGCTTCTGAACTGGATGGAATCTACGACCACTATATGGAGAAGAAATTCGGGTAAAGTTTAACGGCGCACGAAGAAAGGTCTTACGTAAACTTCTACCTTCTTCATCATAAAAATCATTGAATCCAAGTTCGTTTTCGAAAGGAAAGGCATAAAAATCATTTCCCATATGAGTCAAGTTCGCTCCAACGATACGCTTTAGACCCACATAGGTACTATCGTCTACATATTCTTCTTCGTAAATCACAGAAAAAGCATCCCCCTTCTGTAGGCGGAAGAAATCAATAGTCCACGCATATACTTCCACAAGCGACATAGCCAGTGCATTTGTACCGCCAGCCTTGTTCACAGATAAATACAGTGCATCATCTATAGTTCCAGCAATTTCACGCCTTTTAATTGAGCGTTCTTTTTCTACTTTCTCTGCGTAGATAGAATCTCGCTGAAGGGAAATAATAAAATACTCGTAGGTGCTTTTCGGATAAATGAAATAGCACGGGACGGAAGAACTATCTCCCGTTGCAAATTTAACCGTGATTCCTGCACGAATTTTTCGAACGTTAAAAGTTGGCTTTACGGCTTCTGCAATTTCATAGATCTGCGCCGTAGAAATGCCTCGTTTCCCCAAAAGCACACCAAAGCTTTCGCCTGAGGCAATGGTGTGGTCTTCAAAACTTAATGTATCTGAAGGTATGGTTAGATAAAAATTAGGCTCGACCTCTTCTACTTCCTCTACTTCATCCGATATCTCCGTAGGTATTTCTTCGGAAGACGGAGAAACCATAACGAGTATAATACCAATGGCGGGTAATAAAATCCACCAATACTTTTTTACATTCATGAGCCTTGCTCAATTTCTTTTAGTACATCCTCTACCCAGCTCTTACCCCATTCTGCACGCTGATGTTCCGTCCATAATTCTGGATAGAAAATGCGACGTTGAAAGCGCGGCGGCAAGTATTTCTGCCAATTCGTCCCGCCAGTCGCAGGAATATCGGTTGGCTTCTTACTCAAGTAGCGGACCGCAGTTTTATAATGTTGTAATGGCCAATTCACATTGACATTCAAATCCAATAATCGCAACGCATCTTCAAGCTGCGCAACCTCAGCATCAGATAATCCGGCCTGCTTCAATTCTATAAAACGTTCCCAGATATTACAATGCTCATAGGACTCGGCTGCAAAGACCAAATCATCCCAGTATTTTTCGATGAACTGAACGGCTGTATAGGCGGGCTTGCCCGTATCCTCCACCTTCGCACCGTCCTTCCAATAAATGGCATCCATCTGCTCTTCAATCGCCGCATCGGCCAAAGCTTCGCGCTTTGATTCAGCTACAATATTGATCAACGGAGCACAACCTAATTCTATGATGCGGTACTGCACACTCTGAAAACCGGAAGCAGGAGCTAAGGCATCCCGAAAAGCCAAAAACTCGTCCTTCTTCATGCCCTTTTCCATCACACCAAAGCTGCCTCGCAAAGCCCCAAAGTATCGGTTAATGCGGTGAAGGCGTTCGGTAAAATCTGCCACCGACAAATCTCCGGCGGCAATAGCATCAATTTCGATGCGTGCCAGCTTGAAATAGAGTTCTGTGATCTGATGATAAATAATGAAAATTGGCTCGTCCGCTATGTCCGTCACCGGGCGTTGAAGGCTGAGCAAGGTATCGAGCTGGACATAGTCCCAGTAATTTTGAAAGGAAGCACGCTGCCATCCGTTCACAAAGGTTTCAAAATCTTGTCCGGTTGCTTCAATTTTATTGCGCAAATCGGCCAATTTTTCCATTAATTCTGGGCTCCACTCCATGGTACAATAGGTTTAAACCAAAGTTAGCCAATACCATGGCCAACTTGCTCCTTTGCCGATAAGTTTTAAACGAATTTTAACGCGTTTAGATACGTTTTAAGGTGAAGGTGAATTCCGTACCCACGCCCTCAGTGGACGTCACTTTAATAGTTTCTCCGTGACGCTCGATGATGTGTTTCACAATAGACAATCCAAGGCCAGTTCCTCCCGCATCTCGCGAACGGGCTTTATCCACCCGGTAGAAGCGTTCGAAAATGTGTGGGAGATCCTCCTCAGAAATACCAAAACCATGGTCTTTAATTTTAAACTCGACCTTATCGCGGGTGCTCGACACCGTAACAATAACCAATGAGCCTTCTGCACTATACTTAATCGAGTTGACAAGTAAGTTGTCAAGAACCTGCTCAAGCCTTGCGGCGTCGCAGAGTACTTGAGTATGATCATCAATAAAGAAGTTGACCTTAATCTTTGCCTGCCTTTTATTCGCCAAGTTTTCAATTTCCTCGAGCGCATCGTCCAGCAAATTTCGCACGATGACTGGACGCAATTGCACATCGTATTCTCCACTTTCGACCTTGGTAAGAACATCCATGTCTTTCACAAGCTGGGTCATGCGCTCTACAGATTTTGCGGCCCGTTTCAAGAATTTTTTAGCCACCTTTTCATCCTTAAGCGCGCCATCCAATAGCGTGTAGATGTAGCCTTGAATATTAAAAATTGGCGTCTTGAGTTCGTGGCTGACATTTCCAATGTATTCACGACGGAATTGCTCCCTGCCCTTCATTTCTTCAACAAGTGCATTTTGTTTCTCACTCCACTCTTCTAGCTTTTCTTCTAATTCCGCTAGATTTCCAACACTTCCTTTATTTAATGGAGACTCCGTAAGACCTTGCTTTTGAATTTTTTGTTGAATACCTCTAATCCGACCTATTAATATGTAGTAGGTAGCGTAATAAAAAGATATGATTGTGATTGCAAAGAACAGCAACCACCACAACCATTCTGGGATATTCAAATGTTGAGTGTAGGTTAATAACCACTCAAATAGAACGGCTAGTCCCGTAACTGTAGCCCCCATTATAAGGGAAAGCAAAAGCATGCGATTTCCTCGCATCAATCGATTGTTTCGAATTTATACCCTACGCCTTTGACCGTTTTGATGCGATCATCACCTATTTTTTCTCTGAGCTTACGGATATGCACATCTATCGTTCTACCTCCTACAATAACTACTGTACCCCATATTCTGTCCATGATTTCTTCACGTGTAAAGACTTTTCCGGGTTTCGATGCCAAGAGGCTGAGCAATTCGAATTCTTTCCTCGGAAGTTCAATAACATTTCCCGCAATCTCTACATGGTAGCGCTCAGGGTCAATAATTAAATCTGAGAATTCCATTTTTCCTGGAACTTCTTGCTCAGGAACTGGTCTTCGACGCAATAGTGCCTTAAGGCGGGAGATCAAGACCTTAGGCTTGACTGGCTTTGTGATATAGTCATCGGCACCCGCTTCAAAACCTGCCACTTGACTGTAATCTTCTCCACGCGCTGTGAGAAAAGCAATGATTGTATTTTCTAGTCCCGGCAATCTCCGAATCTGGTCACAGGCCTCGATGCCGTCCATTTCAGGCATCATTACATCTAATAGTATTAAGTCCGGCTTGAATTCTTTAGCCTTGGCCACACCTGATTTACCACTAGCCGCAGTTGCGACTTTATACCCTTCCGTTTTCAAGTTATAACTCACAAAGTCCAGGATATCTGGCTCGTCGTCAACCAACAGAATTTTGATGTTCGAATTGTCCATGATTTCAATTTACCACAAAGATGTAAAACAATCCCTACGAAAATTGGACTTTGGGAAACTTAACGTAAAGCAAATATGGGCCTAACAAACACTTAAAGGGATTTCAAACAAAGCACAACCAAAGTTTATAGTGAGTTAAGATTCAGTTTACACGGTCGAGTTTCTTTTGTAGCGTCAAAACAAACAAAAGACTGTAAAAATGAAATTCAACAAATTATTCGCTTTTATCGCAGCCGGTTTCTTGGTTGCTTCTTGTGGAGGTGATGGTCCAGGCCCAGGCCCAAGTCCGGACAGCAAAATTACTAAGACGGGTGTACTTACTGCAAACGAAACATGGTCTGCAGATTCTATTTATGTATTGCAAGGCCGCGTTGTAATTGATGCAGGTGTTACCTTGACTGTTGAACCCGGTACCATTATTCAAGGTAAAGAGGGCGACGGCGCAAATGCATCTTGTCTCATCGTAGCTAAGGGCGGTAAGTTGAATGCTCAAGGAACCGCAGATAACCCAATCGTTATGACATCTGTTTTGGACAACATTAATGTTGGCCAGCGCAACGGATCTAACCTTGACGAGACTGATAAAGGACTTTGGGGCGGGTTAATCATTTTAGGTAACGCACCTATTTCAGCCGACGCTTCAGAAGCTCTTATTGAAGGTCTTCCTGCAAACGAACCATGGGCAGTTTACGGCGGAAGTGATGCCGCTGACAACTCAGGTACTATTTCTTACGTGAGTGTTCGTCACGGTGGTACTTTGATTGGTGACGGTAACGAAATCAACGGTATTACCTTCGGAGGTGTTGGTAACGGTACGACAGTAAATAACATCGAAGTATTCGCAACATTGGATGATGGCGTTGAATTCTTTGGTGGTACTGTGAATGTGAACAACGTGAGTGTTACTGCTCAAGGTGATGATGCATTTGATATCGACCAAGCGTACTCTGGTACTATCGACAACTTTGTGTACGTAGCAGGTGATGATTCTGACCACGGTATGGAGATTGACGGTCCAGAAGGCTCTGCAACGGGAATGTTCACTTTGAAGAACGGTACTCTTATGGGTGGAAACGGTGAATACGCTGACTTCCGCGACGGTGCGATGGGAAATGTTGAAAATGTATTCTTCTTTGGATTCTCTGAGTCTTCAGATTTCGAATTGGACGATTCAACTTCTTCGTACAACTACTCTAATGGAATGTTGAACTTCAGCAACGTTGAAATCAACACCTCTCACTTGAGTGCAGGAAACATGTCAGGTGTATCTATTTTCCTAGACAAATCTGGCATGGGTGCATTCTCTACTGGTCTTCCAGGATCTGTAGTAGTTGAACCAACAGTTGGTGCTAATGCGGGAGATTTCGCATGGACGTTGACTGCGAAGAATGGTAATCACGATGATTTTGCAGGTCCATTCAACGCTCCATCTCCAATTGTTAAAACAGGTGCTATCGATGGAAAAGAAACGTGGTCTTCAGCTCGTATTTACGAACTTCAAGGCCGTGTGATTGTGGATGCTGGCGATACTTTGATTGTAGAACCAGGAACGATTATCAAAGCCAATTCAGGTCAAGGTGCTTACGCCTCTGCTTTGATTGTAGCTCAAGGTGGTTACATGGAAGCAAAAGGAACCGCTTTCGCTCCTATTATTATGACTTCTGTATTTGATGATATCGAAGTTGGCGAACTATACGGAAGCAACTTGGATGAAACCGATGCAGGTTTGTGGGGTGGTTTGATCGTACTAGGAAATGCTTCTATCTCAGCTGATGCTGTACCATCTCGTATTGAAGGAATTCCTGCGAACGAAACATACGGATTCTACGGAGGCTCTGATGATTCAGATAACTCAGGTATTTTCGAGTACATCTCTATCCGTCACGGCGGTACACTTCTTGGAGAAGGAAACGAAATCAACGGTTTGACCCTTGGAGGCGTTGGTTCAGGTACAACAGTAAACCATATCGAAGTGGTAGGTAACGTTGATGACGGTATTGAGTTCTTCGGCGGAACGGTAAATGCTTCTAACCTAGTTGTTTGGGCTCAAGGTGATGATGCTTACGATATCGACCAAGCTTATGCTGGTACTATTGATAATTTCGTATATGTTGCTGGTGCCGATTCTGACCACGGTATGGAAGTAGACGGACCAGAAGGATCGACTGGTGCAGGATTCACTGCAAAAAATGGTTCACTATACGGTATGTCTGCAGAAATCGCTGATTTCCGTGATTCAGCAATGGGTACTGTAGAGTACTTGTGGATCGAAGGATTTACTGACGGTGGTGATTGGGAAATCGATGAGACTGGTGGTGCTTACAACTACAGCAACAGCCTGTTGAATTTCTCATCTATCGAAATCGATTTGAGTGGCTACTCTGCTGGTACTACTGTGGATGATGTATTCTTAGACAAGAGTGGTTCAGGAATGACTTGGAACCCATCAGATTTCGCAACAGCAACAACTACTTCAACAGTTGGAGCAGATGAAAGCGTATTCGGTTGGACATTCGCATCATTCAAAGGCGCATTCTAAACCTAAGCTGTTAACATAAAGTTAACCAAAGATTAATTGGCCCGAGACACCCGTCTCGGGCCTTTTTGTTCTTTTTGCACGATGAATAACCGCAGGATAATGAAGCATTTATTTTTATTTCTTTCGCTAGCAGTTTCTATGAGCTCATTTGCTCAAACAGGAATCATTAGAGGAACCGTTTATGAAGACGAAACGAATGAACCCTTGTTTTACGCCAATGCCCAAATTCCTTCTAAAGGAGTTATTTCATACACAGATTTCGATGGAAATTTTGAAATAGAGTTGGTCCCTGGAACATATAGTCTAGAAATAAGCTTCTTAGGTCTTGCAACACTTCAGATCCCTGATGTTGTGGTTAAAGATGGTGAGGTCACTGCTTTTGAGAATCTAAGGATGTCACCATCCAATAATGAATTGATGACGGTTACCGTAACCGCCTCAGCCATGCGCAACACGGAAAGCGCGTTGTTGGATGTAAAGAAGAAATCTGCCACGGTGATGGACGGTATTTCTTCACAAAATTTCAAGCGCGTAGGCGATGGGAATGCCGCTGCTGCAGTGACGCGTGTTCCTGGGGTAAGTATTCAAGGCGGTAAATATGTCTTTGTTCGCGGTTTGGGTGATCGCTACACCAAGACTCAATTGATGGGTATGGATATCCCCGGGCTTGATCCAGATAAGAACTCGCTTCAAATGGACATCTTCCCCACCAACATCCTTCAGAATATTGTGGTATTGAAATCATTGACTTCGGACCTCAGCGCGGATTTTGCGGGCGGTCTGGTCAACATAGAATTGGTCGACTTCCCCACTCGCAAAACGCTTAACATTAGCAGTTCTTTGGGCTACACTCCGGGAATGCACTTGGTTGAAGGCTTGGGATATAAAGGTTCTGTTACGGATTTCTTGGGCTTTGATGCCGGATACCGCACCAACCCCCTGCCCTCTCAATACATTTTTGGAGGTATTCCAAATCCCGCATTAGACGACCCAATTACCACGGAACTTACCCAAAGTTTCTCCCCTGTTCTTCAGGCTCAATCTCAACAAATGCCAGTGAACGGATCTTTGGGTATTAGCTTCGGCGACCAAAAGAAAAAGGACAATGGTAAAACCATAGGGTACAATGGTTCCTTCTCTTACAAGAACAATACTGACTTTTTCGGCTCAGCAGCGGATACCAATAGAACCTACAGCCAAAATTTCTACCGCAAACCAAATTCTGCTGACGACTTCCAACTACTAGCAGACCGCACGCAGGAAGGTTCATTGGCCGTAAACAATGTACTGCTGAACGGTTTATTGGGGTATTCCATCAAGGATGCTAACGACAAGTACAGATTCATGGCGATGCACCTTCAAAATGGAGAATCGCGTGCCGGACGCTTCACTGAAACATCATCTATTGAAAACTCATTTGTGGGTCAGCGCGACAACCTTGAGTATAGCGAGCGTTCTATTTCTTCATTGTTCTTCAACGGCCAACACAGCAGAAACGACAACAAAACGAAAATTGATTGGCGTATCGCCCCAACCTACAGCCGTATTGCTGATAAGGACATTCGTTCAACCTCATACCGCACAGAAGATGGAGAATTCGATATCGCTCCTGGTGAAACAGGATTTCCAAATCGAATTTGGCGTTATTTGAACGAATTCAACCTCTCGAACAGAGTAGATATTACCAAAACTCATGAATTGCGTGGAAGAGATGCCAAAACGAAATTTGGTGCGAGCTACAACTTCAAGTACCGCGATTATGAGATTTTGAGGTACCAATTGCGCGCAAAGAAATTGGGCGACCTAGATCCATTAACCGGAAACGCGGACGAACTCCTCACGGATTACTATGTATGGGACCCAATTTCAGATGCGGGCATGTACTACAGTGGTAACTACGAAGCGAACAACGCGTACCAAGGTATTCAAAGTAATTTCTCTGCCTACTACAGCGAAGAATTCAGCTTGAATGCGCTGACTAAGGTGGTTGCGGGATTGCGTGCTGAGCGCTACGACCAGTTCTACACCGGTGTCGACCAACAAGAAGCCGCTGCACCGGGCACCGGTTTGAATTACCGCTGGGCACCTGTGTTGAATAACTTCAACCTCTTCCCCACGGCCTCGTTGATTTATTCGGTCAATGAAAACACCAACTTCCGCTTGGGTGCGTTCCGTACGGTGGCTCGTCCATCATTTAAGGAAAAGAGTGCGGCACAGATTGAGGATGTTTTGACGGGTATTACTTTCATTGGAAACCTGAACCTAGAGAACACCATCATCAACAACTTGGACGTTCGTTACGAATACTTCATGGAAGGCGGACAAACCATCGCCATCTCTGGTTTCTACAAGCATTTTACCAACCCAATTGAATTGGTCGCCTATAGTGCCGCTGCACCATCGAACTTCCAACCAAGAAACGTAGGAAATGCAACCGTAGCCGGTGCTGAGTTTGAGATTCGTAAGAATTTAGGCTTCTTGGGACTTAAGCATTATGAAATCAATTCAAACCTGTCGTTGATCTATTCAGGGGTAAGTCGCGATTCCAGTGAGTACGCCGCCCGTATTGCTTCTGCCCGTACAGGTGAGGTGATCGATGAGATTCGTCCTATGCAAGGGCAATCACCGTACTTAATCAATGTCGGCTTGAACTATAACCATCCCGAAAAAGGATGGCAAGGCGGGTTGTTCTACAACGTACAAGGTGAGAAACTCTACATCGTAGGTGTAGCCGACAACCCTGATGTTTTCGAAGTGCCTTTCCACAGTTTGAATTTCAACCTGATGAAGAACTTTGGTGAGGACCAGCGCTACCAGGTTGGCCTCTCGGTAAATAACATCATGGACGATACTCGCGATCGAATTTTCAGGAGCTACAACAGCGCGGAACCAATGTTCAGCACTTGGGCACCGGGAAGAACCTTTAAATTGAGCTTCCGCTATTCATTGTAAGCTTCAAGACAATACCTAATTTTGAACCGTGCCCTAAGGGGTGCGGTTTTTTTATGTCCAATTTCTCCCACATCACACCCGCAAATTTCGAAGCCGAAGCGCTTAAGCTTTTTCATTGGCAGCGGAAACACAACGTGGTGTACGGCAAGTTCTGCCAATTATTGGGAAGAGATTCCGCCGACATCGAGCGCATTGACCAAATTCCATTTCTGCCGGTGGAGTTGTTTAAGGGACATCGAGTAGTATGTGGAAATTGGACCCCAGAAATCACCTTCTCCTCGAGCACTACTACCGGCAGCACGCCTTCGCTACATCACGTCCAATCCAAAGCACATTATGAAAGTGTCTATGTGGAGGGCTATGAGCGGCAATACGGGGCCATAGAAGATTGGACCGTGCTGGCCTTGTTGCCTTCCTATTTGGAACGCAGTGGATCGTCCTTGGTGATGATGGCCGAGGGGATGATTGAGCGGTCAAAGGATGTCCGCAGCGGGTTTTACCTCTACAATCATGAGGAGTTATTGGTGCGTTTAAGGGAATTGGGCGAGGAGAAAAAGCCTACTCTTTTATTGGGGGTAACGTTTGCCTTGCTTGATTTTGCCGATTTTCTTGGCGATCAACCCCTCGATTTTCCTGAGTTGCGCGTGATGGAAACGGGCGGCATGAAGGGGCGTAAGAAGGAAATGATTCGGGCAGAGGTACATGCTTATTTACGAAGCGCTTTTCCCGCATCGGCGATCGACAGTGAATATGGGATGACCGAGCTCATGAGCCAGGCCTACATGAAAGACTCTGGGGTATTTGTTGCGCCGCATTGGATGCGGGTATATACACGTGATATTGCGGATCCCCTCTCCTCTCCTCAGCAGGACGGCTCGCGGGGTGCCTTAAACGTTATAGATTTAGCGAATATCGATAGCTGCGCATTTTTAGCATTGGCGGATCAGGGCCAAGTCTTTGAAAACGGTACATTTGAGGTCTATGGAAGATTGGACCACAGCGAAATACGCGGGTGTAATTTGATGATTAGTCTATGAAATTGAAACTGATTTTAGCCCTTTTAGGGTGCACCATGTTGGCCCACGGCCAGGTCATTCATCGCTCGGCCGACTTAGCGAAGGACGAGGGGCACCTTACCCTTCGTGATAGCGTACGCATTGCGGCATACGATAACGGAACCAGCACCTACGAAGTACACCTGCATTGTTGGGTGCACGAAGATTTTATCAATGTCATTGATAAGCGTGTGATGGCTGAAGCGGCATTGTTTTCAGAAAAACTGGATACCCTGGGCAAGGTTCATGATAGCTATCCTTTAGACTCATTGTGGGAAAGTACGGCCCGAAGAAAATCGAAGTATTACGAAGTGGTACTTTCGGGCACATTGAACAGCCGTCATATAGAGCGGCGTAGTTTCCCTACTTACATGCTTGAGCAATTTTTCTCGCAGAAGCGAGTCGGCTCCATCAAGGAGAATTTGGAAGAAGAGTTAAAGAAAAGCGGTTGGGAAAATAGAGCTTTTGGAGAATACGACGCTTGGGCCTTCCTAGACCACCAAAGCAATCCAAGTAAACCTGAGCTACAAGCATTATTTATCTTCCGAGGGAGCATGCCCTATGTTTTGATCAATAAAGGTGAACTTTTCGAGTACCCCAAGCTCAAGCTCACTGAGGACAGAGATTATGGAACGTTCTACTTCTTTCAAAGACC
>CAXPFQ010000048.1:0-20531 GCA_964216615.1 Schleiferiaceae bacterium
TTCTGCCTTATCTTACCGGTCTAATTACCCAGTAAAACATGAAAAGAGTATTGTTCATGGGAGCAATGGCAGCTATTGCCCTGAGCTCCTGCAACCCTCAAGAAGAAATGCACACCGAAACAGATCACAGCGACTTTCAGTGGCAGGTAGACCGCTTTGCAGATATCAAAGTACTTCGCTACCAAATCCCATCGTGGGACGACCTCACTCCACAGCAACGCATCTACGCCTACCACCTTACTCAGGCCGGATTGGCAGGGCGTGATATTATGTGGGATTGTAATTACCGTCACAACCTAGAAATCCGTCGTGCGTTGGAAGCGATTATTTCTAGCGAGAGTGTGGACAAAGCATCTGCCGAGTATGTAGATTTCGAAGTATACGCCAAGCGCGTATTCTTTGCCAACGGTATTCACCACCACTACAGCAACATGAAGTTTGCTGCTGACTTTGACCAAGATTGGTTCCTTCAAACCCTTGCAGACCTTAGCATTGAGTTATCTGAAGAAGCGCAGCGCGCCATTTTCGACCCAAGCTTTGATGCTAAGAAAGTAAACCGTGCGGACGGTGTTGACCTTCTACTCGCCTCTGCCGTCAACTTCTATGCACCAGATATCACGCAAGCAGAAGCTGAGGCGTTCTATGCAGCGAAAGAAGATGCTGATCCTGCACGTCCCGTAAGCCACGGTCTAAACAGCCGCCTGTCTCGCGATGAAAACGGTGCCATCTACGAGGAGGTATTCAGCGCCCGTGGACGTTATGCAAGCAGCATTAAAGAAATCATGGGCCACCTCGCGAAGGCCCAAGCAGTAGCCGAAAACGAGGACCAGGCTAAGGCACTTGGTCTGTTGATCGAATACTACGAAAGTGGCGATCTCACCAAATGGGACGATTACAATATTGCCTGGGTAAGTACCACCGGCGGTGATGTAGATTACATCAATGGTTTTGTGGAAGTGTACAACGATCCTATGGGCTACAGAGGTTCTTACGAGACCATTGTTCAAGTGAAAGACTTTGATGCCAGCGCACGTATGGCTGTGGTGGCAGATAACGTTCAATGGTTTGAGGACAACAGCCCTATCATGGACGAGCACAAAAAGGAAAGCGTTGTCGGCGTTAGCTACAAGATTGTCACCGTAGCTGGTGAAGCTGGTGATGCCTCTCCTTCTACGCCTATTGGTGTAAACCTTCCAAATGCGAACTGGATTCGCGTGGAGCACGGATCTAAATCTGTATCGCTTGGAAACATTGAAGATGCCTATCACGCAAGTGCCGGTAAGGGTATGGCTGAAGAATTTGGCTTCTCTACCATGCACAACGAGCGCGCCGAGAAATACGGTGAACTAGGTTCTAAGATGCACACTGCCCTTCACGAAGTGGTGGGTCATGCGTCTGGTAAAATCAACCCTGGTGTGGGTACACCAAAAGAAACTTTGAAGAACTACAGCTCAACGCTGGAAGAAGCTCGCGCCGACCTTGTGGCATTGTACTTCATCTTGGACGATAAGATGCAGGAAATTGGCTTGATGGAAAACAAAGAGGCTGGCTATGCCGAGTTTGACAACTACATCTCAAACGGTATGATGCTGCAATTGCGCCGCATTTTACCTGGAGACGATATCGAAGAAGACCACATGCGCAACCGTCAGTTGGTAGCTTCGTGGGCTTTTGAACGCGGAAGGGAAGAGAATGTCATCGAGCGCAAAGTCATCGACGGCAAGACCTACTTTGTTGTTAATGATTACGACAAACTGCGCGGGTACTTTGGAGAATTGCTTCGTGAGATTCAACGCATTAAGAGCGAGGGTGATTTTGAAGCCGGAAGAAATCTGGTAGAGACCTACGGAGTGAAGGTAGATGCGGAACTCCATGCAGAAGTATTGCGTCGTTCTGAGCCTTTGAACCTTGCACCGTATAGCGGTTTTGTAAACCCTGAAATGGAGCCCATTATGGAAGGTGATAGCATCATCGATATTAAGGTCACCTACCCTATGGACTTCTTGGGACAAATGTTGCGCTACGGCAGCACCTACAGCTTCGAATAAACACTCTTTTGAGTATTTGAGTAAAGGGCGCCCCGAATGGGGCGTTTTTTTATGCAGTCTTCCCCCTTAACCTTGAATCTAAGACTAGGCCATTCACTAAGATGATGGCAATGAAATTCAATAATACTACCCCAGCCATCCAAGAGAGCGACTCAGAGGTCACTAAATAGCGATAGGAAAAAAGATATATCACTATGCCTAATATTACCTTCCAAACCTTGCCCTTAGCTTTTATGGGGAATACCGTAGGAGTATCCGAATCTTGATATTCAGGCCCTAAAAAGATTAATGCCAGTCCACGACGAAAACCGTACCTCTTAAAATTTAACATCAACTTTTTAAAAAAGAATAGTTGGACGTTAATAAAGTCCTTGTGTGGCAAAGGAGAAGTTAATCCATAGCGAGGCTTTTCTTTATAAGGGGCGTACGATCCAAAGAGCTTATCCCAAAAAATGAAAACGCCTCCGTAATTTTTATCTAAATATTGCTCATTGGAAGCATGGTGGACCTTATGGTGATTGGGCATCACAAAAACGTGCTCTAGCCAAGGTATGGTAGTTATGAACTCCGTGTGTAAATAATATTGGTAGAAAGCATTGATGTAACCGCACATAATTACGTATTCAACGGGAAAGCCTAAAAGAATTAAGGAAGAGTACATCACACTTCGAATCATGAAGCCTACCGGACTCAACGCAAAATTGACACTAAGATTGAATTCATCGCTTTGATGATGAACTAAGTGAATGCCCCACATTAGAGAAATACGATGGCCTGCTCTGTGAAAGATGTACCAAATACCGTCCAATAGTATAAAACAGCTAATGGCCGTGATCACACCCCCTTCTAGTCGTAGAAATTTATAATCAAACGTGTTGTCAAATAATACTAGGGTACGCTCTGCAAAATATAACCCTAGCAAGCGATCGAAGAATCCCAGAGATATGTTCAAGAAGGTTTGGTTCCAAGTAATTTTAGTTCCTTGCCTGAATAATAAGTACAATTCAAGCACGAATAGAACGAGTGCCGTGATAATTAAAAAGAATGTAAAGCCAAAACTCATACTCTAACTTATTAAACCGTCAAACTCTAGCCATTAGATATACCTTTCTAAATATAGGGTTTTTACTAAAAAATCAATCAAAGTCATCAAAACAAACGTTTGAATTGTCTCTAATATGAAACATTCTATTCGAATAAATTGAAGTACCTTGTTTGGACCTTATCTCCACCTTCATGGAAAAACAACTGACCTTCAGCTACCACAGCTTTGAGAATTGGCGCCAAACCGAACTCATTCCAAAAGACGTTCAAGAGAAACTAGAAGCCCTATTGGAAACGGCATACGCCCCCTACTCTAATTATCCCGTATCTAGTGTAGTACTTATGGAATCCGGTGCCCAAGTCGTTGGGTCAAATCAAGAGAACGCCGCCTATCCGGATGGACTGTGCGCCGAACGCGTATCCGTACTAGCCGCTAAAGCCGCATATCCCGATCAACGCATTGCTGCTGTATATATCATGACAGCCGAAGAGAAGCGATCGCCAGCAGCTCCCTGTGGCTCTTGCCGCCAAGTTCTGCATGAAGCCGAACTTCGCCAAAACGAGCCGTTCGACTTGTATCTATTGAACAAGACTAATGTTGCCCTAGAATTCAAGGGCATTCAAGGACTACTCCCCTTTAGCTTTACCCTTCCGAAATAGCTATTTTGACCATCGCGAAGATCTGGTCCAATTCCTCTCGAATCAAATCCCTCGTCTCGTCATACGCGCTGGACTCACGCTCCGTATCGTCGTATTTCTTGGGATCCTCATAGCGCAAAGGCAAGCGCTTCCAGGCGGAAGGAATAAATGGACAATTTTCATCCGCATGATCACAGGTCATGAGCGCAATAGCACGTTCGCTCGGATTCTCCGCATCGTCAAAAACCTTAGAAAAAAGTACCGCTTCCGGCGATCCTTCAAAGACCACACTATACCTCGGGTTACCTTCTCCTTCAGCCTCTACCTGCATACCCAAGCGCTTCAAACTTGCAATAGTGCGCTCATTGCACGCGGTGACCTCTACACCCCCTGAAAAACTCGTCACAGGCAAGCCGTATTGGTGGGCTAACATATGGCCCCATACCTGCGAGAATTGGCTACGGCGGGAATTGTGCGTACAAATGAAATTCAGTCGAGCTTCGCCGAACTGCGCTATACTTTCAGTAATGGCCGCGGCTACATTTTTGAGGATTTGGTGACGTTCCACAAGTTTCATTTTTCTCCTCGGCAAGATACATTGTGAGTGCGTTAAAGCGTGACCTCTGCTACACTTGGAACATTAAATAATTATTAAAATTGTGTCCATAAAAATCAGGCATGGTGCTACGCATTTTCTTTTTCTTCCTTCTGTTCCCTCTAAGCTTAGTTACCTTTGGGCAGGAAAAGTCATTGCCAGAATTGGGCCATGGAATTACCAATGCAGTAGCTAAAGACAGTTCATATAGCTCCATTGTTACTGCCAGCATGCAAGGGCGATACCACCTTCTCCGTGAAGCCGGGACCCTCGACCATTCATTCTTGATTCGTCGTGCCAGGCTGTATTTCGATGGGTTCGTATACCAACCCAATATTACCTACAAATTTGAATTGGCATTTTCAAATCACGATATACGAGGCAGCTCCTATTACATTGGCTACCAGCCTCAAATCATTTATGACGCCCTCTTGATGTGGGAATTTACCAAAGGCTGGAAACTATTCGCAGGTCAAGGGAAACTCCCCGGAAATGCAGAACGTGTGTTCTCGGCCTCCAACATGCAGCTCATTGATCGTTCATTATTGAATACCTATTACAATATTGACCGAGACCTAGGATTCCAACTCCATCAAAGCAACACCGTGCCCTATGGCGGCATATTCCGTACCAAATGGGCACTCACACAAGGGGAAGGTAGAAATATCGTGGTAGGAAACCTCGGCGGCCTACAGTATACCGGAAGGTTGGAATACCTACCCTTTGGACGATTTACGGGTGGTTCTGCCTTTAGCGGGTCCGATTTAGAAAGAGAACCCACTCCAAAACTATTAGTGGGCTACACTTATAACTTTAACGATGATGCCGTTCGCGACCGAGGCACGATTGGTAGCTTCATGGAATTGGGCAATGGGATTTTATACACTTCCGATATCACCACCCAATTTTTAGATCTGATTTTCAAGTATCAAGGTGCGTCTGTGTTATTAGAATATGCACATCGCACCGCCACAAACCCCAAGATTATTGACGTCAATGGTACCGTTCAAGGATATGTATACACTGGTTCCGCAATTAATGCTGCAGGAGGACTGATGATTTCAGAGAAAAATGAAATAGCCCTGCGCTACACCCGTGTGTCCGAACAATCAAACCAGTTGCACCTCCTCGAGCAATACACCATTGGATTCAATAGATTCCTTGTAGGTCACTCCTTCAAAATACAAACAGACCTGAATTATACCCTTGACCATCTTAATGCCCCACACTGGGAATTGCGTTCGGGTTTTGAACTCCATTTCTGATATTGTTATACCTTAACCTTAGGGTAACATTTCCGAAGTACATTCGCAGGCAATACAAGCATCGCACATGGACAGTATTTTTTACATGATGATCATCGCCTTAGCGGCATTGGCAGTGGTTGATCTAGTCGTTGGTGTAAGTAATGATGCGGTCAACTTTTTGAACTCAGCCATTGGTTCTAAGGCTATTAGCTTCAGAACTGTGATGATAATAGCGAGTGTAGGCGTGCTTGTGGGTGCCGTTTTCTCCAGTGGAATGATGGAAGTAGCGCGTAAAGGAATCTTTGAGCCTGAAATGTTCTTCTTCGATGAAATCATGTTCATTTTCATGGCCGTGATGATCGGAGACATTCTTTTGCTGGATTTCTTCAACACCTTAGGGCTACCGACGTCCACAACCGTTAGTATTGTCTTCAACCTTCTTGGTGCGGCGGTCGTTATGGCACTTATAAAGATTGGGATATCAGACGACCAAACAGCTGCAAACCTCGGCGAATATATTAATACGGAACAGGCTAAAAAGATCATTTTTGGCATAGCACTCTCCGTATTAGTTGCCTTCCTAATTGGGATGATGGTACAATGGCTGACCAGATTAGTCTTCACATTCCAATATGAAAAGAAGGTAAAAAACTTTGGGTTCTTTTTTGCTGGCCTTTGTCTCACGGCTATAGGATACTTTATAGTATTTAAGGGGCTTAAAGGCACTCCATTCTATGCAAATATCAAGGATTGGATAGAGCAAAGTTCGTTACTCTTATTGGTCGGAATGTTTGCATTCTGGTCACTTCTAATGCTTGTTGTGGACAGGTTCTTAAAAATCAACGTCCTTGTCGTGGTCATCGGTGTGGGAACCTTCGGACTCGCCTTAGCTTTTGCGGGCAATGACCTTGTGAACTTCATAGGTGTCCCAATGGCCGCTTGGCACAGCTATGAAGCATGGAGCAATGCTGGAGTTGCGGCGAGCGATTTTTCGATGGGCATTCTATCCAAAAGCGTACCGGCAGAGCCCTTACTGCTGGCTATTTCAGGGATTATTATGAC
Source organism: Schleiferiaceae bacterium (assembly GCA_964216615.1). GTDB lineage: Bacteria > Bacteroidota > Bacteroidia > Flavobacteriales > Schleiferiaceae > UBA10364. Next base: position 6,636 of record CAXPFQ010000048.1, read on the forward strand.
GCTTACCTTGTGGTTTTCGAAGAAAGCGCGACGCGTGGTGGATACCGCGATCAACCTCTCTCATCAAGGTGATACCATAGAGAAATTTCAGCCTAACTTATTATCTCGGAGCATTGTCAAGGGTTCGACCAACCTTGTAAAGATCTTTAATGCAGCTATACCAACGAAGACGCGTGATAAAATAGACAAGCGCTTCCAAAGACCGGTAGTTGAAATTGGCGAAGCTAATTCGAAAGAGCTTCCTGCATTCGATTTAATTCGTGCTTCTATCAATCTAGCTGTGGCTGGAGTATTGATCTCTATTGCCACAGGTATGAAATTACCGCTTTCCACGACCTACGTGACATTTATGGTCGCCATGGGCTCCTCATTGGCAGACCGCGCATGGGGACGTGAAAGCGCGGTGTATAGAGTAGCAGGCGTTGTTAGAGTTATAGGTGGATGGTTTATGACCGCGGCATGTGCCTTTCTTCTTGCCGGTACTCTTGTGTACATTTTATATCTAGGACGAGGTGCTGCTGTCGCCGTACTACTCATTTTAACTGCTATTCTGATCATTCGAAATTTCTTCAAGCACAGAGCTGAAATGACAAATGATACTTCCAGTCAAGAAGAATTGACAAAATCGGCGAGCAAAACTATTCAAGGTATTATTGAAGAGAGTTCCGATAACGTTGCTAAAAGCATTTATAGAACCTCCAGAATTTTTAACGGGGTTGTAGAAGGTTTAGCGAATCATGATTCGCCTGAGCTCAAGAAAATGACCAAGCGGGTAGCCAAACTTGAAAATGAAGTTGAGGAGCTGAGAAACCACCTGTTCTATTTCATCAAAAGTTTGGATGATGCGAGTATACGCGGGTCAAACTTCTACATTATGGTGCTCGCTAACCTTACAGATATCGTTCAATCACTAGAACTTTTAGCAAAGAAAAGCTACAAGCATGTAGACAATCATCATAAACCTTTAAGTAAAAGTCAAATCTCAGATCTAGCAGAGGTAGAGCGCGCTTTAGCTGTCATTCTTGTAGATGTCGAAAAAGCATTCAAAACACAAAACTTCACTATGCTTACCGATTGTCTAGAACACAAGAAAAGTATTCTAACTCTTATTTCTGTGAAGGTTGATGCTCAAATAGCTCGAACAAGGAAAGAAGAAAATAGTCCTAAGAATACCACTTTATATTTCAATCTTCTATTAGAATCTAAAGATCTTGCACGCGGTGTTTTCTCTCTTATTGAAGAATATCATAACGGGATGAACGGGCAATAGTAGCATGCACATCGTCTATTTCTGTACCACCCCTACTGCTGAGCTTCTCGTACAACTCGAGACTTCCATCTTGCTCTGTAAGAAAGCGGCGCCCAACAGTCAAATACATCTCTATACTGATGATAGTCGTACAGGGCAGCATTGGCCTATCATACAACATATCCTCACCCCAGAACAACTCGTGCAGTGGCAGGGACCTAAGGGATTCTTTTGGCGCATTAAAATGCAAGTCCTTGCAGATATCTGCGCATTGTATCCCCACGACCCCATACTCTACCTCGATGCCGATACCTTGGCGTTGGACCTCCCCGGTTTACAGGCTCAATTATCTACGCCAATGATGCACCTCAACGAAGGCGCGTTGGGTTCACTCAATACCAAAACAGAGCGGAGAACGCTCCGAGAATTGGACCAAAAAGTCTTCCAGGGTACAACCACAACTGCGCAGAGTGAGATGTTTAATGCTGGTGTCATTGCCCTCCCTCCCGGTCACGGCGCGGCCATTGAGCACGCCATTGCACTTTGTGATAGCTACTTAGAAACCTCCGCACCGGTAAGACTCCTCGAACAATTGGCCTTCAGCCTCGCTCTGAACAAAAACCAACGGCTAATGGAAGCACAGCCCTTTATCGCGCATTACTGGAGCACGAAAGATTGGTGGGTTCCCTATCTACAGCATTGGCTAGACCAACATGGACCTTCTTTTGAGGAGCGATTACAGGCCATACATACCTTGGATCTCAAGGCTCATCCTTACTGGGCAAGACGTTCTAATACCGCGCGTCGGCTACGCCAATTATTAGGCAAGTAAACCCCAAGTGTGAGTGAAGTCACAACCCTTTAAAGCCAAGTCCTTTATCTTCGGCTACTGTTCCCCTAAATAGTGCAGATAGGAGCCACCAACACAAAATTATATAACCATGCAGAAGAATTGGATTCTAAGCGGAATAGCAGCGACCGGATTATTTTTGGGATCTTGTCAAACGGGCGATAGTGCTGCAGAAGGACCGCAAAAGATCACTATCCTCCAAACCGCAGATATTCACGGACAGGTATACCCACATAGCGAATTGTTCTGGGAGAATGAAGAAATCAGCTTCAAAACCCTTGGCGGACTCGCGAATATGAAAACCTTGTTCGACCAAGAACGTGCCGCCAACCCAAATACCATCGTCCTTGACGGTGGTGACTTGATCCAAGGCTCAGCCGTCGCAGCCCTCTCCAAAGGTGAAGCATTCAGCTCCATCGTCAAGGCCATGGACTTCGACTTCCTCATTCCTGGAAACTGGGAGGTCGTCTACGGTAAAGAACAAATGATGAAGGTCCTCAAGGGCTACGAAACTCCTGTGATCACGGCCAACATGTTCCACGATGAAGAAGGCAAGGCTCCGATCTTCCCTCAATATTGGATCAAGGATATCGCCGGCGCTCGCTTAGGGTTCATCTCTTACAACGACCCTGAGGTGCCCATCCGCCAAAACCCATCCTTTTCTGAAGGGCTAGATTTTGACCCCATTTTGGATAATTTGGGCCAATTAGTCAATAAACTCAAAGACGAAGAAGGCGTAGATATCCTGTTCGTGGTTACCCACATCGGAATCAGCAAGCAGTTTGATTTAGCCAATAACCCAGCCCTAGAGCGTGTGGATTATGTCTTAGGAAATGATACCCACGAACGCATTCGCGAACCGCTTCAAGCCGGCCATGCCAAAGTTACCGAGCCAGGGGCCTTCGCTTCATTCGTTGGAAAGATGGTACTAGAAGTTGAAGATGGTAAAATCATTTCAGAGCAGTACGAACTCCTTGAAGTAGACCCTACCGTATATGAGGCAGATGCTGAAGTTGCCGCAGTCATTGAAGAAGCCATCGCCCCTTACGGCGATGAAATCAATGAAGTATTGGGCTACACTTCCACCCCATTATACCGCTACTTCGTGGTAGAAAACCCCATGGACAACTTCATCACCGATGCGGCCATGTGGAAAAACGACGTTGATATCGCCTTGAGCAATGGATTTAGATTCAGTCCTCCGATCGTTCCTGGTGAAAGCGGCGTTGCCCCTATTACACGCGGCGACCTATGGAACATGCTGCCGGTAAATGAAAAAGTCAAAATAGGCAAAGCCAGCGGACAGCAAATCAAAGACTGGCTGGAAAAGGAATTGCACAACGTATTTGCCGAAAACCCGAACGAACGTTTCGGCGGATGGGTAGTGCGTTTCTCAGGCATGGAGTTGACCTTTAACGCGAATGCTCCTAAAGGCGAGCGCGTGCAAGAAGTAGTGATTCAAGGCGAACCTATGGAGCTCGATAAGCTCTACACGATGTCGGCTTGTCGCCGTGAAGGTGAGCCGATCAGCACTCTTTGTCGTATGCCGAATACCGTTGAAACGGTAGTTATGGACTACACCGTTCACGATTTGATTGAAGAATACTTGGCCCACTTCGATACCATTGCTCCAGTTCGCGACGGCCGTGCGGTTGCTGCAGATTTAGGAGATAATGTATTGAGCCAATTACCAGGAACAGATTACCATTTCCATTAATAGTACACATGAAAAAATTCATCATCACCTTTAGCCTCGCAGCCTTGGCACTTGCCAGCTGCCAAGCTCCGGCCCCCACCGAAGTTGTGGTCGAGGAAACAGTAGAGAACAACTACTTCATCCTCAACCGCAATGTAGAACAGCTCAAAGCCGTCGGGAAAGCCGCGGCGGATCTTGCGGTATCAGATTCCACTACCTACGGTACCTTCAAGGTGGTAGTATGCGGCAAGTCTGTTCAAGATTTGCTTGACGAAGAGAAAATGGCCGATGCAGTGGCTATTCTCCAAGAAAGTGGCGTAGAGATGTATGCTTGTGGCCTTTCACTGAAGAAATTTGGTGTAGATCCAGCTTCACTGCAAGAGTTCTACCAGGTCGTTCCAAATGGCTTGGTTTTTGGATTTGAACTACAGAAGGAAGGTTATTATTCGATAACCCTCTAGATCTAGGTTAATAACACCCCTAGAGATCCCGTGCCTCGATGAGGTGCGGGATTTTTTTATCGCATCACGTGCACCGCGTGCCGAACGACGATTTCCCTTTCTTGGCTGTAGGCATTGCTCACCTCAATCTCCAAGAAGTATACCCCTGCAGCCACTGGCGCACCATTAAAGGTGCCGTCCCAAGATTCGTCTGGGAGGTAGGATTCATAGACTAATTGGCCCCAACGATTATAAATGCGCTGGTGCAACTTATCCGCATTATCAGAAAGGATATCTAAACGATCATTGACCATATCTCCGTTGGGCGTAAAGAAATTTGGTACCGTCATCGTAGGATAGAACGCCACCTCTTGACATAAAGAATCTACACAACCGTCCGCCGTGTAGAGGTAGGCGCAAATGGTTTGGGGTTCTGGATCCAAAGACACAGGATCCATGCTCACTTCTTGTGCACTCGAAGCTACCATCCAAGACATGTTGTTCACAGTAACATACAAGCTATCATCAGGTCCCGAGGTCGGAAGAGATTCGAAATACACATGCAATGCATTGTTTTGATCTGGATCTAAGACCCAAGTCCCATTCACTACATCACTCCCCTCTCCATAGAAGGTTAACGAGTCCAATGTTCTCGTATACCCCACACGCATCGAAGGTAAGGCTACACTATCTGTACATCCCTCACTAGAAGAAGTGATCAAGTATCCGCTGTAATTGCCCGAATCCACCAGACAATGTGTAAAGGTCGAAGAGGTATCTATTGTACCGTCACTCAACACCCACTGATAGCTCAATAACCCCAAGGAGTCTAAGGCATTGTCCAAGCTAAAGCACAAACTATCACAAGCAAAGAGTGAGGTAGAATCTAAGAGAATTTGAGCATCACTCTTCGGGGCAATCCATACCGTGTCGTAGGATTCGCAATTGTAGTGGTAGGAAATATCATCAATACCAAAGTCATTCCCCGATAAAGCCGCACTCGTGGTCACCAAATTAATGGTTGCACTCCCTGAAGCAGGGACTGTGAAGGTACGCGTGGCTTGAGACCAAGATCCTGTAGAGTTTGGCGTACTGACCGGATTTCCTATGTTCGTTCCTGCGAGTTTTAATTGCAAAGATCCAGGTGGGGTCACAAAGGTCAGCATCCACCATTTAACGGTCACTTGGACCCCAGGAGGAAAACTCACAATCTGGCGCCAAAGGATTTTGTTCCCTCCAGTCGATCCGTTCACTAACATGTAATTCCCGGTACCCGTGGTATGATCCCCCCAACTTCCAAAGTTTGGGTGCACGGCACTAGGATTTGGCCCCACCGCATAGGTACCTTCATTCCAAATAGAAGTGGCATTGTAGGTGTAGGCCGTCAAAAAACCCGTATTGCCACTGGAGAAATTACCATTGGTGGCCATTTGACTGATTTGGCTCGTTCCTTTTACCAACACATAGGTGGAGGTATCCGATAAAATAATATATGGGGACGCACAGGTATCACAGCTCAACGAGGCGTCGTGCGACCATAAATATTCATTTGAACCGGATGCACTTAGGAATATCGTATCCCCGACACAAGCCGTCAAAGAATCTTGTCCCACGGCTACGGAGCATTGCGCGTTTAAGGCACTGCCGTAACAGGCAAAGAATACAAGAAAGATGGCCTGGAGTTTCTTCACGTTTTGAAGATAGCAAAGACTCTCGAAACTTAACCTCGCAGCTTCCTCACAATGAGTAAACGATTGTGAATAACATGCGAATGAAAAACTGATATTTATCCTTGTTTAGAATGATTCTAGATAATACGTTTGTACTGTTATTTAAAATCATTCTAAATAGTGTACCCCCTACTCCTCTCCATTTTCTTCTCCGTACCCGCGGACACCACCTTACCAGCTCCGGTAGAACTTGAAAGTATTACCATTACTGCAGCTGCGAACGACCCGAACAAACACATCACAGGGTCCGCAGTCGTGCTCACCCAAAAAGAACTCAGGTTGTTCGAACAGAGTGATGCCAATACCATCTTACAAAACCAGCCCGGTGTATATGCACAACAAGAAGACGGTTGGGGCCTTCGAATGAACGTAGGTATCCGTGGCACCGGCACCTTGCGCTCCTCAAGAATCACCCTAATGGAAGACGGTATTCTCACCGCTCCTGCAGCCTATAGCGCGCCTGAAGCCTATTATACTCCCGTGATTTGGAAGTATGAACAAATAGAAGTCCTCAAAGGCGCTGCTCAAATCATTACAGGTCCCCAAAGCACCGGAGGAGCCCTGAATTTTATCACTCCTACCCAAGAAGGCGACGGACAGGAAATTCTCGTGGGTGGCGGCACATTTGGACAACAGAAAGCCTATTGGCGGGGACAAAAAGCCTGGGGCAAAAAAACACAAATCCAATATGGCGCCTACCACCACAGCGCCGACGGTTTTGGTCAACTCCTAAATAGTACAACTGGAGGTTTCAAACTTCAAGACGGATATTTTAAGGTCGTGCATCACCTCGACGATAAGGACCGTCATCACTTGCATTGGTTGACCGCAGCCACTCGAGAACATTCCCAGCAAACCTACCTGGGCACGACCTTCGACCATGCCCTCAGCCAACCTTCTTTGCGTTATTTGGCCTCGGCAAATGACCAAATGGACATGGACCGATTGATGAATAGATTAGGCTATACCCTCAACTTTAATCAGGGCTTCTTCCGAGCCGATCTCTACCGTCAGTATGTACATAGGAATTGGTACAAACTCGATAAAGTAAACGGCCAAGGCATTGCCAATGTCCTTCAACAACCCACAGACTATCCGGTTGAATTCCTGGCCATACAGGGACTTCATACGGATACCGCCCTGGCTACCTTAAAGGCCAACAACCGTTACTACATCAGCCAAGGGATTCAACTGCGCGGCCAATGGAGCCAGCGCCTAGAGCGCAACATCCTAAAACACGAGGCTGGTCTGCGTTTTCACTACGACCACGCGGATCGCTTTCAGCACAGTGATAGCTACAGCATAGTTGGCGCGCAAATGGCGCTTCAAAATCGCGGCGCCGAAGGCGCCGCGGGCAACCGCATCGATGCGACGAGCGCGGCGAGCGGGTATTATAGAACGACTTGGACACGCGGAAGCTGGAAAGTGCAGGCAGGCGGTCGCAGTGAGCTCATCTTTGCCTCCCGCGAAGATTTCGGGGCAGCAGATCCTGAGCGTACAGGAATAAACGCCAGCGCCCGAGCCAACCGCACCCTCGTTTTTCTGCCCGGAATGAGCATTAACAAGCAAACCGAACAGTGGAATATTTTCGCCGGCATCCACCGCGGCTTCACCCCTGCAGGCTCCAAAGAAGGTGTCCTTCCCGAGCTTAGCATCAGCACAGAATTTGGATTGGAGCATACCCAGCGTCCCCTTCAACTCGTCGCCTTCCACAGCGCCTACGATCGATTGCTGGGTTCTGATGCCGCCAGTGCCGGAGGTAGCGGCAGCGGAGAACTTTACAATGGTGGAAGCGCTCAGATTTCAGGAGTAGAGGGCCAATTCTCTCATCAATTCCACCGCCACCAGTTCACCTTCACCGGTACTTGGACAAGAGCCGTATTTACGGAATCATTTTCGAGCGAATTTGAAGGATGGGGCAATGTAGAAAAAGGAGATGTGCTCCCCTACCTACCTCTAGGTCAAGCCTCTCTGCGATACGATGTTGCACTCAAGCCGATCAACTTCAGCCTACAATCACAGCTACTCGGAGCACGTAAATCTTCGGCTTCTCTCGATCAATGGGACCTGCCCGCAGCCTTAGTGATCAATACAGCAGCCAGCATTCCCGTGCGCCCATCTACCACGTTGAAGCTCAGTGCACAAAACCTGACCAATAAGAGGCATGTAGTGGCGGCACGTCCTGCGGGTTACCGAACGTTCGCCCCTCGAATGCTCCTGCTCACCCTGCAAGCAAAATTTTAAAGGAACTCCCGGGCGCTCCGCGCCCGGGAGTTTTTTACCCCAACCTTAGGATATCACTATAGACCCCTCTGGCCGTCACTTCAGCTCCGGCGCCAGCCCCCTGAATGACCATAGGATGATCGCCATAGCCTTCGGTATAAATCTCGAATAAACTGTCCGACCCTTGAATGCCGCCCAGCGGTGAAGCTTTAGGGACTTCTACAAGAGCGACGCTCAACGTGGCTTTGCCCTCATCACTGATGGCAAGGTCTCCCACATAGCGCAAGACATGGCCAGGTGCTAACTTTTGTTTGAGTGCACCATAGTGTGCATCCAACGTCGGGAAGTGAGATTTGAATGCATCGTAGGGCACATCCTCCTGACATGCTGCAGGGATGAGATTTTGAATGCTTACGTCGCTCAGCTCGGCGCGGACATCGATCGTTCTTGCGAGGATGAGCAACTTGCGGGCCACATCCATCCCATTGAGGTCCTCGCGCGGATCCGGTTCAGTATATCCGCTGAGTTGCGCTTCGTTCAATACAGAAGTAAAGGCACGGTCACATTCGCTGTAGGTGTTAAATAAGAAACTCATTGAACCGCTGAACACTCCCTTAATACGGGTTATGCGGTCGCGACTGTGGTGCAGCTGCAACAAGGTATCTACCAACGGCAGTCCAGCGCCCACATTGGTCTCATACTTGAAGGACTTGCCTTTTCGTTCGAGTAAGATTCGCAGGTCGTCATAGTACTGCTGGTCCCGCGCATTGGCCTTTTTATTGGAGGCCACTAAATCGCAACCGCGCTCCACGAAGAACGGGTAATAATCTGTCAGAGACTGTTCTGCCGTATTATCAACCACGACGAGGTTGGACAAGCCACTATGCGCCAGCACTTCAGCAATTCGCTGTGGATCGTTGTCCTCGCTACTTTCTGAAAGCAACGAGCGCCAATCTTCGGGTAGGCCTTGAGGGGTAAAAATCGATCGTTTTGAATCTGCCACACCGATGAGTCGGATGTCCAGCTTGCGCTTCTCACGGACGTGGGCACTGCTTTCCAGTACCTGGCGGATGAAGGTGCCACCTACCAATCCTTTCCCAAAACAGAAGACGTTCAATTGTTTGAGCTGACCCAGGAGCTGGCTGTGTACAAGGTCTAGTGCTTTCTTCTGCGCACCGCCGTTGAGTACCAACGAAATCTGATGACCTTCAACACTATTGGCAATCAAGTGCAGCCAAATGTTGTTGCGACGCAATGCATAAATAGCACGCTCCAACGCATAATTGTGTCGTCCGATAATATTTAGGATCGTAAGGCCCTCGGTAATGGAAACGGTGGCTTCTTCCTGCGCAAAGGCTGCCCCTAGGACGGTTTGTGCCCTTGAGGCTTTCTCTTGATCGACGACCAGGCCTAAGCTGCGTTCGGAGGAAGCTTGACTGACTAATCGGACATTTATACCCTCTTCCGCCAATACTTTAAAGGCCCGTGCATCTACCCCAGCCACTCCTTGAAAGGCGACACCAGTGAGGCTTACTAAGGCCACATTCGCGATGTGGCTCAGGGCCTTCACGCCGCGATCGCTGCCGTGTGCATTAATGGTCGTCCCAACATGCTCGTGGGCGTGAAACACACTGCGGATATGTAATTCTGTGCCGTGCTGTTCTAACAAGGCTAAGGCCTTGCGATCTAGTGCGCCGATACCCGCTGCGGCCAATTCCTGTGCCTCTTGGTAATTCATTCGCTCAATGATCTGAGCGTGCTCCACAATACGAGGGTCTGCCGTGTAGACTCCCTTCACAAGGGTCCATTGCTCGACGACACTGGCGCCCAATTCTTTTGCCCAAAGGGCCGCCTTCACCTTGCCCTCACCGCGCTCGTAACTGCGTGCCTCCAGTTCAAACGGCACGGAAGACAACGCACCGAACAACGCCTCAACATGTGCCTGTGGAAAGAGGATGAAGGTGTTCTCGCCGTCGCGCTTTTTTAAAAGTTCAACGGTTTGGGCAACGGCCTTTTCATCCGTGAAAATATCATGGGTTAGTTGTACGATTCTACGCATGGTAAAATTCTAATATTTCTTTTGTAATCTGTTCATATTCAAGCAAGAAGCCATCGTGACCGAAAGCGCTTTGGAGCACCTTTAAACGGCCTTTAGGCAAGGCGTCTATTAAGGATTGTTGCACAGTAATTGGGATTAAAACATCGCTATCAAAACCCAGCACTAAGGTGTTGATCTGCAGGCTTGCCAAAGCGTGCTGAGTACCGCCACGACCCCGACCAACGTGGTGAGTATCGAGCTGCTGTGTTAACCTATAATAAGACGGCGCATCGAATCGGCGCACTAATTTCTCCCCCTGGTAACGGATATAAGAAGGTGCACGATATTGGTCCAATTCCTCCAAGGAGTCCTGCTGCGCAGTATTGAATTGGGCCGTTGTTCTATAATTCAACATCCCTATGCCGCGCGCCGCTTGCAAACCCTTCGAACCGTCCCCAGTCCAAAGCGTAGCATCGGCCTCCATCGCCAATCGCTGGGCCTCGTGAATGGCTTTGTTCCACGGCATCTCCTCTGCCCCTGTGGCCAACAAGATCATATGGTCCACCGATCCTTCAAAGCCCAAGGCGAATTCCAAGGCCTGGTACCCTCCAAAACTCCCGCCAATGAGCGTGTGGATGTGGTTCAGGTCGAGGTGTTGCGCCAATAATAATTGGGCACTTACAGTATCTCGCACCGTAATAATGGGAAAATCTTGCCCCCCTAAAGCGTGGTTTCCCGGACTGCTCGAACCGTAGGGCGATCCCAATACATTCGCACATACTACAGCATATCCCTCGCCGTACAACCCTTTTGGGCCGAACAAACCAGGCCACCAATCCGTCGGATCGTCATTGGCCGTCAAAGCATGAAACACCCACACCACAGGCTCTTTGAATAGGTCTCCCTTGATGCGGTAATGAAGCACCACATCTTTTAGGTTGCCGCCACGCTCAAGGGAAAGTGTAGGAATATCTAACTGGTGTGCTTTCATCGACACGCTTGGTTAAAATCTTCAATCAAATCCGCAACGGTTTCCAAACCGATACTAAATCGAAGCAGTCCGTCTGTAATCCCTACCGCCTCACGCACGTCCTTAGCCGTCTTAGAATGGGTAGTAGACGCAGGATGCGTGGCAATACTTCGAGCATCGCCCAAATTCGCGGTCAAGGAGAATATCTTCAATCCGTTTAAAATGGTTCGTCCGCGCTCGATGCCCCCTTTGACCACTACACTCACCATCCCGCCACCGGCGTCCATCTGCGCTTGTGCAAGGGCGTATTGAGGATGTGATGGCAATCCAGGATAGATCACGCGCTCCACATCTGGGTGTGTTTCTAATGCCTGCGCAAAGGCCAAAGCATTGCTGCAATGACGGTCCATACGAACCGCCAAGGTTTCTAAGCTCTTGCTCAACACCCATGCGTTGAACGGCGACATGGACGGTCCCGTACGACGAATAAAACCATAACAAGCATCGACATATTGTGCCTTGCCTACAATGGCCCCACCCAGCACTCGGCCCTGACCGTCGATCCACTTTGTTGCGCTGTGAATGATCAGATCTGCTCCAAACACGCTAGGTCGTTGCAAATAAGGTGTGGCGAAGCAATTGTCCACTGTGTAAATGAGGTTGTGCTTTTGACATAATTGGCCAATAAAGGCTAAATCAATGAGGTCAAGCGTAGGATTTGTAGGTGTTTCAAAGAACACTAGCTTCGAATTTGGCTGTACTGCCGCCTCCCATTCCGCGGGGTTCCTAGCATCCACGAAGGTGCAGGTGATGCCCCATTTCGGTAGGATTTCATTCAAGATATAGGTGCTGTTCCCAAAAATGGCGCGTGCCGCAATGATGTGATCTCCCGCTTGCAGCAAGGCCGCAAAGGTGGTGAAGACCGCATTCATCCCAGAAGCCGTGGCCACTCCAGCCTCAGCACCTTCTAAGGTGGCTAGCTTGTGCGCAAACTCGTCGGTGTTGGGATTAGAAAATCTACTGTAGAGATTGCCCTGCTGCTCCCCTGCGAAAAGTGCCGCTCCCATTTCGGCATCGTCAAAGGTGAAGCTCGAGGTTAAGAACAACGGTGCACTGTGTTCGCGGTGCTGGCTCTGCTCGATCTGGGTTCTTATAGCCCTGGTTTCAAATCCTTTCCCTTCCATTAGGCACGCTTTAAAATGAGTTCTACTGGGCCTGAGGCTTCAAGTACAGCGTAGGCGCTGCAATATTTTTCTCGAGTCAGCTGGGCCGCTCGTTCTAAGACCTTATCAGAAGCATCAGTATCCACCGTGATGGTCATTTCAATCTTAGAGAAAATCTTAGGCAAGGTTTCGCGTCGCGAAGCAGTGACCTCAGCCTTGTAATCACGGATGGCATGCTTGCCCTTCTTTAAGATGTGTACGATATCAATAGCGCTACAACCGGCTAATGAGATTAACATCAGCTGCATAGGGCGAAATCCTTGATCGTGACCACCGAACTCTTCGGCAGTATCTAAAATCATTTCATGCTGGCCTGCGGTGGCTTTAAAGCCGAAGGCATCGTCAATTCGTTCCAAAGAAATTTTCATACTTCATCAATTTTTGTTGAAGTACCAGAACGACAGAAAGAAAAACAGAATACTGAGTTTCGTATCTACCTCCGCAATGTGCGAAGAGGAATTAGCACCTTCTTGGACGACCAAGGGTTGCTAAGGTTTCATCGGGCCTTTCCCTCCACCTTTCTGGATACCTCAAATGTCAAAGGACGCCACAAATTAAAGGACTATTTTTCAGATGCCCTTATTCCTTTGGCGAAATTTTATAAAAAAGGCCAAGGCCTGTTACCAGTGGGTTGTAGCTCACCCTCACGGCCCAGTGCTCCGAGAGATACACATCTGCCGTGGCATTCGCACCGAGCAGCGTTCCTCCCCCTTCGCCTTCCAAAGGTTCCAAGGTTGGGTTGAGTAAATCATTGACGTCGTGATAGCCACTTAGCAATCCTCCTTGAAGGCCTACACTTATTCTTTCATGGGGATGAAATCTGAAATCTAATCCGGCCATAAAGGCAATCTGGCGCCAAGAATTCCACATCACGCTCTGAATGATATCCAATTCCCATTGCTCGTTCTTCGATACCGACAAGGGGATACGAGTCGTAAAGAGCGGCAAATCGTGGTTAAACCCATAGAACCAGCTGGTATCCCGAAAAGTAAAGGCGTAGGTACTCTGACCAGGAAGATTTGCCGGATCCGTCCAAGTACCGTCCACCAAAATCCAATCCTGTTGTGTGACCCCTAAATCTTTGTGAAACGCCCTAAGATAACCCAGTTCTATAGACCATTGCTTTTGGGCATGAACAGTCCCACCCAATAGTAAGAAGGCCCATACCGCAATGGTATGTTTCATATTATTTGCCTTTAAAGAGTTTTCTTACCCCGGTTACTTTAACCTTGGGTTTTCTGAGCACGTGCTCGTCAAAATCCTCTACGGGGGTTTCTGACACGGTTGCATCAAACCCTAGGCATTCGACGGTGATATCACGAGTTGCAGCGTTTACCTGGAATTCCTCAACGATCTCTACCACATCCGGATGAATACGCAATGAATTTCGTGCGTCAAGCACCACATTTACGCCATTAGGAAGGGTATTTAAGGTCCGTTGAATACTGGCTTTATTCAAGAAGCTCACACTTTCACT
>CAXPFQ010000049.1:0-28542 GCA_964216615.1 Schleiferiaceae bacterium
TCGCTTTCGATGAGATTGCGGAATGTTAAGCGTCCGATACGGCCAAAGCCGTTAATGGCAATTTTTGTGCTCATAATAGTTGTTTGTGTTATGTGGCTAGAATTTTAGCAATGGTTAGCATTTCTTCATCCAATTCGGTGGCTTTAGAAATGGCGTCCTCTAATGAGGTGAAAACGACTTTTTGATTGATCATACCTGCCATGACTTTTTGTTTGCCTTCCAGCAATCCGTTTACGGCATAATGACCCAAAACCGAGGCCAATACACGGTCATTCGTCGACGGTGATCCCCCTCGCTGTGTGTGTCCTAGAGTGGTCACTTTCACATCCATTTCAGGGAATTCGTTGCGAATGGCAGTGGCGATTTCGAAAACATCTCCAAGGTGATTGCCTTCGGCGACCATGATGATGTTCGAGGTTTTCTTCGAGGCTTGTGCCGACTTTAAGTCCGCAAAAAGCTCGTCATAGGTCGCTTTCTTCTCCGGCAAAATGATGCTCAAAGCACCTGTAGCTAAACCGGTAGAAGCGGCAATGTAGCCCGTATCACGACCCATTACTTCTACAAGAAACAATCGATTATGTGAAGAGGCGGTATCACGAATTTTATCTACGCTTTCAATGACGGTATTAGTGGCGGTGTCGTACCCTATGGTGAAATCTGTACCAAAAAGGTCGTTATCAATAGTTCCGGGGACACCTATGACTTTTATTCCGTGTTCATCGGCGAGTTTAAGTGCTCCTGTGAAAGATCCATCTCCACCAATGACTACTAGGGCGTCGATATCTCGAGCTTTTAAATTTTGGGCTGCTTTTGCGCGGCCCTCTGGTGTTCTGAATTCTTCGGAACGGGCACTTTTCAGGAAAGTTCCGCCTTGTGCAAGGATATGTTTAACACTTGCAGTGTTGAGCTCTACAAGATCATTTTCAATCATACCCTCATAGCCGCGGTACACACCATAGACGCGTCTGCCGTGGTACAATGCAGTTCTGGTTACCGCCCGAATAGCGGCATTCATGCCGGGCGCATCACCTCCAGAAGTAAGCACTGCGATATTTGTAATCTCTTGAGACATTTTGCAAAGGTAAGAACTAAGTGTAAAAGTTACACTTATTAATTAAATAGCTTTATATTTAAAGGCCGAAGATATTACCTGAATACAGAACTTAACCGCTTATGCCTAAACAAATTGAATTTGCCCCTAACATAAGTGTGGATTGTGTCATTTTTGGATTTGATGGAGAGAACTTGAAAGTTTTGCTCATTGAAGAAAAGGACATTGGTCAAGGATTATTGCGCAAAAGATTACCCGGCGATTTAATTCTTCGGGGGGAGGGACTTGACTCTGCTGCAGATCGAGTTTTATGGGAATTAGCCAGTTTGCAAAACGTCACGATGAGGCAGTTTCATACGTTTGGTGAGCCTGATCGTGTGAATGATCCAAAGGATAAAAAGTGGCTGGAATTATACCGAAAGAATCCGGATGAGCGCGTCATTACTGTGGCCTATTATGCCTTAGTCAAGATGGCAGATTTCAACCCAAACCCAGCGTCATTCGCGGGGGAGGCACTATGGCAAGACATTCAAGAAGTACCGGAGTTGGCCTTCGACCATAATGAGATTGTCGAGGTGGCTCTATGGAAGCTGCAGCGTCATTTTGAATTCAATAAGAGTGGTTATGAATTGCTGCCCCCGAAGTTCACACTTAATCAATTGCAGCAATTACATCAAGCCATCACTCAAGAAGAATTGGACAAGAGAAACTTTCGTAAAAAAGTGGTCAGAGAGAAGCTGGTTGAGGCTACGGACGAGAAGCAAGAAGGTGTTCTTCACAAACCAGCTCGATTATATAGAATTAAAAAATCTAAACAGGAATAGGGGCTATTTCTTGTCTTTCGAGTTAAAAAGTGGGCGGATTTCGTTAACTGACCCCCGAATGCGTCTTCGACGGAATAAGGTTAAAGTGTACTTTTGACTTTATAACCTTATACACAAGCCATCAAATGAAGATTGTTTCAAAATTTTTGACGATCAGCCTCGCGGTTTTTAGCGGTTCAGTCGCCATGGCACAATCGGTAAGCGGTACTGTTTTTGACGAGTACAATGAGCCATTGCCATCGGTTGCCATTACTGTTGAAAACGGTGGAGGTACGATGACTGACTTCAATGGTCAGTACAACCTCTCTCTGGGAAGCGGGACGTACAACGTCACATACTCGTTTGTGGGGTATGAATCTGCTACCAAATCCATCAATGTAAACGGAAACAAAGTAGTTAATGTAACCCTCAAGCCGTCCAAAACTCAACTTGATGAAGTGGTAGTTGTGGGATATGGCGTGGCGCGCAAGAGAGATTTGACCGGTTCGGTTGTCTCTCTCAAGACTAAAGAATTGACAGATATTCCGACGCCCTCTTTTGAGAACGCCATACAAGGTAAGGCAGCGGGGGTACAAGTCATTACAGGATCGGGAATTGCCGGTTCGGGCTCGATGGTTCGTGTGCGCGGTGTCGCCTCAATTTCAGCAGGTGGAGATCCACTATATGTTGTAGACGGGATTCCTATTACCCAAGATTATTTCTTGAACGGCAACCGCGGTGGTTTCAATACGAACCCATTGGCAACGATCAACCCGAATGATATCGAATCTGTAGAAATTCTGAAGGATGCTGCAGCCACGGGGATCTACGGATCGCGCGGTTCGAACGGGGTAGTGTTGATCACCACGAAAAGAGGTAAGAGTAACAAATTGACCTATAACTTCTCCTCTCGTATTGGTGCAAGTGGCCCAACGGCACTACCTAATATGACGACCAAGGACGAATACCTTCAGTTATATGAAGAAGCCTGGGTAAACGACGGCAATGTCGGCGTACCACAACTTCCGGGTAACCGTGTAAGTTGGGCAGAGGCTCAAACTTTTGAAGGAACGGATTGGGTGCAAGAAACTATCCGTACAGGTATTAAACAAGGCTATGATTTCTCGGCTTCAAAAGGATTCAACGGCGGGAACTTCTACGCAGGCTTGAGCTATTCAGATAACCACAGCTACCTACAGGGCAACTCGTACGAGCGTATTTCTGGACGTTTTAACGTGGATTACAACCTTGCGAGCAACTTAAAATTGGGCCTTAGTACGTCTATCTCACGCGGGGTGAATAATCGTATTGATGCAGCTTGGTCAGGAGGTTTTGGTGAGGCCATGTCTCGCGCCCTTCCTATTTACCCTATTTACTACGCAGAAGACGAATACGATGACAATGGGAATGTTGTAGCGCGTGCGGGGGATTACTGGTTGAAAGGCGGCGTAAGCTTGAACCCAGTGGCGCAACGTGACTTGAAAGATTGGACGGCCATTGAGGACCGTACCATCAACAACTTGACATTGGATTACAAGCTGAGCGATGCATGGACGTTACGTGGTCAAGGAGCCTTTGATTACATGCACTTTGAAGATCACATTTGGGAAAAACCAGGATATGACCCTACGTACAAGGATCCAGAAGGCAATTTGCTGGGCCGTGCGAACATGTACACCTACAGTGTGTCGAATGCTTCTGGTAATGCGACGGCCAACTATATTAAGGACCTGGGCGAGGACCATCATTTCAATTGGTTGATTGGTTCGGAGTACCAGTACAACCGCATCATTCGTTGGGACGGCTATTACGACAGTGAAGCCACGGGCCAAATCCGTGAGACCGGCCAGTGGGTGAACGACCCGCGCAGTTACATGGAGGAATATGCTTTTGCTTCGGCCTTTACTCGTTTGAACTACAACTACCAAGGCAAGTACTATGCAGAGGCTTTGATCCGTCGTGACGGGTCTTCAAAGTTTGGACCGAACAACAAGTACGGTAACTTCCCTGCAGCTTCTGTAGGTTGGATCATTTCCGAAGAAGATTTCATGGCGAATTTGCCACACGTGAACTACTTGAAGCTGAAGACCTCGGTGGGTAAGAATGGTAACTCTGCCATTCCATCGTACCAATGGTTCGGATACTACAATGTGGCAAACAACGGATATGCGGGTCAAACCTACCGTTACCCGGTCATTCGTGAAAACGCGAACCTTCGCTGGGAGACCTCTACTACCTATGATGTAGGATTGGAATACGGATTCTTCCAAGACCGTATCTCAGGGGAATTGGCTTGGTACCGCAAGGAAACGAACGACATGTTGTTGAACGTAACGCTTCAAGGCTCTACCGGATTTGGTTCTTGGTGGGATAACGTAGGTAGCGTATACAACACAGGTGTAGAGTTCGCAATCAAGTCTAGAAATATTGTCACGGACAATTTCACTTGGACCACGGACTTCAACGTGGCGCGCAACTACAACGAGATCACTTCGATCGGTAACTACTCACCGGATGCGGTAAGTGGAGGAACGAACGACACGCGTGTAGTAGTGGGGATGCCTATTGGTACGAACTACCTCGTGCGCTTCAGTCATGTAGACCCAACTAATGGTTTGCCGGTATACCTGACTAAGGATGGTGAAGAAACCTACACATGGGACCTCCAAGATCGCGTGGCAGTAGGAAATGTGATGCCGGATGCCATCGGCGGTTTGACTAACACCTTTAACTATAAAAACGTTGAGTTTAGCTTCTTGTGGGTATTTACCATTGGCGGAGATATCTACGACAGCTCTTCAAAGCGTCAGATGGGTGTGGTAACGGATTGGAACATGCGTACAGATTTGTTCGACCGTTGGCAGCAGCCAGGGGATCAAGCGACCTACCCTCGTTTGAGCCGCGATTACCGTACTTATGGTGCAAATACAGAATGGATCAACACCAACCTTTGGTTACACGACGGGACTTACGCTCGTTTGCGCAACGTGAAATTGACTTATAGAGTACCGCAAGAAAAACTGAAGTCTGTGAAGGGCATGAGTATTAACGTGACCGGCACCAACTTGATTACATTGACAGAGTTTATCGGATTGGACCCTGAAATCGCTCGTGATTTCGAGAATGCCACGGACCGTAACATGTCTCCGAACATTACCTACTTGACTCCTCCACAGGAGAAGACGTTCAACGTAGGCGTTAATATTAACTTTTAATCTCCCGCATCATGAAAAAGATAGCAGCATTTTTAGCCATAGCAGCACTTGCGATCGGGACTTCTTCTTGTGAGAAGATCTTGGATTTCCAAGCAAATACAGATAGCCAAATCCCTGCAGACTCGGCCATTCTCAACATCAATGATGCTCAAGAGTTATTGGTCAGTGTGTACGATGTCGCCGCGAATACCTACGGTGGATGGATGCAAAACATCCCAGAGGTTATGGCGGATAACGTAGCAGATCCGCTGGGATTGAATGGGGAGTACGCACAGATTTGGCGTTGGACTTCATCGTTCTTTAACGGATCATTTGGCGGTCAATACCGCGATGCCTATATCGCGATTTACCGCGCCAACACCTTGTTGGAAGAGGTAGCGGATCTCGAAGGCGCAACACCGGATGCGGTACAGCGCATTTCGGCAGAAGCCAAATTCATTCGTGCCATTTCACACTTCCATGTGGTTCGTATTTGGGCTATGCCTTATGGATATACTTCAGATAATAGCCACTTAGGTATTCCTCTGAAGATTAGTGCGGACCAAACGCCTCAGATGCGTGCAACTGTGGCGGATGTATATGCCTCCATTGTTCAAGACCTCTTGGATGCGGAAGCTGACCTTCCTGCAGAAAACGGCATCTTTGCCAACCAGATGGCCGCGAAGGCAATGTTGGCTAAGGTGTACCTAGAAATGGGTGAGTTTGCCGATGCCAAAGCCAAAGCAGGTGAAGTGATCAATTCTGGTAATTATATGCTAGAACAAGATTTGACCATGCGTTTCAGCGACCACCAAAACGACAATTTGCCGGCAGAATTCATCTTCACTTTGGTCAGCACGAACGAAAGCACGGCGACGGATACTATTGTGGACGAGCGCGGAACAGGCTATGTGTGGCACTACCGTTCAGACGACCCAAACGCCAACCCTGCATTGAAATCAAGCCAGGACATGTATGTGGCAGCAACCAGCGATACCAGCGACCTCCGCGGTCAGTTGTGGTACGAGGCGCGCAATGTGGGTTCTCCAGATGAGTTCTATGTAGTGAGTAAATTCAACTCGAGCTTCCTCGACGCGCCGCTGCTGCACTTGACTGAGATGTATTTGATCTACGCAGAGTGTAATGTTCGTTTGAACGGCGACTCTGACGACAGCGGTTTGGCCTTGATCAACGCCTTGCGTCAACGCGCAGGCTTAACAGATTTGAGCAGTCTTACGTTGAATGATGTGATGCGCGAGCGTCGCTTGGAGATGGCTTTTGAGGGGGACCGATTATTCCAGCTCAAGCGCCAAGGGGTTCAAGGAGAAATTCAAAAAATCCGTGGGGTGGATTGGGATTGTCCAGGAATGATCCTCCAATTCCCGAACTTTGAGGGAACGGCCCAAGGGTTTGTGTATAACGAAGAAGGAGGCTGCAACTAAGCAGTAAAGCCATATGAAAACAAGAATTCTAACCTTTTTAACAGCGTCACTACTTGCCTTTTCAGCTTGTAAGCCTGAGGTGGGCCCCATTGGACCCGCATATGAAGCGGGCGCAGGAATCATAGGAATCTGGGAACTCTCAGGAGCCGACCAAACAGATTTGAGCTTGCCCGTTCCGGAAACTCGCAACATCTCGGATTTCTATACGAACAGCTCGGATAAATGGGTCATCCAGTTCAATGAAGACAGCACCTACTCCGTGAACTCGGCAGGGCCAGGCTTCAATGTATTTGGTACCTCAGGTACATGGCGCTACAACTCGCCACAGTACCCGTCGGAACTTCATTTAACAGAGGATACCGTGACCACCATCCTTCCACTAGGTAATATGCCGAGAAGCATAGATCAGAACGTAGTATTCGTTTATGACCGTGTACGCTGTGATAAGCCTAGTGTTTCCTACAAATTGACATTCACTCGTAAATAAGCCCACAATGAAAAAGAGTATTACCCTATTTGCATTGACTTTGGGCGTCGTAGCGAACGCTCAAATTTCCACCGTGCCTGATGAAAACATTGACCCAGCGGATTCTTTGGAAATCATTTTCGATCCGGCCGGTTTGGACCTATCAGACGAGCCACAAGATTTATTGAAGCAGGCCATTGATGCCGGCGAAGATGTGTACTTGTGGACTTGGAAGCCAGTAGAACACCCAGGCGGTCATCCATTGGTGAACGGTACCGGCTCAGCTCCATGGAAAAATTCTAATGACGCCTTAAAATTTACAGCCAATGCCGACGGAACATTTTCTTTCAAGATGGTTCCAACCCTTTGGTACGAAGTAGATGCAGCGACCGTATACAGCGAGGACATCCATTTCTTGGTGAAGGCTAAAGACGGCGGCGGTTACGGTGATCCTGATGTGAAAACTCCGGATCAAGTCATCAACATTGACCCACCGGCCACTGAGCGCAATCCATTCTACCATTTCCCAAACAAGGTGATGGCAGATGATATTGTGACCTTGCGTTACGAGAACTGGAGAGAGGACAAAGCCAGCATGCAAAACCTCGCAGAGGACGATTGTTATATATATGCCAAGGTTATTTTCACCGACGGTACCTTCAGCCAGATTGAGAACACCTTCAATGTGGGCACCAACCCAAAATTGAAGATGAACTACATAGGCGATGGTAATTTTGAAATGTTACTAGTCCCTTCAGAATTTTTTAACGTACCAGCCAATAAGACTATTGATTACCTTGAATTCATTGCCATGAAGAAGGTGTTTGCCACCGGCGCGGATCGCGTGACCGAGGCGGTAAACGTACTTATCGAATGCCAATAATTCTGGGAACGTCGTAACTTATCAACCCGGCCTTGTGCCGGGTTTTTTGAACACACTCGAAAAGCACTCTACATGCAACAAAAACCTAGACTCAGTTTTTGGCAGATCTGGAACATGAGCTTTGGCTTCTTGGGGATCCAATTTGGATATGCGCTTCAGGGAGGATTCATGAGCCG
This sequence comes from Schleiferiaceae bacterium, assembly GCA_964216615.1. Taxonomy (GTDB): domain Bacteria; phylum Bacteroidota; class Bacteroidia; order Flavobacteriales; family Schleiferiaceae; genus UBA10364. Next base: position 8,016 of record CAXPFQ010000049.1, read on the forward strand.
CATTTTTGAAACGCTTGGCGCTGATGAACACAGCCTGCCCCTCTTGTGGATTGCAGCTCCATTAACCGGTCTTATCGTTCAGCCCATCATAGGTCAAATGAGCGATAATACGTGGCATCCAAGATTTGGTCGACGTCGTCCGTATTTTTTGGTGGGAGCCATCCTTGCCTCGTTAACCTTACTCATAGTGCCTCATAGTCCTTTGCTGTGGATGGCTGCCGGGGGTTTATGGATTCTAGATGCTTCTATGAATATAAGCATGGAACCATTTAGAGCGTTGGTTGCGGATAAATTACCAGATAGTCAACGTAGCTATGGTTTTGTAGTTCAGACTTTGATTATTGGAGTGAGTACTTGGATAGCTTCTAAGTTGCCTAATATCCTTACCTACTTCGGTGTTAGCAATGAAGCCGACCCGGGAGTTGTGCCTATGTCCGTTCAACTGGCATTTGGCATTGGTGCAGGGGTGTTTGTGTTGTCCATTTTATATACCGTTCTTACTACAAAGGAATACCCCCCTGAGGATATTGAGGCCTTTCGTGCAGAGCAGAAAGCGAATTCTGGGTTGCGCAACACCATCACTGAAGTATTTAAGAATATTGTGAATATGCCTCGCACAATGTTGCGTTTAGGCGTGGTCCAATTTTTTTCGTGGTTCGCCTTTTTCTGTATGTGGTCCATGGCAAATCCGGCTTTGACCGATCATGTATATGATTCGGCAAAACCAAAACTAGACGGCCTTGAACAACATTTAGGCGAGCAATTCAAGGAATTGTCCTTAAGCGATAAAAGCAAGGCATTTTCTTCAATGGAACGTCTTACATTATTAAACGAGTTAAAAAATCAAGAGGTTTACCTTCCTATTTTAGACCTTGAATCACTTTTACAAAAACGGAAAGAACCATTGCTCTTTTATGTAGGCATGGACACTGTTGGAAAGCCTTTGAAATCCCTCCCTGAGAGTACGGTTAAATCAATACGCTCTTATTCTGACAAAACACAAGAAGAGGATCATGCCAGTAAAGAGCCGTTATCCCAAGCATTTAGGGGTGATTTTAAAGACACATTAGCGAAATACATTCAGAAGGACCTGCTCGTTCTTGAGGGCTTTAAACTTCATCCTGAATATGAAAAGCACAAACGGTTTATTGAAGCAGAGATCTTTACTTATCGAAAGAAGGACAAGCTATATAATGATGCCTCGAATAAGGTGGGATCTTATATGGGCAACTACGGCTTAAGCTCCATGCTTTTTGCCTTGCTATTAACGTTTTGGACGGCTAAAAGACGGATCAACCGGAAGTATGTCCATATGATAAGCTTATTTTCAGGAGCTTTTGGCTTTATCAGTATGTATTTTATTACCGAGCCCTCTATGCTAGTGGTTAGTTTTATCTGTATCGGATTCAGCTGGGGATCTATCCTCTCCATGCCGTATGCCATGTTGAGTTCTACTTTAGATCCAAATAGAATGGGAGTTTATATGGGGATATTCAACATGTTTATTGTCATTCCGCAGATTGTAGCAGCAACTTCATTGACATTTATGTACAAGGGGATATTTGGAGAAGAGCCTATTAATGCGATGTTGTTGGCGGGAGCCTCATTGGTTATAGCTGGATTGTCAAACTTCTTAATTACCAATAAGAAAGCAGTGACGTATACTCCTGCGGATTGATGAGAAACAATTAAGGCTTTTTCTGTTTTCTAAAATCCCTAGGAGAACATCCTTTGATTTTAAGGAAGGCTCGGTTAAAGGAAGAGCTGGAGTTAAAACCACTTTCCTCGGCTACTTCCGTCATGGCTTTGTTGGTGTTGATCAACAAGTTTGAGGCGACGGTGGTACGCAATTGCATGAGGTAATCTACAAAGGTCAGGCCTGAGGTCTGACGGAACCAGCGGCTGAAGCTCTGCTCGGTCATGCTGGCCACATCGGCGATCTCACTGAGGGTGATGGTGCCTTGGTAGTGGTCCTGAATGTATTTCGAAACGCGCTCCATGCGTTGGCTGATCTTCTGGCTCATCACATTGGAATAGGCGCTGTTGGTCGACACGGTGTTGAATTCCGGTCGCTCGGCAATCATGGCCATGAGGTTGAAGAAGGCACCGATGCTTCGTAGCGGGTCATTGCCTACGATGGTTTCGAAGGCGTGGTGTTCTTTGTCGTTCAGTATACCCAGATCAATGCCAAAACTCATGGCTTTAAAGAGCCGTTGAAGGGCGGAACTTTCTTTGAAGGAATTGAGCCATTCTTGAGTGAATTGGAGCCCCCAACATTCTTTTTCCATAACCACATCTTCCTCGTCTGTGCTAACGAAGTTGTGGGGAAGGTAAGGGCCTAGTAGGAAGGCCATTCCAGGGCGGAACTCTACGGTTTTGTTGCCGATGAAGGCGATGCCTTCGCCCTTGACGATGTAGGTGATTTCAATTTCAGGGTGGTAGTGCCAATAGTCGTCGAAAATGCTCTGCTCGAGGACATAGCTGTTGTAGCTGCGGTCCTGTTCGGCAATGCGTATATTTTCAATGGTGGCTTTCACGCTACAAAAATTCTATTATTTGGGCTTCCCAAGGCTCATATTCGTTCTCCTCCTGCTCAAACTGGTTGGTGTACGTTCGTCGCTCGTCCGAAGCGTTGATGACTAACCGCCAGGTTCCTTGTTCCGAGGTGATCCAGAGCACGTACCAACCGTCTTTGGGGACGGCCTGCATGATGCTGGTTCTGCCCCGGAGTTTTCGGGAAGCGCCCAATTCTTGACACAAATCTAATAAATCTCGGCCTATTTTATCAAAATCAGGGAACTCGCCTTCAAATCCAGGCATGTCCTCTCGAATAGCGCCATGGTCCTCGTGCCCACTAAGGCCCAATTCCGTTCCGTAGTACAAGACCGGTATTCCTCGCATGGCGTACAGCAGGGTCAGTGCGCTTTTGAGTTTGGTGGTGTCTTGGCCAAATTGGCCCAGAAACCTCCCATCGTCATGGTTGTCCAAAAAGATGATCAGGTCATCAGGGTGCTCGTATAAATAGTCGCTCACCAATCGGTAATACAACTCCCCCGCGCCGGTATTCCAACCAAATTGCTCGTGCTCCACCGCGCTATACATCTTGTGAATGGCGCGCCATAGGGTAAAGTCCGTCACCGCATCATTATGAGAAAAATGCCCCTCGTACATCTTGTTTGGCGCAAAGTAGGCTTGCGACGCTTCGCTGTATGACCAAGTCTCTCCAAAGATGAAAATGTTGGGGTAGAGTCGTTTGAGCAATTGGTTCATCTTCCTCAAAAACATCCGGTCCGAAAACGCGTAGGTATCACATCGCAAGGCGTCCACCTCAAACATCTCGATGTACCATAATGTCGAATAACGCAAGTACGATGCGGTCAACGGATGACGTTGGTCCAGGTCTGGCATCGCTCCTGCGAACCAACCGTGTTCAAAGGCCTGTTTGTCCTGCGCCAAAGCATGCGGATCGGCCAAGGCGGAAAACCTAAAATTTGAATAGGGAATGCTGCCGTCTGGATTGAAATGCACCATCCCGGAATCTGGCAAATTGCGGTGTAAATAATGCTCGACACCCCAATGATTGTACACGATATCCATGATGTGCTTCATCTCTCTTTGATGAAGTTCAGTGGCCAATTCCCTCAACGCATCATCCCCACCGTACCTGGGATCCACGCGATAATGGTCGGTGATGGCATATCCGTGGTAGCTGTCGCGCGCCATGTCGTTTTCCAACACGGGATTGAGCCAAAGCGCCGTAGCGCCTAAACTTTCAATATAATCGAGCCCCATTTGTACGCCCTGCAAATCCCCTCCATGACGAGCATAGGGCTCAGAACGATCAACGCCTCGCTCGCGCATGCCCGGCACATCATCGTTCGAAGGGTCGCCGTTGTGGAACCTGTCCGGGGTGATGAGGTACACCAAATCCTGGTCGCTCAAACCCTGCGGCTCGTGGCCACTGCGCTCAAGGAGCGGTAAGAAAAAGTCCTTGGCTCCGAGGGTAATGTTGAAACCTTCCCCCTTAAAACCCGACCGGATCCACAGCCTGACCAACGCATACCGGTCGCCGTAATGTGTGGTTTGAAGCACCTTGCCCACCGGTTTCTCAACTTGAGCCGCCCACTTCAATAGTCCCTCGCCTTGCAGCAAAATCTCCACCGTATCTAAGGGGTGGTCGATCCACCAGTTTGGGGGGTCCATGCGCTGCACCGTTTGCCCTTTTATGGAATTCAGGCAACTCGCTGAAAGCAGTAGCATTAGGGTGAAAAGTGCGGATTTCTTCATTTCGTGCGTGATTATGCAATAATATGGTTAAAAACCGATAGAATTGGCCCCTGTTCCTCGTTGAACATGTCTTAAATTTGAAAGGTACTGCGTACACTAATTACTAACCAAAGTCATATTTCATGAAAAAACTTTACGCAATTGCAGCTGCTTTATGCTTCGGTGTAGCAGCATTTGCACAGAACCACAGCGTTACGTTCCAGGTAGACCTAGGGTCGACTGCAGCTAGCTCTAATGGTGTGCATGTTGCCGGTTCTTTCCAGAGCTGGTCTCCTAGTACAACTTCAATGTCTCAGGTAGGGTCTACTTCGGTATACTCTGTAACAGTTTCTGTACCTGCGGGCCAATTGGAGTACAAATTCATCAACGGTAATGCATGGGGTGACGACGAGAGCGTTCCTGCGTCTATCCAAGTGGGTACGAACGGAAACAGCAACCGCTGGGCAGTGATCTCTTCAGATACTACTCTTCCTGCGGTAATGTTTGCCGGCGCAGCTCCTGCCGGACAAAAAGCGATCCAATTCAAAGTGGACTATGCGCTTCAAACCCTAAGTGCAGATTCTGCTCACGTTGCGGGTAACTTCCAAGGTTGGGATCCTTCAAAATCACAGCTTGTAAACTTTGATGGTGTACACCGTTACATCGCCTACGTGAACAAGACAGATTCTGTGTACTTCAAATTCTTGAACGGTAACGGATGGAGCGCTGTTGAGACGGTTCCTTCGGCTTGTCAGGCATCAAGCGCGGGTATCAGCCAAGGCGATAACCGTTACTACACGGATACAGTAAGCGGTATCTATGAAGTATGTTACAGCCAATGTGGTCCTTGTACTGTATTGCCTACCTACGACATCACAGTAAATGTTGATGTCAGCGCTATCGCAGCTTGTGGTACGGTAGATTCAGTATCGTTGGCGGGCCCGATCAACGGTTGGGGCGGCGAGACGATGTCTGATCCTGATGGTGACGGCGTGTGGTCTATTACTTACTACGATGTAGATTCAGGTGATTTCACATTCAAAGCTCGCTACCACGAAAACGGAAACACCAACTGGGAAGGTGGTGGTAACAAGGTGATCACTGTAAGTTCGGATTCAACGGTAGCAACACGTTGTTTCGGTAACGATACTTACGGACCTTGTCCTTCAGTTCCTGCAACAGCTGATGTAACATTCATCGTTGACTTTACTCAAGCGTCTTACACTCCAGCAGATACCATCTACTTGATCGGTAACTTCACTCAGTGGGAGCAAAACGCTATTACCATGGTTCCTCACTCTACTGCAGGTCAGTACATCGCAACTGTACCTAGCTTCTGTCCAGGAACAATGGAGTACCGCTTCTCTAACGGCGATCCAACAAATTCTGCAAACCACGAGCCAGTAACGGCTGATTGTGGTGTAGATAACGGTGTAGGTGGATACAACCGCTTCTTCGCTCGTACAGGTTCTGCGGATACCTTGCGTCACACGTACGGTACTTGTTCATTCGTAGGCATCGAAGAAGGTGCGTTGGATTTCGTAACGGTTCGTCCTAACCCAATGACTGAGAGCGCTACAATCGGTCTAGGTTTGAATGACCTGTACACTGTACGTGTAATGGACATCACTGGTCGTGTAGTAGCTGGTTTTGACAACGTACAAGGCGATGTAGAACTCGTTCGCAACAACATGGTGAGCGGTTTGTACTTCGTGAATGTTGCCAACAGCCAAGGCGATGTGAAAACCATGAAGGTAGTTGTAGAGTAATCTGCACATTCTCCATAAAACAAAGCCCCCGGCGCATCCGCGCCGGGGGCTTTTTAGTGGCTAATATTTTGGCGCTACGCGCGGTTGACTAAGCCGTGCTCGACGGCAAATCTGACCAAACCAGCCGTGTTCACCATACCCAATTTGTTGAGGATGTTTTGACGGTGGTTATCAATAGTTCGTTTTGAGAGGAAGAGTTTCTTGGCGATTTGATCATTGGTTAATTGATCACAAATCATTCCAATAATTTCCTTTTCTCGTTTACTAAGCTTTAAAATCCCTGGATGTTTCGATCCCAAACCCAACAAGTTTTTGCCCAGGATACATTTTTCAATGAGTGCATTGGCCAAGTGTTCCATAAAAAACAAGCCCCCTTGGGCAATTGTTGTAACCGCATGCGCAAGAGTTTGTGCATCAACTGTTTTTAACACGTACCCTCGTGCCCCTGACTTAAGCATTTCTTGGGCATGATCAGGACTGTTTGCATTGGAGAGTGTCAATACACGTAAATGCGGGTAATCCGAAAGGATTTGACGGCATAATGTGGCACCATCTATATCGCTAAGTTCGTAGTCTATAATGATGAGTTCGTAATCATCGGCACGCAGCATATACTTGGCTTCCGCACTAGAATTAGCCTCGGTAATACTGAAATTGATGTCCGTAAAATCCCCTTTCTCCAACATGGTTTTTATACCATTTCGGACAATGGGTTGATCGTCAATAATGAGAATCCTAAGGTAAGATGGATCCATAGTGTGGTGTGTAAGCGTGAGCGAAAGATACTAATTCCTTGTGTACTAAAGCCGTAGGGTTAAATTTTCTCAAAACCAATGTTTCTCGCCATATTTCCCTGTTCTACCTTATTAACAGAGTTTGTTAATTAAATTATTACCTATATTTGCAGAAACTTTTTGGACTGCAAAAGGGGGGCTTCGGGCCCCTCTTTTATTGAACGCCACTCATGGATCAGCACAAAATTGAAGAAATCGCACTAGCGGCCACTGAAGCAAACGACGCCTTTTTGGTAGACGTTGAGCTCAAGCCTAATAACGTGATTGTAGTTTATGCCGATGCTGATGCGGGATTATCGATCGATCAGATTAAAATGATCAATCGAAGGATTGAAGGGGAATTAGACCGTGATGTGGAAGATTTCAATTTAACCGTGAGTAGCCCGGACTTGAACAAGCCGCTCAAAATCTGGCGCCAGTACAAAAAGAATGTGGGACGCACATTAAAGGTAAAATTCCAAGACCGTCAAGCCGAAGGAGATTTGGTGGAGGTAAGAGAAGAGGACATCACCTTGAGCATCCCGGGCAAAAAGAAAAAAGATCCTGCTGCGGCTTTGACGATCGCTTTTGCGGACATCACTGAGGCCAAAGTGGGAATTAAGTTTAAATAGACCTTATTTTTATTAGGATATACAATGGAAAACCAGGCGATTATTGAAAGCTTCCTCGCGTTTAAAGAGGAGAAAAATATCGACAGAGTAACGTTGATGGCCTTCATTGAAGAGGCCTTCCGTAACCAACTTCGCAAGAAATACGAGACTGATGAGAATTTTGACGTCATTGTAAACCCGGATAAAGGGGATTTGGAGATTTGGCGCAACCGTACCGTCGTTGAAGACGGTGAGGTGGAAGACGAGAACATGGAAATTGAACTCAGCGCGGCCTTAAAAATTGAGCCGGATTATGAAGTAGGCGAGGAGGTCTCGGAAGAGGTAAAATTGATTGATTTAGGTCGCCGATTCATTTTGGCGTTTAGACAAAACTTGGTAAGCCGCATCCAAGAGCACGATAGCTCGGAATTATTTAAGCGTTACAAAGATCTAGAAGGTGAAATCATCACCGGTGAGGTTCACCACGTACGTCATCGCGAGGTAATCGTTTATGATGACGAAGGAAACGAATTGATCCTACCCAAAGATCAAATGATTGGCGAACGTGAGTTCTTCCGTAAAGGCGATCCTATTCGTGCGGTAGTGAAGGAAGTAGTTTTCCGTGGAACCAAACCGGTGGTAATTATGTCACGTACGGATGAGCGTTTCTTGGCGAAGTTGTTCGAACAAGAAATCCCGGAGGTATATGATGGATTAATTACTATTAAGGGAGTAGTACGTATACCAGGAGAGAAAGCAAAGGTAGCCGTAGAGTCTTATGACGATCGAATTGATCCTGTAGGTGCTTGTGTAGGGATGAAAGGATCGCGTATTCACAGTATCGTTCGCGAATTGCGTAACGAGAATATTGATGTGATCAACTACACGAACAACCTACAACTCTACATTCAGCGTGCTTTAAGCCCGGCTAAGGTTACCTCATTAAACATAGATGAGGAAGCAGGGCGTGTGGAAGCGTTTTTGGCGCCAGATCAAGTAAGCCTAGCCATTGGTCGTGGGGGTACAAACATCCGTTTAGCCAGTAAGTTGGTTGAAATGGAAATCGATGTATACCGTGACGATATTGAAATTGAAGACGATATTGAATTAGACCAGTTCGGTGACGAAATTGAAGGATGGGTCTTGGATGAGTTAAAGAAAATAGGATGTGATACTGCGAAAAGTGTCTTGAAGTTAAGTCGTGAGGATTTGATCTCGCGCGCAGACTTAGAGGAGGAAACAGCAGATCATGTCATTAAAGTCCTTTCACAAGAATTCGAGGGCGAAGAATAAGAATATACCTAAAGACACTCTATGAGTAGCGTCAGATTAAGTAAAGCAACGAAAGAGCTAAATATCTCCCTTGATAGGGCGGTAGAGGAATTAGCCAAGCACGGTCACGAAATTCCGAATAACCGTAATCACAAAATCACGGACGAACAGTACGAGGTTTTGATGACTGCATTTGCGGATGACCTAGCTCGTAAAAAGCGTTCTGAGGCCGTTAGTGCTCAGGTTAAAGAAGACAAGGATATTCTTCGCGGAGGAAGTGATGAGGCTTCAGCTACGGAAGCTTCAGCAATAACGGCGGAAGAAGTTTCTGATCCACCCCCAGCCTCTAAGCTAGAAAAGGACGAGGCGCCTGCAGCAACAGAAATAGAAGTACCGAAAGAGGAAACGAAAGGTCCGAAGGTTCTTGGTAAAATTGATCTTGAACTTTCGAAGCCAAAGAAAAAGGAAGCACAAAAACCCGAGTCCATAGCTAAGCAGGAAAAATCGCCAGAAGAGGGCCCGAAAAAATCCGGTGGCAAGCCGGCAGTGACTCCTAAAGGGGCCGCTCTTGCTCCTGAAAAGGAAGAGGAAAAGCAAGAGACGGAGATCAGGACTAAGTACATGAAAATTGACGGTCCTAAGTTCACGGGTCAAAAAATTGAACTGCCTGTAGAGAAGCCTAAAAGTGAGAAAAAGAAACGTGTTAGGATTAAAAAACAAGGTCCAGGAGGAGCTACACAAGCACAGGTCGATCCTCAAGCACGAACTCCACGGGTAAACCAAAATAAAGGCAAAGGTCGTCGCAATCAACCTGTTGTAGAAAAGCAGGAATTATCGGATGAAGAAATCCAAAAGCAGATAAAGGAAACCCTTGAAAAACTTACTTCAGGTAAGAAAAACAAAGGAGCTAAAATACGTCGTGATAAACGTGCTGAGCGCCGTGAAAAAGAGGAGCTGGCCGACATGCAAGCCGCAGAGGACAGTAAAGTTTTGAAGGTTACGGAATTCGTAACGGTTACAGAGCTTGCGAACATGATGGAGGTAAGCGTTAATGATGTGATTGGCTCATTAATGGGCGTGGGAGTTATGGTAACTATGAACCAACGTTTGGATGCAGAGATGCTCGAAATGGTGGCAGAGGAATTTGGATTCAGCGTAAACTTTACCGACGAAGAGGTTACAGAAACTTTCCTTGAAGAAGAGGATAAAGAAGAAGATTTGAAACCGCGTTCACCTATTGTAACGGTGATGGGACACGTTGACCATGGTAAAACGTCACTATTGGATTACATCCGTGAGGCCAATGTCATTGCGGGTGAGGCTGGGGGTATTACTCAGCACATAGGTGCATATAGCGTTAAAGTACATACGGGTCAAACCATTACGTTTTTGGATACCCCAGGTCACGAAGCCTTTACGGCCATGCGTGCTCGCGGTGCGCAAGTAACAGATATTGCTATTATCGTTGTCGCAGCAGATGATGCGGTGATGCCTCAAACGAAAGAAGCTATTTCTCACGCGCAAGCAGCCGGTGTGCCCATAGTATTTGCCATTAACAAGGTAGATCGTGAGGTCGCAAACCCAGATAAGATTAAGGAGCAATTAGCGCAGTTAAATTTGTTGGTAGAAGATTGGGGCGGACAAATCCAGTCCATGGATATCTCTGCTAAAACTGGCTTAAATGTAGAAGAGCTACTTGATAAAGTTTTGTTGGAAGCCGAAATGTTAAGCTTGAAGGCAAATCCAGATAAGAATGCAAGCGGTACCGTAGTAGAAGCGTCTTTGGATAAGGGACGTGGATATATGTGTACAGCGTTGATCCAATCTGGTACTATGAAAGTAGGTGATTATGTTTTGGCAGGGCAATACAGCGGTAAGGTGAAGGCCATGCTCGATGAGCGCGGTAACCGTATTAAGGTAGCTGGTCCATCAGCGCCAGTTAATCTTCTAGGCTTGGATGGCGCGCCGACTTCCGGAGATCGTTTCATTGTTATGGATGACGAGAAGGAAGCGAAGCAAATTGCCGCTAAGCGTTTGCAGTTGCAGCGTGAACAAAGTGTACGATCTCAGAAGAAAATGACGCTTGAAGAAATTGGACGTCGTTTACAGGTAGGAGACTTCAAGGAATTAAACATCATATTGAAAGGTGATGTTGACGGCTCAGTTGAAGCACTTTCAGACTCTTTGCAGAAATTAACTACGGAGGAAATACAGGTCAATATCATTCATAAAGGAGTAGGTCAGATATCAGAAAGCGATATTTTATTGGCCACAGCTTCGGATGCAATAGTTGTTGGATTCCAAGTACGTCCTTCTGCACAAGCACGCAAGTTAGCGGAGAAAGAAGAGGTGGAAATCCGTATGTATTCAATTATTTATGACGCCATCAACGAGATCAAAGACGCCATGGAAGGCATGTTAAGTGCAGAGATCAAGGAAGAAATCATGGGTACTGCAGAAATTCGCGAAACCTTTAAAATTTCTAAGGTGGGAACTATTGCAGGTTGTATGGTTACTGATGGTGTTATCGAGCGCAATCACGATGTTCGAATTATTCGAGACGGTGTGGTGGTGTATACCGGAAAGCTAGGTTCTTTGAAGCGGTTCAAAGACGATGCAAAAGAAGTCCGTCAAGGCTTCGAATGTGGATTGAACATCGCGAATTTCAATGATATCAAAGTAGGCGATGTGGTAGAAGCTTACGAAATGGTAGAAGTCAAACGTACGTTGGATTAATTGCCAATAGTTTTAAGACAGTATATCCCCGGTGTGTAAGCATCGGGGATTTTTTTATCCAAAGAGAAGCGCACCAACCCCGAAGAGCGCGCCATAAACCACCGCAATACCTAAGAGCCAGTACACCAATAATTTTATAGAAGACGGTGGCTTTATTGCTTCATTTTTCTCCACCTTCCAAGCCACGGGTTTCCAAGCGCCTCCCGGACGAATTGTTTGGTAGAATTCAACCAAGGTGGCATGTGATTCAGGAGAAGTTATATACATAGTTATAATCCACGCTAAAGTGGTGAATGCGACGGTGAAGAAAAAGGAATTTGGGAATACCCAAAGTAGCCCATAATGCGCGATCGCATATGCTATGAATGGAGCAAGAGTAGCCGTGATTTCGGCCCAAGCGTTGATTCGCCACCAATACCATCTTAAAATCAAAACTAAGCCTAGGCCAGCACCGCACTCCATGATGAATTCCCAAACATCGGAAATACTCTCCATAAGATACGTAACGAAGAGGCCTGCAATTGCTAATAAAATAGTCAGTAGCCGAGAAATCTGAAGGCTTGTTTTTCGCTTTGCATTAGGAGAGACAAACCGCAAATAAAAATCATTAACAAGGTATGAGGTACCCCAATTTAATTGTGTCGACATTGTGGACATGTAGGCAGCGAATAAGGAGGCTAAGAGCATGCCTAAAACACCTTTGGGGAGGAAGTCGCGCATGATGAATATATATCCAAACCTATAATCGCGTTGGTATTTTAGAGCCTCGGGTAATCGATCCTTATAAATAGGCTCCCATTGTGCCAGCCACTCTTTGTATTCCAATTGCTGGGCCTCTGTGAGGGGCTCGGAATCGCTTTGCCCTATCAAGTACTCGTAAGTAATAAAATCTGGCGTTTGTTCTTTGAGGTTCCCGCCATTTCCATAAAGGACAATGGCGCTTAGTGCCACAATGATCCATGGCCATGGACGTATTGCGTAATGACCTATTTGAAACAAGGCGCTGGCAAGGAAAGAGTCTCTTTCGTTTTTGGTTGATAGCATTCGCTGGGCATTGTACCCGCCTCCGCCTGGTTCTGCCCCCGGGTACCAAGAGGTCCACCAGATCATTCCAAAGAAAGCTAGGAATGATGCAATTCCTATTTGGTAAGATTTACCAGATTCTTCTGTCCCACCTACTTCCGGTAAGAAACTAAATGTCTCTTCCGGCAGGGCATTTTTCAATCCTTCCAGGCCACCTATTTCTGGCGCTTGAAGAACGTAAACAGCTAAGGTTATTGAGCCCGCCATGGCCAATACAAACTGGAATACATCTGTATAGACCACTCCTTTGAGTCCACTTATACTCACATATACGATTACTCCCAAAAGAGCGGTGCCTGTCCACAGGAATGCTTGCTGTTCGCTGATGCCAAAGAAGCCTTGGAGAAGTGTGATCATTGCGACATTCACCCAGCCCATGATCAGCACATTCATAAAGGCTCCAAGGTAGATGGATTTGAACCCACGAAGGATAGCCGCGGGACGTCCGGAATAACGGAACTCGATAAATTCAACTTCGGTAGAGAGGCCGCTTCTACGCCATAATCGGGCAAAGAAAACAGTCGTAAGCATCCCGCCCGCTAAAAGATTCCACCACAACCAGTTTCCGCTGATTCCGTATTGTCCAACGAGTTCTGTTACGGCCAAAGGGGTATCTGCTGCGAAGGTAGTCGCGATCATAGAGATTCCTGCGATGTACCAAGGAAGGTTTCGCCCGCCGAGGAAGTATTCGCTCAGACTTTTCTTTTTACTACGACCGAAATATAGTCCTACTGAAATAGTGAGGATTAATAAACTTATTAGAACAATGATGTCAAAGGCGCTTAGAATCATGTTATTTGCGTTTGGCGGCGAAGAAATCGCTTATGATTTGGCCGCATTCTTCTTCGAGCACACCGGTGATGATCTTGGTTTTAGGATGCAGGGCTCCTCCATGTAAAGCAAAGCCACGCTTTTTATCAGAAGCGCCGTATACAACTGTGCCAATTTGTGACCAGAACAGTGCGCCGGCACACATGGGGCAGGGCTCTAGAGTCACATACAAGGTACATTTGTTGAGGTATTTGGATGCCAAGTAGCTGCTGGCTGCGGTGATTGCTTGGATTTCTGCATGCGCAGTGACATCGACTAATCGTTCTGTGAGGTTGTGGGTGCGGGCGATAATTTTACCTCCGGCCACTAATACGGCGCCGACAGGAACCTCGCCAACCTCAGCGGCAATGCGGGCTTCCGCAATGGCGGCACGCATAAATCTCTCGTGATCGTTCGTTGATAGCATCTTCCATGCAAAATAGGGATTTGCCCCACAAGTTTGGCTATTTTTGCGGTTCAAAGAAGTAAGACATGTACAGATCTCATACGTGCGGCGAATTGCGCGCATCTCATATCGGACAAACAGTAGCCTTAGCAGGTTGGGTACAACGCTCGAGAGAATTGGGCGGGATGACCTTTTTGGACTTGCGAGACCGCTACGGCATAACACAAGTTGCGTTCAATGAAGAATGGGACGCAACTTTATTGCAAGAGGCGAGAAAGCTAGGTCGTGAGTGGGTTGTACAGATCGAAGGCGAGGTCATTGAGCGCCACAGCAAGAATGCCAACATGCCTACGGGTGATGTGGAGATTAAGAGTGCGAAGCTAAGGGTTCTCAATGCTGCGAAGACTCCTCCGTTTACCATTGAAGAAGAAAGTGACGGCGGTGAGGAGCTTCGTATGAAGTACCGCTATTTAGATCTGCGCCGTGGTCCTTTACAGCGCAATTTGGCGCTCCGTAACCGTGTAAACATCGAAGTGCGTAAGTATTTGGACGAGCAAGGTTTCATGGATATTGAAACCCCTTTCTTGATCAAGTCTACGCCAGAGGGTGCACGTGATTTTGTCGTGCCTTCGCGCATGCAAGAAGGCAAGTTTTATGCGTTGCCACAAAGCCCACAGACCTTCAAGCAGTTGTTGATGGTCAGTGGCTACGACAAGTACTACCAAATCACGCGTTGTTTCCGCGACGAGGATTTGCGTGCAGACCGTCAGCCAGAGTTCACACAGATTGACTGTGAGATGGCTTTTGTAGAGCAGGAAGATATTTTGAACACCTTTGAGGGGCTACTACTTCATTTGTTGAAAGAGGTCAAAGGTGTAGCCATTGATAGCGTGCCGCGAATGACCTATGCAGAGGCCATGGAGCGCTACGGAAATGATAAACCGGACATTCGTTTCGGAATGGAATTGGCCAACCTAAATGCACTTACTCAAAACCTAGGCTTTATGGTCTTTGATCAAGCCGAGACTGTGTTGGGAATTGCTGTTCCAGGTGCCGCCGAGTGGACGCGTAAGCAGATCGATAAGTTGACCGATTGGGTGAAGCGCCCGGACATAGGTATGAAGGGCATGGTGTACTGTAAAGTCAATGAAGACGGCACGTACAAGAGCTCTGTAGATAAATTTTACACCCAAGAACAACAAGCTGCATGGGCGCAAGCTACAGATGCGAAGCCAGGCGATTTGATTCTCGTTCTGGCAGGTGAAGAGCGTTTGACGCGCAAGGCAACTTCTGAATTGCGCTTACACATTGCAGAGGAACTGGGCCTTCGTAACCCAGAGGAATTTGCCCCGTTGTGGGTGATGGACTTCCCACTATTGGAATGGGACGATGAAACAGAGCGTTACCACGCGATGCACCACCCGTTTACTTCGCCAAAGCCTGATGATATTGCTTTGATTGATACAGATCCAGGGAACGTTCGTGCCAATGCGTACGATCTTGTATTGAACGGAAACGAGATCGGCGGGGGTTCTATTCGTATCTACGACAGAGCCTTGCAGAGCCGAATGTTTGATTTGCTTGGATTCAGCAAAGAGGAAGCAGAGAAGCAATTCGGGTTTTTGATGAGTGCTTTTGAATACGGTGCACCTCCACACGGTGGTTTGGCCTTTGGCTTTGACAGATTGGTTGCCATTTTAGGCGGTGCCGAGGTCATCCGTGATTTCATTGCCTTTCCGAAAAATAATGCGGGCCGCGATGTGATGATTGATGCTCCAGCAACTATCGACGAAGCACAGCTCAATGAGCTATGCCTTGTTTCTACTGCGAATCCGGAGGAAAAGTAAGGCCCGGTTTTTGTAGCTTTAGGGTTCTTAACACATCCCTATGCTACGTAAACTATTACTATCGTTTACCTTTTCTGCCACTGCCCTTTTTGCCACTGCTCAAGATCGTGCTTCTAACACGTTGACTAAGAGCGAGATTGAAAACATGACGTGGGTGGAAGCCATGCAGGATTACCGCGTGAACTTCCATACTGTGGTGGATAAATTCGAATCTGAATTTGCCGGTAAGCCGTATGAAAAAGGACACGGTTGGAAGCAGTTCAAGCGTTGGGAATATATGATGGGCCAGCGCGTGGGCGAAACAGGCGTTCGTCCTCACCCAAGTGTTTTATACAATGCTATTCAGAGCCAATCGAGCTCGAATGAATATGGAGATTGGCGTCCTGCCGGTCCTTTTGACGCACCCTCCGGCGATGGAATTGGCCGCATCAACAATGTGGCCTTCCACCCTCAACATAACGATACCATCTATGCAGGTGCGCCAGCTGGAGGATTGTGGGTGAGCTACGACGACGGACAAACTTGGCAAACCTTCACAGACGAGTTGACTAACATTGGGGTCAGTGATTTGGCTATCGATCCACAACATCCGGACACCATGTATTTAGCCACTGGGGACCGTGATGCTGCGGATACTTACAGCTTTGGATTAATGAAATCTGTAGACGGCGGGGTGACGTGGTCTGCGACAGGCTTGTCATTCAATGTCAGCAATAATTACCGCATTGGCCGAGTAGTGGTGCACCCTGATAGTACCAATATTGTAGTTGCGGCTACGAATGGCGGAATCTACCGCAGTACAAACTACGGCCAGACCTTTAGCTTAGAGCAATCTGGATTGTTCTACGGTGTACACATGGGTCATGGGGATACTTTGTTTGCCACCACTTCTGGCTCTAGCCCTAAGGTATACCGTTCTGTGAATGCAGGAGATACTTGGACACAAATGTCAAGCGGGCTACCCACATCTGGTGTATATCGTTGTGAGGTTGCTGTGAGCTCAGTACCTGGGTTGCTCTATGCCGTTTTTGGCGATAGTAATTATGGCTTTGGCGGCTTATACCGTTCGACAAACGGAGGTTCGAACTGGTCTTTGATGAGTTCTACGCCAAACATCATGGGTTGGTCTTCAACGGGTGGTGGCTCCGGAGGCCAAGCATGGTATGATTTGAGTATCGCTTGTGATCCTTTGAACGAGAACACGGTTTATGTCGGTGGTGTAAATATTTGGAAGAGTACGAATGGCGGGGCCAATTGGTCTATTGTAGGCCACTGGTATGGTGCCGGATCCATTCCTTTCGTGCACGCAGACCACCACCACGCCTTATTCCGCCCTGGAACTTCTCAGTTGTATGTAGGTACCGATGGCGGAGTCTATAAAACGGCCAATGGCGGTAGTTCGTGGAGTCACTTGAACGACGGCATGAATATTACCCAGTACTATAAAATCTCACAGAGTACCTCGGATACAACCGTGATTTTAGCTGGCGCACAGGATAATGGATCCCACCTTCGCAGTTCGTCTTCGTGGAGCCGTGTCACTGGCGGAGACGGTATGGACAACGGCGTGGATGTGACCAATGATAACATCATGTACACCTCCATCTACTATGGAGATTTCTACAAGAGCACTAACGGTGGAGGATTCTTCTCGGCCATCAACACCTTGAGCCCATCGGGTTCGGGAAACTGGGTAACGCCATTTAATGTGGATCCGGTCAATGGAAACACCATCTACGCTGGGTTTGATAAATTATGGAAATCGACCAATGCAGGTGCCTCATGGACCGCTACTTCTTCATCGAATGTGAGCGGTGGTTCTAATATTGATGAATTCGAAATTGCTCCGTCGAACACGAACTATATCTATGTGCTGGTCAACAGTAATATTTTCAAGAGTAGTAATGGGGGGAGCACTTGGTCAAACATCACCCCAAGCGGTGGTTTGAGCCCTTCTCCTCACAATATTTCTGGAGTGGCAATTGACCCAGATGACGAGCAGCACATCGTCATTTCGATCAGCGGATATACCAGCAATAAGAAGGTGATGGAATCTTTTAATGGCGGTCAGACATGGTCGAACCTGAGTTCTGGATTGCCAAACATTCCTGCGAACTGTGTGACCTTTGAGAGCGGCTCCTCCGATGGTATTTACGTGGGAACAGATATCGGTGTGTACTACCACAGCGCAGCATTTTCGAATTGGGTGAGCTACAACAAAAACTTACCGAACGTGATCGTTGTAGATTTTGAAATCTATGAAGATGATGATCTGTTGCGCATTGGAACCTACGGCCGTGGGGTATGGCAGAGTCCACTAATGGCCGGAAGCGCATCTCCGCCGTTAGCGGCATTCATGGCGGATCCAGCGGCACCTTGTGGCACAACAGACACCATTTCATTGATTGACCAAAGCCAAGGCTTGACCACAAGCTGGCAATGGCAAATCAGCCCATCTACCTTCAGCTACGTGAACGGTACGACGGATTCGTCTCAAAGCCCACAGGTTGTTTTCTCGGCCACAGGAGGATATACGGTTACGCTCACGGCAACTAACGCCTATGGTTCTGACGATACCACGGTATTCCAAGCGATCTCTGTGGGCGGTGCAGCTTTGCCGTTTGTTGAAGATTTTGAAAACGGATTGAGCGGTTGGGAAATCGACAACCCAGATGGCGGGATTACTTGGGCCTCAACGACTTTGAACGGAACCAGTCCTGGTACGGTTGGAATGTTCATGAATCATTATTCCTACAGCGGTTCGGGTCAGCGTGATGAATTGATTTCACCGGCACTTGATTTCTCCAACGATACGCTCGTGAGCATGAGCTTTGAATATGCTTCTGCATACTACTCAAGCGGGTATTCAGACAGCTTATTGGTGTATGTAAGCGACGATTGTGGTGCGACTTGGGCCGAAGTGGCAGCATACGATGCCACAGATGCTTCCTTCACTACGGCGGGCGCCATCACTTCTTCTTTTGCACCGGCAGATTCTACCTACTGGTGTCACGGTTCGAGCTCGGTAACTTGTCCGACCATCGATCTCGATGCATACAGCGGGATGAGCGGTATTAGAGTGAAGTTTGTTGCAGTCAATGGTTACGGTAATAACACCTTCCTGGACAACATCAACATTAGCGGTCAGGCCCAGGTAGCTCCTGTAGCGGCCTTCGGTGGAGATACCGCGGCTTGTACAGGCAAATCTGTAACCTTCTACGATTACTCGGCGCCGGCCCCAACAGCGCGTCTATGGTCATTCCAAGGCGGTACACCCGCTACTTCGACAGCGGCGAATCCAACGGTAACTTATGCAAACGCAGGAACTTACGATGTTAAACTCGTGGTTTCTAATGCAGCAGGGATTGACTCCGTTCTACTGACAAATTACATCACCATCGTGACCGCACCTTCGGCGGCTGTTTCGATGGCGGTATCAGCCTCTACCTTGTGTAATGGCGATAGCGCTACGGCCACTGCCGCTTTCACCAACGGCGGTATGAGCCCGTCTATAGATTGGTTGCTCAACGGTACTGTGGTAGCCTCGAATACTACCACCTACGCGAACCAGTTCGCCGATGGGGACGTCCTCACCGTTCGTATGATCAGCTCTGACGACTGTGTGGCTAATCCTATAGTACTGGATTCTACTGCGTTCACCGTCAACGCTCGTCCTCAAGTGAGCCTTGGGTCACAAGGCTATGTTTGTGAGCTTGATGGTCCTCAGGCCCTTTCTGGCGGTCAACCGGCCGGAGGGATCTACTCCGGAACGGGTATTACGAATGATTCCATTTTCCCATCTGTGGCCGGAGTAGGATCGCACTGGGTTTACTACACATATACGGATGCCACAACGGGTTGTACGAACACGAAGAAGCGCGCCATTAGCGTACAGGCAGCCCCGTCGCAACCGACCATAAGCCAGAACCCGACTACGGGTGAGCTGGAAGCCGCTACTCCGGCAGGTACCTTTACCTACGAGTGGTTAGATGATAACATGGATCCAATTTCCGGAGCTACCTCCGCTACCTACTTGCCGACAGCCAACGGCACCTACTACGTGCGCATCTTCTCGAACATCCTTTGTTCGAATGTTTCGGATGCCTACACGGTAGTGAACATCGGCCTAGACGAAGAGCTGTTGAACGGCTTGGAGATCTATCCAAACCCCGCTCAAACACAGGTAAACATTGCCCTCCCTGGAAGCGCCCAAATCCGTATCCTCGACGCCTCTGGTCGCGAGGTGTACAACCAATGGGTAGAACAGCGTACGGCCATCGATGTCGAGCAGTGGGCACGTGGGGCGTACATTGTCCAAACTATTCAGGAGGGCACCAGCACACATATCCCGTTAATCCTGCAGTAGAAGGAGAACACTTTAGGGCATAAAAAACCCGGGCGCGCAGCGCCCGGGTTTTTTAGTTTCAGAGAGTTGGAATTTATACCAATTCCATATGTGCGATCATGCTCTTAAACAAGGCAAGACCGTCTTGGTTGTTGAGTTCTTCATCAGCGGCACGCTCAGGGTGCGGCATCATTCCAAAGACGTTTTTACCCGCATTACATACCCCGGCAATGTTCTCCAAAGTACCGTTGGGGTTCACCGCTTCGGTCACTTCACCATCTTCCGTACAGTACTGAAAGATGATTTGATCGTTCGCCTTAAGCTCTGCTAGTGTCTCTGCCGAACAGTAGTAGTTTCCTTCTCCGTGTGCAATAGGAATCTTATAGCCTTTGCTGTGGTCCAAATCTGCACTGATTCCTGCAGTCTTCGATACAGGCTTGATGAACACGTTTTTACAGACGAATTTGTGGCTGTTGTTGTGTCGCAATGCCCCTGGCAACAATCCACTTTCCGTAAGGATTTGGAAACCGTTACAAACGCCCAACACGTACCCACCGTTATTGGCAAATTCGATGACGCTTTGCATGATAGGGCTCATCTTCGCGATGG
>CAXPFQ010000050.1:0-8278 GCA_964216615.1 Schleiferiaceae bacterium
AGCAAGTAAGCCGTGACTGAGGAATCCACCCCTCCGCTAAGACCTACGACTACCGTAGTTTCAGCAATTGATTTACTCATCGTATTTGGTTTCACTTTCAAGTGTGCCGTACCTGTATAACTCTTTCAAGACCACCTTGTTCTGTTCGAAATAATACCAAGTACCGTGCTTTTTTCCATTGTGATAGGGACCTTTCGCTATGAGTTTGCCTTCTTCATCAAAGAACTTACACTCACCCTCTAATTGGCCTTCCTCGTAGGTGCCTTTGGTCCGCATTGTTCCATTGTCCCATTTTCGAATCCAACTTCCGTTTTCCTCATCACCAACAAAGTCGATACGCTGACTAACCCTGCCGTTTTCCCAATAGGTCAACTGTTTGCCTTCAAGTGCCCCCATTTTATAATCCTCGCGCTGCGTCAATACACCGCTTCTGGAGTAATACGTCCAAGTACTGTCTTTCAATTGCGCATTGTAAATCCCCTCAGCTTGGAGAACACCAGATCTGTGGTAAAGCTTCGCATAGCCCACGCCTGTTGTGCCTCTGTAGGAGATTTCAGACATCTTACCGCCTTCTCTTTCAAAATAATAGGTAAATGTGCCCACAGGTATATCGTTTTTGAACGTACCCGTATATCTGGTTTTACCGCTTTCATATTTCTTCACCCATTTGCCTTGTTTCTTGCCAGAGGTATCCGTAAAGTTCCCCTGCGCACACAGAGACAGACTAACAAGAGCAAAAAGCATTGTAAGAATCTTTTTCATATTGCAAATTTAGGCACTTACCACAAGTGAACAGGCAAGGATTGAATTAGTTCCACACCAAAATATACGGGACTGTAGGTGCCGCCTGGGAAGTATTTTTGTCTGAGGTTCATTTTGAGATTTGATAAGGGGCCAATTTTACATTCCACCTGAACTCCAGGTGCAATCATCAGGCCAGAACCCACATCTATTCCACCACCACCCGCAATGCCAGAAGTCAGGTCCACACCGTATCTGAAAGTCTCTCCATTTTTCATGAATGCTGCACTGAACAATCCCTCTGCATAGGCGCCGTAACCGCCACTGGCCGCCCAGAAGGTATGACCATAGGCATCCAACGAATAATTCTCATTGCTCCAAGCTTCAATGCCTAGCCCCATGGCTATACCCGACATAGGATGATAAGGATTGCCGTTTCGATCTAAACCGGGCGAACGCTGTTGACCCGCTCCAGCTAAGACTCTTAAGGCTACCTCGCGTGAATCATTATAAGTATAGTCTACCCCTTTATAATGAAAGCCTAAAGAGCTTTTGAAATCCAGATGTCGGCTGTACGAAACAAACGGAATAGAAGCTTCATCGCTTAGCGCCGTCCATTGTCCTACGCTGAATTGATGCCCGCCAAACTGGGCCCCAGCACTTATCATAGTGGATAAGCCACCACCTGTGTACACACCGCCGCCGCCGCCGGATCCTAGGTGCGTACGAAAGAAGAGGCGTTGTGAAGGGGTATTAAAGCGTAGCCCCATGGAGTAATTCATGTACCCATCAATGCTACCCAATGCACCGGCCCCTAGTTGAAGTTCACCCCCAACGGTATGATTGGTGTTTAAATACTGTCCGACACGCACACCTGCATAGGCACTTTGCACCGGTTCATTGTTGCGGGAAGCGTCTTCCGGACCTAAGAACCAAAGTCCCGTGACCAATTCAAAATAGGTGGGATAATAGCTGTTATGGCCGCTATATTCTATTCTATAAGGCAATACATGTGTGTAACCGATGGATATATGATTCGAGGTAATAGCTCCCGAAGGAAAATTAATGTGATTGTAGCCTACATCCACAATCCCGTATTTACTCTTAGCAGATATTCCCGCATACCCACGGTACATTAATCCATCTCCATCCGGGGCACCTGCACCTCCTCCTGAGGCTATAGATCCGCCCATATGAGCGAATACCCATGGACGTACATATTGATAAACACCTCCTGTAAACCCGAAGGCATAGAAACCACCATAATCACCCATCACAGCACTTTGGGTCTCCAGACCACCAGAGATGGCGGTTTTTGTACTCGCATACTTGACTAACTCGAAGCGCTGAGTCACCCACATCATATTATTAGACGATTCCAATGGCTCAAACATAAGAGTCATGGAAGTCCCTTGACCCATAACGTATTGATGAGCTACAATGAAAAGTAGGAGCAACAACCTGCGCATCAGAATTGGGTATTAAAAGGGATATTAAAGGTCATGCCCAATTGCCACCCGTAGGTTGGAAATGCCTGAGAGGAATATACGTTGTAGATACCGCGAGCTGTAACATCCCAATAATCGTTTACAGGTATTTCAAAACCCGCATTGACAAAAGCTAGCGCGGCAGCGCCCCACAGGTTAATTCCACCCCCTGCTCCGGCGCCCACCTGCGTCTCGATAAACCAAATATTTGGCTGAAGGCGTAAGCCAAACAAACCTTCTGCATAGGCACCTCTGCCGTCTGTAAAGGCCCAGTAACTCTCTCCCCGCAGCTGGACCATACCTTTTCTGTACAGTCGGAAAGCTATGCCCAGGTTTGAGAAGCCGTCTTCGCCGAGATACGTTCTGACCCCGTTTTCAATACTGAGATCCATGGGTAAATAGCCTATTTCATTTTGAGTACTTGTGAAATTAAAATCGGTACCCAAATGAAGGCCGATAAATGAAAAATAGAACGGTCCGTCCAAGCTTTTTATAACTCCAGTACTTCCGCCGATAAAGTATTGGTTGTGATGGTATTGTACCTCACCCCCGGCACCATAAAGCAGCCCACCACCTGCAGGTGCTCGACCACCGCCGCCGGTACCAAAATTCAGCTCTGTCAAAAATCGCCATGCTCCAAATTGCTCCCAAAGGCCATAGCCGCCATATACGTCCATATATCCGCCTAAATCAGTCACCGCAGCAGTTAAGTACACACTTTGATAGGTCCTTTTCTGGAAGGAACGTCCACCTACCCCAATGAAGCCGATGTTGCTGTTCCTTTCATTATGCGAACTGAATACTGTATTTGTAAAAAGTTGGGTGTGAAATGGATTAAGCCCTTTTCGATTAAAATCTATCTGTTTATTGAGACTGAAATAGGCGCTCGACCCTGTGATTACTCCCGTACTCACGTAACTGTATTGTGCACCCACGCCCAATGTGTAATCACCAAACTGCCTGTCTAATGAAGCAGCTGGTGTGATAAACCAACCGGAACCGTCATTACTTTCAGCACCTCCGCCCGTGGTATACATCAACCGAGGATGAAAAGACCAATTATCTATAAGCGGCAACCTAGCACCGGCATGGTATCCAAAGGTGTAGTATCCAGCGCGAATGCCAACGGCGGCGTTATTTAGTCGAATACCACCGTATACAGGTAAAGAGGGATGGTGAATGCTCACACCGGTGCCCACAAAGCCAATGGGCCCCTTGGGTGCTTCATCAACAGTGAGATAATCAAAGTTTATAGAAGTCAATTGCGCAAATCCCTGAACTGACGCCATTATTATGCAAAGAATGGATAGTTTTGTCGAGATGAGAAATCTATTACGCATTGTATTGGTAGGCTTTTGCTGGTTGGTTAGTACGCAAGTTAACGCACAATCGCTTTCTGACTCTACAGAGGTTTCTGAAATCGTAGTTTTTACCACACGAGGTATTAACGCATCTGGCGCACGTTATCATATCGACGGTTGTCGCTACCTGAAAAACGGTCAGATTCACATTGACGAACGCATTGCCCTACAAAGAGGACTATTGCCTTGTAGTGTCTGCCTTCCCGAGCGTACATCAGATCTGCCCTACTTGAGAGAGAAGAAAGCCGTTAAAAAGAAAGAAGTTTTTAGAAAGTGTGGATTCAAAACAGCCAGTGGTGCTAAATGCGAGCGAGAGGCAATGACCGATAGCAGGTATTGTGAACTCCACAAAACAAGAACTAAGAAGAAAAAGCGCTAACGCATAGAACGAAAAAGCCCCCGGATTTCTCCGAGGGCTTTTCTAATTGTTGGCGATCCGGACGAGACTCGAACTCGCGACCCCAAGCGTGACAGGCTTGTATTCTAACCAACTGAACTACCGGACCGTGTCTCAATTGCGGTTGCAAATGTAACGGCTATTTTCATTTTTGCAATACTTAGGACTCAAAAGTTTGAAAAAAAATTCGTGCTCAAAGAGTGGTTGTGAACGTACGATATTGAACTACTTCCTATTCAACAAATTAGAACATTGTATCTCTTTTCCAATCTAACATTGAAGGTTCTCTGTGCTCTATGCAAGGATGTTAAGAATCTTTCGTTAGAAGACTTTCTTAGCTCCTTAAAGCTTCTTAGGTTTGAGCAAACATCTAACTATGAAGGTAGCACTCATTCTTGCCGGTGGTAAAGGAACCCGTCTTGCACAAGTCAGAGACGATATTCCCAAGCCTATGATGCCAGTTCTCGGCAAGCCCATTCTTGAGTATCAAATCAACCTTCTTAAAGACCATGGCTTTACTGATGTTTGGCTCATTGTAAATCATTTGTACCATCACATTGAAGATCATTTCGGAAAGGGAGAAGCCTTTGGAATACGCATTCATTATTTCGTCGAACCAACTCCGTTAGGAACGGTGGGTGGTGTCAAAGCCCTTCAAGAGCATTTGACGGAACCGTTCCTTGTGCTTTACGGTGATGTGATGATGAATATGGATTTACATCGACTATTTACCTTCCACCACGCGAACAATGCGGATGCCACGTTAGTAGTTCACCCAAATGATCATCCTTACGATAGTGATCTTCTCGATGTTGATGAAAACGACAAGGTCTGTGCCTTTTATGCAAAGCCACACCCTGAAGGCCTAGTTTACAGAAATCTAGTCAATGCAGCGGCTTATGTTTTTAATCCCGTGGTCTTAGAACACCTGGAAGAAGGCGTTAAAGCAGATTTCGGAAAAGACATCTTCCCTACCCTTCACGAACGATTAAATGTCTATGCCTACAATACACCTGAGTATCTCAAAGATATGGGTACTCCGGACCGATTGGAAAAAGTAGAACAAGCCATTTCCTCTGGAAAGGTTGCTGCGCGAAACTTAAACAGGCCACAAAAATGTGTATACCTCGATCGTGACGGTGTCATTAATATAGACACTGATCTCATTCACAGACCTGAGGATTTTGAATTGTACCCTTACGCAGCTGATTGTATCAAGAAGTTGAACAAGCTTGGTTATCTCGTAGTTGTGGTCACAAATCAAAGCGTGATTGCACGAGGACTGTGTTCTATCGAAGAATTAGGTAACATTCATAAAAAGATGGAGACCCAACTAGGTGAGCAAGGCGCCTTTGTGGAAGCCATTTACTTCTGCCCACACCACCCGCACGGCGGTTTTGAAGGTGAAGTTCCAGAATATAAGATTCCGTGCGAGTGCCGGAAACCTTCACCAGGTATGCTATTAGCAGCAAAGGAAAGGTTCAATATTGATTTAGCTCAAAGCTTCCTCGTCGGTGATTCACCAAGAGACATCGAAGCTGGCCAGAATGCGGGAGTAACCACCATTCGAGTTAAAACTGGACATGGACTAAAGCCCCATACTGCTGTCCCTGATCATTACGTCGATTCACTCGTAGAGGCCGTTTCCCTCATCGAAGCACAGGGCTAATCTTTAAGAACTGATTCAAATTCCTTTTGGAATAAGATACCCACACCCTGTGTGTATGGACCTGAGTTTTGCATCAGTGGATCGTTACGATTGCTTCTGTTAAACGCTCGAAGTTTGATTCGTCCGTCCTTAGTCAAGGAGTAGATTACCTCCGTATCACCAAGTAAAAGCGTCGACGCACCAGATTGACCAATAGGAATATCCAAAGAAGAATTTATGCTCAATCTGCCGTCTAGGAAGTCTTTTCCGAGGCCGAGATTCAAATTATTCTGGGCCGTACCTAATACCTCATACGGATTGGTACCACTTGTATAGTCCAATTCTAAGTCAACATATGAACCAATTCCTGCTGCCAACCAGCTTCCAAATTCACTAACGAGTAATTCCGATGTGTTTCTACTTACAGAACCACTAAAGTCAAAGCCCTCCTGTACCGCTAAATCTTGCTGGTAGAATTCACCCAAGAGCAGCAATGAAAATGCCTGATAATTCATAGCATCCTCGCTTAAAAAGTGCCTCTGAAGTTCCTCCAAATAACTTGCTGGCGCATTTGGCAAATCCACTGTGAAGGCAATGTCAGGATTCATCAAGGCGCCGCTAAGGTTAATGATCAAATCAACATTGACATTCTCGTTGTTGTAATTCGCATTTGAGACCAAGCCTTGCAGATCAGTGGAAAGAGAATATTTCGCGTCAATATTTACTTGTGCCTCATAAAGGTCACCACTCCATAAAATGGTGCCGCCAGGAATAATCTCAAAAGGCTTATTAATGATGTTCTGTAGAGTAAAGAGATAATCACCCGAAACCAGCGTATATAAGCCGTACAGCTCGAGACTTTCGTCTTCTAATATTTTGAGACGCATATTACCGCTTCCGCGAGCTTTGATTACATCTCCTAATACTTCATCAAGCACGAGCTCCACATCAGCATTTGGCGTAGCTTCAATAGCGATATCCGTCGTAAAATATTCAAGCTCTTGAACAAAAACACTATCCGCTGTAGGCAGTCCAGCATCACTAAATCGAATGTAGCTCGGCATCTCAACCGCGGTTGGGTTATCCAGAGGGATCTTAAAGTTGGTGCCGTCTTTTGTGGCTACCGCGAGGTCTAAATGCAATTGTTCCAAGGGTCCTTCTAAAACTAGATCCCCCTCCACTACTGCCGTACCGTAAAAGTAGCCGTCGATATTCCTGCTTAAATCAACCGCACGTATACTATCACTATGAAGTTTTAGATCAAATACAAGACTGTCGAACTGATTGTGATGAATACCACCAAAGACTATTGCAGTTGTGCTGTCTTTCGGAGCATAGAATTTAGCAGTGTCTAGGGTGATTTCATCCTCTGAAATGACCAATTCTATAGGCTCAGTGGCACTTAGCTCCGCTCCAACAATAGGCACTATGAAATGACCGTCGCTCATAGTAAACGCACCATTCAAGGTATAGGCTTCCAAAGGACCGTACCATTCTAAACCACCTTGAAGTGTACCACTAAATTCATCTAAAACCCCGTTAAAAAGTGGGTTAAAAGGATCGACAGCAAATTCATCTATGCTCGCTCTTACATCAATTTCATGGGTTGTAAAATCATAGTCCCCACTAAAAGAAAAGGAACTCGATGTACCCTGGCGTAATTGGCCGAAAGCATTTAGGTGAGTTAAGTTTTCGACTTCGGCATTCGCTGTGAACCGTCCATATTCATAATTATTTAATCCAAAATCATCAACTTCAATCTGTCCTTGAATTAAAGGACGGAAGAATGAATCTTTCAACTTTAATTGTGCATTCCATGTACCAGAAAATAATGCCTCTGGCGTACGGAATAAGTAATTGACCACCTTCGAATTAAAATCTTCTAGTCCCAGCGCAATCTCAGGAGCTTCTGTATCAAATAGTTGACCGTTTAGCACAAACCTACCGTCCTTGCCGGCTAGCATCAATGAATCCACATTTAGTTGCGCATTTTGCCATTGTAGATTAGCAGTGTCTAAAAGTGTGAAATGCGATTCCCCAATGTTGAAAGCTGCAGTAGTAATTTCTGCCTCTCCGCTAAGTAATGATGCTTCCAAATGTATCTTACTCGGGATAGAATCTTCTACAACACCTGAGAACTGGATTCTCTTCGGCCCAACACTTCCGTTCGAACTGAGGTTCACCTTAGAAAGGTTCCAAGTGTCAAATTTTAGTTTATCCGCCTTGAGTGTAGTATTATGAACATCTTGTGTTTGGGAAGACGCCAAGACGATATCTTTACCGCTATTGTTTTCATAGGTTGCTTCAGGAATGAACATGGTGGTAGACCACATCTTGCGCATACCATTATACTTTCCAAAGATGTGTGTATCCTCACTAATGAATACATCGAGATGTATGAGATCCGCTATCCATCCCACATTTCCCGCTTGAATGTCAAATTTAAATGCCGCTTGTGGCCATTGTTCTTCATTTTGTACGATGATGTCTTGGAAAACATGAGAGGCAACCTTTGGGAAATCTTTGAAATCCCAATTCCCATTGACTGAAAAATCAAGTACATCACTTGATAAGACGAGGCTTCGACTCTTCGCACCTAGAACATGAGTCAAGGATAATTCTCTAAGGAAAATAACGTCTTCGG
>CAXPFQ010000051.1:0-5727 GCA_964216615.1 Schleiferiaceae bacterium
CTCTTCCGATCTCTACCAAACCCGTAATTGCGGCCAATTCAACCAAGATTAATTCACTTACCATGAAAAAAATAATACTTATTGCCTTAGCTGCCGCAACAACAATGATTACTTGCCAGCCTGCTGCGCCCGTCGCCCCTTTAGCCGTATACAACGGCCCTAAACGCCCAGAATGGGCTGCAAGCGATAATATTTATGAAGTAAACGTCAGGCAATACACAGAGGAAGGCACATTGAAAGCCTTCCAATCTCACCTACCAAGATTAGCTGAGATGGGCGTAGATATTTTGTGGTTCATGCCTATTCAACCCATCGGTGTAGAAAACCGCAAAGGCGAGCTCGGCTCTTACTACAGTATCTCAGATTATACAGCAGTAAATCCGAATTTTGGAACCTTAGAAGACTTTCAATCCATCGTACACCAGGCTCATGAACTAGGCATGAAAGTCATCCTTGACTGGGTCGCTAATCATACTTCATTTGATCATGTGTGGGTAGCCGAGCATCCTGAATTCTATACCAAAGATGTGGACGGGAACTTTCCGATTGTTGCTGTCGACAACGATGGAAACCCAACAGATTGGACCGATGTTGCCGATTTAAACTATGATGCACCCGGAATGCGCGAAGCTATGATTAGTGAAATGAACTGGTGGGTTGCTAATGTCGGAATAGACGGATTCCGTTGTGACGTTGCTGGCTTTGTTCCTACTGATTTCTGGAATACAGCAATTACCACATTACGTGCCACTAACGGACCACTATTCATGCTGGCAGAATGGGAAGATCCTGCGCTTGTAGAAGCCGGCTTTAATGCCGTTTATGGTTGGGAATTTCATCACATCATGAACGAAATAGCCCAAGGTCATAAAAATGTAGGTGCTGTTGCGGAATATGCAGCGAAATGCGACACACTGTGGCCTTCGGAAACTATGAAAATGTACTTCAACACCAATCACGATGAAAATAGTTGGAATGGTACAGTTCAGGAGCGTATGGGTGATTTGGGTAATGCCATGTACGTCTTGGCCTCTATGATTCAGCGAAGCTTCCCATTAATCTATTCCGGACAAGAGGCTGGTTTAAATCATCGCTACCCATTCTTTACCAAAGACACTGTTGGCATAGAATGGTCGTCGCCGCATGCTCAGACAGATTTCTTTGCGCAAATGCTAGCATTAAAACACGAACATCATGCATTGTTCAATGGAGAGCTTGGCTATGACATGAATTTAGACATCGACACTGCAACGAATAGTATGATGATTGTGCGCAGCAAAGAAGGTGAAGAGGATATAGTGGCTGCCGTTTTTGAATTTAGTGAACTGCCGAATCCGTTCGATATACCTCAAAATTTAGACCTAGTAATTGACATTAATGGCGCCCAAGTTTGGGCTTCAAAATTGGACTAATTCCTTTGTACCTTTAAGCGTCGAAAGAACCACCATATGTACAAAATCACAGGAAAGAACACCTTTGAGGTCGCTCCGGATAATAACCCGGGCGAAGGATTACTAGACGGCACCTACTACAACCTGGATGTCGAAAGGATTGACGTACGCACTTGGCATATTTTAAAGGACCATAAATCCTTCTATGTGCAATGGGTTGATCGCGCTGAAGACTCCAAGACGTTTACCCTAAAAATAAATGGGCAAGTGATGGTATTGGAGGCGAAAGACCAATACGATCTTTTATTGGAGAAGATGGGAATCGCCGGGGGAGCTTCTTCCAAGGCGACCAAATTAAAAGCTCCAATGCCCGGAAAGGTTCTCGAAGTTATGGTACAGCCGGGGCATACAGTTGCCAAAGGCGAAGGTCTGCTCATCTTGGAGGCCATGAAGATGGAAAACATGCTCAAAGCCGAACAAGAAGGAACGGTAAAATCCGTGAACGTTTTTGTGGGTGATGCTGTTGAAAAGAACAACGTACTAATAGAATTTGAATAACATGAAAAAGACCCTACTACTTTCAGCGCTCGGCGCCATCGCATTTAGCTGTAGCCAGCCTGCTGAAGCTCCAGCAGAAAACCACGAAGGCCACAACCACAAGAGCATGGCTCCTGAGGAAATGGACGAAGCTACTGGCGGCGTATTCTTTGCCAACCTTGAAAACGGCGATACCGTTACCAACCCTGTTTACGTAGAATTTGGCGTAGAAGGCATGGAAGTGCGCCCAGCCGGTGAGATCGTGGAAGGCACAGGCCACCACCACCTATTGATCGGCAATGCGTGCCTTGCAAACGGTGAAGTTGTTCCTGCGGATAGTGTAAATATCCACTACGGTGGCGGTCAAACTTCAGATACAGTAACCCTACCCATGGGCGAAGTTCGTTTGGGCATGCAATTCGCCAACGGCGTACACGCTTCTTACGGCCGCGACATGAGCGCCTCGATCAAGGTGTTTGTGAAGTAATAGGCGCCTTACCAACCGCCTTTCAACACTAATTTTCATTTGGGCCCTTCCTGTTTTGGTTTGGGCCCAATTTGATTATCACCATTCCGCCCATATCTTTCCAAAGGACGCAGATGGCTTTCGTTCAGAATTTGTCTTTGGCGATGCCGGCAGCCATGGTGCCTTGGTCGCACAGATGTCGAAGTGGAATGCGCAGCTGAGCCTGAATAACTATGGGACCTTTGATATAGGATTGTTCCCAAGTATCAACCCTACCGGACCTGAAATCACACCACTGTTTTCCGTGGGCCACAAATCCAGTATCATCGCGTTAGAGGCAGATCAAAATACCGCGTACGTGGGTATCCGCTATGCAGATTCTTTGGTGGTGGCCGATTCATTATTGGATATCGCCGACCAGTGGACACCAAGCCATATGGTCTTGGCTTGGGACTTGCAAGACAACAAAATCCTTTGGATAAAATCGCTCAACGCCCTTCAAGACATCACCCTTTCGAGCTCGGGTGAATTGATTGTTTTGACCACTTATCCTGGCAGCTCAGCCCTGTTGACTTTGGGTGCTCAAGGGGTCCAATTGGACTCCACCTGCATTGAAAATGCGCTTTCAGGCCACCTCGACCTGGACCAAAACGACAACCGATACATCAGCGGCCTAGCATCGGGGTACGATACCGTCAAGGTGGGGTCATTTTCACATTATTCTGGAGGCTCCGGCCTAAATGTTTTTGCCCTAAAAGTGTCCCCAAACGGAGAGGGGCAGTGGTTCCAATCCTCCACGGATGTGAATTACGCCTTTCCCTTTATTCGTTGCGACGAATTGGGCCATGTGTGGCTCACGGGTGAATTGTTTCAACAGCAAATTTGGGGCAACTATACCTTAGCAGGATCACAGTGGGTATACGACTTTTTCTTGGTGAAAATGGACACTTCCGGCACTATTGAGGGTGCATGGGAGACCCCAAACACCACCTCCATTACCGGCGATTACAGATTGGCCAGCCGCCAACCCATTGCGCGTTCGGATTCTGGTGTGGTCTTAATGTTAACCAATCGCGGCGGGGTGCCCTTTAATGGAACCTTGCCCTTGGGCGGCACCACCAGCCCTCAAGATCGAGGCATTACCTTCTTAGAGTTTCAAGACGGCTATACACGTGTCATTACTTATGGAACGACCAGCAACAGCTACATTACTGCATCAGGCCTACAACCCTCTTGGTCAAACACCGCGATGATATGGGGAGCAGGGCTCGCCTATTCAGATACTTTGCATTGCCATACTGCCGCCTACAGTCTTGATTCCATTTATACAGATGTTCTTGGGCTTATTCAACTGAGCGCTAATATCTCGGTTTACGAAAATCCCGATATCACCAGAATTCTTTACCCTAACCCGACTACAGGGCAGATCCATGCTTCGCCCGCTTGGGAAGAGAAGGAGCGTTGCGAGGTTAGAGATCTTAGAGGAACATTGTTGTACGAGGGGCATCCGGAGAATTGGTCCGCAGAACACCTTGCTAAAGGGCTTTACATCCTAAAAGTGGGCGGTGAAGTTCACCGAATTATCGTCAAATAATACCAACGGTTCTCATTCTCCTCTTTTTCGTGCTTTGGAGAAGGGAGAGAAGGTTGAGAAAAAGACTGCAGTAGTTCATAAATAACACTTGTCCACAATTCTTGTCACACCTATTCTTTCTTTCGAATTTGAAAAGGAAGGAGAATTAATCATAACACAATCGTTATATTTGTGGCAAGGATAAATGAAATTCTAAAGCGGCTCAAAAAGGACGGCTGGTACCTCCATCGGCACGGATCGAGACATGATATATACAAACACCCTATTAAAAAAGGACGAGTTGTGATTCCCAGACATCCTGGAAAAGAATTGGCCACTGGAACTTTAAAATCCATTTTAAAAGCAGCAGAATTATGACGAGCTATAGTGCAATCATTGAAATCACTTCCACGGGATACAGTGCCTATATCAAAGAGCTAGCAGGGGTTATCACCGTTGGGGACGAGCTGAGCGAGGTTAAAGAGAACATTTTTGAAGCCTTAGACCTGTACTTTGAAGATCAGAAGCACCCTTATGAAGTTCAGTTTTTCGTAGATCTACAACAGTTTTTCAGCTACTTCAAGGTGTTAAACAAGACCGCTTTTGCCAAATATCTTGGGATGAATACCAGCCTTTTTCGTCAGTACACCTCTGGATTGGCGCCGCTTTCCGATGATAAGCTACACACCATTTCAGAGGGGCTGCAAAGACTCTCCTTTGAGTTGAACAATCTCAGTCTCTTGTCTCGAACTACTTAATCGTATAGGCCAGGCCAATTCCCAACACCGAACGGCGTTGCCAGGCATCTATTTGGTCGATGTCGCGAAGTAATTGGACATGTCCGCTTAAAGAGAACGCCTCTTTGATCTTGTATAAGGCGATAATGTCTAGGCTAAGGTCGACCTCGTTTAAAGAACCTGCGTAGTTGTAAAAGACATCCGTTTTGGCGGTCACTGAGAATTCATCAGTGAATTCTTGCGCGAAGTTCAGGGTCACCTTTGCACCTGTCTCAAAGCGCCAAGTAGCCCCCGTATCTACCCCGAAAGCGCCCTTATCACGAAGCACTTCGTCCATTACCGTCGTGCTCTTTCCAGCCAGGGGAGAGATGAATACTTGGAAATGATCAGAGGAATTATTCCCTACACCGAGGGAGAATTGGCCGTAAATAGGCGCTCCGAAGTTGGAAATGGGAGTGCCGCTCGTATCGCCCTCTGCAAATCCAGGAGCGAATTGGGTACGTACGTTGAATTGGCCCGAAATGTTCCATTCGGTAATCTTCGGTGATCCCGTAACTGTTGTGGTAAACTCTAACTTATCCGCATTCTTCGTGAACGCGCCTGCTTGACGACTGATTCCGTAGTTCCCTTCCAAAAGGTGTACGGTCGTCAGGTTGGGTCCTTTCTGGGTCCAATTCTCTCGCAACAACAGACTCATATTAGAGCTGTTCTCCCCTCCCGCATTCCAGTTGTTCAAGTCCGTAAAAGCTCCCGAAGCACTATAAATCGCTCTTCTGTGGTACCCATCAAGTATGGTATCCTTGTTCTGCCCCAAAAGAACTAAAGGCATCAAGAGAACGGCTAGGAAAAGTGTGCGCATTATTTGCTCTTAAAGACGTTGATTGCATCTTTAGCTTCCTTGCTCAGGATCAGTTCGCCGCTAATCGCAGCGCGCTCGGCTAACAAATGATCCCAATGCTCCGTACCTTCCCAAAAGACCTTCTTGAGTCCGCGCATGGCAGGGACGGATTTGGTCAATAATCG
>CAXPFQ010000052.1:0-55847 GCA_964216615.1 Schleiferiaceae bacterium
GCTCGTCTGGCGGGAAGCGTGTGATGATAAAATCTGGCTTCAGCTCTCGTATGGTGCGCACGGCTTGCAACTGGAGGTCGTCGTGGTCCCACTTGGTCCACACCTCGTCCACACTTTTGGAATATCCAAAGTCAAGGGCATCGGTGAAACGCTGGTTCCCTCCGTCGACACTGCGTGCGGCACGCAGCTCGTATTCACGGATCACCCCGAGTTCAGCTCCAAGCTCATCGCCGATCAAATTCTGTCCGCCCGAACCCCGAGTAAGCGATAAATAAGTGGTTTCCGCATCAAGCGCATTCGATAACCACGCAATCAATCGGGTATTTTCATCGTCTGGATGGGCCGCCATGTACATCACGCGCTTACCGGAGCCAAAGCGCTCCATTTCAGCCATGGCTTGGCTTTGGGTCAGTGGCTTGTATTGTGCTTGGGCATGGTTTATGTGGAAAACAAAAAGGAAGAACCCCAACCATTTTAAATGGCGGCGGTTAGATAGTATATTCACGTTCCAATTTCTCATTGTCTATGACTCGATTATTACTCCTCCTACTCACGATTGTTGGTATTCAAGCGCAGGCCCAATTGGCCCTAAAACTCAAATCCGGAACCTATCATATTGAAGAAGAGACTTTTATAGGTATCAAAGCACAGCGTACAACCTATGGCGTGGCGCTATGGGATGGTCCAGTGCTTGCCGAAGATAAAAAAGCCTTGGAGGATTTGGGCGTTGAGCTCATGCAATATTTGCCTGAAAATGCTTTCGAAGTGGCTTTACCCGCTGGAATAACAGCCGATGCCTTGAAAAATGCGGGTGTTCGTGCATTCATGCCCTTTAGTGCGGCCATGAAATTAGACGGACCGTTGGCGAATATGGACATTCCGAGCTGGGCTTGGGTGGGCGATGAGGTGGCGGTCCAATTTGAGGTTCGTCAATCCCTTCCAACAGCCTTGGCCTTTTTTAAAGCGCAGGCCTTGGGAAATAATTGGTACACCTTACTGGTTGATCCCAACGACCTACTGAGCCTGGCCGCTTACGAACAAATCAGATTCATTCAAGCCATCGAAGAGCCGGGAAGCCCGGAAAACTTCAATGCACGCGCAGCCGGACGTGTATCCCAAACGCAAGCTTCCCTACCCTACGACGGTACGGGCGTAGTGGTGGGCCATGGTGACGATGGAGATATAGGTCCACACGCAGATTACAAGGGCCGACTCACCTCATTGGCAGGTACGAGTTTGGGAGACCACGGGGATCACGTGGCGGGAACCATCCTTGGCGCCGGTAATATCGATCCGGACGGTGAAGGTGTGGCCCCCGGAGCCTACAACGTGTACTACAGCTACCCGGGCAACTTATCTAACGTTGATGCGCACTACAACAGCTATGGCATCCGCGTGACCAATTCCTCCTATTCTAACGGCTGTAACGCCGGATATACCAGCTATGCAGCCCAAGTTGATAAAGACATCATTCAAAACCCAGCGCTCTTGCACGTATTCAGTGCGGGAAATAACAACGGTTCAAACTGTGGCTATGGCGCAGGCTCACAATGGGGAAATATTACCGGTGGACACAAGCAAGGAAAGAACGTCGTGGCTACGGCGAACATCACTTACCTAGATGCCATTGCCCCTTCCTCCTCACGCGGACCTGCCGCCGACGGACGTATTAAACCGGACATCGCCTCTGTAGGAACAAACGTATACAGCACCATTGACCCACATACCTACGGCTATAAGACCGGAACCTCAATGGCCGCTCCAGGTGCAGCGGGCTTCTTCGCGGTCTTGCACAACGCCTACGATGTGATTCAGAACGACACGGCCGATGGCGGATTGTTGAAGGCCATTGGGATGAACACGGCGGATGATTTAGGAAATGTAGGGCCCGATTTTATTTTCGGCTACGGCCGCATCAACGCACGCCGCGCGCTGCGTACCATCACCGATACCAACTTCTTCGTCGGCACAGCTTCCACAAACGACACCCTCTCCTACAGCATCAACCTACCGGCCGGTGCCAAAGACTTCCGCGCCATGTTGTACTGGACGGATACCGAAGGATCCACCTTTGCCGCGAAAGCATTGGTCAACAACCTTGATTTTGAAGTGGTGGACGAAAGCCAAAGCAGCAGCTTCCAACCTTGGGTGCTCAACCCGGCACCGAACGCCACTACCTTGAACTATTTGGCCACACGTGGTGTAGATACATTGAATAACGCCGAGCAGGTAACCCTCGCTACCCCATCTACGGGTGACTTTACCCTAAAGGTCTACGGAACGAATGTGCCTTCGGGTCCTCAAAAATTCTATGTGGTGTATGATTACGAGATGAGCACCATCAGTTTGGACTACCCGCATGCCGGCGCTGCCCTAGAACCAGGCGCGACCACCGTGCGCTGGAACGGCCCGACTACAGGGTTGAGCTGGGCGTACAGTACGGATTCGATGGCGACGTGGTCTTCCTTAGGCCTCAGTGCTATTAGTGGGAACCGAGTGGCGAACTGGAGCGTGCCGTACGTGGCGACCAATGATGCCTTCTTGCGCGTGATCAATGGTTCTGATACCTCTATTGCAGGGCCGTTCCTCATCTTAGGTCAGCCAAACAGCGTTCAGTTGGATTGGGCGTGTCCGGACAGTGTGAAGATTACTGTGGGAACCGTGAGCGGGGCGAACAGCTATACCGCCTACATCCTCGGTGCGAAATACATGGACAGTGTGATGACCTCACCGACAAATTCAATTGTCATTCCTTACCAGCCGACCGCAGCGACTTGGATAAGCGGTAGTGCAGATCTCGATGGCGTACACGGAAAGCGTGCTTACGCTATTGAATTACCTGCGGGGACCAATTCTTGTCCATTGCCGCGCGATGCCGCAATTGGCGCCGTGTTAAACCCGACCCTTGTGACCAGCTGCCACAGCACTTCGGTGCCGGTCAGCATCCAGATCAACAACCCGTCCACGAGCACCTTGGACACCGTGGCCGTGGCCTACACGTTCAACGGCACGACAGTCAGAGATACGCTCTTCGCAAGCATCCCTCCATACGGCGATACGGCCTTCACCTTCGCCACCCCGTTGGCATGGTCGGGCACCAGCAATCAAAACATCACAGTGTGGTCGGAGTTGAGCGGCGACCAGAACGGTTTGAACGATACTGTACAGACTAATATCACCTACTTCAACTCTACCCTCTATGCCTTGCCATTTGGGCAAAACATGAACGGGTTCAGCAACTGTAGCAATGCCACGAATTGTGGCGGTACGGCGTGTAGTTTGGGAGGAAATTGGGTAAATCTTGCCAACGGTAGTGAGGACGATATCGATTGGAGAACTTGGAGCGGCGGTACGCAGAGTGCCGGTACGGGTCCAAGTGCTGATGTGAGCGGAAACGGCAAATACCTCTACCTCGAATCTTCAGGGAGCTGTGATTACCAAGATGCGGTATTGTTGAGCCCGTGTATTGATCTGAGCACAGCCATCGCACCTGAATTGAGCTTCTCTTACCACATGAATGGCGCC
Organism: Schleiferiaceae bacterium; assembly: GCA_964216615.1. Classification (GTDB taxonomy): domain Bacteria; phylum Bacteroidota; class Bacteroidia; order Flavobacteriales; family Schleiferiaceae; genus UBA10364. Next base: position 3,526 of record CAXPFQ010000052.1, read on the forward strand.
AACATCGGAAGCCTAAAAGTGGAACTCTTCGACGGGAGCCAATGGCACCTGTTGACCAGCGTAAGCGGCAGCCAGGGCAACAGCTGGGTCAATGTGACTGAAGATTTAGTAGCCTATGCCGGCGACACCATCATCTTGCGCTTCACCGGAACCACCGGAGACGGTTACCAGAGCGATATTGCCATTGATGAAGTAGGCGTGATTGATAACATCGGGGTGCCGGATGCGGACTTCAGTGCAAGCACTACCACCCCATGTCTGAATACGGCTATTGTATTGACGGACGACAGTAAGAAAACACCGACCTCGTGGAATTGGTCCATTACCCCCTCTACCCACAGCTTTGTGAATGGAACCAGTGCGACGAGCCAAAACCCTGAGATCAGTTTCAGCGCTTACGGCAGCTACAGCATCACCTTGATTGCAACCAACAACTACGGTTCCGACACCCTCGTTCAAACGAACTACATCACGGTCAGTCCGCTGCCAGGATTGCCTATTGTCGAAACGTGGACCTTCGCCTCAAACTCAGATTTCACGGTCATCAATCCGGACGGAGGAACGACTTGGGCGGTAGCAGAGGTGGCTGGACCTACGGGTGCCAAATCTGCGGCGATGTACATGGGCTATTACAACTACAGCAGTACAGGCGCTGTAGATTATTTGGAGAGCCCGAAATTTGATGTGAGCGGCTACAGCAATCCTACCTTGATGTTTGATCTAAGCTACGCTCCCTATTCGAGCACGTATGCCGATACCTTGGCCGTACTGGTGAGTACGGATTGTGGATCGACCTTCGACACCCTCTACCTCAAGGGTAACGCAGATCTTGCCACAGTAAGTGCTAGCAACTCCACCTACGTGCCTTCAGGTAAGGCAGATTGGCGAACGGATACCGTAGCGCTCGGCAACCTCGCCTCGGACTTCATACAGTTCCAATTCATGGGCATTTGTGGCTACGGAAACAACCTGTATTTGGACAACATCCGCGTCATTGATTTGGGCGGTAATCCTTCTACCGCGACCCTACAATTGCCATCGACCATCTGTGAAGATGTGCCGTTCAACTTCGAACTTACCTCGACCGACACCACGTTGGCTGGTGATTTCACCTTGAATCGTCAGGGCTCGTCGCTCACCTCGACCTTCGCAGGCCTCGGTGCGCACAACACCACCTTGAACATCGCCACGGATTACGACCTAGAATATACCTACTACAATGCCTACACCTTCGTAGCGGATAGTGCCGTATTGGTTCCAGGTCCTAAGCTAGATGCGAAGTTTGGCCTCGCCCTAACCTCGGGAACGACCTACCAGTTCACCGATCAAAGTACCCCAGCCCCAACGGCGTGGTTGTGGGAATTTGGTGACGGCACGACCGATACCACACAAAACCCTGTGCATACCTACGCTACGGGAGGTGCGTCGTACACCATTACCTTGACGGTCACGACAGATTGTGGGACAGATCAAACGACCACGACCTACAACAACATTGGATTGGGCGATATGGAGAAAACGAATTGGACCCTATATCCGAACCCGTCGAATGGCTTGATTCAGATCAATATGGGTGAAGTTGAAGGTGCGGTACAGGTCCAATTATTTGACCTCAGCGGCGCTGCCCTATCTCGCAGTACCTACCCAATGATCAATGGTGATCTCATCCTAGATTACCAACAAATGCCGGCCGGTACATATCTGCTCGAAGTGAGCAACAATGGGCTGCGCAGCACGCAAAGAATTTCTATCATCCACTAACTACGTGAGGGTGCTTGGCTGATCAGCCAGGCGCCCACGTACGTGATCGCTCCGTTGTAGAGCAACAATTCGAACCCAATGGTATAGCCCAACGTGGGCGCCCACAAGCTCAGTGCATAGGACAGCAATGGCGCCACGATAGCAATGGCCAAAATTCCCCAGTTTGAGATCGTGCGGTTTGTCGTTAATGCCAAGGCAAACAGTCCTAACAGAGGTCCGTAGGTATAACCAGCGGCCGTAAACAAGGTGGATATGATGGTCTCTTCTTGCATCTGGTAAATCCCAAACATAATGGCTAGGATCACGGCCATGAAGGCTACGTATACTTCGTTTCTAGTGCGTCGAGATCCTTCACCCTTCAATCCTAAAAAATCAATACAAAAAGCAGTGGTCAGCGATGCTAAAGCACTATCCGCACTAGAGAACGCTGCAGCCAAAAGTCCCAAGAAAAATACTGCGCCAAGCAAAGATGGCATATGTTCACTGGTTGCTACAGCTGCAAATATCTCGTCCCCCGTTTCTTTTATGCCAACCATCTCAGCATAATCTGACAATAGTATACCAAGGCTTAAGAAGAGGGCGTTCACAAAAATTAATATGATTCCCAGTAGGATCATATTTTTTTGTGCACCCCGCAAAGACTTTACCGTCAAGTTTTTTTGCATCATATCTTGATCCAGACCGGTCATTGCTATTGCAATGGATGCGCCACCAAGCAATTGTTTCCACCATGCACGCGATGAACATTCCTCGACTAAGTAAAATTGATCATTTGAAGCAATGTAGGACCATAACCCTTGCTCTTCTGATAAAACTTCACGACTTACGTAATATAGAGCCATGGCTGTTGCCGTCAACATTAAGATAGTTTGCAACGTATCTGTAATAACAATGGTAGCCATACCGCCATTTGCACTGTATAAAGCAATAAGTGCCAAGATTATTAATGCAGTAACTATAAAATGTATTCCAAGTGCATCGCAGATGATAATTTGAACGATCATCGTTACTACATATAATCTAGCAGAAGCACCAACTACACGAGAAAGCAAGAAAAATGCTGAGCCAGTTTTATGACTCTCCGAACCTAATTTATGTCCCAAATATGAGTAGATACTCACCACATTGTATCGGTAGTATACGGGTAATAACACAAAGGCAATTACTGCGTATCCTATAAGATAACCTAGCACCATGAACATATAGGTCCAGCCAGCATCAGCCGTCCAACCTGGTACACTGATAAATGTGACTCCTGATAGTGAAGCGCCTATCATTCCAAAACTAACCAAGAGCCAATTCGAATTTCGGTTCGCAGTAAAAAAGGTTTGATTTGAGCCTGAGCCAGCCGTTAATCGGCCCACCAGGACCAAAACACCGACATATACCAATAAAAGGGTTAAAAAGAGCGCGTAGTTCATGTTCACAAATATGCGCAATCCCTTACTTTTGAAAGCACATGAATTTCTCGTCTCGAAAAATAGAAGCTGCCGTAGAGGAAATAAGCCGTCTTCCCGGCATCGGTAAGAAGACTGCCCTTCGCCTGGCCCTGCACCTGTTGCGCCGACCGGCCGATCAAACACACCGATTAGCCGAGCGATTGCTCGATCTTCGAGACCATACCACCTTCTGTTCTACCTGTCACACCATTTCGGATACCGAGGAATGTAGCATTTGTGCCTCCCCGAAAAGAGACGAAACGACCGTTTGTATCGTTGAAGATGTACGCGATGTGATGGCTATTGAAAATACAGGCGGCTATCAGGGTAAATACCATGTGCTTGGCGGATTGATCTCCCCTATGGACGGTATAGGCCCTGGCGACCTGACCATAGATTCCCTGCTCGAACGATTGAAATCTGGGGAAGTGAAAGAGCTCATCTTCGCGCTGAACACTACCATGGAAGGGGACACTACAAATTTCTATCTCTACCGAAAGGTCAAAGACCTGAACGTACGACTCACCACCATTGCCCGAGGCATTGCGGTCGGAGACGAATTAGAATTTGCGGATGAAGTGACCCTAGGGCGCAGCATACAGCACCGCATACCCTACGAACAAAGCCTTCCGAAGTAGTGGACCTCAGTATTGTTATTATTAATTATAACGTCAAGGCCTTCTTGACTCAATGTTTGGACAGCATCTACCGCAGCCAAACCCAATATAGTTATGAGGTCATCATCATCGATAATGCAAGCTCGGATTCCGGCAAGGACATGATTCTTGACCTATTTCCTCAAGTACGCTGGACGGATAACCAAAAAAATGTAGGATTCGGTAGGGCAAATAATCAAGGTTTTGAACAAGCTAAAGGCCACTTTACACTCATCTTAAACCCAGATACTGTATTGCGTGAAGATACCCTCGAAGTATCAATGAACTATTTGAAAGCAAATCCCGAAGTAGGCGGATTAGGGATTAAAGCAATAGATGGTTCGGGCCAATTCCTTCCAGAAAGCAAGCGTGGACTCCCTACACCTATGACCGCATTCTTCAAAATCTCAGGTCTCTCCCGACTCTTTCCACAGTCGCCTTTGTTTTCCCGTTACCACTTGGGACACCTCGATGCCGACAGCAACCACCCAGTAGATGTTCTCGCGGGTTGTTACATGATGGTGCCTACCAACCTTTTACGTCAAGTGGGCGGGTTTGATCCCCAATACTTCATGTACGGAGAGGATATTGACCTAAGCTACGAACTCTTAAAAACCGGGCGTCAAAACCACTACCTCGCCGAGAGTCAAATCATTCATTACAAGGGTGAGAGTACCAAACGAGGCAGCCTCAACTATGTACGCATGTTCTACCAGGCCATGGTACTGTTCGCACGCAAACAGTTCAGCGGAGGTTATGCGCTGACCTATGCATTCTTAATTTATATAGGAATATACCTCCGAGCTGGACTCGCCTTCATTGCTCGAATAAGCCGCAGTGTAGCTGCACCTATCATCGACGCAGCTGTATTGGCACTAATGCTAGAACAACTTAAAAGTTACTGGGAGTCAAACCATAGATTCATTAATGGCGGATCCTACCCAGATACCTATACATATTACGTACAAGGCAGCTATGTTCTGATCTGGATTTTAGGGTTATGGTTCAGCGGCACCTATAGCAAATACGCGCGTCCCGCGGGGGTCGTCCGCAGTATGATTGCCGCAACCTTGCTCTTGGGATTTGTGTACGGATTGTTGCCTGAAGACCTTCGTTTTTCTCGGGCGCTACTCGTCTTAGGGGCCACTGGAGGTACTATTGCGGTATTAGCCTGGCGTACTATTTTAGAATGGTTAACAAAACGAGAATTCTTTGCGAAACCCTTGCGTCGTCCTCGCGTACTTTTTATCGGAAAGGCACAAAGGAAATTGGAGCTAGATCGTCTTTTAACAGAAAGTAATATATCGCCAGTATTACTCATACATCAAGAGGATTCCAATTGTGGTGCTGAACCAATCAATGGCCTCATAGATTTGTACCAAATCAACGAATGCGTGGTCGATAATTCAGAAATGAACAATGGCCAATTGATGGAGATCATGGAGACTGTAGGCCATAAATGTGCCGTAAAAACCTTTTTGACCCATGGTAATTTCCTAGTGGGTTCAAACAGCAGTTTAACCCAAGGAGAAGCCTATGGTGGTTCTGTATTCCAAACCGCCAATCCAGTCTATTTACGTCAAAAACGAACCATCGATATCGTCCTTCCTTTGCTGGTTTTAGGCACTCTTCCTTTGAGCGCTGCCCTATCCTTTGGCTTGGGTAGAGGATATTTTTGGACTAAGATTATGGCCCAATTCTTCTCTCTGCTTACTGGTAAACGTACCCTAGTTGGATATAGCCATGCAGATGCAGATGAATTTAACGTGCCAAAGATGGCCAAACCAATTTTTGATATCCGCATTGGAATTCCTGAAAATTTAAACGTTCCTCAAAATGTCAAACCCTTAGTTATTAACTATGCAAAGGAAGCGAGCATTAGTGGGGATTGGAAGCAGTTGTGGAAGCTGAGCAAAAAATAATTGGTCGCTGTTTTCGGAAGATTTTGCCGTAAATTCGGGCATTAGAAAAACCCAAATTCAATGGCTCAGTTTGAATTGATCCTTCCCAAAATGGGAGAAAGTGTTGCCGAAGCCACCATTACCAACTGGCTAAAGAACGAAGGAGATACCATCGACGCAGAAGAAAGTGTCGTAGAAGTTGCCACCGACAAGGTGGACAGCGAAGTGCCTTCCCCTGTTAGCGGCACCATTGTAAAAATCCTTGCCCAAGTAAATGATGTAGCCGCCGTCGGCGCACCTATCGCCATCATTGAAACCGAGACTGCAGGAGATGCACCAACACCTGTACCAGCTGCCGCACCTGTAGAGACCGCTGCACCCGCACCACAGGCTGCTGCAGAAGAAATCGAAACTTCTATCGCCGCAGCTGCGGCCACCGTGGCACCAGCCGCAAGTAATGCCCCTATCTCTAAAAACTCTAATGGAAGGTTTTATTCTCCTTTAGTACGTTCTATGGCCAAAAAAGAAGGCATTTCTCAAGCTGAGCTTGATGCCATTGCCGGCTCAGGTAAGGACGGCCGTGTGACTAAAACTGATTTACTCGCCTACATAGAAGGAGGTCGTGCTCAAAGCACTCCAGCTCCTGTTGCTGCGCCGACACCCGCCGCGCCAGTGCCAGCGCCAGCCGCGCAAGCACCAGCAGCACCTGCCGCTTCTTCAGCTCCAAGCATCACACCTACGCCAGGTGCTGAGATTATTGAGATGGACCGCATGCGCAAGCTCATTGCGGACCACATGGTCAATTCAATTCATACCTCTCCGCACGTGACCAGCTTTGTGGAAGCGGATATGACCCGAGTGGTACAATGGAGAAACAAAGTAAAGAATGCCTTCCAACAAAAACATGGCGAGAAAATCACCTTCACCCCCATCATCATGGAGGCCATCATTAAGGCCATCCAAGACTTCCCGATGATCAACGTGAGCGTGGACGGCACGAAAATCATTAAACATGCACACATCAATGTAGGTATGGCTGCAGCTCTTCCCTCGGGTAACTTGATTGTACCTGTGGTTAAAAATGCGAATCAACTTTCACTACTAGGCTTGACCAAGGCCGTTAATGATTTGGCCAACAGAGCGCGTAACAACGCACTGAAGCCGGATGAAATCTCAGGCGGCACCTATACGCTAACGAACGTAGGCACCTTTGGCAACCTTCTCGGCACTCCTATTATCAATCAGCCACAGGTAGCCATCATGGCGGCTGGTGCCATTGTGAAAAAGCCAGCAGTCATTGAAACGCCTGAAGGTGATTTGATTGGAATCCGTCATAAGATGTTCTTAAGTCATAGTTATGATCATCGAGTAGTAGATGGTGCATTGGGCGGTATGTTTGTAAAACGCGTAGCTGAATACTTAGAAGCTTGGGATTTAAACCGAGAGATCTAAAGCGATTTCTGATATTTGAATTATCTTTAAAAGCCGCCCAAACAGGGTGGCTTTTTAATTACTCAATACCCAAACCATGGATTTACAATTGACCCGTCCTATTTGCTTTTTCGACCTAGAAACTACCGGCGTCAATGTCACGAATGACCGCATCGTCGAAATTTGCGTACACAAGGTCCACCCGGACGGCAAAGAAGCTACACATACTTGGCGTGTAAACCCTACCATTCCAATTCCTGCTGGCGCCTCAGCAGTTCATGGCATTTATGATGCCGACGTGGCAAATAAGCCCACCTTCGCAGACCTTGCTGCCGAAGTAAATGGGCTGATCCAAGACAGTGATCTCGCGGGATACAACAGCAACAAATTTGATATTCCTCTGCTTGCAGAGGAATTCCTTCGAGCCGGTATAGAATTTGACATGAGCAAGCGACGAGCAGTGGATGTCCAAAATATCTTCCACCGCATGGAGCAGCGCACCCTTACAGCAGCGTACAAATTTTACTGTGGCAAATCCCTCGATGATGCTCACAGTGCCGAGGCCGATGTATTGGCTACCTATGAGGTGCTGAAATCTCAATTAGACCGGTATGAGGAGTTGGAAAACGACATGAGTTTCTTGGCTGAATTCTCCAACCGTCAAAAGGTGGCCGATTTCGCAGGCTTCATCGCCTATGATGGACAGGGGCAAGAAATCTTCACCTTTGGAAAATACCGAGGACAGACGGTGGAAAGCGTGCTCCAGGAGAATCCTGGCTATTACAGCTGGATTCAAAACGCGGATTTTCCCTTGTACACAAAGCAAGTATTGACCAAAATCAGATTAAAATCTTTCAATAAAGGCGCCTAAGAATTATGAAAATCATTTGCATCGGACGCAATTACCCCTTACATGCGGAAGAATTGAACAACCCCATTCCAGAGGAGCCGGTAGTATTTCTGAAACCGGAGACCGCATTACTCTTGAAAAAGCATCCGTTTTTCATTCCTGAACACAGCAACGACGTTCACCACGAACTAGAATTGGTTGTTAAAATAAATCGTCTGGGCAAACATATAGAACCAAGATTTGCGCATAAGTACTACTCAGAAGTAGGGCTTGGAATAGATTTTACCGCACGTGACGTACAAACAAATTGTAAAGAGAAAGGGTTGCCTTGGGAAAAAGCCAAGGCCTTTGACGGATCTGCCGCAGTTTCTAAATTTTTCTCTTTTGAATCACTAGGTAAAGACATACAGAACATAAACTTTCACCTGGACATCAACGGCAAAACGGTTCAACAAGGCAACACAAGCATGATGTTATTCACTGTTAACGAGATCATTAGCCACGTTTCGAAGTATTTCACCCTGAAGACTGGGGATCTCATTTTTACGGGAACACCAGCGGGTGTTGGCTCAGTAAAACGCAACGATTTATTGGAACTTTATTTGGAGGAAAAAAGGGTCTTTTATTTCAACGTCAAATAGTTCACTCCTTCAACCCATTCGTTAACGCATTTTAATTGCACTTTTCTCCCGTCTCAGGTCGGGCGCATCCCCATTTTTATATATTTGTAACTACCCATGTTGTACGTTAACACAAACGCATAAAGAATGAAGAAAAGCTTACTAGCTGTACTTTTTGTAGCCCTCGCCTCGCCGGCCGTTTTAGGGCAGTTCGCACCACCTATTGATACGGTTTTCACCGAAAACTTTGACGGTACTTTCGGCGCAGACTCAATTGCCGCGAATTACAATACAGATTCCGCCAACGCCACTAGATCTTGGAACGACACCGCTTACCTCAAAACAACTGGAGGTATGTCTTTCCATACCCAGATTTACTCTAGTGATTCCATCATTTTCGAAACAGATGCATTCTCAACCATCTCTTACACCAATGTTCGATTCACCTTCGATCATATTTGTAAAATACGGTATATCCAGAAGGCCTATATCCAAATGTCCAAAGACAACGGACAGACTTGGGTCAATCTCACCGGCACACATTATCAAGGAGAGAGTCCACAGTTTAGTTCTCAGGGTTGGTTCAATGAACTTTCCTATCCTTCAGCTCTACTCTCGCCCTATTGGCAAGGGCCAACCATTGGTAACTCAAACACCGGTACCACACCAAGCTCAACCTGGTGGGCACGCGAAACTTTTGATCTAAGCTCTTATTTAGGAGATTACGATAACACAAACTCACAATATGGATATGCGCAATGTAAGATCCGTTTTGTGATGACGAACAAAACAGGAACTCCCTCACCAGCTTCATTGGCCGGTTGGTTTGTCGATAACTTGATGGTGGAAGGTGCACCATGTGAATTAGAACCTCCAACACTAGATTGGATCAACGTTAGTGTACAAGCAAAGCCCAATGGAGCACGTTACATGCCTACTCAAGACGTACGTGTTAAGGGTAAGGACAACGTAGGGGTGGACAGCATGCGCATTTACTTCCGTCGCTACGACTACAGTGGTTCTGGTTGGGGCGCGTGGACGGATTCTTTAATGTCTTCTTCATTCTCTGCCAGTTGTCCAGATTCATCGCAATACACCTATACCTTCAGTAATATTGGGGTAAGTGATTCCATAGAATGGTACGTACGTATTTTCGATTGTGCCTGTCCTAATGTGGTGCGTGATCCATTAGAAACGGCCACGAATACCACTTATAAATTTTGGCGTGATGCTGCGCTCCCTCCTATTTGTGGAACTACCACGGGAACTTCATTCCCTTATTCTACATTACTCCCCTTAGAAGAAGATTTTGAAGATTCTCAGTTTTGGGTGGCTGGAACAGGAACAGGCGCCACAGGGGTAAGCCACCGAGGTAACTTCCCGGATCAAAACCCTCCTTATGGTAAAAACTGGAAGGTTATTCCAAATGAAAATACCGTAGGTTTCGCTTGGTCTATCCGTTCAGGTGCAACCTCAACCAACTTGACGGGTCCAGATGGTGATGCTTCAACTAATGGTAACGGGAAATACGTATATACAGAGGCTGAACAAGGATCACTGAACGATAAGGCGCACATGATTACTCCATGTTTGGATTTAAGAAATTACAATTGTGCCATTTTGGAGTTTGATTACCACATGTACGGTGCCCACATAGATTTTTTGGCCATTACAGCGGATACTGGCTTTAACTCTTCTGCATACACTGGTCTTGCTCGTATTGATGGCGAGCAGCAATCAAAATCAACGGATCCATACAAAACCTATTCTGTAGCGCTCAATGACATTACAGGTGATTATGTGCGTCTTCGTTTCTCTGTAAACCGCGGTAATGCTTTGAAAGGAGATGTTGCTATTGACAACATACGCATCTACGAACCAGAACCGTATGATGTGGCCCTTCGTGATGTGTTCAATCCAGAAAATGGCTATTGTTCTTACAGCAACAATGAATTGATTGATTTATGGATTCAGAACAACGGTTGTAATACATTAGATAGTGTCCCTGTCACTTGGGATTACGATTACACCAATACTTCTGGAACGACCACCAACGTAACGCATACTGAGTACATCACTCAGAAAACTCTTGAAACTGGGGATTCTACCTACTTCACCTTTGCTACAGGACCTAACTTAAGTGGTTATGGTATCTACGACATCTGGGTATATACAGAACAGCCTGGTGATTCTACGAATACCAATGATACTATAGGACCTATTCGTATTGTTCATGAAGAGCCATATAGCACCTTCCCTTATGTCCTAGACTTTGACGGTGCGGGAACAACTCCTGGTGCGAACACCGCAGCAAACCCAGGTTCTTTCCCAACCACAGTCTTTACTCCGGTACCTGCAAGCAACTCAGGTGATTATGCCTTTATGGTAGGTACCAAGTTTACTCCTACAGTAGGCTCTGGTCCTATTACGGACGTTAGTGGACAAGGAAATTACCTGGTTACCGAAGGTGATTATGGTATAAGTCCTGCCTCGGCGACGCTTGTATCGAAGTGTTTGGATTTGACAGGTATGTCTAAACCAGTTCTGCAGTTCCGTCATCACATGTACGGTGCCGATATCGGTGCCATTCGCGTGCAATGGATCAAAGACGGTGAAAATGCTTGGTCAAATCCTATGACACCTTATACAACTACATTAACCGATGAAAAAGACGGTTGGTCATTCTATGAGGTAGATTTAAGCAATGGCGGAAACCTAGTCAAATTGCGATTTATCGCCCAGAAATCTGGCTTTGGTGTTGCTGCCGATATTGCATTTGATGATATCGTCATCTATGACAAAGCAAATACAGATGTCGGGATGATCAACATTGAAAATCCTGCTACACGTATTAATCTCGTAGGTGGACCTGCGCAGAAGAAAGCTGAATTCAAGATTCGTAACTTCGGTAAGAATGCGCAATCGAACATCCCTATTTACTACACAGTAACACCTACATGTGGTGCCAACGCAGGGGTAAGTACAACCTATAACTTCACCTACTCTTCTTCTGTCTCAGCGGGTCAAACGGCCATTTGTACCGATAACACAAATACGGTGGCATGGCCAACCGGTACATTTGAAGTTTATGCTTGGACAGATAAAAGCGGAGATAATAGCAACTGGAATGATAGCGTGTATACAAAATCAGCCGGATGGCCAGAACTATACATACAAACTGGTTTCGTAGAAGATTTCGAGTCTTGTAATAGCGGTGATTCTTCTGGCTTCTTCGTAGCAGGTGATCTAAACCTATGGGAAGTGGATGATATCAACGCCCTCAACGGTAAGAATGGTTATGCCTCTCGTCCTAATCAAAATGTTCCTGGAAACGTCGAGGAATTTTTATACTTCCCCCGATTCATCGGTTTCGATACCATTGCAGGTGCGGAGTTGAAGTTGACTCACGACATTGATCTAGGCACCGGCGACCAAGCGGTTATCGAGTGGCAAGGTGGTGGTACTTGGAACACTCTTGGCTTCTGGGATCCACAGAACGTAGTGAGCACGAATTGGTACAACACAGGAACTGCCGGTCTTGGAGACGCTTGGGTAGGAAATGTCGGTACACAAAACTCTGTATGGCCATTAGCTGGTTGGAATTTCTCCCAAGCCCCATTGATTCTGCGTGCACGCTTAAAGTCGGCTTCGGGAAATAAAGACGGTTGGAACATTGATAAAGTAGAAGTGTACATACCGCCTCAAAACAGTGCTGCGCCTATAGAGGTAACAACCGTAGAATATTTACCGGTTCCTGATCAAAACAACCACTTGAAAGTTCAAATAAAGAACACTGGCGCCAAGATATTGGACAGCTGTTTGGTTCAGTTCTCGACTGATGGTGGCAATACATGGTCAAACAACGAGAAGGTGGTATTCACTCCACCATTAATCCCGCGAAAGGCCGCATGGTATGAATTCGATCAAGATTGGATTAATCCTACGAGCGGATTACACAATGTCTGTGTACGCACCTCACGTCCAGACAACAAGCCGGATGCAGACCCATCTGACGACCAGATATGTGCTGATATTACAGTGCTAGATAAAATCGTAATGTCTACAGATAGTAGTTATTGTAACAACTTTGAGGATCCTTCATTAGCTCCATGGTTGACACTTAACCCATTCGTAAAAGACGGCATGACGTCGTGGGAAGAAGGCACACCAGCAATGGCTCCTTTGGTTGGTGCATTCTCCGGTAATAACGCTTGGATGACTGATTTAGACTCAAACTATAAGAAGCGTGATTCTTCTGCCCTATACACTCCAGTATTCGCATTGGATTCAGGACAGACCTATACGTATGAATTTATGCACGCCTTCTCCACGGAGATCTACCACGATGGCGGTACAGTGGATGTAACCTTTGACGGTGGTATCTCATGGCACACTGTAGGTACGAACCTCTTCGGTGCCACTTGGTTTAACACCAGCTTCGTAACCGCATTGGACATCTACAAACCGGGATGGACGGGATTGAGCAACGGTTGGCAGCAAGCGAAAATCAATTTGCAGGTCGACACAGCTCGAAACGCGATCTTTAGATTCAGATTTGGTTCAGATGAAACCATCAATAAAGCCGGATGGGCCATTGATGATTTCTGTTTCTTTGAGACAAGTGAAACAGATAAGATCTACGTCGTAGGCCAAGAAGAACTAGAATCTCACATCGGAGTAGGAAATATCCACCCTAACCCTACGACAGGCTACGCTCAGTTACCCGTCAGCTTCCAGAGCCCTGCGGACATCATCATTACTGTTCGAAATACGCAAGGACAACTGATTGAAACGCGCACAGTACATGGCAATGAGGGCATCCAAACCTTCACCCTGGATACACAAAGCTGGGCAAGCGGGATGTACCTCGTAGAAACGGTTACTCCTTTGGGTACCGATACACAACGATTGATCGTCGAGTAAGGCATCAATAAATAGATTTTTTTTCACCCTCGCAGTGTTTACGGACCTGCGGGGGTGTTTTTTAATAGCGCTGCTGTTTGTCTACAGTTTGATCTATTCAAATCTATCTAAACGGCTTATTTACTTTTACCGGTAAATCTTTTGCGCATCCAGCCATTGGGTCCAGCGACGCTGATTGGCCAGATGACCAGAATAAGAAACAGAAAATGCATGATATCCTGGTTTTTCTGGATCTGCACACATAAAGAGATAATCGTGCTTTGGAGCCTCTAATACCGCTAACAAAGCCGCCTTTTCTGGCACACAAATAGGCCCCGGTGGCAATCCATTGATCACATAAGTATTGTAGGGGTGCTCGAGCTTCAGATCTCGCGTCAATACACGACGTACGGGCTCGTCAGGATTCAAATCATTCATTGCAAAAATGACCGTTGGATCCGCCTGAAGTTTCATCCCCTTCTGCAATCTATTTAAATATAATCGCGCCACTAAGGGACGATCAGTCGCTTTTGAACTTTCCTTCATAACAATACTGGCGAGGGTACTAATCTCAGCAGGTGTCATTTTTAATGCTTCAGCTTGCTTGATTCGTGCGGGCGTCCAAAACGCATTGGTATTCTGATGCAATTTCTTCGCTATTGATTCAGCAGAGGCATTCCAATACACCTCATAAGTATCCGGTAAAAAAGCACCTAATGCCAATGGTCCTTCCCAACCTTCCTTTTGTGCATTTAATTCATTGTATAGGTCCGCACTGTCAACTAACAATTGCTCACCAAGTTTACCGGCTAAATCCGCCAAATTTTCAGCACCTGTGAACGTAATAGAAATGGGTTTTTGCAGGCCGCCCATAAGTATATTAATCAGCGAATTATTACTTATGACCTCGTTTATGACATAATGCCCAGACTTTATGGTAGTTAGGCCTTTGTTCTCGGCTAAGAAAAGGAATCCATCTGGATGCAGTAATACCTCATCTTCTAGAAGCTTTGCATAAACTTCTTCTACAGTTGTCCCTTCTTCAACATATAGTTCATACGGCAATTTTTCTGGATTAACGTTTGGTTCAAAAACCACATTATAACCTAGATAAACAATATATATCAATATGGCCGGGACTAGAATCCCAAACACTATTACGAGTGCTCGTTTCATAGAAGAATTTTTTGATAAACTTTTACATCTAAATATTCACCTTCCCACCAAATCCAATTCATCAAAACACCCACCTCTCGGAATCCTCGTGTTTTGAACAGGCGCAAACTAGGTTCGTTGAGCATGGGAACATGTGCATACAAGTTCTCTAAATGTAATGTGGTGTGAGCATAATGCTCCATTGTTTCAAGGGCCAATTTGGACCATCCCTTTCCACGGTGTTTTTTCTCAATTACTATACCGACACCCGCGCGTTTAGTATAAGGGTCATAATCAAATAAATCTGCTGCCCCTACCGGGTCTCCGTCTACATCAAGAATCAACCGTAGCTGACCATGAGTCACTAAGTTTTCGTGCCGTGATAAGTATTGCCTCAGATTCAACATAGAATAGGGTTCTTTTGTAGCACTGACATACCAAATAGAAGTATCATTTTCTAGGTGCATCAGCCATTTTAAATCTGATTCTTCTGGAGCACGTAAGACTCCTAAATCTTTCACTGGTATCATGATACTTATATTTCTATGATTCCCTCGAATACCTTTATTGCTGGCCCCTTCAATACAACATTAGTAAAAGGCCCTTTACCCAGAAAGTCAACTTCTAGAACTCCGCCTTGCGTATACAGTTTAACTGGGGGCTGCGAAATCCACCCCATCGCTACTGCCACCATAGCGGCACCTGTTGCCCCCGTTCCACACGATAAAGTTTCTCTTTCCACACCCCGTTCATAGGTTCTTATAGATAATTCATCATTGCAACTTTGAACAAAGTTGATGTTACAGCCTTCAGGGCCGTAGTCATTTCGAAGTTCTCGAGCCACGGATCTGAAATTTGGTCCGGCTAGACGATGCTCAACATGATGCGGAGAGCCTGTATCAATAAAAAAACCTCCGAGACGCTTTTCTATTGCTGGTGCATCGGCCATCCCAAGGGAAACTTGGTCAACTTCAAACGTCGCCCAATGATGACCGTCTATAGCTGCAAAATTGGCTTTATTCATGACCAGCCCAATATCTTGGGCAAACTTCGCTATACATCTTCCGCCATTGCCACACATGGAACTTTCATTTCCATCCGAATTATAGTAAACCATATAGAAATCTTCCTCTTCTGAGCGGGGTTCTTCGAGTAGTATGAGGCCATCTGCGCCAATTCCCAAGTGACGATCACAGAGCTCCGCTATGCGATCAGTCGTTAAAGTTAGCATACCCTTTCTGTTGTCAAACAAAATAAAATCGTTTCCAGCTCCGTGGTATTTATAAAAGGTAGTGGCCATCAATACTAGGAATGTTAAAAGGCGTTAAAGTTATGTACTTCAGCAGCTAAGGTGCGTTGATTTGGTGTATAATTTGAAGATACAATATCGAACCTTCATAAAAAATTACGTGTGATGAAAGTAACTACGAAAACACTAAGCATTTTATTTTTTTCTGCGATAGGAGGCGCTACAGTCGCTTTAGGAGGCGCATATTTAACGGGATACACCGGTAATAAAACCGTCATAATCCAAGAACAATCTACTCCTCCGGTGTATAGAACAAATATGAGCGCCGCTACTTCTGGTATCCCATCAGATTTTGTAGATGCCGCAGAACGTTCGGTAAAAGCAGTTGTACACGTAAAAACCACTGAAGAGCGAGTACAGCAATACTACGATCCATTCAATGATTTGTTCTTCGGTCAACCGTCAATACCCCAACGATATGAAGTTCAAGGCAGTGGGTCTGGAGTTATCTTGTCTGAAGATGGATATATTGTTACAAACAACCACGTCGTTGCCGGTGCTAAAGAAATAACCATTACGCTAGAAAACAATGACGAATACAGCGCGATAATAGTGGGAGCCGATCCTACTACGGATATAGCTCTTTTAAAAATAGAAGCGACAGATTTGAATTTTATTCAAGTTGCAAATTCGGACCAAACTAGACTTGGGCAATGGGTCCTGGCGGTTGGAAATCCCTTCAATCTGAACAGTACCGTAACTGCAGGAATTATAAGTGCAAAGGGCAGAGACATTAATATTATTGACGAATACAGTGCTATAGAGAGTTTTTTACAAACCGATGCTGCTGTAAATCCCGGGAATTCAGGTGGGGCCTTAGTAAATACAGCGGGAGAATTGGTAGGTATCAACACTGCAATTTCCTCACGAAGTGGTTCATTTGAAGGATATAGTTTTGCTGTTCCTTCAAATCTTATGCTCAAAGTGGTTCGTGACCTCAAGGATTATGGCCAGGTTCAACGCGCCTTTTTAGGAATAAATTATAATGAGGTCAGTCCAGCCCTAGCTAATGAATTGACCCTCCAAGTTAATTCTGGAGTTTATGTTCAAAATGTGATATCTGGAGGAGCCGCAGATGATGCTGGAATAAAAACAGGTGATGTCATTATCAATATTTCGGGAAAAGAAGTAAGAAGTGGTTCAGACCTAACAGAAGCTCTGGGTCAGCAAAGACCTGGTGAGCGCCTTACCATTATTGTTAATCGTAAAGGAGAGAACAAAAAATTTGATTTAATCCTTAAAAATAAATTAGGGACTACTGAAATACTCACCAAAGAAGAAGTAAGACTAAGGAGCTTTGGCGCCGAACTGGAAAACCTTAGCCCTAGGGATAAGCAAAGAATAGGTATTCGTAATGGTATAAGAGTTCAAAAAATACTTGGTGGAAGATTCGAGAAGGCAGGAATTCCTGAAGGGTTTATCATTGTCAAACTCAATAATGTTTACGTAGACCAAGTAAATGAACTAGAAGAACTTTCTACCCAATTTAATGCTGGTGATGGTATACTTATACAAGGCTATGAACCAAATGGGAAAGCCAATTATTATGCCTTCGAATGGTAGATAGACGAACATAGTACCGGAGAATAATCTCCGGTTTTTTATTCGTTGATGATGAGCTGCAGCAACCCAGCATTGGAGTTGATGCTTTCTTCAAGACTAATCATACTCTCCGTATTATCTACCCCTTCTATGTCGTTTATGCGGAAGATGACGTCCTTCGCGTGAGAAGCATCGCGGCATCGGATCTTACAGAAGATTCCGTATTTACCCGTAGCTAAATGCGCTACAGTAACCTCAGGAACCTCTCGCAAAAGTTCAATTATATCTGGAGAAGAGAGTGATCTTTTAGTATAAAGTCCTACATAAGCAATAAATCCGAAGCCGAGCTTTTCGTAATCCACACTGATGGAAGTACTCTTAATGATCCCCAAAGATTCCATCTTCTTTACACGTACGTGTATGGTTCCTGGGCTAACCAATAAGTCCTTGGCAATTTCAGTGAATGGCTTTCTAGCGTCCTTTACCAAGTACTCTAGAATTTGCTTGTCGAGTTTATCGATTTTCATAAGTGTGAGTTAACGTTCGCAAAAGTAAGAAATAAGCATTTTGCAGTATTCACAATTTAAAACGCTAATTATTGCACAAATTTAGGTGGAAATTTATTTCTCGTTCAAAAAACACATCGTATTTTTGTACCGAACACAATAATTGAGGTCAATCCTTATTTAAAAATCAAAAAAGCACATTTATGACTGACGCACACAACGTATCAACTGCCAATGCTCCTTTGTACACGATCAACAATCCTGAGAGCGTCATCGAGGTGTACTTGGATTTGGATAACGATGTAGTTCGTGAGTTGAAGTGTTTGAACTACAATAGATGTAAGGAATATACTTACCCTATTAATGAGTATTTAGAACGATACAGCCACCACCCTGCAGGCGAAGCCATCAAAGCAGAGCTGGACGCTGTTCACGCATAAACAATCTTTCCGTTCACTCTGTTTGTATTTGGGTTAAGGTAGCGCTGGGGAAAGCAGCGCTACTTTTTTTTGCGCCAAAAAAACGCCCCGAAGGGCGTTTGTTATTTCTTCACGAACGGCAGTTTCACTACCTGTGCTTTAATGAGCTTCTCTCGAATCACTACCGCGAATTCGCTACCTACGCCGGCCAATGCCACAGGGACGTAACCCATCCCGATGTTTTTTCCGGTAGTAGGGCTGTTGGTTCCTGAGGTCACACGACCAATGACATTGCCTTCTAGATCAGCAATCTGGTAGCCGTGTCTTGGAATGCCTCTGTCGATCATTTCAAATCCGACGAGCTTTTGGCTCACGCCGGCTTCTTTCTGTGCCGCGAACTTATCCGAGGAAACGAAGTCCTTAGTAAACTTTGTGATCCACCCCAATCCTGCTTCCAATGGACTGGTAGTATCGTCAATATCATTGCCGTACAAACACATCCCCATCTCTAGGCGCAACGTATCGCGGGCACCCAAACCTGCAGGTAATAAACCAAGAGGTTCGCCGGCTGCCAATACAGCATCCCAGAGTTTCTTGGCATCCTGATTGAAGACATACAATTCAAAACCACCCGCACCTGTATACCCAGTTGCTGAGATGATTACATCTGCAATACCGGCCATTTCCCCGATGACAAAGTGGTAATACTTGATCTCTGCCAATTCCACACAGGTCAAAGACTGTAGGATTTCTGAAGCCTTTGGACCTTGAACTGCCAAAAGCGAGTACGCATCACTATCGTTGCGCAAGATCACATCAAAACCTTCTGTGTATTGAACCAAATGGTTCCAATCTTTCTCCATGTTCGATGCGTTCACCACGAGCAAGAAGTGCTCATTGCTGAAGCAGTACACCAACAAATCATCCACAATACCGCCTACCTCGTTTGGCATACAGCTGTATTGAATCTTCCCAGGCAAGAGTTTACTAACGTCGTTCGAGGTCACCTTTTGTAAGAACGGTAGAGCATCTGGGCCTTCGACGAAGAACTCGCCCATGTGGCTCACGTCAAACATCCCGGCGGTTTCTCGGACCGCGTGGTGTTCATTTTTTAGTCCGCTGTACTGAACGGGCATATTGTAGCCGGCAAAGGGTACCATTTTAGCACCTAGCGCAATGTGTACCTGCTCGAGTGCGGTTGATTTTAGATCTGACATGTTCTGTGTATAAGTAGTTCTATTATCCGTGTATGTGTTCCGTATTCCCCAATTTCGACATTACCTCAGCTTCAAATAGTAATAATCCCTCCCACATCTCATCAACCTTTTCTCGGTCAAAGTACTTACGAGCTAGAGTGATGAACATCGTGTAGTGATTAGCTTCAGAAATCATTAGCGTGTGATAGAAAGACGACAATTCTTCATCGTCAATATTTTCACTTAAAACCTTAAATCTTTCGCAACTTCGTGCTTCAATTAAGGCACATAGCAACAACTTTTGGGCTAAACGCTCTTCCCTATCTCCACCTTTAGGAAAGTAAGTATGTAATTCATTGACATATTCATCTCGACGCTCCCGACCAAGGACAAATCCACGTTGCATTATTCTGTTGTGGACCATTTGAAAATGACCCATTTCTTCTCGAGCAAGGGCGGTCATCTTATCCACCAACTCGGATTTCTCAGGATAACCAATAATAAGGCTTATGGCCTGAGACGCGGCTTTTTGCTCACAGTAAGCGTGGTCGGTAAGTATTTCTTCGACGTTCTTCTCCGCGATATTAACCCATCGGGGATCAGTTGGCAATTTTAATCCAAGCATCTACTATTGGGATTTGGCACCAATTCTATTTGAAAATTCTCGCGCAAAATTAACCATCAATTTGAACTCGGACACACTAGCTACACGTTCTTTATGGAAAATAAGTATGGCATCACCATTGCTCTCCATGTGAAACACTGGATTCTCTGCCAAGAACGAAAGACATTTTGGCGAGAAAAACTCCCTAATAGCTTGTTCATCTTCCCCCTTTAAGTTGAATCTCTTATCAAATATATTTGAGCCTAACTCAATATCTTTCGCACCGGCCAAAGCGGAAATTCGCTCGAATATTCTCTCTCGATCCAATGTGAATGTAGGCAACTTAATTCCTTCAAGTCGTAATATGACACACGCCAAATGCTGGCTATCGCGCATGGTAAACTCCCCAATGTGCGTAACCACTTCAATGGCCATCAAGCGATTATCTGGATCCTCCAGTAGGTTCATGGTTTGGTCGATACGGCGGTGTAAAAAATAGTGGAACTGATTCACCCTTGTATCCCAAATGGTATCTGGCCAAGGAGTGTATTGTAATCCTGAGCTTTCCGCGAACTTTTTTAGCTTTTCCTGCTTGCTGCTGAGTCGAGTAGTAGAGGTACTCGAGTTGATGAATTTAGTGCCGCGCTTACTCTGAACGCCTAGAGGATGAGAAGATGCAGGCGCAAGAGCGTCGAGTCCTACAAGTTCCAAAGATCCGCCATGCTGATCAAAACTTTCCACATAGCCCGCTAAATGCTCCATCACAGTGGCATCCACAAATGATGCGCTTGAGAAATCCGCAATGACCTCGGCAGAAGTCGGGATGCTATCTAGCTTACGCTTAAGGCGAGGATAATTAAGGAAGTTTGAAAAATAGTTGATATTGAGAATGTACTTTTTCTCTTCTTCCTCGAAAAGTAAAGTATTCGGTCTATTGAAGTAACGCAGGATTTCTGTGCCTGCCCCAGTAATGATAATCTGAGTGATTAGGGTAGCCAACATACCGAGGACTATACCCAGGATGAGCCCATAAACAAGGGTTACAAATAAAGTGAAGAAGAATAAAAACAGTTGTTCTAGACCTATCTTAGCAATCTTCTTAAACTGGCTTGGATTTAATAATTTATACCCAGTAAACACTAGGATGGCAGCCAATGCGGGCAAGGGAATATTAGTCAGAATTTCACGTAAGAATAGTACAAATATTAAGATCAAAATGCCATGGAAGAAGTTAGCTGAACGAGTCTTCCCACCGTTACTTACATTTACTGAACTACGGGCTATTACGGTAACGACACTAAGACCGCCCAGAAGACCAGAAACAGAAGTGGCAATACCAAGGGCCCGAAGGTCTTTATTGACGTTGGACTTGCGTTTGTAGGGATCTAGCCTATCCATTCCTTTAATAGAGAGTAAAGATTCGATAGATGCAATAAACGTTAGTGATACAGCTGCACTCCAGAAGGTCCCGGTGTTAATACCAGAAAAATCAGGAAGTCGCCATTCACTCATCCAGTCGGCAGGAATATCTACCAGATATTTTGGCCCGAAAAAGCTACAGCCAGTTACATAGGTGCCTATGATTTGAGTAAGTACTGCCAATACCACTACCCATAAGGGGGCAGGTATAGCATGCATCCAACGGACACGAATCTTTGAAAAACCTATGAGAAATAAGAGACTTCCTATACCCACTACTGCGGATCGAACATGAGTAGCATCCGCCCCAAATAAGTTTTTAAACGAGGTAAAGAATTCGGCGAGAAGGGATAACGGTGTTGCACTTTCAGGGTCTAGGGTTCCTATCATTACATGGCTCTGCTTGGCTAAAATGATAATTCCAATAGCTGCGAGCATACCTTGTACGGCTGAAGTGGGGAATAGATCCGCTAAAACACCTAAGCGCACTGAACCAAGTAAAAACAGCAAAATTCCACTTACTACTATTGCGCCAAGAACCATATAATATCCCGCAAGCATTTGCTCTGGAGAATTCCCGCCCCCTAATGTCGTTATAGCGGTAAGCGTAACCACCGCCAAACCATTTCCAGGACCGGTAATCGTAACGTATGAGCCACCTAAATGAGCCACCAATACACCTCCAATAAATGCTGCGATGAGACCCGCAATAGCAGGCGCGCCTGAGGCCAATGAGAGGGCAATGGAAATGGGCAGGGCCACTAAAGAAACGACAAATCCAGCCTTCAAATCTGATTGCCAATTTTCTATAAATCCCTTGAATCCATTTTTAGGCTTATGCATGTGCTAGTTCTTTAGATGAGTGCACAATCAATACATCCGTAGGGAGGTCAGCAAGGATATATTCTAAATCATGCTTGAAAATTCTATCCAGGAAGCGAAGTTTTGAATCGGGAGAATTCACTATCAATAAGTCTGCACGCTTTGCTTTGGCATAATGAGATATGGTGTATCCCTTCTTTCCAAATACATGTTGTTCGTTGATATCCATCTCACACTCTTTTGAACAATGCAAAAGAATCTCTTCAATACGATTGTGTTCTTTCTTTTCAAGCTGACGACTTTGACGAACTCGTTTGAGTGTGCTCTTATCGTCGTCTGCGCGTACAATAGATTTCTCGCTTAATTCGTCAACAACAATTAGTTCCTTGGAGCCCAACTTATTCCCTACCCAAACGGAAGTAGCAATGGTATTTGGCGTTTTGGGGTGATCCAGTCCATTAACTACTATTCGCTCGCAAGGGGCTTCAATGATTGAACTGTGCGTCAATAACAGTAGACTTACCTTCGCTTTACGACAGAGGTTACGCGCTATACTCGCATTGAAAACTCTGAACATATTCTCTCGCATTGTTGCACCTAGGGCTAATAAATCAATATTATTTTCACTACACAGTGTTAATAGTTCTACTTTAGGATCTCCCTCCTTACACTTCAGCGTAATTGATGAAGGCTCAATACCCAATTCATTTAAGAGGTTAGTGTAGTTCGCTTGGTTCTCTTCGGTCCAATGTCCCACGTGAAAGACAAAAAGCGATGCATTAAAACGCATAGCGATGCGGTGCACCTCAGCGAGGTTAGCCAATGACATTGGTGAGAAACCTAGAGCCGTGGCTACGTTTAAAAATTGTTTGGGCCTTGCGTTCATTTATATTTTAACGGTTAATAATAAATAGTGTTTAGCAATTATTCAGTTCCAATTAGATTCATAAGGTCGTTGAATTCCCCCACTGTTCCTTTAAAGATGCGGCATATTTTACCTTTTGGTCCACTCACAAATACGTATTTACCACTGTTTACTAAAGAATACATTGCTGTGGTATCCATTAGGTGCAGTTCATCGTCAAAATAACGTACGCCAGTGGTTCCTGTGAAATAAAGATACTGTCCGTCACCGCTAACGTCTGAAGTATACGGCAAGGAGGCTAATTTTTGCATCGTCTTTATATCATCCTCACCCGTAGAGAGGTCTGCCACAAGTACAGTGCCGTTGGTATTGTGATCATCCATATAATCACCTCCCACAATAAAAAGTTTCTCCTTATCCCAATATTGTGCGAAGGCGCCTTGAGAAGGTAAACCTTGGGCTAACTCTAGAGGAGAAGCATTCCAAGTTGTTCCACCGATAAGGTCCATCGAAACATGCACACGACTTACTGTTCCTCCGGTCACAATCGACATTATATCCTCCCCAACAGTGATGGCGGATCCGCTGGCTGCAAAACTGACCTCTCCATCAATGGCTGATGGGCCCTCTATTTCCGACCATGACTTTCCTCCATCTGAGGTACGTAAAAGCTTGAAGTAACCGTCTATTGGATCTCCATAAATAAATCCTATACTATCGTTGGTGAACACAATGCCGTCTAAAAATGTAGCCTGTGCGGTGTCTTCAAACGTACGTATCCAGCTTTGTCCTTGGTCTTCTGAATAGTACACATAACTTGGAGCTCCAGCGCTTACCGCCAAAAAAGTATGGTCGTCATGTGCCCAAACTGAACGAAATTGACTCTCTGGAGCATCATTAAGTTGCTGAAAATCCCAGTGAATGCCACCATCTAAAGAATATCCAAAGAGACCTTTATTTCCACCAACAACCACAACGGTATCGTCAGTCGCATACAGCCCTCTGAAACGTACATCATCTTCATCTTGATGAAGCGTAACCATCCTTGGCCCTACCAAAACATCCACATCTGCGCCAACTTTCATTCGTAAGAGAAGCACTATCGAAAGGCCGATGAGTAACAATAATCCAACAAATAAAGCCTTCTTTGACATGATTCTAGGTATTCCGTTAATATAGCGACGGAATCCTAAAAAGCAAAGTAGATGAATGGTTGAACCTCGGCACTTAGAATTTGGTAAATGACCATGACTGCGGCAATACTGAGCAAGAATAAAGTCCAAATAGAAGCAGAACTCACCCATTGACGCATTTTCTCTTTATGCAGGCTTGGTATCCAATGTATAAAGTAACCAAGTGTTAGTACAGCAAAGAATTTCCAATTACCGAGCAGTACTTCTCCCATGGTGTCCAAACCAAATTCAGACGGAATTTTAGATAAAATGCTTATCGCGCCCTCCCAGGTATCAGCCCTAAACCATGCACGCGTAAAGGTGATAAACACTAGCGTAAGTAACAGACCTATTGCTTTATTATACCACTTAGTCTTATCCGCCCATGGGGAAATCTTCTTCCAATTCTTATACACCACCAGTCCCAATCCATTGAGCGCTCCCCAAGTCACAAAGTTCCAGGAGGAGCCATGCCATAAACCACCAAGCACCATGGTTATCATAAGGTTAATGTTGGTATTTACCCAGCGTTCTGCACTAAGACTGTGTCGCATTACTACCGCACCAAGCGCAAATAATAGCGCAAGTCCAAGGCTCAGCCAAGAATTGCCTACGATCAATGCAATCATCAAAAAGAAGGTAAATACAATGGCATATGAGGCAACACTGCCTTCCCTATTCCCGCCAAGAGGAATATATAGATAGTCGCGAAGCCATGTACTTAAAGAAAGGTGCCAACGCCGCCAAAAATCGGCCACAGAAGTCGCCTTGTACGGACTATTGAAATTTTTTGGGAGCGTGAACCCCATCAGCATAGCAATCCCAATAGCCACGTCCGTGTAGCCCGAAAAATCCGCATAAACTTGGAGCGAATATCCAAAAAGAGCGCTCATAGTCTCAAATCCAGAATACAGTTGTGGATTTTCAAATACGCGATCAATGAATTGCACTGCGAGGTAATCTGCAAGGACCAATTTCTTTAACAACCCATTCAAAATCCAAAAAACCGCTAACCCGGCCCTTTCTTTGGATAAGCTGTAAGGAGCATATAATTGAGGGATAAATTCTGAGGCACGAACAATAGGACCCGCTACGAGCTGAGGAAAGAAACTTACGTAAAACCCAAAGTCTAAGATATTCTTCACAGGCTTGATGTGCCCACGGTATATATCCACGCTATAGGAAATAGTCTGGAAGGTGAAGAATGAAATCCCAACGGGCAAAAGAATGCGGTCGAATATAAAGTTTGTACCTATAGCTTCATTCGTCCACAATGCGAAGTGGTTGATGACTTCAATTTCAGCGCCGGTAAGATCTTGAATAAAGTCAGCAACGAAATAGGCATATTTGAAATAGCCCAAGACTAAAAGATTCACTACTACACTAAGCGCTACTAGGGTTTGCCTTTGCCACTTAATTTTATTGCGGAAAATTGCTCCTCCGATCAAGAAATCTGCCAATGTGGAGAAAAGCAAGATGACGAAATAAAAGCCGCTGGTTTTATAATAGAAAAATAATGACACGGCGAATAGAAAGATATTTCGGCGCGCTGTGTTTTTATAAACCAGGCTATATACGCCCATCACAAGAGCGAAAAAGACCCAGAAAAATTGCTGTGTAAAAAGCAATGGAGTCGACTCATCGTAGGTGAACCATGAAGAGAATTGCTCCATCATGGCGCTAATGATTTTAGGTGTGCTTCATAATCCTCCCAAAGGGCCCAGAACAATAAGGTGGCATTAAGTCTATACCCGGCATTGGTAAAGTGAATCTTATCGGACTTGGCCAAGCCTTTCTCCTCCCATATTGCGATGCTATTTAGCCCACCCATAACCTGGAACAAGTCCCAGTATACAGCATTGTGTTCCTTACTTAACTGTTGCATCACCTTTTGCACATCCAAAGCATGCTCATTCGGCGTACGGCGCTTGTAATAGCTGTCATTATTCGTCATGAAAATGAATTGGCAATCAGGGTTGATTTCTCGGAACCAATTCACCAACGTATCGTAGCGCATTTTATACTCTTCAGGGCGCCATTCGCTATCGGGTTTGTATGCGTCGTTGATGCCTAGCCCAAAAATGACTAAATCTGCCCCCACATATCTGCCCTGCTCCACAAAATTCTCACTACGCAAAAAGCTTTTTGTGGCGGCACCATTGACCCCCAAGGCATGGTATATCAACCCTGCCTCCTCACGCACCATCTGAACACCTTGTAGCGTATATTGAGGCTCTTCGCCCTCTGCCACATCGAAACGTATGGCTACCGAATCTTGAAGCTCGTTATAGAACCAACGACGTACACCCGCCACCGTATCCACTACTACAGAATCTGGTGCGGGGATCCCGACAGGCATCATGGTACTGCTAGAGCTGTGCTCAAACAAACGCAACTCTGTAAAACCATAAGCTTTTCCTGCCTCTTGGAAACATTGTAGTTCAAACCCTGCCTCCACATCACGGGTAATAGCATCTATACCGCTGAAACCCCAAGGACAATTGTTTCGGGGAATACTATTTCTACAGCCCTCCCACGTCCCTATTTTCTTTACGTAAATATTACCCGGCATATTGGTATTAGCCAAGCGGTGTGGAAAAAAGAAGCCTCGTTCAATATTGAGTGATGGGGCCAATTGTCCCAATTGCGAACGCAACGTATGACTTAGGGTTCCTCCTTGAACATGAGATCCTCCCATATGCACAATGTTAACCTTGCCATTCTGCTCAAAAATCGCACGGTCGAGTTTCTCGTAGAACTTCTCCATGCCTTTATGTTCGCCGAAAAACTGCAAATGGTTGGCGCTGGTATCCAAGAATGGGTATTTCAACGCAATACCCCCCATCTCCTGCTGTGCATGAGCAGAAAAGGTCATTGCGAGGAGTGCTGAGAAAATAACTATTATTCTCATAGGGAAATAGAATCTTGATATGCTGTGTCCAACCATACCGTATTATAAGCTCGAATTGAATCCTGACGTCGCTGGGCATCTTCAGCGAATCGCCGCTTTTGTCTGCGGTAGTTATCGTGGGCTATCTCTACCATATCACCTAACCTATTTCCTACCCATTGAGCGCCTTTAGGTGTAAAGTGAATATAATCTTTCACAGCGAATGCTGGTTCTTGATCGACCCATCGCACCATAGAACCTTCACCTCCCATGACATCATAAAGATCCCAATATACCGCTCCACGTGCCAAAACCTCGGTCCGTAATGCAAACTTTAATGACTTGATGAGCGGATAACTCTCCATAGTAAGACCATTTTTATAGGCCATATCTGATGGGCCAATATAAATGATCGATGCATCGCGATAAATTGATTTAATGTGATCGATTTGTCCAGCCGCCGAACGCGCAAAACGCTTGGCATGCGCTTCATCCTTTAAATAAGGTACCGCATTCCCGCCATATTGAAGGATGATTAAGGAATAGTCTTCACGCTCAAGATGTGATCTGAGTTGGTCCGTATCCAGCTTACTGAAAACCATTCCAGAGGCACCGCGCATGGCTACATTATCCACATGCACTCCCGTGGGACTCTCGAAAGTGATGCCAAAAATTCTGGGGCTTTCATCAGATTGAAGTGCCAAGGTAAATGTAGTTTCCTCCGGTATATCAAGTGCTAATGCTCCTTCATAGAACTCCGGGAAAACACGCGTAGAGAAAATGGTATCTGCCGCATAGATTTGTGCAATGACAAAAGATGTCGTTTGCAAACTCAAACGTACCCTAGTAAAATCACGCGCCAAAGTATATCCCCAATTGCGTTTACTAAAGGTGACCTGGCCTGCATATCCTGTTTCGGTAGCATTCGGCGCCAACGTGGTGAATGAAGCCAGATGCCCATATGCCATATCTTTAATTGCAGTATCACGTCGGCCAAAGGCTGTTTTTCTCTCAAACCCTTCAGCATTCACAAAATCCAATGAAGCGGGTTCTACTAGTGGCTGCAAGGCCACATAACCAAAACCTCTACCTCCATATTCCTTTTGCAACGAATTCCTAAGCTGCATGGTAATGCGGTCTCCTTCAAGTTGGCTGTCCCCGTAATGAATGACACGAACACTATTGCGCTTCCCACTCTTTAAAGCGTCCAAGGCTTCGAAAAACTGCGCTAATGCATCCCACTGACCCATTTGTAAAGTGGTATCGAGTTCAGGTGCTTCTTTAATTACCTCTACAATAGACTCGGGTAAGGAATCTAGAGCTACAGTGTCCATGGTCCAAACCTGGGTGTCCTCAAGCAGTGCCTCCTTGGGATTCCAAAACGTACCTAGTAAATCTGAAGGTTGATAAAAGCCCAGTTCAAAAGAGCCAAGCGTAAATTTATCCTTTGGGAAAACGAGGCTGAGACCAAAAATAACGGAACCTAAGGCGAAAAGGAACAAAAATATATGACCTGGTTTCTGCATACCCTACAGTGTGCTGGGGTATTTATCTGGAGAATAATCTGAAATGGTTTGTGTTTGGATCCGCAATTTATCTCCTGCTTTGATTAGCTCTTCTACCTCATTCCAAGTTTTAATGTTATCGGCACTAACCCCGGGAAATTTACCGGCAATACCCCATAAAGTATCTCCCGGTTTAACTATGTATATAATGAAAGTACCTTCGTCTGAAGGTAGGGCCTCAGCGATGACTTTTTTGCTCTTTTGTACATTGGCCGCGACAGCCGCCGCAGCTGGTTCTTCATATTTAGCATTCCTAGGCACCCATACGTTGAGTTTCTGCCCTGCATAAATGGTATTGCCCCGAATCCGGTTCCATTTTTTAATATCATCAACTTTTGCACCAGTATTTGCGCTAATCTTTCCGAGATAATCTCCAGAGCGAACAGTGTAGGTAATCAACTTGTGGGTGTTAGGATCAGGCATGAAAGACAACACCTGTTTACGTCTGCGTTCGTATTGTTCCTCTAGACCTTTTTGATAAGTAGCTTGCGCAGCACTGAGCTCGGCCAATTTCACCTCATCTGCCCCCAGGCTTGTTCCGTATAACGCCACCCCTGCCGGCAAGATGTCGCGACGCAAATGTGGATTTGCAGCCTCAATGGTGCGCAACGGCACACCCGCCTCATCGGCTAAGTCCTCAAGCAGCAAATGACCACCTGAATACTGAAAAGCCTCCTCCACCTCTACAGGTGATTGCTCATCATAAAACTGTAAGGCAGCACGCTTGCCCTTAAAAGGATCAAAGCGTTCGTCGACATATTCATCAATAACCAGCCCCATTCTAATGGCTTGAACACGAGTCAAAGCTAAAATATCATCGCTCGCCCAACCTGCAGGCGTAAAGTCACCAGTTTCACCGACTTTATGCCATCGTGTGGTTATAAGCGTATCATTAGTTATACCCAAGCAGCGAATGTTGCCTACCCAAAAAAACAAAAAAAGGACTGCAACTATGTGAAAAAGCTTCTTCATCGTCATATCCAAATATAACGCTTCCATGAAGCCTTTTAGCACCTAAAATAAGTGGCAAAACTTGAACTTTTCACAACTGTTGGTTAACAACTCGTGATGACAAATCAAATAAAACTTATCGCACTCGACCTATGAGGTCGTAATCGTGTGCATCAACCACTTCTACATCGCAGAAATCGCCGATTTTCAAGTAGATATCTTCCGCTGGGATCAAGACTTCGTTGTCCACATCAGGGCTGTCAAATTCAGTGCGGCCTATGAAATAGCCACCCTCTTTGCGGTCCACGAGAACTTTGTAGGTGTGTCCAATTTGTTCTTGGTTCAACGCACGCGAAATGTCCATCTGAACGGCCATGATTTCATCTACGCGTTGTTGCTTAACCTCGGCAGGAACATCGTCCTCCAAAGAATAGGCATGTGTATTTTCCTCGTGACTGTAGGCAAAGACGCCCAAACGATCGAAGCGCTGCTCACGAACCCAGTCCAACACCACTTGGTGGTCTTTCTCTGTCTCACCAGGATAACCCGCAATCAACGTCGTACGAATGGTAATGCCCGGCACTTTTTCACGCATTTTAGCCAACAAGGCGTCGGTCTTCTCCTTAGTTGTACCGCGGCGCATGCTTTTTAATACTGGGTCAGCGATGTGCTGCAGTGGAATATCGATGTAGTGGCACACCTTCGGCTCCTCTCGAATGACCTCTAATACATCCTCAGGAAATCCTGAAGGAAATAAATAGTGCAATCTGATCCACTCAATGCCCTCGACTTTCACCAAGGCACGCAGTAAGTCGGCCAGCTTGCGCTCTTTATACAAGTCCAAACCGTAGTAGGTTAAATCCTGTGCGATCAGGATCAATTCCTTCACACCTTTCGCGGCTAATTTCTCGGCCTCAATAACCAAATCCTCGATCGCTGTCGACTTATGTCCACCGCGCATTAAAGGAATGGCACAGAAACTACATGGACGGTCACAGCCCTCTGCAATCTTCAAATACGCAAAGTGCTTGGGCGTCGTGGTCATACGTTCCCCAACCAATTCGTGTTTGTAATCCGCCCCCAATGTCTTCAATAACAAGGGCATATCGCGGGTCCCGAAATAGGCATCCACATCGGGAATCTCTTGTTCTAGATCCGGTTTATAGCGCTCAGACAAACACCCCGTCACATACACGTGATCCACCAAGCCACGCTCCTTCTTATCGGCGTAGTGCAAGATGGTATCAATGCTCTCTTGCTTTGCATTATCAATAAAACCACAGGTGTTGATCACCACGATGTTACCTTCCTCTTCTTCCGGAGCTTCATGGGTGACCTCTTTGCCGTTGGCTTTGAGTTGTCCCATTAATACCTCTGAATCATAGATGTTCTTAGAACACCCCAAGGTCACCACATTGATCTTGTTCTTTTTGGGGCTTTTCGTACGCATGGATTACTTATTGAATAAACTTGAGGCAAATGCCTGTGGATTAAATAGTTGAAGATCTTCCATGCCCTCACCAACACCGATGAATTTCACGGGAATATTCAACTGATCAGAAATACCGATGACCACCCCACCTTTTGCCGTACCGTCGAGCTTAGTCACGGCCAAGGAGGTAATCTGTGTAGCCTCCGCAAATGCCTTGGCTTGCAACAAAGCGTTCTGTCCAGTAGAGCCGTCGAGTACCAGAAGTACTTCATGTGGTGCTCCTGGAATAACCTTGTCCATCACGCGACGCACTTTGGATAGCTCTTGCATGAGGTTGGTTTTATTATGCAATCTACCTGCCGTATCTATGATGGCTAGATCCGCTCCTTTACTCACGGCATGTTGCAGTGTATCGAAGGCTACAGACGCTGGATCGGAGCCCATCTGCTGTTTAACCACAGGCACACCGGTGCGCTCACCCCAGACGACTAATTGGTCAATAGCCGCTGCACGAAAGGTATCTGCAGCACCTAAGACAAGGTTATATCCTTTTTTCTTGAATTGGTATGCAAGTTTACCTATGGTAGTAGTCTTACCTACACCATTTACCCCTACCACCATGAGCACATAAGGACCATCGGTTTTGGGAAGTTCGAAATCTTCCCAC
The DNA here is from genome assembly GCA_964216615.1 of Schleiferiaceae bacterium. GTDB lineage: Bacteria > Bacteroidota > Bacteroidia > Flavobacteriales > Schleiferiaceae > UBA10364. Next base: position 35,600 of record CAXPFQ010000052.1, read on the forward strand.
ATTCCGCCCTCGTGCTTCATCAAGTTCGAGATGATTTCATAAAGCATATCCATGAGTTCATCCTGACTCATGACTTTTTCTCTGGCCACTCTTTCCTCTAAGGCTTCGATAATTTTTACGGTAGTCTCTAATCCTACATCCGATGTAATCAGAGCTTCCTCAATTTCATCAAGCACATCATCATCCACTGAGCTTTTCCCAGCAATGGCACGTGTAATCTTCTCAAAGACACTAGTCCGTGTCTTTTCAAGGCCTTGGTCTAAGGTCTCTTTTTTATCTCGAGTAAAGAATTTCGAAAAGAAGCTCATGGTTCAATGGGTTAGATATAAAAAAACCACTCCGAGGAGTGGTTCAAATATCGGTATAAAGACGGAATCTTATTTCAAGAAGTCGTTCGCCATGTCCTTAGACACAACGCGCTCCTCGAAAGAGTATGTTCCTTTAGGAGTCTTAACAGCTTTGATCACCTTGGTGAACTGCTTTGCATCTGCGCTCTTAAGCGTTGCTACTACTTTCTTTGCCATCTTACTTAATCTCTTTATGAACAGTCATACGCTTAAGGATAGGGTTGTATTTCTTCAACTCCATACGGTCTGGCGTATTCTTCTTGTTCTTGGTTGTGATATAACGAGAAGTACCCGGCATACCTGATTCTTTGTGCTCGGTACACTCTAGGATTACTTGAACGCGGTTACCTTTCTTCGCCATGTTCTAAATTATTTTACAACGAATCCTTTTGCTTCAGCTTCTTTAAGCACAGCAGAGATTCCTTTTTTATTGATCGTTTTCAATGTCGAAGCTGCAACTTTCAACGTAACCCAACGGTCTTCCTCGGGAATGTAGAATTTCTTGGTAAACAAGTTAGCGTTAAACTTACGCTTGTTCTTCTTATTCGAGAAAGATACGTGGTTTCCGGTCATTGCCTTCTTACCTGTCAAATCACAAACACGTGACATAATCTTATTATCTTATGGGTTGTACCAAAATGGTTTGCAAAATTAGGACAATAAATATTATTGACCAACTATTTAAGTGCTGTAATCTTCAACTTCTTTAAGCAACTTATTAAGAGCCGCGAAAATGGTTTTTTGAATGTTTCTTTCGCGCACCTTGCCAAAGGTGAATTTCTCAGCAATGGTACGGGTTGGACCTGCAATTGCAATCCAGCTTGTGCCTACCGGTTTATCCGGAGTTCCACCCCCCGGACCGGCAATTCCACTGACCGCAACCGCGAAATCTACATTTAATCGTTTACGAGCACCCTCCGCCATTTGACGAACAACTTCTTCACTCACAGCACCTTTAGTCACTATGGTATGGTGATCCACACCCAGCATAGTTTCTTTGATATCATAGCTGTAGGCGACTATACTGCCTTCGAAATACGCGGAAGACCCAGCCACACTCACTAAAGCTGCGCCAATACCTCCACCAGTACAGCTTTCTGCCGCTCCTACGGTGAGGCCACGCTTGGTCAGCACCTCCCCTAAATATTCCTCAATGGCCTTGTTCGATCCGTCCATTAGGTCATTTCCCACAGCTTTGCGCAACGTTTCTGTGGCTCGCCGTATATCACCTTTTAAATCATCTGAGCGTTTCCCGCGAGCAGTCAATCGAAGACGGACAAGACCTGGTTTAGGCAGGTAGGCTAGTTTTATACTTGTGGCAAAATCCTCTTCAAATGGCTCTATACGGTCGGCCAATACACTTTCTGGCACACCCACCACAAACAATGTATGGTGAATGATTTGATAATCAATCTCATCCCGAAGTAGAGGTAGTAGGCCATCCTGTACAATGTGTTTCATCTCATAAGGCACACCAGGCATGCTAATAATGCGGCGGCCTTCATGACGGAATAACATCCCCGGTGCCGTCCCCTTATGGTTAAAAATTACTTCACATACCTCTGGAACAAGCGCTTGCTGCTTGTTGCGTTCCACCGGTGTACGGCCAAAGCCTTTAAACAACTCAACGATGTGGTCCCAAACATCTTCACGAAAAACCATCTCACTACCGAAGTATTGCGCCAAGGTTTGCTTGGTCAAATCATCTTTCGTAGGTCCCAGCCCGCCGGTCATCAAAACAAGTTGCGTTTCCGAATACAATCCTTCAATAGCACCAATGATCGCCTCAGGCGTATCTGAAATACTGTTGATGCGCGTAACCTCAATACCTTCCTCGCCGAGGACCTGTCCCAGCCAAGCACTATTCGTATCTACGATCTGCCCAATTAAAATTTCATCGCCTATGGTGATAATCTCTGCTTTCACTTCCTTTACTTTTGAGGGAACAAACTTACTATACGATGTCCTATTCCGCGTCTGAACTCATCCTAAATCCCGACGGCAGTGTGTACCACCTCGGCCTTCGTGGCGAAGATATTCCCAACCTCGTTTTTACCGTAGGTGATCCAGACCGCGTTTCCAGCGTCACTGCCCATTTCGACCAAATCCATTGGACCAAAATCCGCCGAGAATTCAACATCGTTCGCGGCACCCTGAAGGGCCAAGAAGTCCTCGTCCTCTCCACCGGCATGGGCACGGATAACATTGATATCGTCATGAATGAACTTGATGCTGCGGTAAACATCGATCCTGTAACAAGAGAAGACCGCCCATCGTTCAGGAAATTGACCATTATTCGTATCGGCACTTCTGGGGCCATCGATCCAAACTTACCCTTAGGTACCCACCTTTGCAGCAATGGCGCCCTTAGTTTCGACGGCCTCTTACCTTTCTATGAGCACGAATTCCAAACTGTAGCTATCGAAGGTGCGCCATTTGCGCCCTTTTTTATACCAGCGACGTTTAGCGGGGACCAATTATTTTCTATCCCCAACGTCCAAACCGGCATCACCGCTACCCTTCCAGGCTTCTACGCCCCACAGGGCCGCACCATTCGCTCCACGAGCGTATTCACCCAGGCCATGGACAGCCTCTACACCCAAAGCGTTGCAGGTACTCACATCACCAACTTTGAGATGGAGACCGCCGGCATCTACGCCTTGGCACACCTCCTGGGCCATGAGGCCTACAGCTTCTCTGCCTTGCTCGCCAATCGTAGCCTAGGCACTTTTCATGACGATCCGGCCAGCGTGGTGGAGTCGTTGATTGAAAAGGTGTTGGCTTGGGCGGTGGAATTGGACGCGTAAGGGTAAAAAAAACACCCCAAGCGGGGCGTCTTTTCTGCTTATATACTCGCAATCTTACTTCGCCACATTCACTGAACGCAACTCGCGAATCACGGTAACTTTAACCTGACCTGGATAGGTCATTTCATTTTGGATCTTTTGAGAGATGTCGTATGAGATTTGACTTGCCATGGCATCGGTCACTTTCTCGCTCTCTACCATCACACGGAGCTCACGACCCGCCTGGATGGCATAGGCCTTGGTTACTCCATCAAAGTCATAGGCGACGTTTTCTAAATCTTTCAAACGTTGAATATAACTATCCGCAACCATGCGACGTGCTCCCGGACGAGCACCTGAGATCGCATCACAAACTTGGACAATAGGAGAAATCAACGAAGTCATTTCAATCTCGTCGTGGTGCGCACCAATGGCATTACATACCTCTGGCTTCTCACCGTACTTCTCTGCCCACTGCATGCCTAGGATGGCGTGCGGTAGGTCCGTTTCCTCATGCGGCACCTTACCAATATCGTGCAAGAGACCTGCGCGCTTCGCCAGTTTAGGATTCAAGCCTAATTCTGACGCCATAATGGCACAGAGATTAGCCACTTCGCGGCTGTGTTGCAACAGGTTCTGTCCATAAGACGAGCGGTATTTCATGCGACCCACAGTCTTAATAAGCTCCGGGTGCAACCCATGAATACCCAAATCAATAGCAGTGCGCTTACCAATCTGAATGATTTCCTCCTCTATTTGACGAGTGGTTTTCGCCACCACCTCTTCAATACGTGCAGGATGAATTCGTCCGTCGCTGACGAGTTTGTGCATTGATAAACGAGCTACCTCGCGACGAACTGGATCAAAACAACTTAGCAATATGGCTTCTGGTGTATCATCCACGATAATTTCTACCCCAGTAGCCGCTTCGATGGCGCGAATATTACGCCCTTCACGACCAATGATTTTCCCTTTAATATCGTCGTTTTCAATGTTGAAAACAGAGACCGCATTCTCTATTGCGTTTTCCGTAGCCACACGCTGAATACTTTGGATCACTACCTTTTTCGCCTCTTGAGAGGCCGTCATTTTAGCTTCTTCCAGGGTAGTTTGGATGTAGGCCTGAGCATCCAGCTTTGCCTTGTCTTTTAAGGCTTGGATCATCTGCTCCTTCGCCTCTTCTTCCGTCATACCTGTCAAGGCTTCGAGCTGTGCGATTTGTTTATCACGTAATTTCTCTACCTCTTTGGTTTTGGCATCGAGCGCCTCACGTTTTTTTGTCAGTGTCTCTTTCTCCTTTTGTAAATTACGCTCATCTCGCTTGTATTCTTGAATACTCTGGCGTAGACGCTCGTCCTTCTCACGAAATGAGTTTTGGCGTTCAGCCAATTTTTGATCACGCTTTTGTACCGCGCGCTCGTGTTCTTCTTTAAGGTTCAGGAATTTTTCCTTAGCCTCAAGGATGCGGTCTTTTTTAATTTGCTCGGCTTCTTTCGCAGCTTCGGACAGCATCAACGCGCTCTTCTTTTTCATCGCGTTTTGCCAAAGGACATAGCCTCCGCCCAAGCCTACTAAAAGTCCAACAACCGCAAAAATTATTTCTTGGTTCATACCTCGTAGGGTTAAAGTTGTTAAAAACCCGCACCTGCTAGCATGTTGTCTAAACTCCTTAATATCAGGATCTGTCGCTGCCGCTTCGTCTTGACCTTCCGCTGGAGCGAGCTCTTCCCCAAAAGGAATGGCGGCCTGCTCGTAACGCTGCGAGTCAACAACATAACAACGTGCTCGTTGAGTTTAGCACAAAAATAGCAAGTGCGGGAAACGTTATTCTCCTTGTAAAGCCGTATTAAGTAAGGCTTCAACGTCAGCCAATGCTTCACTGGCCTGGGATTGAACGGCTTGAGATTGTTTGAGTGCAATTTCCGTTTTCGAAGCGAGTTGCAAGGCACACATACTGAGCACATCTTGCTTATCTTGAACAGCGTAACGGCTTTCAAACCTCGCTACTGCGTCGTTTATGGTTTTCACGGCCGCTCGGATTTGCTCCTCCTCCTCCGTTTTCACGGTCAGCGGATATACCCTGTTGGCAATGGTCACTTTTATTTTTAACGTCTCACTCACGGAGATTAGGCACTTAACAATTTCATGCAGCGGTCAATTTCCCGCACCAACTCGGCAATCTTTTCTTCGCTGTATGAATCACGTGCGGGCAAACCACTTTGGACTGTAAGCGCTAGATTGCGTTGTTGTAACTGATTTTCAAAGTCCGAGTGCTCCGCTTGCAAGGCCATTAGTGTCTCTTGCAAATGATCCACTTGTTCTTCTAGTTCGTTGATTTTCTGACGTAATTCATCATTGACCTCAACCAATCTTTGGGTTTTATGAGTCACTCGGCGAACTAAGTCTGAAATTTCACTTGACATGTAAATCAGTTTCCATCAAAGATACCATAATTGTAGATTTGTAGCATGAAGAAATTCTTACTCATATTCGGCATTTTCTTAACGCCTTCAGTTCAGCACGCCCAAACCTTTGAACCCCAGGCTCCTCTGGATATTCCCCTCGTATTAAGCGGCACATTTGCCGAACTTCGAGGCAATCATTTTCACAGCGGTATCGACATTAAGACACAGGGACGCAGTGGATTAAAGGTACTATCCATAGCAGATGGTTATGTCAGCAGAATAGCCGTGAATCCATACGGCTATGGGAATGCGTTATATATTCGTCACCCCGAAGGATATACTTCAGTATACGGTCATTTGAATGCTTTTGCCCCGGAAATTGAGCAATGGGTGGAAAATCAGCTGCGTGATCAAAATAAAAATAATGGGAACTTATATCCAGAAAGAAACCTATTCTCCATTTCGAAAGGTGAGATGATTGCATTTTCAGGAAATACTGGGGGATCTTCTGGCCCTCACCTTCACTTTGAGATCCGCGATACCAAGACAGAAGAACCATTGAATCCTTTGGAATTTGGACTGCCGGTCAAGGATACTCGCAAGCCGGATATGCGCGGATTAAGATGGACCGGGCAAGATTTCAACACTACAGGCGCCTTCAAACCGGGCGATACGATTTCAGCAGAGATGGCCTTGGGGATTGATCTATTTACCACGGACAAGCAAGATCTGGCCAATAATAACAACGGTGTTTATGCTATTGAAGCCGCTGTGGAAGGCAAAAACTTTTTTACGGCGCACTATAAACGCATCAACTTCAACACGACGAGATTCATCAACGCACATATTAATTATGATTTGTACTGTTCTCAAGGGGTAAGGTATACACGTTTGTACGAATTGGACAATAATCCTCTTGACCTTACCACGACCGATGAAATGACGGAGCCTGCTTTTCGCACTTCTAAAGGATGGATTACCGTGGCTCAGGACAGCGTAATTAAGGTAGATGTACACATCAAAGACTTCGAGGGCAATACGAATGCCTTTACGTTTTATGTGAAAGGAACGCAGCACTCGATGAAATGGATGTTAGATCAATCCGTACTTCCTTGGGATATGGCGCATTCATTGACTTTGGGCCCAATTCAATTTACCATTCCAGCCGGTGCCTTGTACCACACGACCTATGATTTCATGATGGGCGATAAAGGCAATGGACAATATATCATTGGCGGCGGTTATGTGCCATTGCAGACGAACATGACTTTAAATTGGACCTTAGACAGTACACAGATCCCAGGAGTCGGCTGGTTTCTTTGGGAGGTCGACCACAAAGGCAAGAAGAGCGCGATTACAGGTGAGCGAGAGGGCGATGTGATGAAGTTTAAAACACGGAGTACAGGGACGTATGAATTGGACCAAGATCTTCAAAAGCCTAAGATCAGTATCGTCAGTCGCACGCCATCTGCCCGTTCGAACAGCAATTTCCGACAACTTCTTGTTCGAGCATCAGACGATAAAACTGGTGTTGATGCATACAGTGCACGAATAAACGGAGAATTTGCTCGTATTGATTTTGACTATAAAAAGGGTTTGTTAAAAGTGATCGTTCCCAAGGATATCCCCGCCGGAAACCATAATTTGCGGGTGGTTGTTATTGATGGCGTGGGCAATACCACGGTGGAAGAATACAGCATCACCTTATGAAAAAAATAATCCTTCTTTTTGGATTCCTTTTAGCAGCGCTCAATACACAGGCACAAGGAAGAGAGCCCATACAGCTGCACGGTGTAGTAGTGAGTAATGATAGTTTGGTCCAATTACTTCCTAACGTACAAATCCTGGTAAAGAGTCGAGGGCAAATAAACATGAGTGATCATGATGGATTTTTTTCATTGGTGGTCATGCCCGGGGATACCGTATTATTTCAGCACATAGGATTCAAGCTGACCCGTTTCTGGGTACCGGACACATTAGAGGGCGATAACTTTTTAGCACGGATCATTTTAGAGTGGGACAGGACGATCCTAGACCCTGTGATTGTCTACCCTTGGCCGTCGAAAGAAAACTTTAAAGAGGAGTTTTTGGCAATGGAAATCCAAACCACAGAACTGGATATTGCACAGCGAAACCTCGCCCTCGATGAACTGCGTGCGCGCGCCCAAGCCATGGGCTATGATGCCGCGGAGATGCAAGATTACTTAATCACTATGCAGAACCAGCAACTCTACAATCAAGGTCGCTACTACGGTGGCTCCGGAGCCTCTGCAATTCTGGGCGCATTGTCCAATCCCTTTGCTTGGACCGAATTATTCCAAAGCCTGAAACGCAAATAACTTGAAAAGATTTCTTCTCATCCTAGGGCTCTTGCCATGGGCCGCCACTGCGCAAGTCATGGACTCCACCCTCTTGGATGAAGTCGAGGTCCAGAGCGAGCGCACTGCCGAAAAAGGCACCACAGTATACGGCAAGGACATCCGATTTACCACGGGCGCGGAAGGCGGTGTAGAAGGGGTCGTCAAGACCTTCGCTGGGGTGAGCTCTCGAAATGAAATGAGCGCGCAATACAACGTACGTGGCGGGAATTTCGACGAGAACCTTGTATACATCAACGGATTTGAGGTCTTCCGTCCGTTCTTGGCACGGGCCGGTCAACAAGAAGGAATGAGTATTATTCATCCACATTTGGTCACCAGTATAAACTTTAGTGCCGGCGGCTTCAGTGCGGTGTATGGCGATAAGCTCAGTTCGGTGTTAGATGTGAATTATGCCTACCCACGAGGACCCGGCTTCCGTGAAATGACTGCGGAAACTTCCTTGACAGGTGCAAGCTGGGCCTTGAAACAAAATTCAGGCCCTTGGACGGTGGCCACTGGATTGCGCTACCGCAATAATGCCCTCCTACTCAATGCCACGGATGTGCAAAGCGATTATTTCCCGGTCAATGCAGACGGACAGGTATTATTGAGCCGGCTGTATGGCAATGAAGAAGGCGATTACGGACATGCACGGCTGGAGTTCTTTGCCCATATCGCGCACAACCGAATGAATCAGATTCCGCAGAACCGACAAACAAACTTTGGCTCTCTGCAGGAAGCCTTGAGGCTCAACGTCTATTTCGACGGTAAGGAACAGTTCGGATACGATACCCAGTTCATGGCAACCAAATACACCACCATCACTGGCATTGCAGGCGGTGGCGTACGCACCTTCTCCGCTACAGGCTTCCACACTACGGAAGTGGAGATTACCGATGTCATTGGCTACTACCGCTTGAATGAGCTCAACAACGACTTGGGCTCCGACGACTTCGGCGAGATCACCTTGGTGCGCGGCGTGGGTGCCTTCCAAGATTTCCGTCGCAACTTCCTCGACGCCTATATCGGCAATCTCAAGTACGACGAAATGATCAGCTTTAACAATGTTGATTTGAGCATCGGAGCCTTGGTCCAGGGCGAAAACATCTATGATCGCTACAAGGAATGGGAACGCATCGATAGTGCGGGCTATAGCCTACCCTACACCGGCAGCACCCTAGATAGTGTCATTAGCGGAAGATTGTACAGCACTCCTGCCGAAGGTTTGGAACTCTACAGCCATGTGTCCGCCACTCAGACCTTAATCAATACCAGAGCGAAGGCTTGGATGAATGTGAGCGGCGCCAAAGCGGTCGATAAAGGCACTTGGCGCTACAATGTGGGTGCAAGAATGCAATGGGCCCAATTATCGAATGAAGTCCGTATCAGCCCCCGCGCAAATGTTAAGTTTACCCCGGAGGGTGGCCTTTTGGCCGATTACCGCTGGACCTTGAGCGCCGGCTTGTACGACCAATACCCCTTCTACCGCGAAATGCGTTTGAAGGACGGCACCCTAAATACGGAGGTGAAGAGTCAGCAGGCCCTGCACCTTATCGCACGCCAAGACCGCTACTTCAACCTGTGGAACCGTCCCTTTGTATGGAGTTTGGAAACCTATTACAAGGGGTTGCAGCGCGTGAATTTATTTGATGTAGAGAATGTGCGCATTCGCTACCAAGGCAACAATGACGGGCTAGCTCGAGTATATGGAATCGATTCCCGAATCAATGGCGAGTTTGTGAAAGGTACCGACAGCTGGTTCACCTTTAGCTTGTTCCGCGCACAGGAGCGCAGCACCACCAGCTTCGTACAGGGATGGCATGCCCGACCTACCGATACGCGATTCAATTTTGCGGTGTACTTCCAAGATTATTTACCGAACGATCCCTCTACCCGATTGTCTTTGACCTTGATGGTCGGCGGTGGCTTTCCTTTTGGTCCAGATGGTATAGGCAATGAGATTGCACAGCCAGAAGATAGATCCTTCCGCAGCCCGCCTTACCGTCGTGCGGATATAGGGTTTATCAAGGTGCTCAAAGGAAATTGGACCCAGCAATTTGAAGAGGTATGGATCAGTGCAGAAATCTTCAACCTACTGCAAGCGCGCAATACCGTGAGTTACCTTTGGGTCAAGGACATCAGCGCTGCCGGGCAGTATGCGGTACCGAACTACATGACCAATCGATTGTTGAACTTTAAAGTCCACGTGGATTTCTAGCCATGCGAATAGTTGAATCTTGGAGTACCAAACAGTTTAAAACCACCATTTACGCGATGGAGCGCTGGCATTACGTGGAGTTTGAAGCGGGCCCAATGAAGCAAGGCTTCAAATTCATGAAAGACAGCCATCCCGCAGTGGGCGATGTTAAAGATGCCCTTACGGAGGGCTTCTTGGCGGAGGTTTACGCCACATTTGAGAAGATGTACGTCAACCTGAAGGAGAACGGGTCGAAGTAGGGCCTTTATAAGTTTTCTTTTTTCACATTATTTGGATTTCACCTCTAGGGGGGATCAACTTAATTGGATTCTATGTTCTTCAAACGGCATAGAATGTAATTAATTCGTTACATTTGTGAAGCGTGAAATTAAAATGACTCCCGAGTGCCATGCCTTTATTTCAGAGCAACCACAGCGCGTCCTAGATAAATTCTACGAAGTCATCGCAGTGCTCATTGAGATTCAAGTGGTTGGTGCGCCTTACGTAAAGAAGCTCACTAACACACGGTTCTATGAATTACGAGTGAAGGCTGGTCAGGAATACAGGTTTATACTCTACCCCATGGATCACGAAAATTTCACACTAGCTAAAAAGGTAATCTGTCTGAATGGATTTGTAAAAAAGAGCACAAAAGATTACCGGAAGGCTTTGAGCCGAGGTAATGAGCTGTTGAAAATATATTTAGGAAATGAATGAACTGATCAACCTTAATGAAATCATTGACTCCAAATTTGGAGAGGCTGGGACTGCTAGTCGAGAGGCGTTTAACCACAAAGCATTTTCAAATTACTTCGCCGAGGTCATTAAATATCGACGTAAGCAATTGGGCTTGACCCAAGAAGACCTCGCACAATCTATTGGTAAGAAACGACCATACATCAGCAGGATAGAAAAAGGCGAGGACATTCGTCTCTCCAACTTTGCGCTTGTCGCCAATGCTCTAAATATGAGTATTGAGTTCAAAATCGCAGAATAGCCTACTTTAAGAACTCCACCTCCAAACTCCTTCCCTTGTCCTTGTTGTACCAATCTTGGGCAAAGAGTACCCAATCTGGATAATTGAAATCTTCTTTCGCGCGCCATGCATTGTAATGTTCGGTCAGCGGCGCGGGACGTGGACCCCAGGTGTTGAGGATTTGGAAATCTGCAGATAATCGGACCAGTTTTGGAATGGATCTTCCGCCACCTGTCAAAAACTCATCCATCAAGTCCAAGTTATGGTCGCGCAAAACCACCCGCAATTCAATGCCCAAGGCCTTGGTCCATTTGGCTATGAACGGCAGGTTGTGAGAGGCATCGCCGCACCAAGGTTCGCTGAACACCAACCACTGCTCACCTTCTTGCACTCGGGCGGCGAGGGTTTGCAAAAAGGCTTCAGACGGCGTGTACATTTTCTCCCAACGCTTCATGCGTGCAGCGCCCAGCTTGGTGTAGTTTACGTAGGCGTCCTTTTGAGGACCGGTGGTTTTACCTTCTTTGGCCAATTGTTTGTTGAAGGCAGCGTAATCCTCGTAGGTCATGCCCTCGGACATGGCTTTGATTAGGAGCTCTTTACGTTGATTTTGGTCCATAGGTGAACGGCTTGAATCGTTGTAGGGGGCGCTCGACGAGCAGGAATGTGGCAGCACAAACCAGTGCGGTCAGTCCGAGGTAAATGAACCAAAGCAGACCACTAGGTACGGCCCAAGTCTTCACCCACATCAACACGGGGATATGGAAGAGGTACATGCTGAAAGAAACTTTACCCACCCATCGCAAGGGCTTGAACGAGAGTAGCGACGCCCACCATCCGGGGCCGAAGGTAGCGGCGAGGGCGATGGACCATAGGGCAGCTGCGGGTAGGAAGGTGTTGATATTGGTAAAATCATCCATTTTCCACGACCACAAGCTAAAGGCTAGAATGACAGACCAGCCTAGCGAGGAGGCCGGTTTGAAGGTGCGGAGGGCGCTCCAGAAATTGGGCACACATCGTTCCAATACCGCAACCAGCGTACCCATCAAAAAGATGTTCAGGTACAATAATGTACTGGTATCTTCAGGCTGCCAGTGCACGGAATATTGGTATACGCCCATGAAGAGTACGGCGAAAGTGATGCCCATGGCCCAGAGGTTCCAGCGAAGGACCCAGTGGAAAAAAAAGAGTAAGATGGGACTGATCAGGTAGTATTTGAATTCGACGGGGATGGACCAGAAGATGTGGTCGCCGCGTTGTAGGGCGAGATGCTCCCATAATTGGCCCCAATTTTGGATCTTCACGTTTAGACCCGCCTCATTGGCTAATCGGAATACGACTAATGCGAGGAAGAACAGTGGGAAGATGCGCAGGACGCGACGGCTCATATAATATAGCCAGTAGTCCCATTTTGCCCTACCCTGTTGGAACATTTTGATGATTTGACGATCAAGTAGGTAAGCGCTCAACACAAAGAAGAGGTACACACCCAGTTTGCCACGGATAAGCATACTATCTGGTCCGAATGGTCCTAGGCCGTGATTCGCCCCATGGCCAAAGACCACCATCAACACTGCCAAGCCACGCAACCCGTCGAGGGGCTTGTGGTGGTCGGGATGCTCATCCCCAGCGAAGAAGGCGGTGGCCCAGTTCATTATTTCTTAAATTCCAAGAGGGTCTTGCGGATGATGGCAATACACTCGTCGAGTTGTGCTTTGGTCATGACTAGTGGCGGAGCGAATCGGATAATGTTTCCATGCGTAGGCTTCGCTAAAAGACCGTTTTCTTTCAAGGCCATACATATGTCCCAAGCCGTTGAGCTATCTGGCGTATCGTTGATAATGATCGCGTTCAACAAACCCTTACCGCGCACTTTCGTTACGAGGTCGGTTTCCCCGATGATTTTATTCATTTCGGCGCGGAAGTGCTCGCCCATGGCGCGAGCATGAGGGGCCAATCCCTCCTCTTTCACCACATCAAGGGCTGCGATCGCCACTTTTGCCGCAATAGGGTTTCCACCAAAGGTCGAACCGTGCTGGCCGGGTTTGATCACCTCCATGACTTCGTTATCTGCCAAGACCGCACTCACGGGATATACCCCGCCCGACAAGGCCTTCCCTAAAATCAAAAGATCTGGTTTTGTGTAGGTCTCCCCGCGCTCACAGGTGTTGCCACAAGAACAATTTCCACACACGGCCACCAAAGATCCTGTACGTGCAATGCCTGTTTGAACCTCATCGGCAATGAAGAGTACATTGCGTGCTTCACACATGGCTTTGGCTTTCGCAACAAAATCATCTGCAGGCGTATTCACCCCAGCCTCACCTTGGATAGGCTCCACCAAGAAACCGACCACGTTTTCATTCGCCAAAGCAAAACCTAAGGCGCCTAAATCATTATAAGGTACACTCACAAAACCACCGGTATACGGACCGAAGTTGTTGCGCGCATCTGGATCGTCGCTGAAAGAGATGATCGTGGTCGTACGTCCGTGGAAGTTTCCTTCACACACGACAATAACCCCTTGATTCTGTGGCACGCCTTTTTTCTCGTACCCCCACTTTCGGGCGATCTTCAACGCCGTTTCCACAGCTTCTGCCCCAGTATTCATGGGAAGCACCTTATCAAAACCAAATGTGTCGCAGATGTATTTCTCGTACACACCAAGCTGGCTATTGAAGAAAGCGCGCGAGGTCAAAGTCAATTGCTTGGCTTGATCCACCATGGCGCCAACGATTTTCGGATGGCAATGGCCTTGATTCACCGCACTGTAGGCAGAGAGAAAGTCAAAGTATTTTTTGCCTTCCACGTCCCATACATACACGCCTTCGCCTCGGTCTAAAACAACGGGTAGCGGATGATAATTGTGGGCGCCGTACGTATCTTCAAGGTGCATCAAAGCGTTAGAATCCATGCTCGATATCATTTAAATTATTTGGGTGTGCTACAAATATAAGTGCGTTGTGGCCGATTAGTGCAGAATTTGATAACTTCAACAAATCAAATCACGAACAATTATGAAAAAACTATTACTCGCAATTCTTTCGGTGGCTTTTGGTTTGACTGCGCAAGCGCAATACTACCACCTCTCGGGTGCCTCAGGCAACCCCAATAATATTAATCAGGAAGATTCGGAGTATCCGGTGAGCGGAGGTCTACCCTCTACTTGGTCCTCTATTCTTAGCGCTTCTCAAAGTGCCGGAACGTACACTTCGTCACAGAGCATCCCATTCAACTTTTTGTTCAATGGCGATACGGTAACGACCTACCGCGTTTCGAATACCGGTATCCTTACCTTCTCGCAAGCCAGTAGCCCCGCCAACAACAGCGGCGGTACAGCGGTATCATTGGCGAGCAGCAACGTACCGGATTCATCGATCTGTGTGTTGGGGATTAACGGCAGTGGTTCGAACGACCAAGTGGCCAAGGCCACCTTCGGAACTTCTCCGAACCGTCAACACTGGGTAATGTTCAGCTCATACAGCGGCACCGGCACGAGCGGTAGCCACTGGACGTACTGGTCTATTGTGATGGAAGAATCTACCAACAATATCTACATCGTTGACCAACGCACGGCAGCCTTCTCAGGTTCACTAAACCTTGGGGTACGTGTCAGCAGTACGGTGATCGACAGCTTGAACGGTGTGGCCAGCCAGAGCACCAATGCTCCTGACCGATCGGACAACACGCACTACACCTTCATCCAAGGCGTTCAACCAGATTACGAGATGGGCGGTGTGAGCCTAAACGTTAGCCCATACCTTGGCTTGAACACGGCACCTTATACCATCGAGGCGGACTTCGTGAATAACGGTGCACAGACGTTAACCAGCGCTACCTTCAACTACAGTGTCGACGGCGGTACGCCAGTGACCTCGTCATTGAGCAGCTTGAGCATTGCCAGTGGAGCGACGGGAACCTTGTCTTCAGGAACAAATTGGAACCCATCAACTACCGGTTCTTATGAAATAAAGGCTTGGTTAAGCGGCCTAAACGGTTCTAACAACGACCAAAACACCGCTAACGATACCGTTTCATTGACGGTACAAGTCGTGACAGCGTTGACGCAGCGTTACCCATTGTACGAGACCTTTACTTCTTCGACCTGTGCCCCATGTACGCCAGCAAATACTACGATGGAAGCTGTATTCGACGATAACCCTGGCGAGCACAACTCTATCAAATACCAAATGAGCTGGCCAGGAACGGGTGATCCATACTACTTCAGCGAAGGCGGTGACCGTCGCACGTTCTACGGCATCAACTCAGTACCACGCGTAGAAATTGACGGCGGCTGGGACGGCAACGGAAACGCCCTGACTCAAGCAGTATATGATTACTACCAAAACCAACCGGCGTTCGTTCAGATGTCAGCGACTTGGTCTCGTTGGAGCAAAACCATCGAAACGGATGTGACCATCACGCCATTGGCGGATGTGAGCAGCAACAACTTGAAGCTTTTTGCAGCCATCTACTCATTGCGCGATACAGCCAACGTGAAGACCAACGGTGAAACGGAGTTCTTCCACGTTGTGAAGAAACTCATGCCAAGCTCATCAGGTGAAAGCTTGAGCGCCTTGACTTCTGGCTCTACGGTAACCAAGCAATTGAGCTACACATTCAACGGTACGTACGTATTGCCTCCGAGCGCACAGAGCCCAGTGAACCTCAGCACCAACCACACCGTGGAAGACTTTGAGAACCTGGGCGTTATCCTATGGATTCAAGACGCCAGTACGAAGGAAGTATTGCAGAGTGTGGATGCCACATATACGATTGGCCAATTCGAAAACTCACTCGCGGCACAAATGAACATCTACCCGAACCCAACCACCGATGTGTTGTTCGTGGAGGGTGATTTCAGCGAGGAAGCCACCGTTCGTCTTGTGGATATGGCGGGTCGCGAGTTCGTGCGCACCCAGGCAGATTTCACAGGCGGCCACCGCGCAGAGATTCCTACCGCTTCGTTGGCACCTGGTACTTACCTGCTCATCACTACAACGCGCGGCGCAAGCCATGCTCAACCGGTGATTGTGCAGTAATAAGCACTAGTTGTTAAATATTGAAGGGCGGCCTGCGGGCCGCCCTTTCTTTTATAGGTATTTTTACGGCATGGGAAGAAAGAACAGACGTATCCCCAACCTTGAGCGTGTGCACCTCACAGATTTGGGCAACAAAGGCAAAGCGGTAGGGCGCCACAATGATCGCGTGGTTTTCGTCAATGGCGGAGTACCTGGGGATGTGGTAGATGTTCAGGTGACGAAAAAGCGTCGTGCTTACCTCGAGGGCAAGGTCATCCACATACACGAGCACAGTGCGGACCGCATTGAAGCCCAGTGCGAGCACTTTGGAGTATGTGGCGGTTGTAAGTGGCAGAATTTGGATTACGACAAGCAGCTGTTTTACAAGGAGAAAGAGGTGCGGCAGAATTTGAAAAAAATTGGGCACATCACCCCTCAAACCTATTACCCCATCCTCGGGAGCGCGAAACAATACCGCTACCGCAACAAACTAGAGTTCAGCTTTACCGACAATAAATGGTTGACCCAAGCGCAGCTCGAGAGCGGCGAAACCTTCGAGGAGCGCCGCGGCGCCGGCTTCCACATCCCGGGATTTTGGGACAAGGTGCTCGATATTGATACCTGTCACCTGCAGCCGGAACCGAGCAATGCCATTCGCAATTTCATTCGCGATTGGGCCATTCAGCGCAACTTGCCGTTCTTCAACCCTCGTTCGCAAGAGGGATGGCTGCGCACGATGATGATTCGTGTGGCCAGTACGGGCGATGTATTGGTAGTGATCCAGTTTCGTACTGAGCTCCAAGCCGAGCGCGAAGCACTATTGAACGACCTTGTCGAAGTCTTCCCTGAGATTACCTCCTTACAATACACCATCAATCCGAAGGGTAACGATACCTTATATGATTTAGATATCCACACCTTCTACGGGCAGCCTTACATCGAGGAGGCCATGCCCAAGTATAGTGGCGAGGGGGAACTCAGGTTTAAATTGGGTCCAAAGAGTTTCTATCAAACCAACCCAGACCAGGCGTACGAACTCTACAAAGTGGCCCTAGATATGGCTGATATTAAGCCTACTGACCTGGTCTTTGATCTTTATACTGGAACAGGCAGCATTGCCCTATTTATGGCCGAGAAGGCTAAGGAAGTAGTGGGTATTGAGCTCGTACCTGAGGCCATCAAAGATGCGAAGATCAATGCAGAAAACAACCAAATTGATAATGCGACATTCTATGTAGGCGATATGAAAGACGTATTTACGGATAAGTTTATTCAAAAACACGGGCGTCCAAACATCATTGTAACCGATCCTCCGAGAGAGGGTATGCACAAGGATGTAGTGGCCCAATTATTGGCGCTCGAAATTCCCCGCATGGTCTATGTCAGCTGTAACAGCGCGACTCAGGCGCGCGATCTGGGCTTACTATCCGAGAAGTATAACGTGATCCAAAGCCGTGCCGTGGATATGTTCCCTCAGACGCATCATATTGAAAACGTTGTTGAATTGGTCCTAAGAGCGTAACTTCACGCTTCATATCAAATAACAGTATGAGCACCTCTGAAATTCTTAACGCAGAAGAGATCCAATTCAAAATCCAACGACTCGCATGGGAATTGTACGACCGTCACAGTCGTGCCAAAACTTTACACGTGGTTGGTATCAAGGACAATGGCTATTGGTTAGCGGATCAATTAGTCACCCGCATGCGCGAGATTTCAGATATAGATGTCACCCTTCACGAGCTCGTGATGGACAAGGACAACCCCGTCCTCGACCAAATGCACGTTGACTTACCAGAAGGTGCCGAACTCGCCCTCGTGGATGATGTGCTCAACAGCGGCCGTACCCTCCTTTGGGCGGTCATCAAGCTCATGAACTTCCGCCCACGTGTGCTCAGCACCACCGTCCTCGTGGACCGTAGCCACAAGCGCTACCCGGTCAAAGCGGATGTTAAAGGCCTCAGTCTCAGCACTACCTTGCAAGAAACCGTCCACCTCAACGTCG
This sequence comes from Schleiferiaceae bacterium, assembly GCA_964216615.1. Taxonomy (GTDB): domain Bacteria; phylum Bacteroidota; class Bacteroidia; order Flavobacteriales; family Schleiferiaceae; genus UBA10364. The sequence goes on from CAXPFQ010000052.1 coordinate 53,694, forward strand.
TAGGCGGTAAGGCCGTCAATGTGTATTTAGTTTAAATCTCAAGCACAGCCCTAAGCTCGGAAACCCCAAGATCATCACCCTTCAACCTCACCTGCGCCTGACTGTAGTAGGGACGCCGCTCGAAGAGGTGTTTGGCCACAAATTCCACCAAATCTTCCTGGCTTTTAATGAGCGGTCGATCCGTACTTCCTTTGAGCCTTCTGGCCAATTCTCCGAGGCTCACATCTAAGAACACCGTACGCCCCGCCTCATTCAGCAGCGCCATATGATCATAAAATACGGGCGTTCCCCCTCCTAAAGCCACCACAGCATCATGCGGACCTTGGGCTAACCAAGAAATCAAGGCCTCGTGTTCAGCCTTTCGAAACGAAAGCTCCCCTTTCTCATCAATATACGTTCCCACCGGCATCCCCAACCTGCCCTCCAAGAGCTTATCAAGGTCCACGAAAGCACAATCCATCGACTCAGCTAAAGCCGCGCCCAGTGTGCTTTTTCCGCTTGCCATGTACCCTAAAAGAAAGATTCTCATTGTATTCCAGTTCCTTACTCAAAAGTAACCCAAAAATCACGTTCATATTTTTTTCAATCCACCTTGCGGAAAAAAGAATCGTCTTTATATTTGCAGCCCGCAAAGCGGACTAAGGTTGATCTCTTAGCTCAGTTGGTAGAGCAATACACTTTTAATGTATGGGTCCAGGGTTCGAGCCCCTGAGGGATCACTAAGAGAAAACCACCTTCAAAGGGTGGTTTTCTTTTTTTGGAGACAAAGGCAACTCATTACCTACCTTTGTTTGAACAATGCCCAGGTGGTGGAATTGGTAGACACGCCATCTTGAGGGGGTGGTGCGAGTATTCGCGTGCAAGTTCGAGTCTTGTTCTGGGCACATCTTAAGAACCCTAGTGGAAACACTGGGGTTTTTCTTTTTCCTCAACCTACCTTTGCCCCATGGCAAACAGACCCCAACAACCTCAAACGCCCGTACTTAAGATCCCTGCGTGGATGAGGCTCTTGGCCAACCTCACGCAAACACTAAGCACCCCGCTCGCCTCACGCCTTGCTTGGCGCTGGTTCCTCACGCCCTACCCGTTCCCCATTCCCAAGAGAGAACAACCCTGGGAAGAGAAATTCACCAAAACTCTATACAACCATCCCTCTGGCCACAACTACCCCGTCTACATTCACGGTACAGGCCCTAAAAACATCCTTCTGATTCACGGATGGGCAGGTAGATTCTCCCAGTTCCATGCCTTCCTAGATCACCTCGAGACCAATGTCCCAAACCTCTACGAAGAATATACCATCATAGGCTTCAATGCTCCTGCCCACCGCGGTGCCACTGGTAAGCGCACGATGATGCCCCATTTCGCACAATGCATCCAACAAATAGCCAATTCCCACGGCCCCATCCACACCGCCATTGCACACAGCCTTGGCTGCAATGCTACCCTTTTTGCTGCTCAAGAGTATAAAGTCACCATAGCACAACAAATCCTATATGCTCCGCCGGGCCTGATCTCCCAAATGGCACATCTATTTTGTGACGTTATAGGCTTCAACGCCAAGGTCAAGCAAGGCCTCGTAGATTACGTCAAAGGCATCCATGGAGATGATTTCGACGATTACAGCACCCCTTCTCTGGCCAAAACCAATACCATCCCTTCCCTGGTCTTCCACGACCTTAATGACAACGACACCCCCATCGAACTAGGGCGTCTCGTAGGCCACAACATCCAAAACGGCCGATATATAGAAACCGAAGGCTTGGGCCACCGCCGCATCCTTCGCGACCCCCAAGTCCTTCAAACCTCCACAGAATTCCTACTCCACGGCTTAAACCCTTAGGCCCCTTCGTTGTTACACTCTATATGAAACAACTCTTCCTCATCACTGTATTGACCAGCCTACTACTCTCCTGCCAGGCACAAAGCAATGAATCCATGATCAACAAGGCACCGGACCAATTTCCGCTCGAGAAAACTGAACAACAGTGGAAAGAACAACTGACCCCGCAAGAATACTTTGTAATCCGTGAGAAGGGCACCGAACGCCCATTCACCGGCGAATACAACATGCACTTCGAAGAAGGCACTTACACATGCCGCGCATGCGACGCTCCACTATTCACCTCCGAATCAAAGTTCGATTCTCACTGC
>CAXPFQ010000053.1:0-55627 GCA_964216615.1 Schleiferiaceae bacterium
GAGGACTTCTACTGCATTGCCCAGGCTGTCCGTACCCCTGAGGTAGTTGGCCGCTGTGATGGCGTTTAGGAATCCTATGCTGAGATTGTTATCCGTTGTTCCCGTGAGTTTCGTGGCATTAAGCATACGTGTAAAACTCTGTGTGGTATTGCTCAAGTCCCCAAGGTTTGCATTGGTGAAGTTTTTCGGATTTCCCCCAATACGTCGGCTGTAAAAGAGATCGGCCTTATTAAACAGATTCACGCCTTCCGTGAAGAATTGGCGGTTCTCGTCGAACTGCTGCTCGAAGGCTTCAAAATTCACGAACTGCTCATCGAAGGCGACTTGTGAAAAGTCTGGGAGCAAGGTCATGTCCAGTGTAAAGCTTTTGTTGAGTCCTATTTTAATGTCGGCTCCGACAGCACCGGTGGATCTGCCTTGACCGCTACCATTTTGCAAGTAAGAGCCTGTAGTGTTCGGACGTAAACTGATGCGTAAGGGGGGATTAATGACATTAATACCCGTGAGGAGTCCACTTTGTAAGCTCTCATTATCAAAGTTGCGATCGATGGGGTTCCAACTATACATCGTACGGTCGCTTCTTATGCTTCGCTTGATGTTGAATCCCCAAGCTGGCACTTTTGCTCCCGCGCCGCCCTGTGGAATGCGCAGTACTTGGTAGGGAATGTACATTTCGAATGACCAGCGGTGTTCTTCTTTGACCACGGCGCTCCACCATACGGCGTTCCAACTGCCGTCTTCATCGTTGCTGCTCGTGGCCCGTGAATCTCCTTGAACCCCCGCAGCACTTAGGTAGAAGTTGAAGTCGTTCGCCCCGTCGTTGAAGGGATTCAGGATGATGTGTATCCAATCCGTGTTGGCGTTAATGCGGTCTCGAGGCGTCAACTGTGACAAGATGGGCGCGCGATCGTCCTCAAATGTCCCTGCGAAGTAAATACCCTCTTGGGTGTAGAAAATGCGTACGTCGCTGCGTATGCTTTCAGGCGTTGGCGCAGCTTCTGGAAAATATTGGTCCAATTCCGTGATTCGAGCACTCGAGGTCCAAACGGCCTCGTCAAGCACGCCATTAATAGAGACATTTTCAGCGCTCAGTTCAGGGATTTCTAAGCTTTTCTTCTGTAAACTTTGGCCATTCAAGCCCGCGAAGGCCAAAATGAAAAGTAGGGTTTGAAGGTTTTGGGTCATAAAGGCAAATATCGGGAATAGGTACCACTTTTTATCTAAATAACTTAATCCGTAAAAATGGTTCATCGTTCGAAGCCTGTACCCTAAATTTGCGTGCAAATCAAGGAACAGTATGAACCTCCACGAATACCAAGGAAAAGAAATTTTAGCCGGCTACGGCGTACGCATTCAACGCGGTAAAGTTGCACAGACTCCAGCCGAAGCCGTAGAAGTAGCAAAACAACTCACAGAAGAAACCGGTACCTCTTGGTACGTTGTGAAAGCCCAGGTTCATGCAGGTGGCCGCGGTAAAGGTGGTGGTGTGAAGCTCGCCAAAGGCATTGATAAAGTGGAAGAGGTAGCAGATAGCATCATTGGCATGCAACTGGTGACTCCTCAAACTTCTGCTGAAGGTAAAAAAGTTCACCAAGTGTTGATTGCTGAGGATGTTTACTACCCAGGCGAAAGCGAAACATCTGAGTTCTACATGTCAGTATTGTTGAACCGTTCTACGGGCCGCAACATGATCATGTACTCTACAGAAGGAGGGATGGATATAGAGACTGTGGCAGAGGAAACGCCACATTTGATATTCACTGAGGAGATTGATCCTAAAGTAGGTTTGACAGGATTCCAAGCGCGCAAAGTGGCGTTCAACCTAGGTTTGAGTGGTGCAGCGTTCAAGGATATGACCAAGTTCGTAACGGCTCTATACCGTGCGTACGAAGGCGCTGATGCCTCATTGTTCGAGATTAACCCAGTGCTCAAGACTTCAGACGATAAGATCTTAGCGGTAGATGCAAAGGTGACCATCGACGACAACGCCTTGTACCGTCATCAAGATATCGCTGCCATGCGCGATACTCGCGAAGAGGACACAACAGAAGTTGAGGCCGGCGAAGCTGGCTTGAACTTCGTAAAGCTTGACGGAAACGTTGGCTGTATGGTAAACGGTGCCGGTCTTGCGATGGCTACCATGGACATCATCAAGATGGCAGGCGGTAATCCAGCGAATTTCTTGGATGTAGGTGGTACAGCGGATGCAGCACGTGTTGAGCAGGCATTCCGCATCATTTTGCGCGATGAAAACGTCAAAGCGATTCTCGTGAATATCTTCGGCGGTATCGTACGTTGTGACCGCGTTGCCCAGGGGGTGGTTGATGCGTATAAGAATATGGGTAATATTAATGTGCCCATTATTGTACGGCTTCAAGGAACGAACGCTGAGGAAGCGAAGAAATTGATCGACGAGAGTGGACTAGAAGTACACAGTGCCATTGCATTGCAAGAAGCTGCTGACTTGGTTCAAGAGTTGGTCTAAGACCAAAGAGATAATCTTACATTTGCCCCGAGCATCAATGCTCGGGGTTTTTTATGTCCATAGATTTAATCTTAGAGTTCTACGCTACACTATTTAGTCTTGCGTTTCTGGTAGGTTTAATCCAGCGAAAAGTCTGGGCATGGCCAGCTGGCATAATTGGAAGTTCACTATCGGTAGTCCTGTTTTTAAGAGCGGGCCTATATGCTGAAATGGGGCTATATACGGTCTATGTACTCATAGGATTTTACGGAGGCTTTCAATGGAGGGCTAATGCAACGAAAGATAAAGTGTCCCTTATCGAACTCCCTGCCAAAATTCAACGTCTTGCTTTGTTGGGACTACCTCTCGCTGCCGTTTTAGGATGGACGCTCAACCAAATACCGGGTGTGAGTTATGCTTATTTCGATGCATTAACCACCGTATTTGGGCTATGGGCTACCTGGCAGGAGACCCAACGCATACGAACGGCTTTTCATTACTGGATTCCGTTAAACATTGCCTCCGTCGTGCTTTATGGAATGAAAGGACTTTGGGGCTACGCAGCCTTGATGGTCATATATTCTATCATGAGCGTGATCGGTTTTATACGATGGCGCGAATAAATCAGTTATTTTAGTGGCCAATTCTACAAAAAACACATGCAAGCACAACACTATATCGACCTTGTAAAGTCCACCTTGGACGCTCTTGACCCTAAAGCCTTGGAGGCCTTAGTCGCAGCTTTCCATACCACCTACGAAAAGGGCGGAAACATCTACACCATGGGTAATGGCGGCTCCGGTGCCTCAGCCTCCCATGCGGCTGGAGATTTCCTAAAAGGTGCCAGCTACGGTCTAGATAAGCGTTTTAGAATGATTTGCTTGAACGACAATCTACCTTCGATGATGGCCATCGCCAATGATATTGGCTGGGAGAGCATTTTCGTAGAGCCGCTCAAGAACTTCTTATCTCCGAATGATTTGGTCATCGGAATTAGTGGTTCTGGAAACAGCAAGAATGTGGTCAATGCGCTAGAATACGCCAACGCTAAAGGCGCTACCACGGTAGCGATGAGTGGTTTCAAAGGCGGTAAAATCTCAGAAATCGCCACCATTAACGTGCATGCACCAGTCATGGATATGGAAGTCACCGAAGATGTACACATGGTCATCTTCAATATTGTGAAGAAGCAAATGATGGCCCGATTAATGGGAGATAACCCATCGATGGGTGATACCTACGATCAACGTATTGGCTAATGAAGCGTTTCGCGCTTATTGGTGCAGCGGGTTATATCGCACCACGACACCTACAAGCCATTCACGAAGTGGGCGGCACTCTCGTGGCAGCATACGACCCTAGCGATAGCGTTGGTCATCTGGATGCGTACTTTCCAGAAGCTGCCTTTTTCACCGAGTTTGAGCGATTCGATCGCCATTTGAACAAGCTATCTGAGCGTGGTGAAGCGGTTGAATACATCAGTATATGTTCTCCTAACTACCTGCACGACAGTCATATTAGATATGCCTTGCGCAATGGAGCGCATTGTATTTGTGAGAAGCCCATCACCTTACGTCCTTGGAATGTAGAAGGGCTCACAGCTACGGCTCAATCTACCGGCAAGCAAATTTTCACCATCCTTCAACTGCGTTTGCACGAGCAAGTCATTGCGTTGAAGGAGAAGGTGCAAGTAAAATTGGCCACGGATCCTGATTATATTTTTGATGTGGACCTCACGTACATCACCTCGCGAGGCCACTGGTATTATGCTTCTTGGAAAGGGGATGAAGAAAAGAGTGGCGGCATTGCCACGAATATTGGCGTACATTTCTTTGATATGCTCCAATGGATTTTCGGCGCTCCTGAGGGCCAGAAAGTCTATGTGCGATCGCACGATAGGGCCTCCGGCACGATACGCTTCAGTAATGCCAATATTCGATGGTTCTTGAGCATCAATGCCCAAACCTTGCCTCAAGGTGCCAAGGATGCCGGTAAAAAGACCTTCCGTTCATTGACGTTTGATCAATGGTCGTTCGATTTCTCCGAAGGATTTACAGACCTACACACCGCCTCCTATGACCATATTTTGAATGGCGGCGGCTTCAGTGAAGTGGATGCGCAAAACGCCATTGCAATGGTTCACGAAATGAGGGAATTACCACTATTAGAATGGGACAATGAAGCCCATGAATTGGCCGCCTTGCCACCGGCTCCGCATCCCTTCAAAAAGAATCGCTAAGCTCTCTTTATCAGTACTTTAGCAAGTAACCAATAGTTATCCACATTGGTTTTATTTGCGCATGCTTTGTGGTAGATTTGAGTTTCACTCATTTTACGCTACTCGGGCATGTTTTTAATCTTTGATACAGAGACGACAGGTTTTCCTAAGGATTGGAATGCACCCTTGACGGACTTCGATAATTGGCCACGGGTCGTTCAGATCGCTTGGCAAATTCACGGACCGGAAGGGGAGTTGATCGATGTTCAAGATCATATCATTTACCCTGAGGGTTATGATATCCCGTTTAATGCCACTAAAATCCACGGTATTTCCACGGATCGTGCCAAGGCGGAAGGGAAACCTCTGGCCGAAGTATTGGCAACCTTTCAGGCGGCCATGGATACTTGTGAGTTCGTCATAGGCCATAATGTCCGATTTGACTTGAATGTCACCGGATGTGAGTATCTACGTACCACAGGAGAGAATCCATTTACCTCCAAAAAATCGTTAGATTCCTGTACGGAGATTACGGCAGAGCTCTGTCAAATTCCTGGCGGACGTGGCGGTCGCTACAAGCTTCCAAAACTTGAGGAGCTGCACCAGCACCTTTTTGGAGAAGGCTTTGATGAGGCGCACAATGCCGCCTTTGATGTAGAGGCCACAGCGCGCGTTTTTTTAGAGCTCATCCGTATTGGCAACTTTACTCCTGCCGCCCTTGGACGTGATGAGGCCTTTGTGGCGCGCTTCAAAGAGAAAAACGCTACCGCCATACAGGCCATAGGCCTTGCCGTTGAAGAGGCAAAAGCAAAACGCGCAGTAGGTTTGACCGGCAGTCAAGGGGACACCGTATCACCGGAGGAAGATCTCGATGCAGACGATGTGCATTTCGCACATCTGCACAACCACAGCCAGTTCTCTATTCTGCAAGCCACCAGCGTAGTCGCGGATTTGGTTCAGACTGCCGTAGACGACGGCCACGATGGTGTGGCGTTGACCGACCTTGGCAATATGATGGGGGCTTTCCATTTCAACCGTGCCGTGATGGCAGTGCCTGGGAACCGTGAGGCATACGAGCACAATGAACAGGTTAAAAAAGGAGCGCTCAATGAGCCTTTGAAGCCCTACCCATTCGTGGGGGTTATCGGTTGTGAATTCTACGTATGTGAGGATAGGTTAGACCGCACCAAAAAAGACGACGGGTACCAGATTGTCTTGCTCGCGAAGAATAAAAATGGGTATCACAATCTTGCCAAGCTCAGCAGTGAAGGACAATTGCATGGATATTATTACGTCCCGCGTATTGATAAACAGGTCCTTCTCGAGCACAAAGAAGACCTCATGGTACTCAGCGGTGGTCTGCGCGGGGAAATACCTTCTCTCTACCTGAACGTAGGGGAGCAACAGGCCCGCGAAGCCTTGCTTTGGTGGCACGAACACTTCGGAGAAGATTTTTATCTCGAGCTCAATAGACACGGTTTGGACGAGGAAGACCACGCCAATACCCAGTTGCTGGCCTATGCCGAAGAATATGGCATCAAGTACATTGCTGCAAACAACACCTTCTATCTGACGCAAGAAAATGCTGAAGCACACGATATTCTGCTTTGTGTGAAGGAGGGCGCACAAAAGAGTACGCCTATTGGTCGTGGTCGCGGTTTCCGCTATGGTTTTCCAAACCAGGAATTCTACTTCAAGGATAAGCAAGAGATGGCGAACCTTTTCGCCGACTTGCCGGAAGCCTTGAATACGACAAAAGATATCTTAGATAAGGTAGAACTCTATCCATTAGAGCGAGATGTACTCCTGCCTGCTTTTGATATACCTCAGAAGTTTCAGGATCCACAGGATCAGGTAGATGGGGGACAGCGCGGGGAGAATGCCTATCTGCGCCATTTGACTTACGCGGGAGCGGAGAAGCGCTATGGTGAACTCACAGATGAGGTTAAGGAGCGCTTAGATTTTGAATTAGAAACCATTGCCCGTACGGGATACCCAGGGTATTTTTTGATTGTTCAGGACTTCTGTGAGGCAGCCCGACAGATGGGCGTAAGTGTGGGACCGGGTCGTGGTTCAGCTGCGGGATCTGCGGTGGCCTATGCTACCGGTATTACTAATGTGGATCCTATTAAGTACGATCTACTATTCGAGCGTTTCTTGAATCCCGAGCGTGTTTCCCTTCCGGATATTGATATTGACTTTGATGATGAAGGCCGTGATAAAGTCATTCAATACGTCATTGAGAAATACGGTGCTTCTCAAGTCGCACAAATCATCACTTATGGTTCAATGGCAGCCAAGAGTTCCATCCGCGATGCAGGAAGGGTTTTGGAATTGCCTCTACCAGAAACAGACCGCATTGCGAAGCTCATTCCCGACATGACCAAGCTGAGGAAACTATGGGAGCTCAATGATAAAGAATTGAGTAAAAAGTTCTCTTCTGAGGAGGCCCAACAAGTGACCCAGCTTAAGCAAATAGCAGATGGAGATTCATTAGAAGCCACTACCATTAACCAAGCCAGAGTGCTTGAGGGTTCATTGAGAAATACCGGTATTCATGCCTGTGGAGTAATCATCACCCCTAGCGATATTCGTGAGCTTGTACCTGTGGCGCGCGCCAAGGATAGCGAAATGTGGTGTACGCAGTTTGATAACTCTGTGGTAGAAGATGCAGGTTTACTCAAGATGGATTTCTTGGGCCTTCGTACGTTGACCATCATCAAGGAAGCATGCCGATTGGTCAAGCAACGCCATGGGGTAGCATTGGACCCAGATAGTTTCCCTCTCGACGATACCAAAACCTACGAACTGTTCCAACGTGGAGAAACCGTTGGGATCTTCCAGTACGAAAGTGCCGGAATGCAGAAATACCTCAAGGAACTCAAGCCTACAGAGTTTGCAGATTTGATTGCCATGAACGCGCTGTATCGCCCGGGTCCGTTGGAGTACATCCCAGAATTCATCGATCGTAAACACGGCCGTAAGGAGATTACCTACGATTTGGATGCCATGGAGGGCAAGCTTAAAGAGACCTATGGAATTACCGTATATCAGGAGCAAGTAATGCTCTTGTCGCAAGAATTGGCGGGCTTTACCAAGGGCCAGGCGGATATGTTGCGTAAGGGGATGGGTAAGAAACAGAAGTACATCATTGATAAGCTCAAGCCAATGTTCCTCGATGGTGGGGAAGAGCGCGGCCATCAGCGCGATGTGCTCGAGAAAGTTTGGAAGGATTGGGAAGCGTTTGCATCCTATGCCTTCAACAAATCACACTCGACTTGTTACGCTTGGGTGGCCTACCAGACGGCCTATCTCAAAGCACATTATCCCGCGGAATTCATGGCTTCAGTACTCTCGAATAACATGTCGGATCTAAAAGCGGTGACCTTCTTTATGGAAGAATGTCGTCGTATTGGTGTATCTGTATTGGGGCCTTCGGTGAATGAAAGTCTATTGCGATTTAGCGTGAATAATGACGGTGCCGTTCGTTTCGGAATGGGCGGTATGAAGGGTGTTGGAGAAAATGCTGTTCGTGAAATTATTGCCAAGCGTGAGGAGGGAGGACTCTACAAAGACCTCTTTGACCTGCTCGAACGCATTGACCTGCGCCAGGCAAACCGTAAAACCATTGAATGCTTAATTCTGGGCGGTGCCATGGATGATTTTGCCAATACGCACCGTGCCATGTATTTCTCTGAAGAGGATGGTGGCAGGACTTTCGTTGAAAAAGCGATCAAATACGTACAGAATAAAAAGAACGATGCGGAAAGTGCCCAAGCCTCGCTTTTCGGGGAAGGTTCTGCGGAAGAATTGCCGCCGCCAAAAATGCCGGACATCACGCCTTGGCCGTCCATCATTGCCCTGAAAAAAGAGAAGGAAATCAATGGGATGTACCTCAGTTCACACCCGCTGGACGATTACCGCGCGGAGATTAAGTACTTCTGTACGGCTGAGCTCAATAGGCTCCATAATGTGGAAAGCGTTATTGGTCGAGAGGTGATGGTCGCGGGTATCGTGACGGATGCGCAGCACCGTATTTCAAAGATGGGCAAAGGCTGGGGAATGTTCCGGATGGAGGATTTCACGGGTGATTACGAATTCCGACTCTTTGGAGAAGATTACCTGAAATTCAAACATTACTTCGAAAGCGAGCAGTTGCTCTATGTGAAAGCTCGCGGACGCAAGTACAATCAGCGTCAAGGAGAAGGTTTTGTGGAGCGAATGTCCGTAGATGTGGCGGATGTGAGTTTATTAGCCGATGTTTTGGAAAAGGGCAGCAAGAGCCTCGACGTGCAATTAGCCTTGGATAAGTTAGATTCTAAACTCGTCGATGAATTGCACGATATCCTCAAGATGTATCCTGGAAAGAAACGCGTGAAACTGCATGTGATCGATACAGAGGAGGAACTCGATGTGAAACTTCCAGTGAAGGATTTCAAGGTGGCCATTGATAAGGGCTTGCTGAAGGATTTAGAGATGCATCCGTATTTAATACCTAAGATCAATTCTTAAATGAAGCGCTGGGGAATCATATTGTGTTTGCTTGGGCTTCATGCGAATGCCCAGGTAAACTGCATCACTACCCCGGACCAGCTAGGTCCATACTTCAAGCACGGCGCTCCGCTCATTATCAACGATACACTCGCGCCAGGAGTCCAGAATTCTTCGAGGGCATTGAAATTAAACTTTTACGTTTCCTACGATTGCGATACGGTGGATTTGGATACGTTGCCGAGTCCTTATGCGCTGGAGCTGTGGCATGCCAATGCTCAAGGGGAGTACAGCAATGTAGATGGAAACCCTAATGATTTTGCTTACCGAGGACGTTTGGTGCTCTCTGGGAAAACAAGCACGCTGTATACAGAATTGCCGGGTATTTACCCGTGGCGCCCATCGCACATTCACGTTAAAGGTTTTTTGACGAACGCTTGGTTTACGGATACCATCGTTACCCAATTGTATTTCAAGGGAGATTCCTTGATTGCCTCCGATCCGGCCAAGGACTTTCCCGAGCGTTGGATACCGTTGGATACTACGGCCAATGGCTATGAGGGAAGTTTTGCCTTTGGGTTGTCCTACATCGTAGGAATGGAGGAGCGGACAGAAGATCAATGGGTGTTGAAGCCTAATCCTGCGACGGATGAATTCACCGTCTCCGGCGTTCACGGCAGTGAGGAGCTGGTCGTTATGGATGCGCTGGGTCGTATTATTTATAAAGATAGGTTGTCGGATCATGTCCGCGTTTCCACGGCTCATTGGCCTAGGGGGACGTATTGGGTCAGATTAGGTGGTCGCGTATGCTCTTTGGTGCTGCTGTAGGTTGTTAACACTTCGGCGCCAAGAGGTGTGAATAACATCGATAGACACATAGGCGCACTCTATCAATTCATGGGGTAATTTGGTCTTACTTTTGATTTTCCAATTAGAAAACACATAAGATTATGGCACTCGAAATAACCGAAGCAAATTTTGAAGAAGTAGTGATGAAATCAGATAAGCCTGTATTGGTTGATTTCTGGGCAGAATGGTGTGGTCCATGCCGCATGGTTGGTCCTGTTGTGGATGAATTGGCAACGGAATATGAAGGCAAAGCAGTCGTTGGTAAGCTCAATGTAGATTCTGACGGTGCTGTTGCTCAGCAGTTCGGTGTGCGTAACATCCCAACATTGTTGGTCTTCAAAAACGGAGAGATCGTTGATAAGCAAGTAGGTGCGACGAGCAAGCAAGTGCTCGCTGCCAAGCTTGACGGCGCCATGTAGGCCGCCAGCGACCAAGTATTTTGAACCCCGAGCCGGAGGCTCGGGGTTTTTTGTTGGTAAAAATGAGTTCTCCACTTTCTTTGGAAATTACCGCTAGGGGTGCTCACTTATAAGGGTATTGATTTAACCTCAACCCTTATGAAAACACTTTTCCGCTTCACCCGCCTTCTGTTTTTTGTGTTGCCCTTGTGTACCCAGGGCCAATTACGCGACACCTTCCAGCATGCTTTTGAACCGCTGCCGAATACCCTGTTTCAAAGCTCGTTTTTGCACGATCAAAGTGCCTTGTACCAAGTACTAGGCGATCATTATCCGCTCGACTCGTTCGACGGAACCATTCCAAGTCGAATCCTTCGCCCCACAGATTTTGAAATCATGTACGAAGATCTCTACATGAGTCAACGGCTAGATTCCAATGGGAGACGTGCAGGAGGTAAACCCGCCTATTTGATGACCTTCAATTCGTTTAAGGCAGCCTATGAGGCACAGGCCGAGAAAGTAGATTGTCCCTTACATCTGTGTTGGATGAGGTACAATGAGCTAGATACCTTGTCGCTACGCTCCGGACGCTACATTTTCGGAAATGGCCAGTGGAAGTTGCCGCCGACTACCATTACCTTGGATTCTGCCGGTAATTATGCGTTACACAATAAGAACGTACACCCCAATGCCATGGCTTCAGTACAGACTAAGGAAGTGTTCTTCGCTGGGGGCAATGTGCTATCCCACTTTGCTACGGGGGCTTCTGCGACCATAAAGTTTGTTCTACCGGATACGCTAATCCAACAAAATGTTGGTGGGATTGATGCCTATTGGGTGGATTTTGACGATGGCAAAGGATTTACTCAATTAGTCCCTAATCAAACCATAGCTATCGTATACCATGCTTTGACTAATGGTGTGGAATGGGCCGAAAAATTCATCCGCATTCGTGCGCGTCAAGGCACATCATGGCGTGAATGTGCTTTCCGATTACAGCTCATTTTCGCCGCACCACGAGCGGATACGGCTTTTAGCAGTGCCTTATTGCCTCCATCGAAATGTCTTAATGCGAAGCCCACCCAACCGGCTTGGATCTCTGTAGATTTTGCGGATTCCACCAAGGGGTTCCAAAAACCTGTGGTGGTCGTAGAAGGCTTCGAGGGGACGGCCCAAGCCTATGGCTATTTGCATTACGAATCTGTTTCTACGGGCTATGTGTTCAACAGCAATGGGGAGAGAATCTACGCACATATGTCTAAGCTCGCTTGGCTCTTGGACAGTTTGTTGTTGCGGAATCACGATATAGTCTATATTGATTTTGAAGAATCAAAGCTGGCTGTTGAGGAAAATGCAGAGACATTACTACAGGTTCTACAATGGATTCAAGAACAAGGTCCTGAGCATGCTACCACCGTGGTTGGGGCGTCTCTTGGAGGACTTATTACTCGATACGCTTTACTACAAGCAGAGCAACAAGGTTGTTGTGTTGGCGTCGGCGCTTATGCTACGTTTGATTCTCCCCACAGAGGAGCATTTATTCCGGTGGGTATTCAGGCACAGACAGAGCGCATGGCTGCGTTGTTTCCTGCGGTTAACGTATTGTCGAATCCGTGGGACTATACATTGGCCTCGAAAGCCGCCCATCAAATGCTGGTCTCTCATTATGACCCCGTTGCTAAAGCCTCCTTTGATGCTTTTCAAAGTACCATAGCAAATCGATATGCTTCGGGAATGTATTCGTTCGGGGTTTGCAATGGCAGCATTGAAGGACTGTATTCTGAACCGGAAGATTCTCTAGACCGCTACATTGCCTATGGCTGGGAACGAACTGTTCCAGTGGGGCATCATGTAGGTGCGCTACCGGACACCTTGCAGTTCAATAGACAGGGCGTGCGTCAAAATATGCAGGTCGTAGGGGCGAGAAGTGAAGCCCATACAGGACAGCGGAATTACTTGATGGAATCTGCCAAGCTGAAAAATATATGGCGAGTCGCACAAATGAGATGGGTCTCTATGAGCGGTGCAGCTTCGGCTCAACTCATATACAGTGCAGGACATGCCACTAATTTCATCCCTGCAAATGTGGTAAATGCTGCGGTGGAGCGCATACAATTGGCCACCCATCAAAGGCTTCAGTCTCTGTATAATGCTTCTTTGCAACAAGGAATAAGAGTGCCTAAAGCTCAGTATTCGCCTGCTTTTGATCATATTCCGGGCTCGCTTACCGATACGCCGGAGTCGTTCGATTATCCATTTGTTCAGGTGTTCAATCAAACCCATTGCTTCATCCCCAGCCATAGTGCACTTGACCTTCGATACGATAGCTTGCGCATTGACAAGCGGCTGCAAGAAATTCCGTTTACATCTTTTTACACACCCCGTTCAGATGATCAAGACAGTGCAAAGAATCAGATGCACATTGAAACCACAGAGGAAATCATCGAATACATTTTAAACCAATTCCATTCGATATACGATTCCTTCACTCAGCCCATTACAGGAACGTATAACAACGCATTGCCTCTGGGAGCTGGACATAGATATCAATCGAATTTAAGCGATGTAAAAATTGCTGTTGGCGGGCATTTAAAGCTTGCCTGTCAGGGTCCTGTAGGTAAGTCAAATAGTTCCGTGGTTGCGGCCACTCAACAACAATTGAGTTTTTATGTGGGGCCTGGATGTCAGGGAAGTGTGCTCGAGGTCTTGGGAAGATTAGATGTTGGGGATCACCCTGATCGAAGAGCAGATCTTCATATCAAGAAGGGGAGTACGCTAGTCCTTTTTGCCAAAAGCAAAACGGTGATCGGCCCTGGCAGTAGATTGATTATAGAGGAAGGCGCAAAATTGGTCGTTCACCCGGATGCTGAACTTCATCTCAACGAAGGCTCGTTGGTCCAACACGGAATTCTGGAAATATTACCCGGGGCAATCTTTACTCCGCTCGCATCAGGAACGATAGAATTACAAGCAAACACCGTATTTGAAGGGAATGGCGCCATTACCATAGCATCTCATGATATCAAGGTGGATGGAGCGATTCGCATCCCTAAGCAAATAGCCTATGTGCATTGGACGGATGTACATTGTTCGTTGAACAACCTTGGTACCATAGAATTAGAAACGAGCGGTGAGTTCAAACATTGCCGCTTCGAACAAATAGATACAAAACCCTATTTGTCTTTAGTGGCCATGGGCACTGAATTACACATAGACGAATGTCGGTTCATCAAGGGCATGGCGGGGTTGACCATCGCCGATTCTACAAACTGGTCATTAACGCATTCCTATTTTAATGGATGTGAGGTTGGACTCAGCGCGTTGTCGAAACCTACTTCGTTTGAATCCAACACCTTCGAATCGTGTGTAATGGGAGCCGAAATAGAGGCCACAGGCGGTGCTGTAGCAATCAGCAGAAGCAACTTTAAACATTGTAAGAATGTGGGATTGATAGTTGGAAATGTCCACCTAAGAATCAGTTGTACGTCTTTTCAGTTTAACAAGTTAGGGCTACTTGTACAAGAAGGTACACTGGATTTGGCGCGACATGCGAGTACTACTTGGATCAACAATGATACTGCAGTTTACTTGCGAGAGGTAAAAGGTTTAGACTTGGCTCAAGGTCACAATAGGTTTCAAGGGAATGTAGGCTATGATCTATGTGGAACAGTAGATGCAGCGGCAGCCATTTCGAGGAGTAATGGTATGTTACAAATTGCAGCACCGTACAATGCCTTCAGCTTTAATGGGAGCACAGAGCTCAGACAGCATCGAGATCCCATTTACTTGAAGTATAACCCTACCCAAAGTATTAGCCCGCACTTATGCCCAAAAGACATTACACATCCTGAAGATCCTTCTTCATTTTCGAACGCATATGAGGCATCGCTACGCATAGCACCTAACCCTAGTAGTTCTGGTACAGGAATACTATTCCTGCCATCGCCTTTTCACGGCGGTACGGTACGATTAATTTCGTCCCAAGGTACGCTAGTCCAAGAGCGAGAAGTCAAGTCAGGAATCAGAACAGTGATGATGGAAAGGCCTTTGGTAAAAGGTGCTTACACGGTCCAATTTATTCATGGTGAACAAACACACGCTTTGAAGTGGATGGTCGTTAACTGATATGTATAGGAACTTCGCTATTTTGCATCTGTAAACGACTGAGCCGTGTCCACAATAAGAATGCTTGATTTTCAGAGAATACATCGTCCTTATCAGGAGGAGCTTTCTGCTGCATTGGAGCGCGTTATGCACAGTGGTCAATACATTGGGGGGCCAGAATCTGCTGCTTTTGAGGCAGATTTATCCAAATATCTAGGTGCACAAACCATAGGGGTCGCCAACGGTACAGATGCACTTCAAATCGCATTAATGGCCTTAGGAATAGGGCCTGGCGATGAAGTTATCGTCCCAGCCTTCACCTATGCAGCGAGTGCTGAGGTAATAGGGTTATTGGGAGCAACGGCCGTTTGGTGTGATGTTGATGAGGGAACGTTTAATCTTGTAATTGACCAATTATCCACTCTGCATACCCCACGAACTAAGGCCATCATTGTGGTCCACTTGTACGGGCGTTGTGCGGATATTGCCGCCGTTGAACAGGCACTGCCGGGTGTTGCTATTGTTGAAGATACGGCCCAAGCCTTCGGGGCACAATGGACGTCAGGCCCCTACGCCGGACAATATGCCGGTACTGTTGGGGCCTTGGGAACCTTTAGTTTTTTTCCTACGAAATCATTGGGAGGAATGGGCGACGGCGGAGCGATAAGCAGTCGAAATCCGGACCTTCTTGGACAAGCTAAGCGCATCGCGAGTCACGGCCAATCCAAGAAATACCACCATCAATGCATAGGTGTGAATTCTAGATTAGACCCGATGCAGGCGGCTGTATTGGGTGTGAAATTGAAATATTTTAATCAGAGCATTGAAAGAAAAAAGAAAATAGCGTCCATGTATCTCGATGTGTTGAGCGGGGTGGACGGTTTGATTGTCCCCGATATAGTGGACGGTCATATCCTTCACCAGTTCACCATTCGTATCCTCGGCGGGAAAAGAGATGGGCTTCAAGCATTTTTAAAGGACCAAGGAATAGACTCTATGGTATATTATCCCATGGGATTGCACCAACAAGAGGCATATAAACATTGGACTCCAAAGGTGTCTCTGCAAGTTTCTGAACGGTTATCACACGAAGTGTTGAGTTTACCTATTCATGAGGCCATGGAAAAGGAAGAAGTCCAAGGGGTAGTAGATTCCATAAAAGCATTTTTATCATGACCGATATCTTTATTCATCCTACCGCAACTGTGGACGAAGGCGCTACCATTGGCGGTGGCACTAAAATTTGGCATTACAGCCATGTCATGCCTCTAGCTAGTATAGGAGAGGGGTGTACTATCGGTCAAAACGTATTCATTGCGAACAACGTGCGCATCGGAAATGGCGCCAAGATTCAGAACAACGTGAGTGTATATGAAGGGGTAGAGCTAGAGGAGGATGTATTCCTTGGGCCTTCCATGGTTTTTACCAATGTAGATGTACCTCGCGCTTTTATTGAACGTAAGGACTATCTCAGCACCAAGGTGGGCAGAGGTGTAAGCGTCGGGGCGAATGCCACGATCGTTTGCGGGAATAACCTTGGGGAATATGCTTTTATTGGTGCCGGAGCAGTTATCAATACAGAAGTGGAGCCCCATGGCTTATATGTCGGTGTACCGGCCAAAAGAATTGGTTGGGTCAGTAAAGCGGGCCGAAGAATAACCTTCGATGCTCAGGGTAAAGCACAATGTCCAGAATTAGGCGATGCCTACGAATTAGTGGATGGAAAAGTACGCGCTGTATCGTGAGTATTCGCATTCTAACCATCGTCGGCGCACGTCCCCAGTTTATTAAAAGCGCTACTGTAAGTAGAGCTTTTAAAAATGCTAGAATTCAAGAGTTTGTGGTGCATACCGGACAGCATTATGATCCTGAAATGAGTGCCGTGTTTTTCGAAGAATTGGACTTGCCCAAACCTTATGCAATTTTAGAATGTGGCGGTTTACAGCGGGATGCGATGATCGATAAAATCGTTGCAGATTTACGTCCCATCATTGCAGCGATTGCTCCTCAATATGTTCTGGTGTTCGGGGATACGAATTCAACCTTAGCTGGTGCATTAGCTGCCGAAAAACAAGGTATTCCTATCATTCATGTTGAAGCCGGGCTTCGTTCCTTTAACGATGAAATGCCTGAAGAATGGAATAGGATTCAGACCGATGAGCTTTCACATATCCTCTTTACTCCCTCTGCTGCGGCTGATGAAAATATTGTGGATGAAGGATTTTTATTGCCACATCAACGTGTGGTAAACGTAGGAGATACTATGTTCGATGCGGTTCAGATGTTCTCTCCCTTTGCGCGTCATCGCGAGGCTATGGGAGAGTTGGAGTGGTTTCAAAAGCCTTTTGCTTTAGCGACCTTGCATCGCATGGAGAACGTGAAGCATCCAGAACGATTGAAGGAACGAATCTCAAGTCTTAATGAATTACATCGACATGGAATTCCGGTTTGGATGCCATTACACCCGTCCACACGAAATGAAGTGGAAAAGGCAGGCGTAGAAATAGCGTTTAATACTTCACCCCCGGTGGGATATTTGGAAATGCTTTGGGCCATTCAGCAATGTGCGATCGTGATTACCGATAGCGGAGGTCTACAGAAAGAAGCCTATTTCTTAGGGAAACATTGCATCACCTTGAGAAATGAAACGGAATGGGTGGAATTAGTGGATATTGGGGCCAATGCTTTGTATCCACTGGGTAATTCTGAATCGTTGAGTCAGAAAGTCCGTAGCATGTTGAATCAACCGCTACCAGAAGAAACCCCGTATGGAAGTGGTGATGCAGCACTGCAAATCGCTCAATTCTTAATCGAGCAAGGGAGTTAAAAACTCATGGATATCCTCCAAGCACTGCGCGTTCAAGCTGTGTGCCATGGGATAAGAATGGAAGGTATAGTCGCTTAAATGGGAGAGTCCTGCTGCTGTGGCCTGGGCCCAAGCATATGGGATGACCGGGTCCATCGTACCATGGCTCTGAAAAATAGGAGTGTCTGTTACTAGGGATTTAAGTCTTTCGTGCCATTCTGGTAAGGCATACCCGCTCATCAAAACGAACCCTCTAGCGCTGAATCCTTGCAATAGAATTTGAAGGGATGTGATAGCTCCTTGCGAAAAACCGCCAATAAAGACTTCGTTGCTCTGGACATGTTGCTCTTGCCAAATCATGAGGGATTCAAGTACAAGTTGCGCAGCTTCTTCGACAGCCTCTCCGTCAATCATCTTGGCGCCGTTTTCCCATTCAATGGGATACCAAGCATAACCTCCCATACCCAATGAAATGGGGGCTTGGAAGCAAACAATATTAAGTTCTGGCAAATAGGGTTTGAGACCATAAAGGTCTGCCTTGTTGGAACCATAACCGTGCAATAGTACCAGTGTTGGGCGGCTAGGGTCAGCGATGTGGTGGACGTAAGAGAGCATTACGGGCGATAATCGAGAATGTCCCAAGTATGGTCGGCAAGCAGCCGAATTTGATGCATGAACTCATGCGGGCAATTACGCCATTCATGCGGCGCAATCATACTTAATACGTTCTGATCTTCATTTTTACGGTATAGGTAATAGACGTGATTAATTTCTGGCTTGAATCCCATCTGAGCCTTGTAAATTTCTTCACTTAATGCTTTGCGATCGTGAATCTTACGAGCTTGTTCAGCCAGTAATTCTATTTGTGCTTTGATTTGGTCTAGTTGCATGTCTGTCTGCAGCTCCATGGCATTCAAATCAAGGCTTTTGTTCTTCACAGCATCTACTGCCTTGAAAGCAGGAGCGCTTACACTAGAACCATAGGGAAGGATGTTCGCATTTTCCGCGATTTTATCTGGATCAATTGGGTTAAAAGTTCGTTTGTCCTTTGCCATAGGTCAAAAATAAAGCATTCCTTCCTTCGCATCCCCATAATGGTCTGCAAGGTTATTGTGGTAGCGCCAAGTAATTTCTAAGGCGAGTATTGCGTCGAATTGGTGCCAATTTTCAATGAATAACCCCTCAATGGGCAATTCAGTTCGCCGGGCTAACGCCTTTTGGCAAGGTATGATGGCTTCTTTATCGCTTTTGTAACCGAGTTCTTGAAGTTGGTGGCGCTCAGCGCCCAGCTTTGGGTACACCTCGATGATACTTGCTTTTATTTCTGAGGCTAATTTCATAGCTCTTGCTGTTAATCCTCCTAAAAACATTGGACTCATGGCTTTTGCTCGTCGATCAGCCTCACGATAATGATAATCACTCTTGCCTTCTTGGTTATTATAAACACCGGGTAAGGAAAGGGGAGCATCTAAACCTACAAGATCAACTGGATACCCGCGTAGGCTGGATATGATAAACGCATCTGCATCCTGTTTTTTCGAGCTTTGTTTTAAGGTGATTTGTTTTGAGTCTGTATCGAAAAATGCCAGAACCGTGGTGCCTGCCAGCTTCGAGCCGTAATCTATGCCTACGATTCTTGCCATGTACCAAAGAGCTCTTCGACCTTTTTGAATCGATAATCAAAAATTTCTTCCAGCTTTGGGCGTACAATAATGGGGTGCGCGAGTTTCCCTAATATTCCCAATGGAATTTTATAGCTCACCCTGTCGAGCATTTCCACGCCACCCGGTATTGCCTTGAAGTGATGTTCGTGATGCCAGATTGAATATGGACCTACACGTTGTTCGTCAACGAAGTAGTGAGGCCCGTCAACATGAGTAATTTCTGTGGTCCAATTCATTTTTATCCCTAGTAAAGGGCTCACTTTGTAATCAATGAAAAGGCCAGCATACATCTGATCAGGCACTTTAGACAATATATTGAAGCCCATGTAATCTGGCGTGATCGTAGCGAGATTTCCAGGACTTTGAAAAAAGTTCCATGCCTCCTCTATGGAAATTGGTACCTTTTGTGTGCGTTCTAGGGTGTACATAGTGTTGGATTAAGTATCAACCTAACACCCAATAGTCATTGTGGTTCGCGTGAAGTCTTAGATTCGCTTCATTTGTTGCTTAATATATTTGGTTTGCTCAGCAAGCACACCTTTTGAATCTAGTCTTTTCACGTCAGTGAGTAGGATTTGAGCTTCTTTCTTACGACGCTTTGTAAGGGCAATTCCAGCCAGGTTTAATTTTGCGAGTGCTTTATCCTGATCAGTTCTTAAACCTGTATTAAGGGCTCGCTTTAATAACGTTTCGGCTTTGCCCACTTTTCTTTGGCTTTCTATCATCCCCAGTAAAAGGTAATAGTAGGCCAACTGACTACGAATTAAACTTTTTTCTGGATTTCGTATGCCCGTTAAAGCTTTTTCTGCCTTGGCGACATTGTTTTTTCTCATGTGCCATAAAGACAGTAATATGCGCTCATTACGGAAGTAAGTAAACAATACGATGGACATAGGTAATAATAAGAATATTCCATTACCAATATTATTTTGGGTGAATTGCTGAATAGACCAGGCTAATATTCCCGCCGTAAGTCCAAGTCGAATAATTTTACTAAACATGTCTCTTATTTTTGAGCAAAGCAAAGAAACAAAGAAATGGGCACATCGGATTGGAAGAATTGGGATATAGAGTTAAAAAGGAGTTTCTATGATAAATTAAGTGCGGAATTAACTGATCATAAGCGCCAATTGTTTGCAAACAAGGTTTCGCAACGCACCCGACACTTTTCTTTAGCACTAGAGGATATGATGAAATCACAAAATGCCTCTGCACTTATGCGTACGGCGGATGCTTTTGGAATTCATAGGGTTGATGTATTCGATAAAAACGAGCGATTCAATGTGAGCAGCGGAATTTCCAAAGGGGTAGAGAAATGGCTCGATGCTAGCTTTTTTAATACGTACAATGATGGCGGTACGAAGGAATGGGCTGATAAATTAAAGCTTAGTGGACGAAAACTATATGTTACTGCCCTTGACGAACACGCCTTACCCATTGATGCTATTGATCCATCTGTACCTGCCACAATATTGTTCGGCAACGAGCAAGATGGAGCCTCTCCATTGATTCAAGAATTGGCAGATGAGCGCATTTATATTCCCATGCGCGGATTCGTCGAGAGTTTTAATGTTTCGGTTAGTTGTGGAATTGTACTTCACCACCTATCCTTGGGAATGGAAAAGGCGGGAATAAGTAGAGGGTTAAAACCGCATGACGAGATGGATACACTTATAAATTGGGCCCTAAGAACCGTCCCCAATCCTCACAGATTTCTTTAGTCTAGACGTAACAAGAACACCCCTTCAGATATTTCCCAATCAATAACCTCCCATCTAATAAGTCTAGCTAGAGTGGCAACAGCCTTTTGACGAGGCATTTGCATCACCTTTGCGGCCTTACTCGTAGAGACCGTATCGTAATCCTTAAGGAAATGAATGAGTCGCTGTTCTTTGTCTGAGAAAGCGACTGGGCGCTTACTTTGATCGCTGAGCTCTTGTCTCCAGACTTCTACCAGTACAGCACCAGCAACTTTATTCTCATCACAGATACGTACATAAGCCAACTTACCTTCTTTCTCGTCTACTCGATATGGTTTGTTTTTACCCTCTGGAATGTCAATTTCCCATACTCGCTTCCCATCTATGTCATGGGCAAAGATTTCAATTTGAACTTCAGGTTCTGTAAAGACTCTTGCAGCACTCTCTAAGAGGTAAATATCGTCTTCATCTTTAACTCCACCAATCATTCCATTATCTCGTACGCCAACGAGTAACCGTCCACCAGTAGTGTTCGAAAATGCGCTTATTGTACGGGCTATCTTACGCGCATCAGAAATCTTGTACTTGAAGTCTTGATTTTCATGCTCACCCTCAGCAATGAGCTCATGAATGTTATTAAAGCTTTGGTATTGGTCAAAATCTTTCAACCGAATGGATTATTTGGTCACATAGATAACATCAACCAGCGCTTGAACCTCGGCATTTTTGCCAAACCATTGCGTTTTGAACTCTTCTTTGTACACTCGAATATTTGCTATGGTGACGCTATCACCGTATTGATTACGAGCCTCGAAAAGCATCTTATCATAAGTGATTAATCCATCGTGTAAGACCAACTCTCGGGTTTTATTCGCAGCTGTAATATTATCACTATAAATGACATCTGGGTAAACTAGGATTGTTCCAAGGTACGTCCAGTTCTGACCGTATAGTGTATTTGCTGTATCGTATAGTGCACGATGCGGACTAGCGCATGAGAAAAGAAGTAGAATGGGTATGGTAGTAAAAAAACGCTTCATGTGGGTAGATGTTCCTACATCAAAAGTATTGCAAACTTTTTGCTTTATCTCAATATCTCATTAATTAACAGCAGCGATCAATACAGACTTGTATTGCACTTGCCTACGCTTAATTCTTTTTTACCTTAGACGGAGCCAATTCCAATTTCTACGCGATGTCTAACAAGGATTATGATCTAATACTTGAAGGTCTATCTCTTCACATAAAGATAGACCATCCAGAAGAACATTTAGCACTTAAGTCTTTAGCCAGAAGATTCACCATTCGCACCTATAAAGTAGGCGATAAGCTATGGGAATTAGATACTTCTTCTGGCCAATTGTTCTTTATTCTGTCAGGTGCCTTTGCGGAATATCTTATGGATGGAACGGCGCCTCATCTATTTAGGTTTTATGTAAAAAATGGATTTGCCTATTCAGAGGATTTAATCTTGTATTCGACTAGACCTGCAACATATGCTCTTTGTTTGACAGATGCTCGTGTTGCAACAATTCCTGCAGGAATTCTTGCAGATTACCTAATGAATGAAGCATTAGGAGGAAAATTACTCATGAGTTTAATAGAACTGAGTATGACGGAATACCGCAATACAACATATAAAATGCTTCAAACCAGTGGTATTCACCGCATCAATGCAGCCATTGAGCAGTTTCCGGATGTTTTAGACTTAATTCCACGAAAGGAGTTGGCAGATTATTTAGGTATTTCTCGTGCATCGTTGTTTCGTTCATTAAAGCAAATAGAGCATGGCTAAATCACTTGATCAATTGGTTTTTAGTTTTTTCAAGGATCTCCCTGTCTATACTACGGACATGGAAGAAACTGTGACGGCTATCATTGATGCATTCGATACGCCAATCACTAAGAAGAAAGGATCCATAATTACCGAGTTGGCACCACCGAATAAAGATTTTTGGTTTTTGTGCGATGGTTATTTAAAGGAGATCTATAAAAATCAGTTTCTGAATGATGATTTTTTATTCAACTATATACCCTCAGGCTCAATATTTGTAAATGAGGACAGCCTTTTCTATAATAAGCGCCCACAGCATTACTACAGGGCGGATACAGATGTTACCATTGCTTCGTTGAGCAATGCAAAGTTTCAAGAGTTAAAAGAAGCGTATCCAGCAATCATTAAATTATATCTAAGTGGCACCGCTGAAATACAAAAAAATCGTAGGTCCCGCCTTTTAATGTTGAGAATGTCGAATACTGCGGATAGAATTCAATGGGTCCGAAGTGAGCGTAGAGACTTATATGAAAAAATGGACAAGGTGACTTTAGCACAATACATAGGTGTTAGTCGCGCGAGTTTATACCGAGCTTTAGAAAAAACGAGCAATTCTGACTTTTAACAATTTTACAAAGCTTTGATGTGTATTTTCGAAGCTATGAAACTTCGGCTCACCGTATTGTTTATCTTCCTATCCACTGTCTTTTACGGACAAATTTCGGATACCACTATATTACTGCCTTCTGTAACCGTTACCTATAAAGAAGATGAGGCTTCAAGCCTATGGCGAAAGTTAGCTGAAGCATGGCCGTCGTATCAAAAGGACGGTTATTCATCCGCCAATATTTACAGCAGACAATCAAATTCAGGAAATTCCCTTGCGTTTGAACAGGTTTGTAAGGTGTACAAGACCGATAACCAATGGTATCAGGAAGTGGAAGCATTTAAAGATTATGATCGGCCCGTAGCTGATTTTGGTAATTCTGTAGAATTCCAAAGTTCATTCAGTTTTAATGGGGAATATGATTTTAATCAAGGTGTCAACAAAGGAACTTTCTCAAAGTACCCGTATTCAAAGTTTGAAAAACTGCTTGTCCAACCTTTAAATAAGATGATTGACATAGAATTTTCATCCACACCCATTATTGGCATCATGGATAAAAATGCATTGAATCATTATAATTTTGAAGTAGTCGAAAAATGGGATAGTGATAGTAGTCGGCACGCTACACTATTCTTCTCCCCAAAGACGAACAGGAACGGTTGGACGGGACAAATTCAGGTTGATCTTAGGGATGCTCGAATTCAACAATTTGAGGCAACAAACGGCGATGTGGAAATCACTCAGGTTTTTAACGCTTCAAATCTATTCTTCGTTTCGCACCAAAAGATTATTTGGGATGCAGGAAATACGGCAGTTGACTATTGGGTTTCGGAGGTTAATAATATTCCGGAAATGCCAGAAAAACCTCGAAACCTTATCGCCATCATACCTGATCAAGAAATACAAGATATTGATTATTGGTCCCAGTATAGGCCAAAGGACGATAAACTAGATGCTTGGACCAAAAAGCAGGATAGTATCATCAGGTATTTAAACTCTGATGAATACTTAGATAGCGCTGATGCTGTATATAACGAATTTCACTGGTACGAGCCGTTAGTTAGCGGTGTGGGATATCGAAAAAGAAGTGCGGGTACCAACTTTTTTTTCAGTCCTCTTATTGGTCAATTCAATGCATTTGGTGTTGGGGGATGGAGATGGACACCTTTTATGTTTGGAACGAAAAGGTTTAAAAACGATGAAATGTTGAGTTTATCTACTAGGCTCAATTACGGACTGACTAATCGTGATACAAAGGGTACCGTCAACGCCACCTATACCTATGCACCATTGCGCAACGCTTCATGGAGCTTGAATTTGGGTAATGACTACCAGCAAATTACCCAGAGCGTAGATTTAACTGGACTCTTCGCGCGAAGCAATTTTATAGAAAAATCATTTATCGAGTTGTTTCACAGGTTTGAGTGGTTTAATGGCTTTTATACCAGATTGGGATTCGAATACAGCAAGCGCGAGAGTATAGAAAACCTAGATCTAGGGAATGACATTTTCGGCTCATTAACGCCACCACAGCCATTTGACACCTATACCGTGGGTCAATTAAGTGTAGAGATCTTAATACGTCCATATCAAAGGTATTACCTAAAGGGTCGAAGAAAAATTGTTTTAAGTTCAAAATGGCCAGACTTTAGAGTAGTACTAAAGCAAGGAATACCAAATTTGTTTAATTCAGATGTCCGCTACAGCAAGTATGAGTTCATTGTTGAGGATTATGTTCCGTCAAACTCTTTTGGATTTAGTCATTACCGGATTTCGTCCGGTGGATTCTTGAATGACCCTGCAACGGTTAGATTTATCGAGTATAAATGGTTTAGGGGAGGCGACTACATATTATATACTCATCCTCTGTATACCTTTCAGAATTTACCAGAAACATTTGCGAGTCCAGAGGTGTTCCTAATGGCCAATGCTACGCATCACTTTGAAGGATTTTTCTTAAGTAAAATACCTTTGATACGACGCTTGAAATTGAATACTGCGGTTAGCGGGGCGTTACTCACCATTCCTTCGAGATCTCTATTTCACACTGAGGCTTATCTAGGACTGGAAAGAAAATCGAAACTTTGGAATCAACCCGTTCGTTGGGGTGTATATTATGGCTTGTTGCCGAATGATATGGATGGTGGCTATAGAATCAAGTTTGGGATGGATTTTAAAGACACCTTTATCGACCGCTGGACTTTTTAGTTTCATATTCGACGCATTTATGAAAAGGAAGCCACCCAATTTCAGCCTAACATTGAAGTTAATTCAGGTTATGTGCGATAAAATGTCTTTAAGATTCAATACTCAATCATAAGTTAGCGGTATGAGATATATTTTAGGCGTTATTCGACTTATAGGGGTATTGATCGTAATTATCACCGGGGTTCTTTGTTTAGCCATAATATTTCCCTTTGGAGGGAGAATTGCGGCACATAGAATTTTTATGAGTATTCGCTGGGCGCTGCTTTGGATTGTTGGTGTAAAGGTTCATGGTCCAAAATTTGATTCTATAGGTCCAGGCATTTTGATGGCCAATCATAGATCATATTTAGACGTTCTTTTTGTTCCCTCTACTGACTTGTTTACCATAGTTGGAAAAGTTGAGGTTAGGTCTTGGCCGCTTATCGGTTGGGCAGCACGAGCGCTGAGGCCTATCTGGGTGAAGCGCGAGAATAAAGAAAGTCGAATTCAAACGAGAAAAGACATTCTAAAAGCGATACGAGATGGACAAACTATCGTTCTTTTTCCGGAAGGAACTTCTGGCGAGGGACCGCTTTTACTTCCGTTGAAGCCGGCAATGTTCTTTGAAGCGGCTAAGCATGGTTTTGGTATTTACCAATGGAGTATTCATTTTGACTCGGCAAAAACAGGATACCCGCCCGGTATAGGATTTATCAACCACCTATGGGCGGTGTGTTCAGAACCTAAAATAAACGCTTACGTTAGTGTGAGACCAGAACCCTTAATTATGTCTGACGGGGATAAGTTAATTGAAGAGGCGACTCGGTGGTGGAATGAAACACTACTCGAGACGGCTAAAAAATATCCAGCAAGGCACGTAGGATACTGGCCTGATGAACGGGACTATTCGATAGCTACTCGTTTACCTGAGTCCGAATAAACGGGAAGGCAAACCTATTCATATACGCACCAACGGATTTTTCTGAACTGCTCAATGCAATACGTTGCTTTGGAGGAATGCTGTCGCTGATGCGCTGGGTGAATGAAATGGCACCTACTTTCAATAGTTGATCTGCCTCGTCTAACACTAGAGTTTGTACCGAAGCACTGTTGAAGCCTTCAATGTTTAATAATTCATTCAGGCGTTTGGGTGTAGCAATGACTACATCTGCGCCGAAATAAATATCTTCTTTCTGTTGCTGGATTTTCGGGCCTTCGTAGGCCGTCCAAACTCTCAGATCAGTATGTTCGCCTAGGTTTTCGAAGAGTTCAAAATAAGCATCGGCAATCTCAGACGTGGGTACAAGAACCAGGGCACGAGCAACATCTTCGTAACGCTCTTTCAAGCTGTGAATGATCGTTGCCGCCACCGCGACGCGAAGTTCTTCGGCATTTTCGTGCAGGTGCCAGTGGTTTTGTCCGCTCTTGAGGCTGCTGACCAAAGTGCGCTGCGCCTTACTGAAGGGCAGAAGCGCTGCGGCTTCTAACGCTTCCAATACTTCTTGTTGTAGTTTGAGTTTGGCCATTTGCTCAAGTTTTATGCAAAACTAAGGGCTACTTAACAAATGCGAGGATAATCAGTGGGCGGATTGTAAATTGATGCTTCAAATTTTTGAACATGAAAAAGATTTTCGTCGTACTCACACTCATTGTCGCTCTACCCGCAGTAGGTCAGAAATTAACCAAGATTGAACCGGCCTCTTGGTGGCGTGGCATGGAACTCGATACCGTAGAATTTATGGTCTACGGTAAAGATATTTCCGAGCTTACCGCCGTTGGAAAGGAATTATTGGTCATTGGTTCCACGGCATTGGAAAGCCCAAACTATTTGTTTGTGGAGGTCGTCATTACAGATGATACCCGCATTGGAACACACAAGTTGCTCTTTAAAGACCAAAAGGGCCGTCAGAAAGGGACTTTGGCTATTGAGGTGTTGGAGCGCGAGGAAGGCTCTGCAAAACGCAAAGGATTCAGCTCGGCTGATTTTATTTACCTGATTACCCCTGATCGTTTCAGAAATGGCGACCCTTCCAATGACAACGTAAAAGGTATGTTGGAGGGTCCAAACCGTGAATTTATCGGTGGAAGACACGGAGGTGATTTGGCGGGGATCATTGAGAGCTTGGATTATTTCGAGAAGATGGGCATTTCTAGTTTGTGGTTGAATCCTGTACTTGAGAATAACATGGAGACCTACAGCTACCATGGGTATGCCATGACGGATTTGTACAATGTGGATCCACGCTATGGGACGAACGAGCAATACAAGGAATTGGTTGATAAGGCTAAGGAAAAAGGTATTGGGATTATTATGGACCAAGTGGCGAATCACATCGGAAGCTTGCATCCGTGGATGAGCGATTTACCTTCTGAGGACTGGGTGAATCAATGGCCGGAATTCACGCAGACGAACCACATGAAAGTCAGCAGGTTCGATCCGCACGGAGCCGAAGTCGACCGCAAGCAATTCACAGACGGATGGTTTGTAGAGACGATGCCGGATTTGAATCAGCGCAACGAGAAATTGGCCCGATACCTTATTCAAAATTCCATCTGGTGGGTGGAATATTTAGGACTGCACGGCATCCGAATGGATACCTGGCCTTATCCGGACAAGCAATTCTTGGCGGATTGGACCAAGGCTATACTCGACGAATACCCGAACTTTAACATTGTTGGGGAGGAATGGGTCAGCGATCCATCGTTGATCAGCTATTGGCAGGCGGGAACGGCTAAGATGGACGACTACACCACCTATTTGCCGAGCATCATGGACTTCCCATTGCAAAGTGCCGTGGTTGATGGATTGATGGGCGAAGCGACTTGGCGCAGCAGTATGACCAAGATTTACGAAAGCTTGGCCAATGATTATATGTACGGGGATCTGAATAACATCATGATCTTCCCGGACAACCATGATATGAGCCGTATTTACACTCGTCTTGATGAGGATTTCGACAAGTGGAAAATGGCGATGACCCTGTTCTTTACCACTCGCGGTACGCTGCAGTTTTACTATGGTACAGAAATCTTAATGAACAATCCAGGTACGGAAGATCACGGTGTGATTCGTTCCGATTTTCCTGGTGGTTGGGAAGGAGATGCTGTGAACGCCTTCACCGGTGAAGGACTGACTGATCAGCAGAAGGAGGCTCAAGATTACATTCGTACGTTGGCCCATTTGCGCCGTCAATCGTGTGCCTTGAACATGGGTGAAATGCTACATTACATCCCTCTTGGTGAGGTATATGTATACTTCAAGTCGTTTGGGGATGAGCACAAGATGATTGTGTTGAACCGAAATGATGAAGAAGTGGAGCTTGGTTTGGAGCGATTCCAACAAGGTCTTGAAGGCTTCACCCGCATGGATAATGTATGGACAGGTGAGGTGGACGAAATTGGCACCACTTTAACCCTAGCGCCGATGGGATCGTACATTTTTGACCTCAACTAAACATGCGAGGATTGTTCTTAAGTCTTGTGATTGCGCTTGTTGCTGCAAGTTGTTCGAACCCAGAGGTGACGCCCGCGGCTGCTCCTGTGGCTTGGGACACCGTTTCTGGGGTTAGCAAGGGGACGTTATTGCGTTTAGATTCAGCGCATGCCACGCCTTGGTTGAGTGCGCGGCCATTAGATATTTGGCTCCCCAGTACGTATAATGGTAAGCGTAAGCATGCTGTTTTGTACATGTATGATGCACAGATGCTTTTTGATTCCAAGGTCACTTGGAACCACCAGGAATGGCGGGTGGATGAGATCTTGGACAGCCTCATCACGAGCAAAGCAATACTGCCTACCATCGTTGTAGGGCTCCACAATGGAGGCATGATGCGCAATTTTGAATATTTTCCTCAAAAGCCGTTCAATGCGCTAAAGAGTACTTTTTCAGATTCTACCATGGCGGATATTGCCATGCGCTATGGATCAGATTCGACCTTTCCAGTGCGAAGCGATTTCTATTTGCAGTATATGGTGGAAGGGGTGAAGCCGCTGGTAGATTCCACGTTTGCGGTATATGCGGATAAAGGCGCCACGGCTGTGGCAGGGAGTTCAATGGGAGGCTTGATGAGCATGTATGCCATCGGAGAATACCCGGATGTGTTCGGCACTGCGCTTTGTATGAGCACGCATTGGCCAGGAGGGTTTAGTCCAAATGAAGAGATTCCGAATGCTTTCCAAGCGTATGTGGCGGAATACATCCGTCCGGAGCGTGTGGACAAGATTTACTTTGATTATGGAACGGAGACCTTAGACGGTATGTACGAGCCGTTTCAGAATGCTGTAAACCAAGTGTTGTTGGACAATGGGTTTGTTTCAGAAGGGAATTGGACCACACAGAAGTTCCCGGGTGCGGCGCACGATGAGAAGAGTTGGGCCAAGCGATTGCACGTTCCCCTCACATTCGCGTTCGCAAAGCAGCGATAGGCAAAATTTCGCTAACGAATTAGAAAGAATCAACGGCGTTGTTTAGCGTAGCGGAAGGACGCATGACGGCAGTTGCCTTGGCGTCGTTCATAAAGTAATACCCACCGATAGCTGCCGGTTTACCTTGCACGGCGATAAGCTCCTCCACGATGGCGTTTTCGTTGCTGCTCAACGCCTCTGCTAGCGGCGCAAAAGTTGCCTTAAGTTCAGCATCATCATTTTGTTGGGCCAATTCCTGTGCCCAGTACATGGCTAGGTAGAAATGAGAGCCGCGGTTATCGATACCGCCTAAGCGACGGGTAGGGCTCTTATCATTATCTAAGAACTTTGAGGTTGCGTCGTCCAATGCACGCGATAATACAGCAGCCTTGGTATTGCCGTCTTTTTCGGCGAAATGCTCCAAGCTTACGCCTAGGGCTAGGAATTCACCCAAGCTGTCCCAGCGCAAGTAGTTTTCGCCCGTGAGCTGTTCTACGTGCTTTGGTGCAGAACCTCCGGCTCCAGTTTCAAACAATCCACCGCCGTTCATCAACGGTACGATTGATAACATCTTTGCGGAAGTACCTACCTCAAGGATAGGGAAGAGGTCGGTCAAGTAATCACGCAATACGTTACCGGTGACAGAGATGGTATCTAATCCTTGTACAATGCGCTCTAGACTGAAGGTGGTTGCCTCAATTGGCGCCATAATAAAGATGTCCAATCCTTCGGCATCGTGCTCTGGCAAATACGCTTCCACTTTCTTGATCAATTCGCGATCGTGGGCTCTATTCTCGTCAAGCCAGAACACCGCTGGAGTTTCAGTGGCGCGCGCACGACGAACGGCAAGCCCCACCCAATCCTTGATCGGGGCGTCTTTTACTTGGCACATGCGGAAAATATCACCGGCTTCCACAGATTGAGTCAACACCGCTTGTCCATCGATCATCACATCCACTCGGCCATCGGCATCCAGCTGGAAGGTCTTATCATGTGAACCGTATTCTTCAGCCTTCTGGGCCATCAAGCCTACGTTGCTCACGCTACCCATGGTCGTCGGATCTAATGCGCCATTCTCCTTACAGAAGTCCATGGTCGCTTGGTAGATGCCGCTGTACGAACGGTCTGGGATCACTGCTTTTGTATCGCGTGGCTGCCCGTTTTTATCCCACATGCGACCTGAGGTGCGAATCATGGCCGGCATCGAGGCGTCGATGATTACATCTGAAGGAACGTGCAGGTTGGTGATGCCTTTGTCGCTGTTGACCATGGCCAAATCCGGTCCATTCTCAATAGCGGTAGCAAGGGCAGCTTCAATTTCATTGCGTTGGTCGGCAGGTAGGGTCGCGATCTTTGCGTACACATCGCCCAATCCATTGCACACATCCACCCCCAATTTTTTGAAGGTCTCCCCGTATTTCTCGAACACCTCGGCGAAATAAACCTCTACTGCGGCACCGAAAAGAATAGGGTCGCTGACCTTCATCATTGTCGCTTTCATGTGCAAGGAGAACAACACTCCTTGTTCCTTGGCGTCTTTGATTTGGGCTGCCAAGAACGACTTTAGGGTGTTCATGCTGATGGCAGAAGCGTCGATCACTTCACCAGCTTGCAGGGCAATGCCTGCTTTTAATGTTTTTGTGGTGCCGTCGTTGCCAGTGAATACGATATCTGCGGCACACGGGGCTT
Source organism: Schleiferiaceae bacterium (assembly GCA_964216615.1). Lineage (GTDB taxonomy): Bacteria > Bacteroidota > Bacteroidia > Flavobacteriales > Schleiferiaceae > UBA10364. Next base: position 31,356 of record CAXPFQ010000053.1, read on the forward strand.
CGATGGTAGTGCTCACTTCTGAACCATAGAAATCACCTTGGCTCATGCTGCTCACGTGGCTCTTACTTTCTGCGGTCCATTGACCCATGCTATGGGGGTGCTTGCGGGCGTAATTCTTTACGGCTTTGGGGGCACGACGGTCGCTGTTTCCTTCACGGAGTACAGGGTTCACTGCAGATCCCTTGATTTTATCGTAACGGCCTTTGATGGCTGCTTCTTCGTCATTTTTAGGCTCTTCCGGGTAGGACGGTACGGCGAAACCGGCCGCTTGTAGCTCAGCGATGGCCGCCTTTAACTGCGGGATAGAAGCACTAATGTTTGGAAGCTTGATAATGTTGGCTTCCGGAGTTTTTGCCAACTCACCTAATTCTGCTAGGGCATCGCCCATTTGCTGCTCCTCATTGAGGAAGTCAGGGAAGGTCGCAAGGATGCGTCCGGCCAAGCTGATGTCGCGTGTTTCCACATCGATGCCTGCTTTGGCGGTAAAGGCTTTAACAATAGGCAAGAAGCTGTAGGTAGCTAATGCCGGTGCTTCGTCTGTTTTCGTGTAGAGAATTTTAGACATAATCAGAGTGTGTTTGCGGGCGCAAATATAATGCGCAACGCCTCAAGGTTAAACCCTTCTATTGGAACTTAGCAACCTTCTCATCGTTGCTTAACCTGTGCTCTCCCAGGTGGTATTGAACGTTGAGTAAAAATTCCGGGGCGGTTTTAAGATTTTGAAGTTCTAGGACCAATTCATTTATAACGCTCTGTTCCCCTTCAATACTGGTGCCAAACGGCCCCACGCTATATCGAACACCCGAGGCTTGGATGATGGCGATGGCTTCATCCACCCGGTCCATGGGGGAGTCGCTGTGCAGCGGAATGAATTGGATTTGAGCACTAATGGTCATTAGATGGGCATTTGAATGAAGGAACCAATAAAGGTGGAGAGCGCCATAATCAAGGTACTCCAAATGGTGATACGCAGTACTGCTTTCCGCACACTCGAACCACCAAGGAAAGCACTGGCACCACCCAACAAAGCTAGGAAGCTAACGGAGAACAAGTATTCGATCCAGAACAATTGCTCAAGTGGAAATAGGAATACGAGTAAAAAGGGGAGACCTCCACCTAAAATAAAACTTAGCGCGCTTGCCCCGGCTGCCTCTAGTGGATTGGCCGAGGACATTTCATTAATGCCCAACTCGTCCCGGGCGTGAGCGCCTAGTGCATCGTGTTCGTGTAATTGGCGTGCGACCTCTGCGGCGGTCTCGGGCTTGAGCCCCCGACCAATATAGATCTTGGCTAATTCCTTTTCCTCCAACTCCGGCATCTCTTCCAACTCACGAGCCTCTCGTTCTAGATCGGCTTGTTCGATATCCGCCTGTGAGCTCACACTCACATACTCTCCAGCGGCCATACTCAATGCCCCGGCCACGAGACCGGCTAGTCCTGCAATGAGGACAGGGTCTTTGGTGGTGCTGGCAGAAGCAACGCCCACAACGATGCTGGACACACTGAGGATCCCGTCATTGGCCCCTAATACCGCGGCACGTATCCAATTCGATCTATTGACGTAATGCTTTTCTAGCTCTTCACTCATAGTGGCAAATGATCTTTAATTGTTTTGCAGTGCGTAGGCATTCAGAGTAACAGCGATGCAGAGCCACACTACATAGGGGGCAAGGAGCCAAGTTAGCTGTGGCATGAAAGGCTTTGCCTTGATGGCCATGAAGCCGACCACAAAGACCAATAGGATGATTTCAATCAAAGCGATTCCCATCCAGTGCAGGTCGAAGAACAGTGGATTCCAAAGGATATTTAGGACCAATTGGACCCCATAAATCCATAAAATGGTTTTGCTAAGTGCTTCAATTTGAACGGCTTTATTCATGAAAATGCTTAAACAGATCATGATCAAGGTCCAAGACGCAGCAAATACCCAACCCGGAGGTGTCCACGGCGCCTTATTGAGGTTGGTATACCAACTGCCCATGGGGCCTTCGCCCATCAGGTAGCTGCCCAATGCGAGGGCACCAAAATTCAAAACGAAAAAGAGGAGGAGTCTCATTATTTAATAATCGCGCTGAGCAACAATCCAATCCCAATGCCGCCTATGATGCTTCCAACGAAGGCCAAGCCACCCATGGTTTGAAGTAAGAAAAAACCTAGGCCAAGTCCGGTCATTAAACCGCCGCCCATGGCCAATGCTTGACGATGATTGAATTCGTTTTTACTCATGATTAAAACATTAACATTATGATCGCCAGCAAGATGCCGCCCAAGGTAAACCAAAGTCCTTTCTTAAAAATAGCTGATTTAGGTACAAACATGAAGAAGGCGCTTACTGCAAAGAACAACAGCGACAATCCAAAAAAAATGTTGAAATAGAATAACGGATCGTTGGTGGTAGCTTTATGTAAATGTGTGAGTTTGTCTAGCCATCCTGGCAATTCTTTCGCTGTAAACTTCGCTAGACCTGACTCAACGTTGTATGTCCCTTGTTCGAAAACAATGTTGGCGCCATCATTAGAATTGACTTTTAAGTCGCGAATTCTCAAGGCACGGCCCAGTGTTTCTTCGGTGAGGCCCGCTTCGAGGGGTATCTTTTTTTGAACCTCTTGTTTGAAGGTATCGGTGTTTCTAAAGATGAGGGTAATGCCTGAAACGGCATAAATCATCATGATTCCGGCGAGGAAAAAGCCGAGGTAGCGGTGTAGGATTCTAAAAGTCATGTAATTTATTTCAAAGTGTTTTCAAATGTACTGTTTAAGATTGGCCGTTCCACTCGCTATAAAATTGATTTAAAAAACCTTCCATGTAGTGGTGTCTTTGTTCAGCAATTCTTTTTCCGCTCTCGGTATTCATTACATCCTTGAGCAGGAGCAGTTTTTCATAAAAGTGATTGATGGTGGGCGCGGTCGATTTCTTGTACTCTTCCTTGGTCATATTGAGATTCGGAGGGATCGATGGATCGTAAATGGCCCTGTTTTTAAATCCCCCATAGTTGAAGGTACGCGCAATCCCAATGGCACCGATGGCATCTAGGCGGTCGGCATCTTGTACGATGTGGAACTCAATGCTGTGATCCTCATGTTCGTTGGCGCCACCTTTGTAGCTGATGGCACGAATGATCGAGGCGATGCGATCAATGCGGTCCTGAGGATAGTTCTGGGAACGAAGCCAGTTTGCGGCTGTTTTGGGTCCAATTTCCTCATCACCCCCATGAAACTTTGAATCTGCGATGTCGTGGAGCAGTGCAGCTAATTGGACTAATTCCAAATCACATTCTTCCTCCTTTGCAATGAGCAACGCATTTTTCCAAACCCGTTCGATATGGAACCAATCGTGCCCGCCTTCGGAGTTTTTTAGTGCTGTTTTGACATAATCTATTGTACTCTGAATGATACTATATGACATTGTATTGCTAAATATTTAACTATTTGATAATCAGGGTTGTATTCAAGTAATTATTTATCTTAGACTTAAACAAAACCATTTTAGTTATGAAAAAAATTTTACTATTCATTTTTTCCGTTTCCGGAAGTATGTTGTTTGGGCAGACCTTAACCATGCCTTCTGTCCCTTCATCAGGCGTCACTTATCCGGTTACCATCAAAGCTGATACAGTACCTCATCCTAGCCAAGGTAATTGGGATTTTTCCAATATTACTACAGATGCAACTGGAACCATCGAATTTGAACCTATTTCTTCAACTTCGTATTCTAGTAATTATCCAAATGCAACCCATGTCAAGTACGAAGACGGCGGAACATTTTTTTTAGGATATGATACGGATGAATATACTTTTCACGGAGAAATCAGTGTAATTACAACCTCGTATCAAAACCCGCTGATCCTCCATACCTATCCATTTGCTATTGGTGATTCGCACTCAGATTCGGAATTGGACATCTCCTTTACTTGTAATGGCTGTCCTCCATATATGGAGAGAGATGATGCGGTATATTCTGAATCATTATCCTCAGGAACATTAACTATGCCTGACGGAACTGTCCATAATACGGCCACGCTTGTGTATACTACACGAACTTGGAATGACGGTCAAGTGGGATCTTCAACTTGTAACCTATTCTTTGAGCAATGGCACTGGTGGGTTGCTGGTTACCCGATGCCTGTTGCTCAAACTGTTGAATTGTCTACAACTGGGCCATGTCCACCGAATGTGGGTTATCGACAATCAAAGTTTTTGGTAGGAAACCCTATTGCCATTGATGAAAATAATCATGTCTCAGCGGTGATATATCCTAATCCTGCTCAAGACTATATTGAACTAATGAATCTCATAGATGACGAATTAGAGATTAGAATTTCGGATATGTCAGGTAGAATACTTATTGAAAAGGCCGTTACTGACCAATCTAAAAGGATTAACATTGAGTCTTTACCAGCAGGCATGTACATATTAACAACAATGGACGACAATCGAAGTGTGCATAGGTTTAATAAAAAATAGCATATTTAAGCTTGTGTAAGCGCCTCATTTATCGAAGTGAGGCGCTTCGTTTTTAGAGTAACTTTTATACTTATTTTGGTGCAAGGTAAACCTAAGCACAATGAAAAGAATTTTACTCCTGGTCGCAATTTGTTACGGCATCAATGCACAAAGCCAAAGCAACAACGCCTTACACTTCGACGGCTCTGACGACTACATCAGTACCACAAAATCCAGTATTCAAGGCAATGCAGCGCGCTCCTTCGAGGCGTGGATCAGAACAGACGAGAACTGCGTCCCGGGCGCGGCAGGTGGGGTTCAGCAGGTCATTGCGGATATGGGGTCTTTTGTAATTGGAAAGCGATTCACCTTCAATTTATTATGGTCAAATTCTATCCGACTTGAGATCGGCGGTTCTGGGGTGAGTGGGACCACAGCGGTGAACGATTCTTTGTGGCACCACGTAGCAGCGGTGTACAATCCAAGCGGCGCAAAAACGGTGGAATTATTCGTGGACGGCGTGAGCTGTGGTACTGGGAATTTCACTTCTACACCTGCCACTACTGCGGGCAATGTGGTTATTGGACGTCGCATTGACGGGGTTAATAATTTTGGCGGAGATATCGATGAATTCCGCCTTTGGAATATTGCATTGACCCAAAGTCAAATCCAAGCCCACATGAATGGGGAGATTTGTGCGCCTTCGAGCAACCTGGTTTTGTATTATACGATGAATGATGGAGTTGCGGACGGCAGTAATTCGTCGAACACCACCTTGACGGACCATGCGGGTACAAACAATGGAACCTTACAGAATTTTAATTTGAGCGGTTCGAGTTCGAACTGGACCTATGGACAAAACTTGAGTCAAACCGTGTACGATACTGTAGTAGCAACGGCTTGTAGCCAGTTCATGATTCCAGATAGTAGTGGCTATTGGGATGCGACGGGGACCTATAGTTGGACCTTCAATCAAGTGTCTGGAGCATTAGCGGGTTGTGATTCCATCGTTACCTATGATCTCACCATTGATACCGTCGATACTCGTACTTCAGTGAACGGTATTGTGCTATCAGCATTGGCCACAAATGCCACCTATCAATGGGTAAACTGCAGCGATAGTTCGTTGATTTCAGGGGCCAATTCCTCTACCTATGTCGCCTCCGCCAATGGCGATTATGCCGCACTCATCACCCAAGGCAATTGTACAGAGTGGACTGATTGTATTTCGGTGACTACTATAGGGTTAGAAGAAAGCGCTTATAATAGAATCGTAATTTATCCAAATCCATCTAAGGGTACCGTGTACCTCCTGCATGCAGAAGATGGAGTAATCATGGAAATCCTGGATATGTACGGGCGAAAAGTAGGGGAGACTGTGATTAAAAACAGTATTATTGAATTGCCGTCTCATTTGGTCAATGGTATGTATGTCCTGCGCAGCACAGTGTTAGAATTGCCATTGAAAGTGCAACTGTTGAGATAATTAGATTTTTATAAGGGCCCAATTCTATTCAACCTCGTACTTTAGTACAATGAAACAGGTGAAGTGCCCATCATGCAGTAATTGGTACGAAGTTGACCCATCAGTTGATCGTTATAAGTATCGTTGTGATTCTTGTGCTTCTCCTTATGCGACGAAGTCTGAAGAAGAATTGTTACGACGGCTAGATCGATTGAATCCTGTAGGAGGCCCCTCGTTAAAGATTGACGCGAAATCCCTGCAAAAAACCACCGAAAGTGTTTGGATGGATATTTTCGGAGTAGCCCTGGTTATCATTGTATCAGTTACCCTTGGCTTCCATCGTACAGTTATTGAAGGAATTCCAATTGGTTATTTTTCCACTATTGGAGCAGCGGGCTCTATGATGGTCACGCGGTTAATTACCAAAAGAAATAACATTGGCAACTTCATAGGGTTATTTACCGCCGTGAATTCTGCATTTGTTGATTACTACCTCGGTAACGAGGCAGCTGTTTTGACCTATCCTATTTCATTTATTGGAGCAGGAGTATCTTACTATTATTGGAAACGTAAAAAGGACAGGATTCCGAGGAAAATTGATTCCATATACTTCATCAATATTGCCATTGCTTTTGTGCTAGGAATTACCTTGAATTATATAGGGTTTACCAATTTCTTATCAGAACCTATGGGTGATAACCTTTCTAAGTTTACCGTAACTGCTATTATCACAGGTATTACTTATTCAGGTATCTTGAACACCCCTCGTATGTACGCAGATTCCTGGGCGAGTTGGCAAGTATACAACGTACTTAAACTGTACCAGAATATATTGTTTGCCAACATAGCATATGTTGCGAAATATTCTTTCTACCTCATCAATGCAACGTTCGCTTGGATTGTATGGCATAGGGTAAGAAAAGGTCAGGATTACAGTACAAATTAACGAACCAAGATTCCCTGAGCTTGTAACACGGGAATTGGGTCCATGAAGTTCGCATCAATAGTATGTGGGCCAAAAATGTACTTGCGATCTTTGAGTTGACCATTTTCAAAAAAGCTGATCCAATATTCGTTGAAAAGCTCAAAAATCTCGGGCATGATGGGCTCTAGCCTCGCCGCGCTTTTTGCAGGAAGGACGTTAATGGCTTTTCTCAAAGTGGCTGTTTGTTTACCTTGTTTTGTTTCAAGGTTACTGTACCCTCGGCTTTGAATCATCAAGTTTTCCAAAGGGCCGTCTGTGTCGTTAATGATATAAACCCACCAATTTTGATTACCGTGTTCGTCATTGTGCTGCAGAGCTGCTACGTATACATTTTTGACCTGGGGATTGATGATGTCTTTTTTCAAGGTGGAGTGTTTGCTTGCAAATGTAATAAGTCATATGCTGAAATTAATGTTCCAAAAATGAGACTTAAAATAGGTTATATTTCAAATACACGCCTTAAAATAGCTGATAAATGAACATAAATAGAGATTTTGAACGATTGTGATGAAATTGGGATTGCTGGTAATTAGCACCATAATCAAAACACAATTTGTTATGAAAATCAAACTAGCAACTATTCTTACGATGCTTTCATTGGCATTGTTTGCACAAAAGACCCCCTCTGTGGCTGTCTTAGACTTCGATACAAGAGGTTATGATGAAGTAGCCCGTCATCAGATTATTCAAAAATTGACCTTGGAGATGATTAATATGGAAGGTTATGAAGTGATTGACAACTATGATGTAGAGTATATCTCTGAACGTGATGGGGTTGATTTTACGGGTTGTTTCTCTAGAATTTGTTTGAAGGAGTTAGGAGAGAAACTTCAAGTAGATTATATACTTACTGGCTCCATGAATTTGCTCGGGGAAAAAGTGAGCACCACAGTAAGGCTTTTTGATGTGACCAAGGGTTCTTTTGTAAATAGTGCCAATCGTAATTACGTAGATGTGCCGAAGAATGACTTGCTTATGGCAGAGCTTACGTTAAAAGATATGATGGGCCTAGAAAATGACCCGGAATTGGTTCGCCGTGTGACCGTCGCAAATGACTACGAGAATATTCTCAATAACCCATTTGATCGAACCATTGTAGCGGAAGGGCCTAGAATGGGCTTTGGATTTGTGACGGGTGCTGCTGCTGCAAAATTAAGGGAATCGGCTGCTGAAGGAGGATTTGATCAAAATATCCCGCTAATGTCTCAGTTTGGTTACCAATTTGAAAAGGCATACATCACTACCGGAAATTGGCAAGCATTAGCGGAGTTTATCCCTTTAGTTAGCGGTTTAGAATCGAACAGATTTGTCCCCAACATTACATTGATGAATGGATTGCGTAATAATAATAGTGGTTTAGAATTCGCTTTTGGACCCACTATAGATTTCACCAAAACAATTGATGGTGTATTAGACTCAAGAGGATCCATAACAGTAAGCACTGCACTCGTATTCTCTGTAGGTAAAACAATAAAGAGCGGTGAAATGAATTTCCCAATTAATGCATATTTCATCCCTCCTAAGGATGGTTCATCATATAGATTCGGACTTTCTATGGGATGGAATGCTTCTACAAAGAAGCGATTGTTTGATTAACTCAAACAAAATTGTGTGGAACCCCTTCAGGCCATGGTTTGAAGGGGTTTTTGTTTACCAGAGCTTCTCACTACTCGAAATGGAGTGCTGAAAAAATAAAAACCCATGACTGAATCACTCATAGGATACAGCCATGGGTTAATGATGTGATTAAAATATTAATCCTCCTTTCTTGTTCTAATGGCAAGAGGTAAGGCAAATTTTGGCAAGAATGCGATTAGGTTAGTCGCCAGTTTCAGAAGGTAATTATAGATTTCCTTGTACACATAAAATCCTACAAGTACAATAAAAGAACCAGCAACAGCTCCAATGCCGACTTTAATGGTTTCTCCAAAATAGTCGTAATTACCAGCGATTTCTCGAGGAACTATTCCGCTGAATAAATCCATTCCAGGAAAAATACTAAGCAGACCTTCAGGGTATTCACTTAATGGAACATAAACATAAGAACCTAGAAGTGCGGCAATCAATTGAAGGATACCTGCGTGCAACACCAAGACGAATAATAATTCACCTACAATCAATATTATATTAGGTATGGTTTTGATAAAAACAAAGGAGATTAAACCATCAAATTCTGTAGCCCTCATCTTTTCAGACCGCTTTTTTAAGACGCTAAACAAAGCCCAAGCTGTAAGAATACTGATCGCGAAGCCAAGGATCATACCAACAACTGCCCCTGCTTTCTGACCACCGCTTAAGTAATCGCTTGAAATATATTGTTTTATGAAGCCAGAATCTCCAAACAATCCGGTAATACTGAGATAAACTCCTCCTAAAAGAAGTGCAAAGGATAATACAGTAAATAAAAGATTAACAATGGTTTTAAAAACATTGCCATCATCTAGCTTTCCTAAAAAAGGAATAATGAATTTGTTGTAACCTTTATCAGCGAGCGATAAGGATACGAATGGTAGATTTTTTTCCATGGTTTTAAAATTAATTTCTCCTACTCGTTAGGCTTTTCGGAATACGCCCCCAATAGTATTAACGGGATTTAGTTCATTTGATATCGTCAAATTAAATATTTTTTAGATATCTCGAACAATTTCAATTCTATTTTGTTTCGACCCAACTTTTTAAGATATACATAGGAAGCTTGTGGATAAAAGAAATCATGTGTTGGTCAGAATTTCACTTATACGGTTTTCCTGACGCAAAAATTACAGGGTGCTCGATTTTTTTTTCAACCCCCTCTTATGAAAAAAGTACAGGGGTAAGTCGTGGGTTACGACTTGAAGGAATTATTTACCTATACAGAATTTGCTAAAGATATTTGCTAATAATTCGTCGGTGGATATGGTCCCGGTGATTTCGCCCAATCCGTCTAGGGCTAAGCGTAAGTCTTGTGCCAATAAGTCACCAGGAATATTAAGCTCTACTGCCTCTATACTTTTATCCAAAGCCAATGAGGTTCTACGCAAAGCATCGGCATGGCGTGCATTAGTAATAATAGTTTGAGAGGCGCTATGTGAAGTCCAAGCGGTAGCCTCTTTTAGAGAAGCAAGCAGTTCACCAAGCCCGTCTTTAGTTTTAGCGGCAATGGTAAAGATTTGCCCACCTGAACCCTCCAGTCTTTGAGCAATAGCGGCTGAATCTACTTGATCCGATTTATTGATACATAAAAAAAGCTTGGCCTGTGCCGCACTTTTCTCAAGGTGTGCAACGCGCTGTTCTAAATCTTTTTCAGGAGCAGTAGCGTCAATAAGATAGAAGATCACATCGGCTTTCTCAGCTTGTTCAAAAGCTTTTTGTATACCAATCTTCTCTACATAATCCTCAGTTTCTCGAATCCCTGCAGTATCAATTAACCTATAGGTGAGACCGCCGTAATTGAAGATATCTTCCACTGTATCTCGTGTTGTTCCAGCAATAGCACTTACTATGGCACGATCTTCGCCAAGAAGGGCATTCAAAAGTGTGGATTTACCGGCATTTGGGGCACCAAGGATTGCTGTGGCAATACCTTTCTTTAGCACATTGCCATATTTAAAACTATCAATCAACGCATTGACCTTGGTTTTCAGCGAATACAGCATGTTCAGAAGATCTTTCCTTGATGCAAACTCTACATCTTCTTCGCTAAAATCCAATTCCAACTCAATCATTGAGGCAAAGTGGACCAAATCTTCTCTAAAAGCGGTGATTTCGTTGGAGAAGCCCCCTTTTAGTTGGCGCAGGGCCACATCGTGCATGGTTTTGTTCTCTGCATGGATCAAATCTGCTACGGCCTCTGCTTGGGCAAGGTCCATACGACCGTTCATAAAGGCACGCATGGTGTATTCACCAGGATCGGCCAGTCGGGCCCCGGCTTCGAGCAAGCTTTCCATGATACGGGCAACGATATAGGGGGAGCCGTGGCAGCTGATTTCGAAGCTTTCCTCCCCAGTGAAGCTCTTACCTTCCTCAAAGAAAGTGATCAAAACTTCGTCAATGCGTTCGCTTGCGATGCTGTAATCTCCAAAATAGGCTCGGTGTGATTCTAGGCCAAATTTATGGGCGCGCTTTGAGGTGAAAAAAGGAGAGAGGAGTGCGGTGGAATTGGTCCCACTAACTCTAACAATCGCCAATGCACCGACCCCTTGAGGGGTAGATAATGCACATATAATGTCGTCTCTAAGCATGGCGTAAAGATACATCTAGAAGTTATGAGCAAAGAAATTTGAATTCAAAGGAATGCCATTGCGCCTTGGGTAGTACATTTGCCGAGTATTTCACAGAAAATCGATTTCCAATGAGCGTTTTAGTCAACAAAGACTCAAAGATTATTGTCCAAGGTTTTACCGGTAAAGAAGGTACGTTCCATGCTACTCAGATGATTGAGTACGGGACTAACGTGGTAGGTGGAGTGACGCCGGGAAAAGGAGGCATGACTCATCTTGAACGTCCGGTATTCAATACAGTAGCGGATGCCGTTGCGAAAGCGGGTGCGGATACTTCGATCATCTTCATCCCACCAGCCTTTGCTGCGGATGGGATTATGGAGGCTGCTGAAGCCGGTATTAAAGTGATCATTTGCATCACCGAAGGAATTCCAGTTGCAGATATGGTCAAGGTTAAAGAGTACCTGAAAGACAAAGATTGTACGTTGATTGGTCCTAACTGTCCAGGTGTAATGACGGCTGGTGAAGCGAAAGTCGGCATTATGCCGGGTTTCATCTTCAAGAAGGGTACTGTGGGTATCGTGAGTAAATCTGGCACATTGACGTACGAAGCAGTAGACCAGTGTACGAAAGCTGGTTTAGGGCAGACCACGGCTATTGGTATTGGTGGAGATCCTATCATAGGAACGACAACGAAACAAGCGGTGGAGTTGTTGATGAATGACCCTGAAACTGAAGGAATTATCATGATTGGGGAGATCGGCGGTCAACTCGAAGCTGAAGCGGGTAGATGGATCAAAGAAAACGGTACAAAACCAGTTGTAGCGTTTATCGCAGGTGAAACTGCACCGGCAGGACGCACTATGGGCCACGCAGGCGCCATCGTAGGTGGTGCAGAGGATACTGCTGCAGCGAAAAAGTCAATTTTACGGGACTGTGGCATTACGGTGGTTGACTCTCCGGCAGATTTGGGAACAGCTATGGCTAAATTACTCGGTAAATAATAAGACTATTCATAAGTATAGAGCCGCTTCACTTTGTGGGGCGGCTTTTTTGTTGCCTTTGGCCGTACCTTCGCCCAATGAAAGAAATCAAATGCCCTAAATGTGCCCAGTGGTATGAGGTAGATCCAGCAACGGATAAATACGCTTACCAGTGCACATCGTGTTTGACTCCTTACATAGTGAAAACAGCCATACAAATTGAGCGTGAAAATGGCATGAAGGAGCCTGTTAGCAAGCCCCCCTTACGATGGAAGCGATTCGGTGAGATGCATTGGGCCTTGGTAATTCTAAATAATTTTGCTTTCATTATTCAGACTATTTTTTTCATGATTGGCACAATCATAGGTATCTTAGTTGCACCACTGTAGCGTTATGGAGTTTCTATCACCTAAGACTAAAGAGCGATTATCTAAGCTCGAACAAGAAAATGCTCAATTAAGAGCAGCTGTGGAGGCGAAACAAATTAAAAGTAACAAAATTGCTGTTCTTATCCCTTGGTTATTGACTGTCATAGCAAGTACCATAGCTGTTTTTCTTTTTTTACGTCCTGCAGGTCCTTCAAATGAGGAAATTTCTCGCATGCGCGTAGAAATGTGGCGTAATGGTAATATGATTGATACATCCTTCACTCCTGATGCAGGTCTTATATTTTCTATTCAAGTTGGGGCATTTAAAAATCTTGATATCAAAGAATTAAGTCATGGATTAGCTGATTTGATGATCACGCAAGACACTACTTATACAAGGATTAATTTAGGTCAATTTGCTTCACTCCCAGAAGCACAAGAATTTTTAGAAGTAGTTATAAATATCGGGTTCGAGCAGGCATTTATTGTTGCTTATGAAGGTGATAATGCCGTAGGTTTGCTCTCGAGAACAACCGCACTTAATTAAATCATATGGGTTTACTTTCAGGAAAAACGGCCATCATTACTGGGGCCTCAAAAGGTATTGGTAAAGGAATTGCTGAGACCTTCGCAAAACAAGGGGCAAATGTTGCCTTCACCTATTTGAGCTCTGTCGAAAAGGGACAGGCCCTCGAAGAAGAGTTAAAGCAATACGGAACAAACGTGAAAGGATATCGTTCTGATGCCTCAAAAATGGAGGATGCAGAGACTTTAGTTGCTCAGGTAATTGAAGATCTGGGGGGTGTAGATATTGTAGTGAACAATGCAGGGATTACAAAGGACATGCTTTTGATGCGTATGACAGAAGAAGATTTTAATCGTGTGATTGAAGTAAACCTTAATTCTGTTTTTAACATGACTAAAGCTGTACAACGTACCTTCCTAAAACAACGAGCAGGATCCATCGTCAATATTAGTTCAGTGGTTGGCGTCAAGGGTAACGCAGGACAGGCTAACTACGCGGCTTCCAAAGCCGGTATTATTGGTTTTACGAAGTCTGTGGCGCTTGAGCTGGGGTCTCGTAACATTCGTTGCAACGCCATAGCTCCTGGCTTTATTGAAACTGAAATGACCGCTGTGTTGGATGAAAATACTGTCCAGCAATGGCGCGATGGCATTCCATTAAAACGAGGAGGTAGCCCAGATGATGTGGCCAATGCATGCTTATTCTTGGCTTCAGATATGAGCGGCTACATCACCGGTCAAGTCATGAATGTTTGTGGTGGAATGTTGACCTGATGACCAGTGTAAGCGCAGCTGTTATAGCCTTATTCGTGGGCGCTGCGGCAGCGTTGTTATTGTATTATATACCTAAGAAAAAGTCAGAATCCCTTTGGATACTCGCTTTTTTTCGTTTGGCATGGATGGGGCTGTTGGTCTATGCTATTATTGCTCCCGAACGTCAGTTAAGACAGGCAGTGAACCGCCCAAAGGTTTTATGGATATTGGAGGATACTTCAAAGTCTGTGGCAGGTGATGCTCGTGCTGTCGCTGATCGGATAAAAAATGATCATCAAGGCGATGGTTTACAGTGCATCATTTCGCCATACAATGAGGAAGCCATCCCTCAGGAACAACCATGGATTTATATAGGTGATGGACATTTGGAATCAACAGAGCCATCAACGCAACCGCCTGTAGGGATGTACATATTGGAGGCCAACCCAATACATCCGCCCAGATTACTTCAAGGTATTTCTGCCCCCCAAAGAGTAGTGGCCGGTTCTAACTTCCCTTTTCACGTGCTAATTGCAAATGAGCAAGTAGATGTCCAAGTTTATTGGAACAATAGTCGTGTAAGTTCTTTATCAGGTGAATTAACCGCCCCTATTAAATTAGGCGCTCATAAGCTCGAAGCTAGGGCCACCATGGGGGACCAATCGGATCAAATGCTGCTTTGGATTGAAGTCGACAAAGAATACCGAAAAGTTGGAATCCAAAGTGAAACATCACATCCTCACGAAATGATGGTACGCCGTTGGGCGAACAAACGTCGATACAATCTGGTAAATGGTTCGCTTAGTGATAACATCATAACTATAGGTAAAACTTCAGCACCAGCGGATAAGGAAGTCTTGGCTCTGGCAGGTGGATTACCAGAATCATTCACGGTAGCTCAAGTATACAAACCTGAAAAATCAAAGTTGCCTAAGAAGGTTAAACTTTGGACGTTGGATGATAGCGAAATTGACTTTTCTAAAGTTCATTGGTACCGCTCAGCTTTGGAGGATGAAAATGTTACCGCTGTTTTCGAAGATCATTTGGACCAGTTTATCGCTCGTACGACTCCACCAACTATTTTATTTAATGGCAAAGAAGATCTAATTGTCGGAGAGAGAGCTGAATGGACACTAGCCTTAGTTGGTTCTGACGGGTTGCCAGAGGCCGCAATGGGTCAGGTAGAGATTTGGAAAGGTGAAGAACAAGTCGATGCACCCGTACTGGTAGAAAATGAAACAGGTATTTTCAGTTTTGCCATGAATTTAACCGAAGCAGGGATTTATAGAGTCCGGATGTCAATGCTTAGCGATGATAACTCCTATAAGGCCTCAGCAAGTGTACATGTAGAGGAGGGGGATATTGAGGCAATTCGCCCCTACAACCAAAGACTAATGAATCATTGGATTCAAAAAGCACATTGGGTAGCTAATGATACTTCAATGGGAACCTATCCAAATTGGGAAATAGGTCGGGAGCGCATGGAATTAATCACTAAAAAACCCCAGCACTACACTTGGTGGTACTGGGGACTTGTATTGTCACTTGCGACCTCAGAGTGGATCCTACGCCGAAGACAAGGCTGGATTTAAAGGTTGTTCGTCAAGAAGTTGTCCAGCTCTTCTGGCCTCAAATTCTTTCCAACTATAATTCCGTTATCGTCAATCAAAATATTTTGCGGTATGTATTCGATTACGTAGTAGGCAGCAACCTCGTTTATTTGATTTTGACGGTCTATTAATTGTGGCCATACAAGTTTATCTTCTGCAATGGCCCTTTTCCAATCATCTACATTTTGATCTAAACTAATTCCGACAATATTAAATCCTTTGTCGTGGTATGTGTTATATGATTTCACTAGCTCTGGATTTGCATCTCTACAGGGTCTGCACCATGAAGCCCAAAAATCAATCAAAACGTAAGAGCCCTCAATGCTTAAAATGCTCATGGATTCACCTTCTGGAGTACTTTGAGTGAAATCTTTGAAGGTTTCCCCAATACTTGTTCGAGCTAATTGGGAAATTTTCTCTTGAAGTTTGATATAATCCGGGCACGCATGATATTGAGGAGATACGTTATTTAATACCTCTTGGTAATCTTCCAGCGTTAGTTCTGGAGAGTCTTGACTTAGTATTATAGCCGTTCCAAGGAGATCGTTTCTTTTCGCAAACTCTTTCGAATAAGCAAATTGGCTATCCATTAGATTTATGGCTTCGGCTTGAATTTGCTCTTGCGCACTAATATCCCCTAATGTAACGGCATCACTGAATTTAATTTCGAGCAACCCCATGGTGTTGTTAAAGATTTCAAACCGCTGGTTAAACACTTTCACGGAATCTTGCAAAGCACCTGCAGTGATATCGTACCCTACATTAGAATCAAAGGCGATACTCACATCTGTGCCTTCATGGAAGTACATGCCGGGTGCACCGAGTTGCTCTATTTGTACCATGACGTGTTGCGGTAATATGTCGTCCAAATTTGCATCGAGTCTACCGCCCTCTAGCGCACCTTCGAAAAGGATTTGATTATTTTCTAAAGAGATGCGCACGGCACTGTTTCCAGCCTCTGGTATATCAATGGAAATATTAAAATTCCCCATTGAAGATTCATTGGAAGTATCAAGGCTGGCATTTTCTGTTGAACTATCGGGTGTTGAACAGGTAGCTAAAAAAACAGCACTTACCGCTGCTAGGAGAAATTTCTTCATTGCTAATGATTAAGTTTACACTCCGCAAATTACATAGAAGAGATGAAGAAAATCGTTACCCTAATCACAATCTTAGTTTTTAGTGTCCAATTATCTGCGAAGGAAGGCATGTGGATCCCCATGCTCCTGAATAACAACATCGCAGAAATGCAAGCCATGGGTTGTGAGCTCAGTGCCGAGGACATTTACAGCGTAAACCATAGCTCCTTGAAAGATGCCATCGTAAGTTTTGGCGGTTTCTGTACGGGCGAATTCATTTCTTCCAAAGGACTCGTCTTGACCAATCACCACTGTGGATACGGTCAGATCCAGAAGCAAAGCTCGATGGAGCACAACTACCTAAAGGACGGTTTCTGGGCGCGTTCCATGGACGAGGAGTTGAAAAACCCGGGGTTGTTTGTGGAGCAATTGGTCTATATGGAAGATGTGACCAATGCTTTGGTGAACTCCGGAGATCAATTCAAAGAAATAGAGGCTGCCTTGATTGAAGCCAAAGAATTGGACAATCCAAACCTTACATACAAGGTGGTTCCATTTTTCAATAATAATCAATACTTCCTGTTGGCCACCATAAGATATAACGACGTACGCCTGGTAGGTGCGCCCCCGAGCTCTATTGGTAAGTTTGGCGCGGATACGGACAACTGGGTGTTCCCGCGTCATACCGGGGATTTCAGCTTGTTCCGAGTATACGACGAGAACGGAAATGCCTTTACGCCGGCGCAGCACTTGAAAGTGAACATTGCGCCGCGTACCCCGGGTGAATTCACCATGGTTTTCGGGTACCCTGGCCGCACTCAGGAATATCTAACTGCGGTTGAAATGGATCAACTGGTCAATGTTGAAAACGCCCGTCGTGTAGAAATCCGCGATGCTCTCTTATCTATCATGGATAGTGAAATGCGCGCTGATGCTGAGGTACAGCTCAAGTATGCTTCAAAATACGCTCGAATTGCCAACGGATGGAAAAAATGGATTGGGCAGATTGAAGGGGTCCAATTCTCCAAAGGCCTTGACCGTAAACGCAAACTCGAAGCGGAGTTCACCGCCCGGATTGCAGCTGATGCCAACCTTTGGGACAAATACAGCGGCCTGTTGGACGAAATTGCGGTGAACAATACGCAGATTGCGGAAGGTCAACTCAAACGTAACGAGTTCATCGAAACCATCTACTACGGTATGGAGTGGTTCTCATTGATGAGCAAACTGCAACGCGCAAAATCTGACGTTGATATGGACGTGGTACTAGTTGAGTTCCAACAGAACTACAGCCGCACAGTCAGTGAAAAAACCACCGCGGCTATGCTTTCTATGGCGTTGGCAACTTTCCCAGACCTATTGGGTGATATGGACGAGGCTACGTTTGTAAGTACGGTTCATAATGAGATTGATGCGCTGGTAGAATTGGCCACGAAAGATGAGCCTATTGAATTAATAACAGTTGCACCTACAGCCAGTAACTTCAACACATCGGCATTCCAAGCGTTTTACGCAGTATCGCCGGATAATGCGTTTTTGCAAAAGGCGACCGAACTCTCGGCCGAATACATGCGTGCATTGATGGAAGTATTTCCTGAGCGCAATTTTTACCCGGATGCCAATAGTACGCTGCGTGTGACCTACGGAAAGCTAGAAGGTGTAAGCCCTCGCGATGCCGTGTCGTATGGAACCACAACGTACCTCGACGGAGCGATGGCGAAATACAAGCCGGGCGATTATGAGTTTGATATGCCTGCGAAATTGATCGAGTTGTACGACAACAAGGACTACGGTCAATATTCAGAAAACGGCAAGCTTCCGGTGTGTAATATCGCTTCGAATCACACCACCGGCGGAAACAGCGGATCTCCAGTGTTGAACGCTCGCGGAGAGCTCATCGGATTGAACTTTGACCGTATTTGGGAAGGGACGATGAGTGATGTAAACTTTGATGCCAACATCTGTCGTAACATCATGGTGGACAGCCGTTATGTGCTGTTTATCATAGATAAGTTCGCTGGACAGCAGTGGTTGATTGAAGAAATGGATTTAGTATCGCTTTAAACCTTTTCAAACCTAAGGCGTCATAGTAGAAACACAGCCTATGAAATCGACCCCAATTCTTGTAGCCATCATCGCTGGAGCGTTGTTCGCCACCTCTTGTGGTAAAAACAAGCCTACACCTGCGGAGCCTTTTGAAGCCGTTTATGCGGCCTTTGGAACGAGCGTGCCGGTGGAACCTCCATATTCGTATGAAAGTCAGGCGCCGGCCTATTTTCAAAAAGACAATAGAGGTGGGGTAGCCATAGACGATAAGAAAGCAACCTTGGGACGCGTGTTGTTTTATGATAAGGCGTTGAGCGACAATCAAACCATAGCCTGTGGTTCTTGCCACCAGCAAGCTTTTGCATTTTCGGATACTGCGCAGCGCAGTGTAGGTTTGAACGGCGGTCTCACGGGACGACACAGCATGCGCTTGGTGAATAACAGGTTCGCCATAGAGCAAAAAATGTTCTGGGACGAGCGTGCCATTGACCTTGAGGCCCAAGTCGTGCAGCCCATCCAAGACCACATTGAGATGGGATTCAGTGGGACTAACGGTCAGCCGGGTATAAGTGAATTGGTCACACGTCTTCAAAACCTTGCTTATTACCGAGAGCTGTTCGCTTGGGTCTATGATGGCGATAGCACCGTGACCTTGGGGAAGATGGGATATGCGTTGACGGATTTTGTCAATTCTATTGAGAGTTATGACGCCAAGTTTGACGACGGTTATACGAATCAAGCAGCTTTAACACAACCTTTTTCCAATTATACTCCACAGGAGAATCAGGGTAAAGCCTTGTTCTTAGCACCTCCTAACGTTGACGTGAACGGCATTCGTATTGGCGGTGGTGCGGGTTGTGCAGGATGCCACCAACCTCCCGAATTTGACATCGATCCTAATTCTCGTAACAATGGTGTCGATCATGTTGCCGGTGACCCTGCAAGTGCAGATTTTACCAATACTCGTTCTCCGTCCTTACGTGATGTATTAAGCCCTAATGGTCAGCCTAATGGCCCCATGATGCATACAGGAGATTTTATTGAGTTTCAAACGGTCATAGAACATTATAATGAGGTCATCCCTGATGTGAATAACAACACCTTAGATCTTCGACTTCGTCGTGGACCAAATAGACTTCAGCTTGAGCTTACTGCCAATGAACGTGCGGCTTTAGAAGCGTTTATAAAGACTTTGACAGGTTCAAATGTCTACACGGACGCTCGTTGGTCGGATCCCTTCTAATGTGTATAAATAGGGTGGTTTAATTCGTTAGTCCGCAGTACTTTTGGTGCATCAAGCAAATGTACCATGAGAGATACAACCATCTTTAACCTAATCGCCCAGGAAAAACAACGCCAGATCAACGGTATCGAGTTGATCGCTTCTGAGAATTTCGCATCTCCCGAAGTAATGGAAGCGCAGGGTTCTGTATTGACGAATAAATATGCGGAAGGCTATCCGGGCAAACGTTATTACGGCGGTTGTGAGATCGTTGATGTCGTTGAGGATTTGGCGCGCGACCGTGCGAAGGAACTTTACGGTGCTGCATACGTGAATGTTCAGCCTCACTCCGGGTCACAGGCTAATGCCGCAGTTTACCTAGCGGTGATGAAGCCTGGTGATACCGTGTTGGGCTTTGATTTGAGCCATGGAGGTCACTTGACGCACGGTTCTCCCGTAAACTTTTCTGGCAAGACCTATAAGGCTGAATTCTATGGTGTTGAAAAGGAAACAGGATTGTTGAACTACGATGCTATCGAGGCTAAAGCGAAGGAGTGCAAGCCACGCATGATCATTGCAGGTGCATCTGCCTACAGTCGCGATATAGATTTTGCTCGGTTCCGTGAAATCGCTGATGAGGTAGGTGCCATCCTTTTAGCAGATATTTCTCACCCTTCAGGTATGATTGCCAAGGGAATCTTGAACGATCCAATGCCGCATTGTCACATTGTTACGACAACCACACACAAGACTTTGCGTGGTCCACGTGGTGGGATGATCATGATGGGTGAAGATTTCCCTAATCCATGGGGTGAAACCAATAATAAGGGTGAGGTGAAAATGATGTCAAACATCTTGGACATGGCCATCTTCCCAGGGATCCAAGGTGGTCCGTTGGAGCACGTTATTGCGGCAAAAGCGGTTGCCTACGGCGAAGCATTGACCGACGAGTTCTTTCACTACCAGCTCCAAGTAAAGAAAAACGCAGCAGCTATGGCCAAAGCGTTCGTAGACCGCGGTTATGACATTATTTCAGGAGGTACAGATAACCACTTGATGTTGATAGATTTACGCAACAAAGGCGTTACGGGTAAGGCTACAGAGCAAGCCCTAGTTCGTGCACACATTACGGCGAACAAAAACATGGTTCCATTCGACGATAAGAGTCCATTTACGACCTCGGGTATTCGATTGGGAGCACCTGCGATCACCACACGTGGTTTGAAAGAAGGGGATATGGAATCCATTGCCGATTTGATTGATCGTGTCGTGATGAACATTGATTCTGACGCCCACATCAAGGCAGTAGGCGAGGAAGTGGTGAAAATGATGCAAGACCGTCCATTGTTTACTTGGGAATAAGTAATTTCGGTGAGCACTAACCTCTGTACATGAAACAATTAACAATATTTGCGTGCGCAGCAATGCTATTGCTTTCTTGCGAGCCTCAGGAGCCAACAAATACGAATACGGAGCGTTTTTATCGTAGCGGTTGGAATATCGACGTACACCGCGAACACACGGCTGTGGGTCAATTACCGGCTGCGGATGAGGATTATACCAGTACATGCACGTTGTATAAAGATGGCCGGTTCACCATTGATGAAAATGCATTGAACGACCACATGTACCAATATTGGGGATATTCTTGGTCGACGGACCAATTCTACATGAACTGGGAGCAATGCGTGAATTGGCACATAAATGAAGCAGAAGATTCAATGTATCTGCAGTACAATCACTATGACTATGACCCTAACTCCGGGAATAGTTTCTATTGGTTATATGAACTAGAAATGACAAGATAAAAAAACCGGCAACTGCCGGTTTTTTTATTGATTGAGTTTCTTTTTTAAAGCAGCCAATTCCTTTGCTAAGGCAGTTATCACTCGAAAAGTAATGACTGTCGTAGCTAAAAAGCCAACGGTCAAGATGTAAATCAAAGTTTCCATGAATAAGTAGTGGTTTTCTCTATAACTAATCTAAGAACTACTTGTTTTTAAATTCTAAAAAAGACTTTCAAATATGTTGTCGGTGTTTATATTTGCACCCCACGAAATGGCGAGGTAGCTCAGCTGGTTAGAGCGTCGGATTCATAACAAGACTATTCCCAGGTCTTAGCTGTTTAAAATCAATTACTTCAAGGTTCTCATCATAACTGTCAGCACAAAACTGTCAATTATGAGTAAAGAATGGAACGTCACAATCGGTTCTGGGGAAGGGAAACCGTTTATCAATGTTTATTATCAAAAACGTCGATTTCGTTATTGGAACGGAAAAACCATTGGTGTCAAGTTACGGGCATCAGAAAACCCTGAACTACTTCGAGGAGCGTTTATACTGAAGTTAAGAGAGGGTTGGAGACCTAGCATCCGCAAAGTCACAAGCCCAACAGCTGTCAACAAGAAAACATTTCTGCAATTGCTGCATTCTCAATTGGAGGCAAAACAGAAGCGTCAATATTCTTACCATTATAAAAGAGATTGTAAATGGTTAGTGAATCAATGGACGAACTATGCCAAGGACGTCGGTTTACTTAACTGCTATCCAGAAGACATCACATCACGAGTGGTAGAGGACTTTGTGAAACAACCTAAATGGTCTGCTCGGACTCAGAAAAACGTATTGACCTATTTTAAGATTCTCACAAAGGATATCTTAAAAGTCTCCTTCAGCTCCATAACAATTAATCGAGTTAAATCGGAGATGCATAAGCCCATCAGAAACCCTGAAGAACTCTTAAATGACATCTATGATTTTGACAAGAGACTTCATCTAACGTGTATTCTCACGTACGGTTGTTTATTGAGACCTCATCAAGAAATAAGATTGTTGACTTGGCGAGATGTTGACTTCTCCCGAAGAATAATTTCTTTGAGTGGTAAGCGAAATAAAAGCGGTAAGAATAGGGTAGTGCCTATGACGCAATTTGTTTATGATGCACTTTATAATTTTTCTGAAGAAAAGAATCCTGATCAGAATATTCTTTCGTCGAACGAGCGAAACTATAACAGGGATTTCATCTCTTTACTTTGGTCTAGGTATCGGAAGCAATCTCTATGCTTAGATCCGGGAGTTACATTATACAGTTGGAGGCATCACAGTGCGATCAAAGTATTTGAAAAAACAGGATCACTCTTAACACTACAGCAAGTGATGGGACACAGCGATATGAAAGTATCGCTTAATTATCTAAGAGGGCTCGAAATACAACAGATCGATGTAAACGATTTGCCGGAGCTATAAGATCATTAATCAAATTGTCTTTATTAAAATCGATACCCCATTGATAATCGAAGATTGGTAAAGGGCCTTAGTTGACTTTTCACAGGGTATTGAAATGTTATAGGATCTGGCGGAGAATTGTAATCCACCCTATCCCCATACCAAAGGCCAGATCCAATATCCACCCTAAGAACCAAATTATTGTTATACTCCCGAGAAACTCCTAAGTCGAATTCTACTGAGTAGGCGTTGCGTCCAAACCAAATTTTTGGAAGAATCTGTCCAGAGTAGTAAATTTTTCGATACTGATATCTCTTACCATAACCTGCACCAAGGATTATAGAAGCATCGTCCCCCCATTCCAAACGGTTATCGCCAAAAATAATAGGAATTGTGCGCTTGTTTGTATTCAACGACACATAAATACCATTTCCGTCACCATCGGTCCCCATCCAATTTGCATAAAGACTTGCGACTACAGCTTTTGATGGAATTGTGCGAGATCTATAATCTTTCGTTAATTCTTGAGCCTGTCCAAATAAACCGCAAAGCAGAAAGCAAATTAAATATTTCATATCTCCAATCTAAAAGTATGTGTTTGAGTCTGGATTTATCAAATTTAGAAACAAATGATAGTCTAACATCTCAGTCCTAAGATAGATCGAAATTTAGAGTTTAATCCACCTACAAATAAGCCATCACTCAAGATTTAATTCGAATTATACCCAAACTTTCGACTCAATAAAGTTTCTTTCCACCAACTTTCTCGTTCAATAATTAGCTTTTCATCTGTAGTTGATTTGAAAATATCTAAGATTGAAAACCTGAAGTGATTCTTGATATGATCAAACTCTAGTTGCTTAAGTTCTTTATTTCCACCATTGCCAGTTTTGATATAAGCCTTCCAACGGTTCAAAATCATCTCATCTCCATACGCTGAGCCAACGTACATCTTCCCATTGGAAGTGTCAGTTATCAAGTAAACACCTTTCTGGTTTTGTAAAGCTGTTTTCCAAGTATCCTTAGTAATGACTCTGGACAGCTCACGCCAAGAGATATTGACTTTTTCATAACCGGGAAATAAATCGTTGTCAAATACATCAGGCAGTATTTGTGCTATTTCACAGTCGTGTATTACAGAATCGGCTAGTCGTACCATATTCTGGGCCGTATTCTTGAATCGCACAATAATGCGTCCAAAATATTTCTCGTAGTCTTCGAGTACTTCGTATTCATACCCCACACCGTTATGAATATTCAGATCCTTGGTAACACGTCCGATATGAAATAACAGCCAAAGATTCTCGTTGCTCTTGATTCGAATGAACCCAACAGTTATCTGTCCGACTTTATAATATTTCTTTCTGTTG
>CAXPFQ010000054.1:0-6217 GCA_964216615.1 Schleiferiaceae bacterium
CCTACACGCAAGGGTTCTTGAAGAGCGTCGAGAAAAAACTCAGTAATGAGCGCTTTGTTTCCAATGCGCCTGAGGCTGTTGTTGCCTCGGAACGCAAGAAGCAAGCGGATGCCGAAGGTAAAATAGCCTTGATCACGCAACGATTAGAGGCTTTAAAAGGATAACGATGAGCCAAGACCTAAACGCCGGAATTCATAGCCACATTGCAGGACTAGAGAAGAAAATGGGCCAGCCCATTTCGTATTGGGTAGATATGGTCCGTTCTTGGAACGAGCCGAAGCATATGGCCAACGTCAAGCGCTTGAAAGAGGAATTCGGTATGGGTCACGGACATGCGAATATGGTGGTTCACCTGACCAAAGAGAATACTTCCTTGCACATGGACGAAAGCCAAGTAGAGGATAGCGTCTTTAAGGGCAAGGAGCATTGGAAACCTTTGCACGAACGCATCGTTGAGGGTTTACAGGCCACCGGTTTGGAGTTTGAGCTCAGCGGTAAGAAGAAGTATTACAGCATTCGGACCTCAAAGCAAGTGGGGTGTTTAGTGCCGGCCACCAAGGGTAGGTTCGAAGTTTGGATCAATGTTAAAGGGCAGGAGCCAGTGGGAAATCTGCAGCTCATGAAAGCAGGCAGTATGTGTTCGCATGCCATCCATCTCACT
This sequence comes from Schleiferiaceae bacterium, assembly GCA_964216615.1. Taxonomy (GTDB): domain Bacteria; phylum Bacteroidota; class Bacteroidia; order Flavobacteriales; family Schleiferiaceae; genus UBA10364. The sequence continues at coordinate 662 of CAXPFQ010000054.1, forward strand.
GAGGAGGATGCGGATATTTCGGAAGTGCTCCTCTGGCTCGAGCGTGCCGTCCAGCGAACCCTATAACACAAAAGCCCGGCGCGCAGCGCCGGGCTTTTCAGGTTCGAGGTATGGAACCTAGTTGGGACCTGTCTGAGATATAACCAAATAACACTCACACACGAAAAACAGAGCAGGTCCCGCGATTTACCGCGACCGATGAATGGCTACGGTATATATGGTCTTGCAGACGCGCTTGGCCGGTTGGCCTTTCTTTTGGCGGCTTACATACACTTTTAGGTCTACGGTTTTCTTGCCGTTTGGTACGAAGCAGCTTTCTATAGCTAACTGATCTTTGAGTTCTGCCGTATTGTACATTTTCATATCAATGTTCATCACCTTTTCCTTCCATTGCGTGTTTAACTGTAAGGCTTCCAGGCGCTTTTTCTTCACTCCATTCATGTGGTCCATCAACGCCCACAGGGTAAGATTTCCGTAGTCATCAACCATGGTATGGTCTACTTGGACCAATTCTCGTGTTTTAATAGGACCTGAATTTCTTACGGTGTTGAGAAAATTTTTCATGATGTAGTTAAAAAAAAGAGCGCCTTCCGGGGGAAGGCGCTCTTGCTATTATGGGTTGTTATAAATTCTAAATCTATGCCTTCACTTCACTCAATAACAACCCCTTCCACACGTAAATGCGGTTCATAAAATTGGTTGTATGATTGCGTTGTGATTGCATATATCTAAAGTAGTACTTCTATTTGAAAAACAAAATTGGTGCCAAAAAATAAATCCTCCTCTATTTTTTACGCCAGTTGGTCCAAACTGACCACATTTGTTTAGGCGGTACACCTTGAAGGCGCTGATGTAAACCTCTCATACTTGGGCGGGGACCTCTGGACTTTGCGAAGGCTTGAAGCGTATTCTTTGCTTCTTGTTTAAAGTAATTATCTCTTGATAATTTTTCTTGAATGAACTTAGGACTGATCATCTTAAGGGCATCTAGTGAAGCATAAATATCGGTCTTACTGCGTTGCAGGATAAAATTGAGGTATGTTGCCCTGTCATTTCTGGGGCTTATTTTAAGAACGCGATTATTCACTTCCTCAGCATCCTTCAGCTCTCCCTTTCTGTAATGGATTTCTGCCAATTCATTTAATGAAAGCAAATGATTAGGGTGGATTTCTAAAGCGCGCTCAAAGTTTTTTTGAGCCTTGGTCAATTCTTGATTAGTGAGATTGTTTCTGTTTGAAGTTAGAACACTGTAACCTTGGAAGTAGGCCATAGGATTATTCCAAATATCCATCTCAAAAAATATACTCTCTGCTGATTGAGCTTTAGTGCGCATCTTTTCCGCAAGACCATTATAATATCCATCAAGTACTTCTTTGGCACTGTGCTCACTTTTCATTCTACTTGCGCTAACGTATAGTGTAAATGTGATGAGGGCACCAACGAAAATAGAATTACCCCGACCCTTAATTCTTTGTTTTAGTGAGGATGCTGCAAAACCTAATGCTATGGCAAGCGGCCATAGCATAGAGGCGCGCTCCAAAGGAAATTCGCCAAATCCATAAACCGCAAATCCAACCACAACCAGGGCCATGTAGATGTTTCCGTCTTTTTTAAAGTTTTGCCAGAATCCAATGATTACTATGCCTAGGAACAATAGGGTTCCGAAGATCCCCGTTTCACTGAGCATCCAAAGCAAGTCGTTGTGCGGGCGAAGGATACTTGCCTCTCCATTCATTACCTTCCAATCAGTACCCTTGAGCCCTTGAGCTGGATATTCAATCTTCCATTGTCCGCCCCCCACACCACTGACAGGATGATCTAAGAACATTTCCCAAGAGGCATCCCAGTAATGAAAACGACTTTGAATAGTACTGCTATTGTAGATCTTCTCGCTACCTCCCACGGCGATTGTAAATCCCATCCCAAAAATGAGTATGGCTAAAGCAATGAGTCCATTTTGTCGAAGCTTTTTATTGCCTCGTAGCATAAAGTGAACCGTAGCAACCAATACCATGGCTAGACCTCCTAGCCAAACACCACGCGTACGTAAAAGTATAATCGTAAGTGCCGCTAGGACTATGGCTGTAATGTGTAAACCATTGGGTTTTGAATTTTTTGAATTTCCTATAAAGGTTAGCGGGAATAGCAAAAGCAATGTGGCCGCTGCGAAGTTCTTATGGGTAAATAATAAACCCTTTGCCAAATAAATATCATTAGCCTTGTAGGCTTCAACCAAGGAAGGTAGAATACTTACGGAAGCGATGATCAGGGCGATTTGACTCCCCATTGCAAGCGCCTGTAAGGAGTTTTCTTTATCTTTTTTGAAGGCAGCCTTGGCTATAAGTATCCAGGAGGCTAAAAAGGATATACGAGCTGCAAAACCATAAAGCTCACTTGGTGCAGATACCTGACCTATTTTCATCAAAGATAAAAGAAGGGCAATGGTCATGAGGGATATACTGGTAAAACCCAAATTTATCTCTTTGCGATAGAGGTAAATTCCTACCAATCCTAGGAGTGAAGCAGAAGCGAATCGGACCCAAAGTCCTATATCTTGACTCAATGGATCCACGATTAAAATCATTACGATAGGTGCGTAGAAAAGCAGGGAGCGAAAAGGCTTCATAATTTTAGGTTTGCTGTGAAGATAATGAAAAGAATCATTGGCCAATTCTGCCTTATCTTTATACTCCCAAATACATCACAGAACTATGGAGAACCCCGCACCATACGTACCTAAACATAAGGTGCGCATTGTCACGGCGGCATCACTTTTCGATGGTCACGATGCTGCTATTAACATCATGCGTCGCATCATCCAAAGCACGGGTTGTGAAGTCATTCACCTCGGTCATGATCGTTCCGTTGAGGAGGTAGTCAATACAGCTATTCAGGAGGATGCTAACGCTATAGCCATGACCTCGTATCAAGGTGGGCATATTGAGTACTTCAAATACATGTACGATCTCTTGCAAGAAAAGGGCGCCGGCCATATCAAGATTTTTGGTGGAGGAGGCGGTACCATTTTACCGGAAGAAATTGAAGAGCTTCAGGCTTATGGTATCACTCGATTGTACCACCCCGATGATGGTCGAAAGTTGGGCTTACAGGGCATGATCAATGACCTTGTAGAGAAATCTGATTTTTTGGTCGGAGATACTCTGCCTGGAAGCGTCGAAAAATTGACTGGGGCCAATAATCCTACCATTGCTCGTTGGATCAGTGCCGCAGAAAACTGTGGCGAGCAGCACGCAAAGGAAATAAAACTAATTGCGGCCAAAGCAGCAAATATAAAAACGCCTATTCTTGGGATTACCGGGACGGGCGGGGCAGGAAAGAGCTCGATGGTCGACGAGCTGGTGCGCCGATTTACTATGGACTTTACCGATAAGCGCATCGCGGTAGTATCTGTAGATCCTTCGAAGAGAAAGACCGGCGGTGCCTTATTGGGCGACCGCATTCGTATGAACGCCATCAAACACGGTAATGTGTTTATGCGTTCCTTGGCCACGCGCCAGGCAAATTTGGCCCTCAGTGCTCATGTGCAAAATGCGTTGGACATTTTGAAAGTGGCCGGATTCGACCTCATCATTCTTGAGACTTCGGGCATCGGGCAGAGCGATACAGAAATCCTAGACCACAGCGATGCCAGCTTGTACGTAATGACGCCGGAATACGGCGCCGCGACGCAGCTGGAGAAGATCGACATGTTGGATTTTGCCGACCTCATTGCCTTGAACAAATTCGACAAACGCGGCGCCTTGGATGCCCTGCGAGACGTCAAGAAGCAATACCAACGCAACCACAACCTTTGGGAAGAAGATCCAGAAAGCATGCCGGTATACGGTACCATTGCGAGTCAGTTCAATGATCCTGGTACAAATTCACTGTACAAGGCCATCATTGAAATGCTCAATACCAAAGCAAATGCCGGGTTTGAAAGCAGCTTTGCCATTACCGGTGAGATGAGCGAGAAGATATTCATCATCCCGCCGAAACGTACGCGTTACCTCAGTGAGATTTCTGAAAGTCACCGAATACACCGCGAGCAAATAAGTGCGCAGATTGAGGTGGCAGATAAACTATATGCTTTGCACCGCTCTATTGAGACCTTAGACGATCAGGAGCTCAAAGACCAACTACAAGCGAGCTTTGACCGCATTAAGATGGACCTAGATCCACATCATTGGGAAAGGCTTCAACAGTGGGAACAAACCGTAAAGCGCTACAAGGATCCGGTGTATACCTTCCAAGTTCGCGGCAAGGACATCAACATCAACACCCATACGGAGAGTTTGTCTCACACACAGATTCCAAAAGTGGCATTGCCTAAATACCGCAGCTGGGGAGATATTCTTCGTTGGCTCTTGTTAGAGAATGTACCTGGTGAATACCCCTATACTGCGGGTATCTATCCGTTCAAGCGTGAAGGCGAGGACCCGACGCGAATGTTTGCCGGGGAAGGTGGTCCAGAACGTACCAATAAACGTTTCCATTACGTGAGTTTGGGAATGCCGGCCAAGCGACTTTCGACGGCCTTTGATAGTGTCACGCTTTATGGTAATGACCCCGACAGACGACCGGATATTTATGGGAAAATCGGTAACTCTGGAGTAAGCATTTGCTGTCTCGACGATGCGAAGAAGCTCTACAGTGGCTTCCGACTTACCGATGCAACCACGTCGGTTTCGATGACCATTAACGGTCCGGCACCCATGCTCTTGGCCTTCTTCATGAATGCTGCTGTGGATCAGGAATGTGAGGTCTACATCAAAGAGCATGGTTTGGAGTCTAAGATAGAAGCGGTAAAGAAAGCTAAATACGACGACCGCGGTATTGTCCGCCCAGCGTATCAAGGAGAGTTGCCGGAAGGCAATGACGGTCTTGGATTGCTTTTGCTTGGTGTTACGGGTGATGAGGTTTTGGACGCCAAAATCTATGGAGAGATTAAGGCCAAAACCTTAAATACAGTACGCGGCACGGTTCAAGCCGATATTCTCAAGGAAGACCAGGCGCAGAATACGTGTATTTTCTCAACTGAGTTTGCCCTGCGTTTGATGGGTGATGTACAGAGTTACTTTATCGATTGGCAGGTGCGCAACTTCTACAGCGTAAGTATCTCAGGATACCACATTGCGGAGGCAGGAGCGAACCCGATCACCCAGTTGGCGTTCACATTGGCCAACGGCTTTACCTACGTGGAGTACTATTTGAGCCGCGGTATGGACATCAATAAGTTTGCGCCGAACTTGAGTTTCTTCTTTTCGAATGGAATTGATCCGGAATATGCGGTCATAGGTCGAGTGGCACGCCGTATCTGGGCCAATGCTATGAAGAACAAGTATGGGGCCGATGCGCGTTCACAAATGTTGAAGTACCACATTCAGACTTCGGGCCGCAGTTTGCACGCCCAAGAGATTGATTTCAACGATATCCGTACGACACTTCAGGCGTTGTATGCCATTTACGATAACTGTAATTCGCTGCATACAAATGCCTACGATGAGGCGATCACTACGCCGACAGAGGAGAGCGTGCGCCGCGCGATGGCCATCC
>CAXPFQ010000055.1:0-10903 GCA_964216615.1 Schleiferiaceae bacterium
TTACCATCGATAACAACACCATCGCTGCCAACCACTTCTCCGGCAACAACGCCTACACCTGGTTCGTAAAAACAACCTCAGGAGATACCATCACCTCATTCAACGGAAGAAACAACCTAAACTATACTATTTCATCGTCTCAGGACAGCGTTTGGATCACGTTAATAGTATCTTCAGAATTTGGATGTGAAGAGGATAAAGATTCAATACTAGTATATAGCTTACCAAATCCAGATCCTTACTTTTCACTACAAACCGACACAGGATGTACAGCATTTACACCCGTTCTTGACTCGGTAGGACAGTCCTCGGGTCTTCACGTATGGGAAGTTTTCGACAGTAGTAATAACCCAATTGGAAACGCCTTAACAGGCACATCACCAATACTACCCACTCTTCAAAATCCAAATATCAGTGGTTTAACGACGTACAGTATTGTTCACACGGTTTTTGCGATAGATTCAAGCTCTTGTGATAGCTCCTACATTCAAAACGTGTATGTCTTGCCATCAGCTATTCCATCGATAGATACCATAGGGACCTATTGTGGACTGGACACTATTACATTAAATGGTAATTCAACAAATAACACCAATGTGGGTCAATGGATATGGACCGTTGGTTCAGATACCATCATAGGTCAAAACATTTCCTATTACAATAATACACCTGGGACATATACCGTTAGCTTAACCACTATTACATTGGCAGGATGCGATACCACTGTATTTGACACACTGACTATTCATAGTTATCCAACAGCAATTATTGCAATAAATGATTGCGGTAAAGACACGGTATGTCTGAATCAACCCTTCAACTTCAACGACAGTAGCTTCACAGGCTTGTTTGGGGGCAATATCACATCCTATGCCTGGGATTTTGATGATGATGGTAACGTAGATTACACTACTCAAAATGGTAACCACGTCTATAATTCAACAGGAAATAAAATCTTACGATTAACCGTTGCGACTGAATATGGATGTGAGGATGATACCTTAATTAATATTTATGTGAATGCACCTCCTGTAAATAGTTTCCAGATTTTGGATAGTGCACTATGTGGTCCAACAACCTTTACGGTATTCGAAAGTGATACAGGTATAGTAGATAGCGCTTATTACGAATTGTATGCTTACAATGCAGGTACAAAAGTGGTCATTCAAAATTGGAACTTATTACCAAATCCGCTGCCTGTACTTCAACCAAATTATATTGCAGATACCATTTACTACCTGAGTAGAGAGATTTTTAATTGTTGTGGTAGTCATTTCATCGAGGACAGTATTGTTATACGGACACCGCCTGTTGCAGATTTTGCTATTCTCCCAGATACTGGCTGTTCTCCTTTGAATGTTTTAATTCAACTCGATGGCCTGGTAAAAGGTCAAGGTGACTCTGCCTATGTAGATTTTGGTGATGGTACGGATACTAGTCTTATTAAAACACTGGTAACTTCTGGCGGTCAATCTATCTACCTATGGGGACAATTAAATCATACTTTCGTAAACAATTCCCCAAGCCCAGTCACTTTCACCGTTACCCTGAGTGTATTTAATGATTGTGGAGATTCTACAATTTCTCGCACGGTATATGTCGAACCAAATACCGTTCAAGCAGCATTCCAGATGGATCAATCCAGCGGATGTGCCCCGTTGACCGTGAATTTCTCAGATTTGAGCTTTAATGCGACAAATGTGGCCTGGTGTTTCGATTGGGATACCAATTCCAATACTTGCGTAGGTCCAGGCAGTACTTCAAATAATCCAACACACACATTTACACAAAATGGCACTTATACCGTCGCTTTCTTAGTGGATAATGGATGTAGTTATGATACCGCGTACCAAACTATTACTGTTACACCTTCCCCAACTGCGGTGATACTTGCACAAAACAATGTATGCCGTAATGACCCAGTAAGCTTCTCAAGTAATTCTACAACACCGACTGGTTTTATTGCTGGAACGCTTTGGGATTTCGGAGACGGTGATACATCTAACCTTCCTGCAGTAACCCATCAGTACAGCGCATCAGGCACTTATGCTGTATCGTTAACTGTGACCAATTCTCTGGGTTGTAGCAACGTTGCTTGGGATACCGTCACTATTCAGCCAACCCCTACAGCTGCCTTCACCGCTAATGATGTTTGTTTGACGGATACAACATTATTTACCAACCTATCGTCAATTACATCTGGAAGCATAGTAGGTGTTGCATGGGATTTCGGGGATGGGAATACTTCGAATTTATTCTCGCCTAAACACGTATATCAATCGGCAGGTACTTATACCGTTAACTTAGTGCTAACCTCAGATTACGGGTGTACAGACTCTGTTAGTGAAGTAGTCTTAGTGTACGATTTACCTCAATTATCTTTTAACCCAGTCCTCATTGTAGGCGATAGCTGTTCAATACCTCAAACCTATTCATTCAATAATAACTCAACGAACGCCATTCAATACAATTGGGATTTTGACTACGCCAATAACCCTGGAGTGAATACTTCAACGCTTAACAGTCCCACCTTCACCTTTACAAGCCCTGGTTTATATACCGTAGCATTATTTGCAGAAAATGCGTTTGGCTGTGAGGACTCACTTTTCAAAACAATTTTGGTCCGAGATGGTGTAAGTGCACGGTCGGTAATAAATCCATTAGATGGATGTGAGCCTTTAGCAGTGAATTTTGTTGATACCTCTATTCATACGCCACAATTAGATACAATAGCGAGCGTCCAATGGTTCTTTGGAGACGGCACCAGCTTAACTCAAACCACGCCTCCATTCAACACCATTTACACCTATCAGAATTATGGTACTTATCCAGTATATAGCATAGTGACCATGACAAGCGGCTGTTCGGACACTTCAAATACTACGAATATCAACGTCTTCCCTACGCCGCTAGCGGACTTTAATATCAATAAGATTAATATCAATACACGCCTGTTCCAAAATAATACGCAATCTGTAGACCCTAGTATAACGTATTCCTGGACATTCTCCGATGGTCAATCTAGTGCCGCTGAGAACCCTACGATGACTTTTGAGCCTTCCACCACAGGATTGGATAGTATTAGGGCTTGTTTGACGGTAATAAATAGCTATGGCTGTAGCGATAGTATTTGTAAAGATTTTTGGATTTGGCCTACGAATCTAATTGTCCCTAATGCTTTTGCCCCAGGATTAGATTACGTGGGTGAGGATGCTCTATTTTTACCTAAAGGTCACAGCTTGGAGAAATACGAAATTTGGATCTATGATAAATGGGGCGCCTTAGTATGGCATTCTACCAAAATTGATCCACAATATAAATCACCCGGTGAAGGCTGGAATGGAAAGTACATGGGAGATGGCGAAGATCTACCAATGGGAGTGTATAGCTGGAAGATAGAAGCAGTATTTGATGACGGGACTAGATGGACCGGTCAAGAAAATGTGCATGGATTCCAGAAAGATTATGGTACCTTAACTTTGATACGATGATAAAAAGGATTCTGAATTTTCTTTGTTTCCTGTGTATCAGCTCGAGTCTTTGGGGCCAAGATGCCACTTTTACATTAATAGATAATAACCCAGTATCCATTAATCCCGCTTTTTGCCTAGCTCCGGGTAACCAATTTCAAGCAATGACGTTATCACGCCAACAGTGGTGGAATCTTCCAGGACCAAATAGTTATGCCGCCGCGTATCATATGAATAATGGAACTTTCCTAGGTCCAATAACTTCAGATCGCTACGAGGCAACAGGTTTTGCCATACAGTCATTCACAAACTCTAGCGGAGAAGGGGATTTTACATATTCTGGAGTTACGGGTACTATTGGTTTTAAAAAAGTTGTTCCTCTGCCAAATCGAAGCGTATTTGCTTTTCAAGGCGGCTGGGGATTGAGCTTTCGGAAGTTTTCTATAGACTGGAGTAAGTTGACTTTTTCATCTCAGTTAGATCCCTTCTACGGATATATCAGCAGCATTCCTATCATTAACCCTAGGGTAAATAGTTCGCCAGATTTTTTCACCATAACCAATAATCTTGGATTCAATTTAGAATACCTGCCCAGCAAAAGAAATTGGAAATTAAGCGCAGGTGCCAGCTGCTTCAATTTATCTAATCTTGCGGGGTACACATTCTTTGGGGAAGATGATTCCAATATTCCAAGAAGATGGACCACTAATATGACATTCATAAAATTTTACGAAGGATCGAGCGGATTGGTAGAAGACTTCATGAGCAGCTACTTTATACTTCGCCATAATTATGAATATCAAGCTTCTCTTCAAAACAGCGAAACACGTATAGGAGCGAATATAGCTGGCGCATTAACGGTTTATGCCGGATATAGGAGTAGAAGAATCTTACCAGAATTGAATGTAGACGGCACTCTTAATCAAGATGCCTTATTGTATTCTATTCAAGTAAATACCCCAAACTTCATTCTTTCTTTTGGCTATGATTATACCGTATCTGGTTTGAATATAGCTAGAACAAGGGGCACTACAGAATTCGGTATCATAGTACCTTTAGGCACTCGAGGAAATATTAAAGGGCGGAGACCTTCAGAGCCGTGCTATGTGGATTATTTAATGTCCCGTTCAGAATGGAAGGCTGTGGAAAAATTCAATAATAAGTCTACCTCATGGGGAAGGCAGTATTCTCCGGTCACCTTTATTCGTTAAGGTTCTGAATTCTATTCGAAATACCTATACTAAGAATAACAAAAATCAAAAAAAGGTAGAAGCCATGCATTAAACTAGACTGATTGGTCGTGAGCACATCAAGCCTATCACTTACATTCTCTAACTGCTTTGTTTGCTCTGTAATTATTCCATTGAAACCGATAAATGCCATAAAAATGGTGACCACAAAAACATCGGCCATCGACCATTTCCCAGATTTAAACAGCATGAATTTAAAAAAGCGAGACGATGCTCTTGCCGGGTTTCTCGAAAAAACCCATACGCAAATCAACTTCAATGTTGGAAAAACAACGCTAAATAACAAGACCAGAATACCAATGATCAGCACTTCTATCTTGTGCTGGAATATCATTAGACTGACCACCTCTAAAATACTTTTACTCTTGAAGAATAAAACTTGATCGAGAAAAGCAACATCGTGTCCGAGCAATCTGAAACTTAACTCAGATATTCGAGCATCTATTTCAATCATAGGCAACGACAATCCTAACACTAGATAAGTCAAACAAATAGCCAAAAGCAATGGAATTTCCGCCATGCTCAAACTTTTATCCAAAAGCAAAACTCCCCCTGAAACAAATGCCAAGAAGATTAATAACCCTTTTCCAACGGCAGTGCCTTTCGAGGATTCCTGAATTTTACTATTCACAAATGATTTTGCATCCTCGAGGTTAGATTGATTATACTTCGTTAATATTTTATCGACTTCGGAATAATCCGTTTGTGAAAATGTACCATCGGCGTAGTCGTTTAACTTCTGAACCAAAAAACCCTTTATCTTAGCCCGATTATCAGCATCATTTAAAAAATCTAAAATCTGATCCGTGAAATTGGGAATTTCGAGTCTGATATTCCCGAATATATCAGTCACGTATACTACGCCGCCTTTTAAGAATCCCAAAATGCTTTGAGAATTCTCTTGGTAGTAACTTTTTTCTAAATCATCAACTGCGGTATACAGTAACGATGATATTTTGTGTTCCAACTCAGGTCTATTCGACTCATCTAATCTGAAATCTTCTATTTCGACAGTAATGATTTCCGAAATAGCTTCTTTCCATTCGTCTACGTTAAACAATCCATATTTAACCTTGGATAATTCGATTAAATCTTCTTTATAATTACCCTCTCGAATTAAGCCTCTAAACGTGAATGCAGCAGTGAGAACAAGGACTAAAATCAAGATACTCAAAAAAGGTCTGGTAAAATTTTTCATTCAAAATCGATTACTATTTCAACAACCCCTTAATCCCACCCATTGAACAAAGCACCAAAGGGGCTGATAAGGAAAAAACGCATTACTGTTAACCATTATTTTGCCTAATGACCCAAGGGTATTGAGGTATTCTTTAACAATAAGGTATAAGATAGCGCCCAAAGATAATAGCCCAACCAACCAAGTAGTTGGCAAGCCCGTGTGCGCACCAATGATAATAAAGACTGATCCTGCCTCCAGCACTCCGGCTAAAAACCCAAGCGCGAAGACCTCAATGATCAATAAAAAAATGACTGATGCCCATAAGAAATGCCAAAATGCTACAGACTTCATCAAAAACGGTATTAAGTCAATAAGGAAGTTATGAAAGAATCGCTAATCAGCTTAGGGCTTTTCGGTAAATTGGACCTACAAAAAATTTTGCCATGCGCTACCTCTTCCTTCTACTCATCACCCTCTCGGCCCACGCCCAAACTCGAGTACTTTTTATAGGAAACAGCTACACTGGCGCGAATAGCCTTCATACCTTGGTGGAAGATGTTGCCTCATCAGCGGGTTATTCATTCAGCAACAGCGCTCTAACCCCTGGTGGCGCGACACTCTATCAACATACCCAAAACACTTCAACCTATTCTGCCATGAGTTCCCAAAGCTGGGATTTCATCGTTTTTCAAGCTCAAAGCCAAGAACCCGCTTTTCCCTGGGGTCAGGTGAACTATCAAACTCTTCCTTACGCCGACGAGCTTGTGGATAGTGCTCGTAGCCTGGCTCCGTGTGCACAACCAACTTTCTTTCGAACTTGGGGCCGCAAAAACGGCGATCAATGGAATTGTGCGGCATTCCCTCCCCTTTGTACCTACGAAGGAATGGACTCCCTTTTACACTTGCGCTACCGCATGATGGCAGATTCGAATGATGCCTACCTCAGTCCTGTGGGCTCTGTTTGGCGTTACATCCGTGATACCGACACAACGATAGAATTGTACACCGCCGATGAAAGTCATCCATCACTTGCCGGCTCTTACGCAGCAGCCTGTACCTTCTTCACGATTTTCACACGCCAAGATCCCAATACCATCACCTATGATGCAAACCTAAACCCAACAACGGCCTCTGCCATACGCCAAGCCGCGAAAACGGTTGTCTATGACTCTCTATTCGAGTGGAATGTGGGTAAGTTTGACCCAACTGCGGACCTTTCCTATACCATCTCAGGAGATACCCTGACTTATAGTAGCACAAGTACCTTCGCAGATTCCGTGTACATTGATTTCGGGGACGGAAATGGAACCTCCGCAGCATCTGGCCAGCACCTTTATGGCCAAGATGATATCTTTACGGTAACGATTTATGCGTACAAATGTGGAGCAGCGGACACCAATTCCTACGTCGTGCAAAGCATCATCACTTTTGGGTTAGAAGAATCCGTACTTCCTCACATTAACCATCCAAACCAGTTGGTAGGAAATTGGCCCCAAAACCTGAGCGCCGCAGCCGTCTACACCATAACAGGTCAACCTATTTGGTCGGCCAACAGGTCCAATCAGCCTAAAATACCACTGTTGAAAAGTGGTCCATATCTTCTTGAACTTAAGATAGATAATCATCATAGCGTATTCCGGAGGTTTATAGCTGTCCCTTAAACTATTATGGCTCAGTAGGGTTAGATCATTATGCGCGCTTTATTCTTTAGCCTTATGATGGTCTCAAATAACCCAGTGCTCTTCGATTTTTCGGAGGATAGCTCGCTGTCGAATTGGTTCGTAATCAACGACGGAGTAATGGGTGGTCTTTCTAGAGGCCAATTAACCATTACGCCTGAGGGCTACGGTAAATTCAGTGGCACCGTTTCCCTAGCCAACAATGGGGGATTTACTTCCATCCGGTGTAACCTTCCTCCAACGGCTATTGGTCCTACCGCTAAGATTTCCATGCGTATCAAAGGTGACGGTAAAAACTACCAGTTCCGGGTACGTCATCAACCCATGGCCTATCAAAGCTATATACATGATTTCTCTACTTCCGGCGAATGGCAAACCATAGAATTCCCTATAGCCCAGATGTATCCTGAGCGCCATGGGAGAAGACTAAACATGCCCAACTTCGATCACGAAAAGATTTGTGAATTCACATTCCTTATCGCGAACAAACGCAACGAACAGTTCGAATTACTCATTGATTCTATTCGATTATTGGATTAAATACCCCCACCTATATTAATCCCTAAACCAAACGTAATGATGATACCAGGCTCGCTTGATGCGGTGAGTCTACAGTATCCCAATCCAGCAGTCGCATCGAGTAAGATTAATTGACCTAGTTGCACAGAGGTATATCCATTCACAGAGGGCGATACCAGGTTTATATAACCGAAGTATCCGTCTATTGCAACCTCGAAACCTAGGGTTCTTTGAAATAGTATATAATCCAGATTTCGCGTGTCCCAACGTATAGCAGTGCCAATCATCCCTGATTTATATTCTGTCGCTATATCTTGAGCATAGCCTAGTGAAGTTTTCGCAAAATAATTGGTCGCGCCTAATCTCTTACTAATAGATAATTGAGGGCTGATCTGGACCGATTCATTTCCTACATTGATATCAGGATTAATTTCATCAATAAGCATTGCGCTCAATTGAAATCCAAATCGCCAATCTTCCAAATCTGCCACATACCCTGGGGTAATGACCAAATCTCTTACCTCAGTATCCACTCCCGTGGATTCACCACCTTTACGAACAATTTCTTGACCGTGAACGCTCCACAAACCCATAATAAGGGTAATTGTCAGTACTTTTTTCATTCTTCAAAAGGTACATTGCAATCCTCCGGCCAGGTAGGATCGCCGAAGATTTCAGTCATAAAACTTGGGGCATTTCTACCCTCTAATATTCCCGCTCCTCCTCGGAACATTCCGCTAGAGTTGAAGGTCCAAGTGGCATTACCCTTGGCATCTAAGGCAATCAAACCGCCATTTCCAGCATCTGAGTTGAGCACACCAAAAATGACTTCACGCGTACTTTCTTCCAAGGTTAATCCTTGGAATTGCATGCGTGCATTGACTTGGAATGCCACATTGTTACGGATGTAATACTCCCCATGACCGGTGCAGCTGACTGCCGCACCATTATTATCCGCATAGGTTCCCGCACCTATGATAGGTACGTCACCCACACGGCCGTATTTCTTACCCATCATACCCCCTGTGGAAGTTCCAGCGTACAAGTTGCCGTAAGCATCTAAAACCACAACTCCCACCGTACCGTTCTTCTTCATCTGTTGCCAGCGCTCGTACTGTTCTTTGCGCTTCGGTGTTAAAAAGTATTCGTTATCCACAAACTCATGATCTTGTGCCTGAGCAAACTCCTCTGCCCCTTCTCCAATGAGCAAGACATGTGAGGTCTCCTCCATGACCGCCCGCGCTAACTTCGCAGGGTTCTTGATATGCTTCAACCCCGCCACAGCTCCCGCCATTTTGGTGGAACCGTCCATGACCGAAGCGTCTAGTTCTACTTCGCCCTGATCATTGAACACAGCGCCCTTACCTGCATTGAAATGAGGATCATTCTCGAGCATGGTGAGGCATTCCACAACGACGTCCATCCCGTTGGTATTTTTGGTGAGCATATTAAACCCCACCTTCAATACAGCCTGCAGGGCAGAATCATACTCGGCGATTTGCTCGTTATTGTAATACTTGCGCTCTATTCCACCTGCTCCTCCATGAATGAGAATAACCGGCCCGTCAAATTTGAACGTTTGATGGTTTTGTGCAGTGAGTAAGGATGGCAGTAAAGTGACGAAAAACAGGAGGTGTCGCATAAGGTGTTATTGTACGTTTTGGCTCGAGTGTTGTCCGAAAGCTGTCCTAAAATACAACGAGAAATGGGCCAAGAAAAACTTGATTGCCTCTTAAAATGTTAGTAGGATTGTAAGACAACAACACATTTACCTCATGGTCCAAGATTACAACGCCTACACCGCCACCGACAGGCAGGTTTGGAACGCCCTTTATTCCCGCCAACGAGAGAACCTTAGCGACAAGGCTGATCCACGATATTTGGCGTGCCTGGACCAATTACTTCCGGTAATGAACGCGGATAAAATCCCGAATTACGACGACCTGAATGCCGCACTCGGGGCCGCGACGGGCTGGAGTATTCACGTAGTTCCAGGGTTGATCCCGGTAGAAGAGTTTTTCGAACTACTGGCGCAGCGGAAGTTCCCAGCATCGACTTGGTTGCGCAAGCCAGAGGAATTGGACTACCTCGAAGAGCCCGATATGTTCCACGATATCTTTGGCCACATTCCGTTGCTCCTTGACCCACAATACGCCCAATTCATGGAAGATTTCGGCAAGCACGGGGTGGCAAATTTGAAAAAGTCCCACATTATTCGCCAGTTGCAAAACTTGTACTGGTTCACCATCGAATTTGGCGTGTGTGAGGATCCTACCAAGATTTACGGTGCGGGCATCATCTCGAGCTTCGGGGAAACCAACCACATCTTTGCTCCAGAGACGATTATCTACCCTTTCGATTTAGAAAAGGTGTTAGGAAATAGCTTCATAAATAGCGAAATTCAAGGGCACTACTATCGCATTGGCGGCCTCGAAGCCGTGTATGGGATAGATTTCAAACACATTCACTGATGAAGAAGCTCATTTTCACATTAAGCGCTGGTATTTTATTCCAATGTTCCACCCCTTCAGAATCCACATCATTGATCCACGATGAAATGACCATCGCGGAACTCCACGCATTGTACGAAAATGGCAGCCTCAGCAGGACCGCCGTTGTGGAATTTTATCTCGACCGCATTGAAGCCATCAACGGTGGCGACATAGACTCGAATGCCGCATTGGCCTTGAACGGAAATGCACTTAAAGACGCGCAAAGGCTCGACAGTTTGTACGAGGCTACGGGGGAATTTGTAGGCCCATTGCACGGGGTGCCTGTACTCTTGAAAGACAACATCGATTATCT
>CAXPFQ010000056.1:0-68770 GCA_964216615.1 Schleiferiaceae bacterium
GACCTGCTTGGAAAACAGATCACGTAAATGGCGACCACTTCAGTGTGTACAGCGGTAATGCATGGGCTATTTCTGGATATCCTCACATCGTAGTTCCCATGGGCCAAGTATATGGTCTACCTGTAGGCCTTAGCATCATGGGACGGAAATGGGATGAAGGGAATTTGATCGGCTATGCCTATGATTTTGAGCAGGCTACGATGGCGAGGTTTACACCAAAATTCTTAAATTCATCAGCGCCATAAGCATTATACATCATGGGAAGATTGAAATACCTTTTTGTCTTTACCCTACCCGCCTTAGCATTTATTAGTTTCCACAGTACAGGATGGCTTGCCTACTTGCCAGTCATTGAAGCATTCTTATTTGTGCCGCTCATGGAACTCTTTTTCGCACCAAATGCACATAATTTGGAGGAAGGAGAAAAGGAGCAGCGCACCTCTGCACTGTTTTACAAAATAGCATTGCGCGCCGTAATACCATTTCAACTCATTTGGGGGTATTTGATGCTGCAGCAAACCCATGGAGAAATGGATACGGTGACCTTTGTAGGGAGGGTACTGTCTTATGGAATTATGTGCGGAGTGATGGGCATTAATGTCGCCCATGAATTGGGCCATAAACGCAGTAAGCTGGACCAATTCTTTGCAAAAGTCTTACTTACCACCTCGCTTTACACGCACTTTTTCCTTGAACACAATTTCGGACACCATAAAAATGTAGGTACGCCCGAGGACCCTTCCAGCGCACGTAGAGGAGAATGGGTATATACTTTTTGGTTGCGGTCGATAAGCTATACCTACAGAAGTGCTTGGCGCATCGGTAGTGCTCGGAGTAAAGGGAACTTGATCAAAAATGAAATGATGTGGTATACGCTTGTTCAAACTATTTTACTTTACGGCGTCTACCTTGGTTTTGGTGTAACCGGACTGATAGCCTTTGGGGGATCTGCAGTTACCGGATGGATCTTACTCGAAACTGTGCAGTATATCGAGCATTATGGTTTATCTCGCAATAGGATTAATGATCACCGATACGAAAGGGTAAATCCTTCGCATAGCTGGAACTCTGACCATCAATGGGGTCGAGCCATTCTATTCGAACTATCTAGGCACAGCGATCACCATTATCTCCCGCACAAAGATTATGTTGCACTTGACCATCACGACGAAAGCCCCCAGCTACCTACAGGCTATCCCGGCATGATGCTATTGAGTCTGATTCCGCCTCTATTCATGCGAATCGTACATCCTAGGATCCCCATGGACTAGGACATTTACCTTATATTCGAGAAACCACCATTTTTCATGAGGAAAACCAAATACCTTCTGGTCTTTTTATTGCCCGTACTCGCAGTATTGAGCTTACAGACTCACGGCATTTGGTCTTACCTAACGGTCATATGGGTATTTGGACTGCTTCCAATATTGGATTTTTTCGCTGGCCCAAAACCTGATAACCTCAGCCCAGAAGAGCGCGAGGAAGTCGAGAATGACCCTTATTATCGCTGGGCATTGCGCCTAACGGTACCTGTTCATGTGTTTTGCGGCATCTATATGTTGATGCAAACCTCGATGGAATTGGACGCAGTGACAAGAGTAGGTCGCATTCTCTCCTATGGCATGATGTGCGGTGTTATTGGCATTAATGTGGGTCATGAAATGTTCCATACCGTTCGCGGAGTCGATGCCTTCCTAGGGAAATTTTTGCTTACTTCGAGCCTATATACCCACCTCTACCTTGAGCATTTATGGGGACACCATAAAACGGTGGGCACCCCTGAGGACTCTTCTACAGCACGTCGTGGAGAGTGGATTTATACCTTTTGGATTCGTAGTATTATCATGGGCTATATTCACGCTTGGCAGGTAGGCATAAGGCAAAGCAAGGGTAATCCATTGAAGAACGAAATGGTATACTACACGTTGGCACAAGCAGCCCTCTTATACTTGATTTATCTGTTTTTTGGTTTAAGTGGATTATCCGCCTTCTTCTGGGCCAGTATTGTGGGCTGGTTGTTGCTCGAAACCGTTCAATACATACAGCACTATGGATTAGTGCGCCAAAAGGTCAGTGAATACCGCTATGAGGACATCAAGCCTTGTCACAGCTGGAATTCCGACCATGTTTGGGGACGCGCCTTTCTGTTTGAACTGAGTCGTCACAGTGATCACCACTACGCGCCGCACAAGAACTTTTCCCTTTTAGACCATCACGACAATAGCCCCCAACTGCCTACGGGATATCCGGGTATGATGCTCATTAGCCTCATTCCCCCACTTTACTTTCGTTTAGTGCACAAGCGTATTTCTTGATTCTACTGTGAACCTTAAGTTTCACTTGTGGTTAGTTTTCCAAAGAAACTACCATGAAGAAACTCATCCTGGCTTTGAGCGTTGTGATCCTAGCACAATCGTGCGATACGGGCGCTCCATCATTTTGTAACGACGGTATTCAGAACGGAAATGAATTGGGTATTGATTGTGGCGGGGATTGTCCGCCTTGTGCTTCGTACTCAGTGGAGGGACATGCTCAAAAGGGGCCTTTCTTAAACGGTAGTTCGGTGCTTCTGAGTGTACTAGACAGCAACTTAAACCAATTGGGCACCTCATACACCGCACAAATCTTAGACAATTCCGGTTACTTTCTTTTTGGATCAACAAACCTCGCCTCCCCATATGTCGCTTTACGCGCCGACGGGTTTTATTTTAACGAGGTATGTGGTTCTCCCAGCAATGCGCAAATCACTTTAAATGCTGTAGCCAACGTGAATTCGGTGCCCGCAATCAATGTGAACACCCTCACCCATTTAGAGAAAGCGCGCGTCGAATATTTGATTAGCAGCGGAAGCACTTTTGCCCAAGCTAAACAACAGGCCCTCCAAGAGATTATAAACATCTTCAATATCGACCCATCCATCAACATTGCATCGGCAGAACTATTGAGTATTGCCAGTTCTAGTGCTGCCGATGGAGTGCTCATTGCCATTACCTCCATTCTGCAGGGATACCGCAGCGAGAGTGAATTCTCAGACTTGATGGCGAATCTTGTGACGGACTTGCGTACGGACGGTGTCTTGAACAGTCCTATCCTAGCCTCAGAATTAATTTCCCACGCCAAACTTCTAGATACTGCAACCATTCGCCAAAACATCATTGACCGTTACTCCGCTATGGGCATCACCGTGAACGTACCGAACTTTGGCGAGCACATTCAAAATTACATCGACAATACTACCCATCAAGCACAAAGCACCGTAATCGACTATCCTGAAACAGGATTGAACGGATTGAATTTGCTGAACACCACCGATAGCGTCTATGCAGAATGGGACTTCCACAGTTTGGTTGCGAATAGACCGAACGATTGTCTTTCCTTAAAATTGGTCATTGAAAAAATCTCCGGGAATTGTCAATACGGATGTTGGTTCTATTCTGTATCAAGCGTACAGAACTGGAACATCAGCAGCCTCGATCAAACCACACAAACACAAACCTTCATTAGTACTGGGTTGGAAACAGATTTGAGTCTAGGTTTTGAATACGGCACTTACAAACTCAACCTCTACATCAACGACGAAGCCACGCCAAGCCGAGTGAAAACCATTCAGGTTAATTAAGCTTCTGCAAGGCCCTGTACCTGTTATGTATAGCCAACATGAGCACCCCAAATCCAACACCGAGAATTATTAAAGCTTGACTCAACAGACCTTCGGCTGTAAAACTCAATTTTAGCATTACTGTAGATAAAACGAAGCTAGAGTTTCGAATAATTACTGGAAAATTGTCTGTGTAGAGCAGGGAGAACAGCAAAATCAATACATCCGAGATGATGAGGAAATTGTAAAACTGTTCGAAGAAGATATCGTTGACCTCAATCATATTCGTAGATTCAATATGCTGGATGGTGGGAATGACCCATTCGATGAAACTTTGGATTCCAAGCACGATAAAAACAAGGAATAGGGCCAAGGACAAGTAATGTTTTGATTTTACGAACTGCTTCAATCGTGGGCCTATTTCTTGTTCTTCCATTGCCTCAAAATCGGCATATTTATACGTACCACTTAGCTTGTAAAAGGCAAAAATCATAAGGAATACCGCAATCACAGAAAGAATATCAGTGGCAAATGCTAGATTATGCATTGAGCGCCAGTTTGACATTCCCAGGTCTAAAACAGCCATGTCTTTAAACAGACCACGAATAAGAATGAGCGCAATAACCTCATATTGCTTGGCGATGTAAAGCGTAGTGCTACGGCGTAAATAATAGATCATTAAATAAGCTTCGTATACCAATAATATTGAGAAGGGGGTGTAAATAGCATTAATAGGATCTGCTAACAATCCAGCCTCCATTCCTCCGGGTATATACTGACGGAATAGATGCAACAATAAGTGGATAACAAAACTCAGAATAGCCACATATAGCGCATACTTTCCTAAGGACTTTCTAAACCCATAAGTAAAGACCGGTATTTGCATAACGTGTATTTAATATATTCATATTGAACCAGTTAACAATCACCATGATCAATTGTTCTTTATGATGGGCAAACCAACTGAGCATCGTACCTTCGCGGCAAAATTCAACGACCATGCTGAACGTAAATAATGTCACCCTTCAATTTGGGAAGCGTGTCCTTTTCGAAGACGTCAACATAAAATTCCATGGCGAGCGCTGTTATGGACTTATTGGGGCCAATGGTGCTGGTAAATCTACCTTCCTCAAAATCTTGAGCGGCGAGGTAAGCCCAAACACCGGCGGTGTATCTCTCGAGCCCGGCAAGCGTATGTCTGTCCTCTCGCAGAACCACTTTGCTTTTGACGAGGAAACGGTATTGAACACCGTGATTCAGGGCAACAAGCCTTTGTGGGATTTGATGCAAGAGAAGGATGCTATTTACATGAAGCCTGATTTCAGTGAAGAGGACGGCCTTTTGGCAGCAGACCTCGAAGTGAAATTTGAAGAAATGGACGGATGGAACGCTGAAAGCGACGCGGCCAACTTGTTGAGCGGCCTGGGCATCCATGCCGACGAGCACTACAGCCTGATGAAGGACCTAGAAGGTTCGAAAAAGGTACGTGTGCTTCTTGCGCAAGCCTTGTTTGGTAACCCGGACATCCTCATCCTTGATGAGCCTACCAACGATTTGGACCTCAAGACCATCTCTTGGTTGGAGGATTTCTTGATCGACTTTAGAAATACCGTGATCGTCGTGAGCCACGACCGTCACTTTCTCGATACCGTTTGTACGCACATTGCGGACATCGACTTCAAACGCATCAAGCAATATACCGGGAACTACAGCTTCTGGTACGAGAGCTCGCAACTCGCGTTGCGTCAGCGCCAAGCGGCCAACAAGAAGGCGGAAGATAAGCGCAAGGAATTGCAGGAGTTCATCTCTCGATTCGCCGCAAACGCTTCCAAGAGCAAGCAGGCCACCTCGCGTAAGAAAATGTTGGACAAAATCAACATCGACGAGATTCAAGCTTCTTCACGTATGTACCCGGCCATTATTTTTGAGCAACTGCGTGAAGCTGGCGACCAAATCCTTGAGGTGGAAGGATTGGCAGCACACGATGATTCAGGCGACCTCTTGTTCCAAAACTTGAGTTTCAAAATGAACCGCGGCGACAAGATTGCTCTTCTGGCGGACGACCACCGTGCCTTGACTGCGTTCTACGAAATCATCTCCGGAAACAAGAAGCCGAGTGCCGGAACCTTTGCTTTTGGACAAACCATCAAGCACGCCTATCTGCCGAACGAAAACGCGGAATTCTTCGAGACCGACGACAATTTGATCGATTGGTTGCGCGAATTCTCTCCTGAAAACAAAGACGAGGTGTTCGTACGCGGGTTCTTGGGCAAGATGCTCTTTTCCGGGGAAGAGGTATTTAAAAGTGCCAAAGTCCTCTCCGGAGGTGAGAAGGTGCGCTGTATGTTGAGCCGAATGATGCTCCAGCAAGCCAACCTTTTGTTTTTGGACGAACCGACCAATCACTTGGACCTTGAAAGTATCCAGGCACTGAACAATGGAATGCGTGATTTTAAGGGCTCCATGGTCTTCAGTTCACATGACCACACCATCAACCAAACGGTAGCTAACCGCATTGTAGAGATCTTCCCACACGGGAATTTAGATAAGTTGATGGAATATGACCAATTCATTGCTGATCCTAAAATCGCCGAACAAAGGCAACAAATGGGCGGCCGCTAGTCCGCTCGCCACTCACACACTAAAGGCACTCGCTTACGGGTGCCTTTTTTTGTTTGACGCACTGGTACACATAAAACTCGACGCCTACAACTTTAGTTCTTATATTCGATTTTCAAACTCAAAAACACCATGAAGAAAACCACAACACTATTGATGCTCGGTCTATCTATGGCTGCTACGGCTCAGAATATGAAAAAAGAGCGTATTACGGTTAGCTATCTCCAACCTCCTACAATTCATTTAGAAGAGGGCATGGGTTATACAAGTAGTGTCATTCTTGATTATGAAGCTGAAATCAATGCAGAATTGGCCAAAGCAGAGGAAGAATACCAGCAAGCCCTAGCCGAATATCCAGATAAGGAAGCCGCCGCAAAAGCTGCATATGACCAGCGTTACGCTGAATACGAGAAAGCACTTGAAGACTGGAACAGCAAAAGCTCAGTGGGTAAGATTATCGAGAAGCAGGTATTGGAAAACTCAAAGCCTACCCCTCCATCACCGTATTACCCGCCATCAAAACCATATAAGCGTCAGGTAACACACCAAAAGCTCTTCAACGCAGACCAACTAGCCAGCACCTACTGCAGAGTAGAAGGTTTGGAGCAAGACCCAAATGGCGTAAACATTGAAGTTCACCTCTTTGGATTTGAAAATAACGACCCTATTGCCGAAAAGAAGGAATATGTAAAAGTAGATTCTAAAACCAAAGCGAAATCGACCTATTACAAGTCATTTTGGAAAATAGACTACCGACACAGCATGACTCTTCGCGCGGTACACCCAAACGGCAGCATCATCTTTGATGAAGTACCCAGCTCCATTTCAGATTATAAATCCTTCACCTCAGCTGAGGAAGAAAGAAGCTACCCTTCTACCAACGCGCAAACCTACATTGATCAGTTGCAAACTAAGGTCGTAGAAGAAAATATGGGTACCATTCAATGGCTAATCAACGATAAATTGGGTACCACTACCCAAAAACGCGACGTAGAAATTATCTACGTGAAAAACAAAAAGGATGAGTTTGACGATCTAGAAAACGCCATGTACGATGCCAAGCAAGGCTACGATATGCTTATCAGCCGTCCTGAAGAGGCTCATAAAAAACTTCAAAGGGCAATCGAAGCATGGGAAGCGGCTTTGGTGGAAGGCGATATGGAGGACAAGAAGGCGCGTATCAACAAAAAGGTCATCCCAGATTTGTACAAGAACCTCATCATGGCCTATACCATGATCGGTGAATTTGATAAGGCTGATGATCACTTCAATGATTCATTGCGATTGGATTTCAGCCGCGGTGATGAGAACGACCTTAAGGAAACTAAACTTCTAACCGACGATCTAAGAGAGCGCTACCAGAAGTAAGTTCATCATCATTTGTGAAAAGCTTTAATAAGGGCGGCCCTGAAGGGCCGCCCTAAATGTATAAATTTTTAAATGAGAATATTAGTATTTCTTGGTGCAGCAATCAGTATGATTTGGTCTTGCCGAAAGACATCAGAGCTTGAACCACCTCCTATTCAAAATAGATCAGAGGCAGTCGAGGCACCTGCCGCACTAACCTGGTCTAAAGCAATTTCGAATGGAAACTTTCACATGTTCGATGATGATATAATGCCTGCATTGGAGATCGAAATTTCACTTTCCTATCCAGACAATAACGGCAAATTCGCAAACGCCATCGCGAACGCTTTTTTTCCAAAGATGTACAAGCCAAACATGACATTTCACGAAGTGGCAGATAATATTTTAAGAAGTTGGACTTCGGATTATTCAAATGCCTATCAAGCGGTAGAATATGAATCCATTTCCGGGTATGCATGGAATTGGGAATATCATGATGTTTTGGAGGTTCATTCCGTTGGAGAAAATTATATAGTCCTAAGACGCTCAACTAATTCTTACACAGGGGGAGCACATGGCATGTATTCATCAGAATTTCTAATGTTCGATGCACATTCCTGTGATTTGCTAACCTTTGAAGAGATGTTTAACGTAAATGCCCGCGCAGTTTTTATCGAACGACAAAAACAGTTCTTAGCCACACTTGAAGATGAAGAGGTGTATGACCGAAATTATCTAAAATGTGATAATTTCTACATAGAGAATGACACTGTATTTTTTAATTATAACCCATATGAAATAGCACCATTTGCTTGGGGAATGATCAGAATTCCCGTGCCAATAAATTCGGTAGGGTTTGTATTTAAATAGAGGGGAATTCCGACAGAGGCGTAATAATACCATCAAAATATGTTGTCTAGATGTTTTAAAACTGGAGTTGCATAGAGTATTTATTATTAACCGCTGAATACATTGTGAACAGCTTTACTAAGGGCGGCCCTTCCGGGCCGCCCTTATTCATTTTATTCCCCTTACTTTTGCCGGCTGCAACACGACACTCCTTTCCATGAAACGACTCTTTAACAACTTTGTTGGTAATCCAAAAAATGACATTCTATCCGGTTTAACTGTAGCCTTAGCACTTGTCCCGGAAGCGGTAGCGTTTGCATTCGTCGCAGGAATTGACCCACTGGTAGGATTATACGGTGCCTTTATGATGGGAATGGTGACTTCACTTTTTGGTGGTCGCCCAGGAATGATTTCTGGTGCCACTGGGGCTATGGCAGTCGTTATGGTCCATTTAATTCAGCAAGGAAATACAGTAGGCGAAGGCATGGGTATGGAGATGTTAGGACTTTCATGGCTGTTTATTACTCTACTCTTCGTTGGGGCCATCCAGATAGTCGCAGGACTATTCCGTCTAGGTAAGTTTGTACGCCTCATTCCTCACCCTGTTATGATGGGATTCGTGAACGGTTTGGCCATTGTCATCTTTTTGAGTCAGCTTGGGATGTTTACCCAAAATGTAAACAATGAGAAGGTTTGGATACAAGGGACCGAGCTCTACACAATGATGGGATTAGTTGGCTTGACCATGGCCATTATGTGGTTTCTGCCTAAAATAACCAAATTAATACCTGCTGCACTGACAGGAATTATAATCGTTGCCTCCATTTCCATAGGTATGGATCTAGATGTCAGCACGGTAGGCTCATTCATTAAGGAAGGTGGCGGCGCCGGATTAGAAGGAGGACTGCCTTCCTTTCAATGGAACATCTTCGCCTTATTTGATACAATGAAAGGTCATTGGGGCACAGTGATCAGCACAGCATTTTTATTAGCTGCTGTAGGTTTGATAGAAAGCCTGATGACCTTGAATTTGATCGACGATTTAACAGAAACTCGTGGTTCTGGAAATCGCGAATGTATTGCCCAAGGTTCGGCTAATGTAGTCAATGGGTTATTCGGAGGTATGGGTGGCTGTGCAATGATTGGACAAAGTATAATTAACATTAATTCCGGAGGTCGTGGCAGATTATCTGGTGTAGTTGCAGCGATGGGACTATTAAGTTTCATACTCTTTGGCGCTCCACTCATTGAGCGCATACCTATCGCAGCCTTAGTAGGAGTCATGTTTATGGTTGTCATTGGAACCTTCGCTTGGTCAAGTTTTCGCATCATTCGTAAAATCCCACTTGCGGATGCATTAGTATTGATCGCTGTGAGTGCAATTACCGTTTGGCAAGACTTAGCCATTGCGGTGATTTCGGGGGTAATTATGAGTGCTTTAAAATTTGCCTGGGAAAATGCTGTGCGCATTCGTGCTCGAAAGCGATTCAAAGAAGACGGCACCAAAGTTTATGAGATTTGGGGACCATTGTTTTTTGGATCAGTGCAAACTTTTGCCACAAAGTTTGATGTGAAAAATGATCCTGCTAAGGTTGAGATAGATTTCATAGAATCTAGAGTAAGTGACCACAGTGGAATTGAAGCCATAGAACGAATCATTGACAAATACTTAGATGCCGGAAAAGAAGTGGTATTGACACATCTTAGCCCAGAGTGTAAGTCCATATTAAACAAGGCGAACCCTGGATTCGCTCAATATATTCAAAGTTCCATAGAAGACCCGCGCTACCACGTGGTCACGGATTTAATGGACGCCGAGGTATAATCACTAACTTACCTCCATGAAATACTTGGCCCCTATCCTACTGATCTTATTCCTCGCCTCTTGCGAAAAGGAACCCGTAGATTGCTGCGACCCTAATCCAAACCCTGTGGATACCACCAGCAACCCCGGAGACGGCTATACACAATATGGCGTACCTTTCGAAGCTGTTCCTGCACCGTCTGATGTTATTATGTATGAGGTGAACCCATTGGTGTTTTCAGCTTCACGAGATTTCGAAGGTATTATGCCTCGAATGGACAGTATCAAGGACCTAGGAGTGAATGTGATCTGGCTGATGCCGGTGTACGAGATGGGAACGCTCAACAGCGTAGGCTCGCCCTATTGCATCAAAGATTACAAGAGCCTCAATCCTAATTATGGGGATTTAGACGACCTACGTGAGTTGGTAGATAGCGCCCACGCCAAAGGAATGGCCGTAATGATGGATTGGGTCGCCAATCATACCTCTTGGGACCACAATTGGATGGCAGATGAGGACTTTTATGTCAAGCAAAACGGAGTGATTATTCATCCGCCAGGAACAAACTGGCAAGATGTCGCCGAACTCAACTACAGCAACGCTGATATGCGCGGAGAGATGATCAGCGCCATGAAATACTGGGTTCTTGAGGCCAATATTGACGGCTATCGCTGTGATTATGCCACGGGGGTACCGGGATGGTTTTGGGAAGAAGCTATAGACACATTGCGCAGTATCCCAAACCGCGACCTACTCATGTTCGCGGAATCCGACGACTTGAGTCTTTTGAATAAAGGATTTGATATGGCCTTTAGTTGGGGCTTCTACGGAAAGAGTCTTGGTGTCTTCACCCAAGGTGATGACGCGCGAGGCCTTTATAACCAGCACGCCACAGAATTCTTCAGCCTTGACCCTGGAAAAACCATGGTGCGTTTTGTAACCAATCATGACCAAAATGCTTGGGACAATACTCCTCAATCACTTTTTGGAAACCAGGAAAAGGTTATGAGTGCCTTCGTTTTGGCCACCACCATGGGTGGGGTTCCGTTGATATACAACGGCCAAGAAAAAGCGCTTCCGTACAAGCTACCTTTCTTCACGCCGACAAGTGTTGCCATTAATTGGTCCCTGAATCCTGAAGTAACCAAAGAATACAAGGCGATTCTCGCAGCATATAACTCTTATGATGCGCTTCGAGGGGAGTCTAGGACCAATTTATCCACGTTTAACATCGCCGCCTTCACTGCAACTGGAAGTGGACACGAGGCCTTCGTTGCAGTCAATCCACGGAATTCCGCGATGAGCATAGGGCTACCTATTGAT
Organism: Schleiferiaceae bacterium; assembly: GCA_964216615.1. Taxonomy (GTDB): domain Bacteria; phylum Bacteroidota; class Bacteroidia; order Flavobacteriales; family Schleiferiaceae; genus UBA10364. Next base: position 11,542 of record CAXPFQ010000056.1, read on the forward strand.
TGGCAAAGTATTTCCGTGCTTGATCCTGTAAATGGGACAACCCTAAGTACCGGGAATGCCTTGATGTTGGCACCTTATCAGTATCAGATATTGGTGAAATAGGATTTTTGCCTTCGGCAAAGATCCCTCCTGCTCCAAATTCCGAACCAACAAGCCCTGCGCAGCTATCGCTGCTCTATGGCTTTTCCATTTCCCCGCACCCTGAAGCAAGCTTCGGGCGCTTGGAAATGAAAAAGCCCCGCAACTTTCGTTGCAGGGCTTTTTTGGTTCTTTGTGACCGCGTAGGGATTCGAACCCCAAACCTTCTGATCCGTAGTCAGATGCTCTATCCAGTTGAGCTACGCAGCCAGCCTTCCCTTGCGGGGTGGCAAATATAGACCAAAAAGTTAATAGCAAAAGTCCCTTTCGGGATTTTTTGAAGCGAAAATTAAGCTTACTGGACCTCCACGGTAAGGCCTACATCACTCATTAGTGAAGCTTTATGTTGCAGGTCCTCAAAATCACCAGTCATAACCTTGCACTTGCCCTTGTAGTGAGTAATCCAAGCACATTGCTCAGCTTGCTCCTCAGTGTGCTCGCAAACAGCACAAAGGACATCAATTACAAAATCAAAAGTGTTTTCGTGGTCGTTGAAAAGAACCAAACTACGCTCTGCTTGTAAAACAGTCTCAAGTTGATTTTGATATTGTTCTTTTGTACTCATCGATTCAAATTTATAGCCAATGAATTATTGGTACAAGCGAGATATAAAAATTATTCATCTTCAATTCCAAATCTACGTTTTAGTAACATAATTTTTCCCTTACCCGCAAGATTGTATGAAAACCCTGGTTTATCTCCTTTCGCAGAGACACTGCGCTCTTTAGTATCCTTAGCAAGAATTGCATTGTTAAAATCATCATCTGAAGAACGTAAACTCATTAGGTTCCCCTTGAAGTTTATGAAGAAGAAATCAGTTCCGTTATCAAGGTATAGCGTAAACTCTCCTCCTCTCTTACGATCCTTAATTTCAACCAAACAGTCCACCGTGGCAAATACCGGGACATTATAAATATTCTGAATAGTAGCTTTACCATTCCCTTGAAACGCCTTGTATTTGCCGCTGTAACGCAATTCTACTTGGCTGAGAACCATAGATTTTCGCATTTCTTTTGGGAATTTATCCTGAGCCTCGAACATCGTGAGATCATCCAAAAACTTAACTCCATCCTTGGCACCCAGGATTGCATAAACCCCTTCTTGGTAGTTGAATTCATCGCTCCGGCCAGTTCCGGAAAAATCACTAAATAACTGGGCCAAGGTCTCCCATTGATCTTTATCTAATGGTGCATCTATAGTCCAAAGGGCATCAAGCGTGACTTCATCGCTATTCAGATCATGACGTGCAGCACCGCCAAGTTTATTTTCAACTAAACCTGTATTTTTTAATAAATTAATTTGACCAGTACCGTACAATTCACAATCATAATTATACAGCACTAAATATGGATCAGGAGTTGTAAAGTCTTGCAGCTTTGCTGAAGTAGTGATCACATAGCCTTGTTCCTGATTATCATAAAATAGTACCCCATTAGCGCTAATAAGCTCTATATCACTGCGGTCCGCATACTTGGAAAGAAAATTTGAATGACCACCTATACTATCCCTAGAGATGTAAATTCCATTATACGTATTATCCGTGATAGTCGTTGGATCGTTTTCTGGAAGCTCTATGACAATATCTGTTGGATCAATGGTAGTGGCAATATCATACCACATACTTTGTAAATTTCTACAACTGTGTTGCAGTCTAATCGAGCCGAAATAGAACATTGGGATTTCATCAGCGCGTAATGTGATTTTCCCGCGATAACCAAAATGAGGGCTTAGATAAAATTCATCTGACTCTTGGATTTGGGCAACAGCAACAGTCATGCCCGAAGTATCCGGAACGATGCTTCCAAAACGTATGGGCCATGTACTACCTTCTTCATCCTTGTAATCATACATACCACTGGCATTGTATCTATACTTACCACGAATACGAGCGAAGCTTTCATAAAACTCATGGAGTTCACTAAATCTATTAGCAACTATCCTTGCATTTTCAAGAGGATCCATTTCGGCATTCATACGAATGACCACGTAACCACTATCGGGATGAATACGAGCATCAGCAACCTCAATTTCAGGAACGTTAAATGCCTCCAAAATACTTGGAGCTAGAGAGAATCGGGCAAAGCCGGCTGTAAAATCAAGACTATCTTGGAGTGGATGCGTGCTCACTAGGTATGACTGGTCTTCGGAATTGTGCTTAATATCAACTGTGGCCTTGTCCATCTTCCATTCAGCGTGGTCCATATAGGCTACATATTGATTGGAAGGAAAATCTATTTTGCTGTAAGCATGGACCTTATCAAACACTCCCAATTCTTTATCAAAATTAACATCACACGATGCTTCCAACATTTGGAATGCCCATTGCTCATCATCAACTTTCGTTTTAACCCTAAAGTCCTGTTCATCTGAGACAAATGATCGATGATAGAATTGAAATCCAGCTACATCACTATTATGTTTAGCCGCATTATATCGCAATTCTCCCGTTCCAAAGAGCCCTTTACCACCATAGCGTAACTTACCCTCTACAACCATTTCAGGAGATCCGTACATTTCTATAGGTGTGGAGCCTGATTCTACGTGTAATTCATCTTCATACGGCAACCACAAGAAAGGATTTTCCGTGCCCGCAGCATAAGGATGTCCCCCTCCAATAGTAGTGTTTGCCGTTAAATTAAAGGTGTTGGCTCTTCCCGAGGCTTGCTTAGGAAAAAACAGTATGTCCTTACTATCTACATGGCTTTGCAAATAATCAAAGCCGCCATTGGCATGCAATCCAGTGTTGGATAGTGATATGGTGCCTTCATAAATACCCGCGCCCTTGAACGCAGAAGTTGGAGGTATTTGGGTCTGGAAACCAAGAGAATAATCTGGCATTACCATCAAGGGTTGGGGAAATACCGGGAATATATCGGCGCTATGAAACGTAGCATCAAAAAGTAGTCCATCCGTGGTGGCGTTATCCAAAGAATCGATCGTAAAAGGCTCTACAGCCATATAAAACTTATCTCTTTCGTAAACTCCGTTATGTATACTAGGATGATCATAGTAAACGAACGAATTATTGAGTGCTTCAAAAATGGGATATTCAGGATAGTACTCTTTGGAACTTTTGTTATCCTGTTGATCAATGAGAAGTCGACCTTGGAGATCAGATAATACTGTTTGGACATTTATTAATGCTGCTCTCCCTCCAGCTGGCGGATTAAATTCCTTCACCTTAAATCGCATGGAATCAATTTGAGGCATATCGATCATGAATTGGTCGTAGTTAAATGCGTGATTGGCTCCCCAATAACTAAATAAGCCGGCATTAATTCGTCCGTCAAAATTGAAATTCATCCCTGAATTTACAGTGATTAGACCTCCACGTGGAAATAAATTCACTTGTTGAGAATCGCTCACAGCAATCATCCCAATGCCTGCGATATCCATCTGGTAATTTAGTAGACTTACCTGTGCATTATTCCCTTGTTCCACCCGAGAGACAAACTGAATGACATCATAATCTCGTTTACCTTCCCAATTCAATAAATATTCGAACACCCTATCTTTTAAGGTAACTGTTTGTTGATCTTGATTTATGGTGATAAACCCTTGAATAGCCATTTCGTACAAGAATTTTTCACCTTCTGATGGTGCCATTCTCAAGGCATAAATCAAGTCTTTCATTGGTGCATCTTCATAAGCCCATGGATAGGCAGCCTCGCGAAGATTAATTAACGGATGTGTCCTTTGCAACCCGGCAATAGCCTCCATTCTGGCTATTCTGAAATATTGTTTACTTTCAAAAACGGCAGCTTGCATCGAGCCCAAGTTCAGATTGCGCAGGTTAATGATAGGTGTCCCTTGATTCCAAACTAACTGGTCAACATCTATTTCCATTGCATGGTAACTATCTATCCAAGAGGTAAGTCCTAAACCATTTTTATAACGTAGTACACGTAACTCTCCTGAGCGAGGATCATACCTTAATTCACAATATGGATGATAAATACTATCGTTGTTAAGATGAGCAATGACCTTAACTCTGTTGGAAGCAATAAGGCTATCTCGGAAAGCGAATCTTTCACTCTTCAATGTAATAACCGTATCCGTTTTATAGGTAAATACCAATTCACCTAGGGTACTATCTGGACTATTACCATAAAAGTGGGCTCCAATAACTCCCAATCCGCCTTTAAAATGAACATCTGGATAAATGTTTTCAAGGAGGTAATCATTCCGTGTACTTGTAAACTGAGGATAACGTTTAGTTGCCATTCCTGTCATCCTATCTTCTAGTGTACCGCTTATGGGTTCCGGATATAAATCGTTTGCGTATAAAACCGCCTGAGCTTTATATCCACCCTTGTTAACGTCCAGGTTCCATGTCTCCAATTCGGCATACCGATCATCCTCTGAAATTAAAACCCTGGACCAAAAAACAGTTCCTCCTTCTCCTACTATTAAATCTTGGTCTGGGTAATACTTAAAAGAAGCCCCTATAATTTGAATACTATCCTCACGGTAACGACCGTAGAGATCTTCCATTTCAAAATTGTAAACAGGTGCACCGTCCTCAAACGCAAATATCCATGCGGCGTACGGGGCACTCCAAATGAAATCATTTGCATCATTAAAAATATGCTTACTATAATTTAGGTATTGCTGGTGAATATAGTCTCGAATTTTAGTGGAAGGGTTTTTCCTCGCATAATCCAGCAGATGATGTACCATTTCGCATGCATTGCCGATGGCCTCTCCCTCGTACATATCGTAAGTGAAGCGGATAAGTTCTTCCCACATCTCTGGTTGAACCAGTCGCTTACGAATGAGTTGATTGCTCAGTTCTACCCATGTTTCTCCGCACTCTTCAGCGGCCAAAGAAGCATTTGGCAGTAGACTGTCTTGGAAAATGGTTTTCTGTTCTTTCTTTAGATCAATCAGTTCGAGAAATTCCTCTTCAAAATTCTCTAATTCAGAGAAACGGACCACCTTCTGGGCATGAAGCCCCAGGCTGAAAAGAAGCGCAACAAGCAGTCCAATTCTTCGCATTACTTTCTCATTTTAACACTGCGCCACTGATCGCGCCCTTTGATGCCCTCATAGGTTAGTCCGGCGACCTCGGCACGTTCGCGAAGGGCAGGTACATTTTCCTCGTAAAAACCGCTGAACAAGATGGTACCGCCGTCGGCCAAAGCGGCCACATAAGCGTCCATGTCCGCGAGGAGCACGTTGAGGTTGATGTTGGCGTAGATCAAATCATAGGTATCCTTAATGGCTTCCGCCCCACCCTGGTCACAGCTCATGGCAATGGCATTGCGCTGTGCATTCTCCAAGGTGTTTTCTACGCACCAGGTGTCGATATCGATACCGTGAATGTGGGAGGCACCACGCATCCCGGCAAGGATGCCCAGGATCCCTGTACCACAGCCCATGTCGAGGACTCTCAGGCCTTCAGTCGGCAATTCCAAGGTCCACTGAATCATCATGTGGGTGGTTTGGTGGTGGCCGGTACCAAAGGACATCTTTGGCTCGATCAACATGAGGTGCTCATAGCCTTGTTTTGGCGTGTGGAAAGGGGCATGGATGTACACGCGACCGTCCACATCAATAGGATCAAAGTTTTTCTCCCACTCCGCATTCCAGTTCACTTGCTCGATTTCTTGCAAGGCATAAGTGACCTGAACACCGTCCCACTGAAGGGTCTCGGCGACGGCATCAGAAGAGTATTGGTCCTTTAAAATGTACGCCTGAAACCCATCCTCAGTATCGGTGAAGGTATCAAAGCCCAATTCCCCGAGCTGTGCAATACACACATCGCGGAAGGGTTCCAAGGGAACGACCGTTGCGGTCAATTCAATGTACACTGGGGTTTCCGACATTAGGCTTCGGTTCTGGCTTTTACGATCGCTGTAAAATCTGATGCGCTCAATGACGCGCCGCCGATCAATCCACCGTCGATATCTGGTTGTGCAAATAATTCTGCTGCGTTGCCCGGCTTACATGAACCGCCGTACAATACCGAAATATCTTGGGCTGCTTCACCGCCGAAACGCTCTACCAACCAAGCACGAATGCCCGCGTGCACTTCTTGTGCTTGCTCTGGAGAAGCAGTTTCACCAGTTCCAATGGCCCAAACCGGTTCGTAAGCCAAGATGATGTTGTCCATATCCTCTTCTGAGAAGCCTTCCAAACCTTCGGCACATTGGCTGAGGATCACCTCCATGTAGTTGCCGCTCTTGCGCTCTTCCAAGGTTTCACCGATACAGTAGATCGCGGCCAATTCGTTGTTCAATGCCTGACCAATTTTCACCTTACAGCTCTCGTTGGTCTCACCGAAGTACTGACGGCGCTCGCTGTGGCCGATAATGACGGCGTCCAAATCCAAAGAAGCCAACATAGGGGCGCTGATTTCACCGGTGTAGGCACCATTATCTTGTTCGTGGCAGTTCTGTGCAGCGACAGCGATGAATGGATTATCGACCAATTCATTTACGACATCACTCAAGAACACGGATGGAGGAGTGATGATCACACCAGTTTCTCCTACGACTTCTTCCGTCAACGACGACTTCAATTCTGCGACCAAATCCATCGCTTCGTTATACGTCGTGTTCATTTTCCAGTTACCTGCTACAATCTTTCTTCTCATGATTATTTATTGATGTTGTTGTGTGTTCTTAAAATAGTTCCGCTCGTATTCTTGGATCAAGTATTGCATATAGTACATCCACCAAGGTGGTCAAAATGACAAATATGCCCGCTATGATCATCACGCAACCCATAGTCACCGGTAAATCCCGAGTATTTAACGCTTCGACAAGCAGTTTTCCCATGCCATTCCATCCAAAAATAATTTCTACAAAAACCGCGCCCGCAAGTAAAGAAGCAAACCAACCGCTGATTGTAGTGATGATGGGATTAGAAGCTACGGGGAGTATGTGACGGAAAAATACTCGTCTTTCTTTGAGTCCTTTCGCTCGTGCAGTCCGAATAAAATCTTGCTGTGCGACTTGAAGCACGCTATTGCGAGTAAGTTGCAACACTACACCTACAGGACGAATACCTAAGGTCAAGGCAGGTAAAATGAGGTTCTTGAGTTGCAGGTAGCGCTCACCGGTATAATCATCCACGGCATATAAGGAGCCTGTCAGGTTCAATCCCGTCCAAGGCCCGAGCAGATACGCAAAGATCCAAGCGAAGAGGACGGCGGTAAAAAAGGACGGCAAACTCATTCCTAGGGCGCTGAAAGTTGTGAGGGATTTATCCAAAACGGTGCCTTCTTTGTAAGCAGCAATTGTTCCTAATACCCCGCCTACAAGAACCGCAATCCCTATGGCTGTTAAAGCAAGTAAGGCCGTATTTGGCAGGGTTTGTCCTATTAAGCTGCTGACTTTCTGACCTTGGCGTTGAAAACTCTCTCCAAAGTCTGGTAGTTTAAAAAAGAACCCATCTCCATTAAAACTTACAGGCGAAATACGACCTAAATATTGTACATATTGTGCGCTTAACGGTTGATCTAGGCCATATTTTGCCTGCAGGGCGGCTAACGCTTCAGGATCATCACGCTCGCCTAGCATCATTTGCGCTGGATCCCCAGGAACTAAGGTGAATAGAATAAAAACAAGCGTTGCTACGCCCCAAAGGGTGAGTACTGCAAGGGCGATTTTTTGCAAGGCAAATCGAATCAATTCGGGGTGTCGTTATAATGGTATTTGGCACTCACGACGCCATTTTTCAGCACAACCCAACCCGGATTCGACCGTACCATGGTTTTTAACTGTGTTTCATCTACAGACGCAAAGGGTGCCAAGCATTCGGAATAACTTTGAAATTCCTCTGGCATAGAAGCGCTAAGTACAAAATGAGGAGTATTACTTCGCGATAACTGAATCAATTTTGGCAAAGCCAAGCCCCATCCTTCATTATGGGTCTTCTTGGCGTTGTAAGCTACAAGCAGCCATACTTCGTCTAAGGAAAGAATACTATCTGTGATATCTCCATAATTTGATACTAGGCTGAAATCATGTATGGGCGGTTCATATCCTTCATTGACCAGTACTTCTTCAACTTTTTCTATTTCCCATTTGAGGCGCCCCGGTGAGGTATTGAGTAATACCTCTAGTTTCTTCACGGCTTCCTTTGCTTTTTCTTCTCGTTCCTCTCCTTGTCCGGGAATATCTTTAATTTGATCGTATAAATCAGCCGCTTCCAAACCTTCTTCAGAGGTAATATCATCTAATAATGTCGTGATAAGACTATCTGTAGATGCATTATGAGTACTATCCAAAGTGTCTAGAGTAGAAAGTAACTGTTCCTGTAGGGAATAGAGCCGGGAATTCATCCAATACCGGGTATCTGCAAGATACTCCTGCTCTGAAAGCTGTATGCGTGAGTCGTCTTCGTGCACCAAGAAATAGGTGTATTCATATTGAGGAGGCTCCTCGCCCAATTCCTCTGCGGACTTCATCCCTTCAATAATACTCTCTCCCACCGCATACGGACGAAAGTCCTTGACTGGAAGATGATTCACTACATAATAGGTAAACCCTATAGAGGCAATCAAAATTGAAGGAGCTACATACCATAAGAGCTTTTTAGGCAGCACATCTATTTGACGACTTTTACCCCACCACAAAATTCCTATCAATACGCATAAAATAACGTCCTTATAGAAGCTTTGCCAAGGTGTCAAAGGGATGGCATCGCCAAAGCAACCGCAATCTGTGACTTGATTGAAATAAGCACTCCAAAAGGTCAAAAATGTAAAGAACACAATCATCCCTGTAAGCAGTACCATGGTCCAGCGTCGAGTAATGCCCATTAACAAATCTGCTCCAAGCCACACCTCTGTAATCACCAGTAAAATGGCCAATGGCAAAGCCAGGGGCTCTAAAAAGGGTAAATTCAAAACCCCTTCACTGAAATATTCTTCCAGTTTGAAAGAGAAACCTACAGGGTCGTTCATTTTAACCAGACCAGAGAAAATGAACAATCCTCCCACTAGGAATTGTACAACTGGAATAAGAAATCTTTTAATCTTGTCCATGTTATTTTTCTTGTTCCATAAACATAATCAAAGCGAATACACTGTAATTTACCATATCGAGATAGTTGGCTTCTAATCCTTCACTGACCAGGGTTTGACCGTGATTATCCTCTATTTGCTTAACCCTTAAAAGCTTTTGGATAATTAAATCTGTGAAACTGGACACACGCATATCTCTCCATGCTTCTCCATAATCATGATTTTTACGCAACATAAGTTCCTTTGCCTCGTTTGCCTTGGCTAAATACGCATTACTGGCCTGTTGCCAGTTCATATCCGGTTGCTCAGCAATTCCGCGTTCAAGCTGAATCAATGCCATTATGCTGTAGTTTAAGATACCGATAAATTCACCTTCCAAAGGATCATCCACCTTTTGCATGCCCTTCTGCTCAATACTGCGCAAGCGTTGCGCCTTAATGAAAATCTGATCTGTCAAAGACGGCAATCGCAAGATGCGCCACGCCGTTCCATAATCCTTTCCTTTTTTCTCGAATAGACCGTGGCATTTTTCTAGCACGGCGTCGAATTGGTCAGCTGTATTCATTACTTAACTTTGCGTTCCAACGAAGATACGAGAACAATGACTGAGTTCATGCTCAATATACAAGGGACAATTCACACGATATCCACACCATGGGTGATGGGAATCATCAATTGTACTCCAGATTCATTTTTTACTGAAAGTCGTGCCGTTACAGCTGAGGCTGCAGCCACCCAAGCACAAAAGATGTTGGAGGAGGGCGCCCGCATTTTAGATTTAGGTGCCTACAGTTCTCGTCCGGGCGCCGACCACGTCACAGAAGATGAGGAGTGGGCCCGTTTGGAAGCCGTTATCCCCTCAGTACAAGCCGTAATGGCAGAGTTTCCCGAGACCTTTATTTCTATCGATACCTTCCGCAGTGGAATAGCACAGAAAGCATTGTACGCTGGGGCGCACATGATCAATGACATCAGCGGAGGAAAATTGGACCCTAAAATGCATGAGGTTGTAGCCGCACAAAGCTGTCCCTACATCATGATGCACATGCAGGGCACGCCACAGGATATGCAGCAGAATCCAACCTACAATCACGTGACCCAGGATATTGTGAAGTTCTTCTCACAGGAGCTGCCAAAGTTGCACGCCATGGGCATTCACGACACCATTGTGGACGTAGGTTTTGGGTTTGGTAAGACCTTGGAGCACAACTACCAGTTGCTGCGCGAATTACCCGCCTTTCAATTGCTGGGACGACCAATTCTCTCTGGCATCTCCCGTAAAAGCATGATTTACAAGGCCCTAAAGAATGATGCAACACAAAGCCTCAACGGCACTACTGCCCTACACATGGCCGCATTGATTGGAGGTTCTCAAATCCTACGGGTACATGATGTGAAAGAAGCCATGGAAACCATTACCCTATTTTCTCATCTCTATCCTGAAGGCCTTCCACATGTATTGCCGTCATGGGAGCGTTAGATTTTGGAGCGTTCGATTAGCAACTTTAATGAATCAGCAGGGCACTATAGTGCAATACCAGGTTATTCCACCATTCAAACGAATAATTCCAAAAATCCACCAATTCTTGCGGAACAATAGGCCCTAAGCATATCATTACTAAAGCTGACCAAATGAAAAGCGTATACACGGGGACTACGAATAAATTACCCAATAAAAAGTATGGCGAAGCAAAGCCAAAGTAATAAACGACCAGTGGTAACGTGCCTATCCATGCAGCAATAGATATTTGAATAGTGACCAACCAAAATGGGGTTTTAGGATGATCTACTAATACGTAATGATGCAAGAAATCTGACCAAACTGAGTTCCTCAAGACAAATAAAATGGCAAATACGGCTATATAACTTAGTTGAAACCCAATATTACGGATGAGTTCTGGTTCCACTAAGAAGCAAATTATACCCATCACCATAGGCCAATGTATGGGAGCGACCTTTGTACCATTCAACAAAGCGAATCGCGCCAAAGTAAATGATCCTACGGCTCTTATAACCGAAGGACTCCCGCCAACTGCTGAAGCATAAAATATTAGGAAACCAATCAATACGAGGTTGATGAATAGTTGCCAATAGCGGTGCTTATGAATTCTAGATAAAGGAAGGATCATCCCCGTCCATATACCCACGTGAAAACCGCTAACAGCGAGCATATGTCGAATACCAAGTGTCCCAAATGCATCTAGCATCTCTTTACTCAATCCTTCTTTATCTCCGAGTAAAACTGTGCGCAAAAAAGATTCTAGTGATCCGCTCGCAAGAGTACTTATACGAGATTCTAGCCATGCCCTCAAGCTCAGCCCAGCATTAACGATAAATTCAGGTGGGTTAAATCTAAAATCTTGTCGCCATGTACTATAAGCCGGGCCAATGAAGAGGACGAGCCAAGCGAGCACAATAATTTGAAGATCATGGTGAGGATGTCGCCATCCCGGCGACCAGAACAAAAGTCCTATAATAGCATTTGCGGTTATGGTATACTCATCTCTTAACCCTATGGCCATGAGGAGTATAAATAAAGGATAGAGTGGCATTTATAAAAGTTGGCCACCACGCTCTAGAAAAAAAAGTAAAGTTTATAACTAGGGGTTATTCACCAAGTCATATGAAAGGTCCTTGAAATAAAAATCTAAGATTTCCTTCCAGGTAAATCCGGAGGCCGCCATGTGCATGGCCCCTTGCTGTGCCATACCTACACCGTGCCCGAAACCTTTGCCTATTACCACAACCCCATGATCATTTACCGTACAGTGCACATAAGTACTGCGCCATTGAAACGCTCGCCGCACAGTTTCTAGCTTAAACTTTTGGCCTTGAATAGTCCAGTGGGTTAATCTATCGCTAGGCAGCTCTTGAAAAAAAACACTCCATTCCTCCTGCGATAAATTGATGTTATTGCTTGACCAATAATTATCCCATTGCTCCCAAGAAAATGATTGTGTCCAATCAAGTTTTGAACCCTTCAAAGAAAACGGATCTACCACCTTCCGGCAATAGGGTAAGGATTGTGACCAAACCTCCTCCGGCAGTACGGTTTGACCACCAGAGTTACTATGATAAAAACCTATTATCGGTACGCCATCATAGAGTGCCACTGTATCTTGAACACTCAATACTCCTTCCATCACTTGGTCAGCATGACCGCCGTGTGCCACCCCTTTAAATGCTTGCGAACTTTGGTCATCCTTCACATGAAAGCCATCAGCTATATGTTTTTTCTCATTTGTCATAAGCCATGTACGCGCCAGAACAGCCTGCGCTTGCAAATAACTTCCGCGACCGGCTAATCCTCCTTCCGCTTCCACCACACCGGCTAGATAATCTTCCATAGAACAACGGGCAATAGCATCAAGGTATATGAGATTATTGCGAAGAGTAAGTTGACCAATATATGGACGCTCTTCTGTCCATTTGCCTGCTCTTAATACCCGCAGCACAATGGTATCGTTGGAAAAAAAGGTGATGGAATCAAACACGGTTCGGTTAACCATCAACTCCGCACGAAAGGTGTATAACGGATGTACATCGTCCGGACCATATGCTCGGACATACGTAGAATCTTTATTATATCCTTTCAACAAGTACGAACCCTGCTTCACCTTGACCTGGGCACGCGAGTAGAAGTCTTCAGCAAACAAGAACACCCTCGGACCACTCATTCTTGTTTCCTCAAGAAACTCCTGCGCTTGCACCCCTAATTGGGCAAAAAGAAGAAGGACTAATAGTTTTCTCATCGCTGCGAAGATAAAAGGTCAAGAAGTTCTTCCGCGGTTTTATCTCCGGGGTCATAATCATCCAAAGCCGCCACCAACTCGTCGTAATAGGACATTGAATCCATTTCTTTGACCGAATGGATGAATAAGCTGGAAATACGTTCTGGAGTAACTTCCTCTTGTAAAAGCTCGGTAATGGCTGGACGGTTTAAGATTAGGTTTGGTAAGGAAAAATAGTTCACCTTCACAAAGAGTTTAGCTATGCGTAATGAAACAGGATTCGCTTTGTAGACGACCACTTGTGGCACTTTTAGTAATGCCACCTCCAAAGATGCCGTTCCGCTGCATGTCACCGCAAAGATGGCTCCTTGAAGTCCTATTTCTATCGGACCAGTAAATACCTCAACATTTTCGGGTACTTCCAAAGCTGGCCAAATTTTATCTGTAAATGCTGGTCGGATCACACGGAATTTATGGCCGGGGTGTGATCTGGCGAACGCATAGAAAATGGGTAAGTGGCGCTTGATCTCTTGTTTTCTTGAACCGGGTAGAAGTGCTACGAAATCTGCTCCAGTGGCGATTCTATCTCTGTATTTATAAGCAATTGGATTGCCTACATAGGTTATATCAAGTCCTCTCGATTTGTACCACTCTTTTTCAAAAGGAAGAATACTGTAGATCGCATCGCAGTGCTGACGAAGCTTCTCAATACGGCCCTCTTTCCAAGCCCAGATCTTGGGAGGTATGAAGTAAGCTACACGAATACCTTGGGATTTAGCCCAAGAAGCTATTCTTAAATTAAACCCAGGATAGTCCACCAACACGAGCACATCTGGTTTGAAGGATAAAATATCGCGCTTGCAGTCTGAGAATTGTTTTACAATCTTTTTTGCCCTAAAAACAACTTCCACGAAACCCATGAATGGTTCTGAACATATGTCACGATCCAAGGTAATTCCCGCATGCTGAAGCTGTGTACCTCCCCATCCCCGCTGCTGAATGGATGGGTTTCGGACGTTCAATGCTTGAGCCACCGCGGCTGCTTGTACATCGCCGGAGGGTTCACCTGCTATCCAATAAATTTTCATTACACTATCAATTGGAAATACACTACCGCTAACAAGCTTGGTATACATGAGAAAAGAATGCCCTTACCCACTTGATCTCTGCCCCAATTAATGGCTGCAAAAAATATGGCGGCATTGATAATTATGCCGAAAGTAATTGCACGCATGACGATAATTCGCCAAGCCGGATTTGCAATATCTCCTAGATCTTTCAGCACAGGATAGCTCTCAAGTGCGACGGCAATAGCAAAAACGGGCGCACCAATGCCTACTACGAATCCTATCAATTGATCTATTTTCTTCTTACTCAACCTCAAAATTCCATTGGTTTAAGGCAGCAATTGTTTCGTGTGCCGTTAAATCTACACTCACGGGTACTAAACTTACATATCCTTCTTGCAATGCTGCAATATCCGTATCGCTTCCTTGGTCGTAGAGTTCGTACTTTCCCGTAAGCCAATAATAAGGGCGTCCGTATGGATCAACTCTCGAGTCAAATTCCTCAACCCAATTTCCAATAGCCTGCCGGCACACTTTTAATCCCTTGTAGGGTACCTTATCATTGGCAGGGAAATTCACATTCAAACATACCCCGCTGGGTAACCCGTTGTCAAGAACATTGGCTATGATTGATTTAATGTAGGGCTTAGCTGATTCCATTGAAGCCGTCCAAGGAAATTCATCCAAGCTGAACCCAATACTATTCACACGCTCCAAAGCTCCTTCCACCGCTGCACTCATCGTCCCCGAATAGATTACATTCACCGAAGCATTTGACCCGTGGTTGATCCCACTTAGAATCAAATCAGGTCGGCGCGGTAAAACCACATTTATGGCAAGTTTAACACAATCTGCTGGGGTGCCACTGACTTTAAATTCTCTTTGAGGACCATTACTTTGAACTTCGTTGCATCTTAAGCTTTGATCCAAGGTGATGGCATGGCCCTTACCACTTTGAGGTCCATCAGGCGCTACAACATAGACTTCGCCAAATTCATTGGCAATCTCAACCAAAGCTCTAATTCCGGGAGCGACGATGCTATCATCATTCGTAACTAATATCAACGGGCGTTTTGTCATATCCAAGAAGGTCTATCTGCCAAAGTTACATTACGCAACGTTGAGGCATAAAATTTGTTACTTTTAATGCAAACAACGTAATACAAAAAGATATGGTTCCTTATTATGTGATTATTATTCTGTTTCTAGCTTTAGGATTCTACGTGCAGTATCGATTAAAATCAAAGTTCACGCAATATTCCAAACAAGCGCTCAGCAATGGTTTGAGCGGTGCAGAAATAGCTCAGAAAATGCTTGATGACCACAATATTACCGATGTTCGTATTCAAAGTGTGGCGGGTAAATTAACGGATCACTACAATCCATTGAATAAAACTGTCAATTTGAGCCCAGAAGTATACAGTGGCAGGAGTGTAAGTGCTGCTGCCGTAGCAGCTCATGAAGTGGGACATGCCGTTCAACACGCTGTGGGTTATAAATGGCTAGATATGAGATCGAAGTTAGTGCCGATGGCAAATTTCAGTGGGCAGATTATGAATTTTGTGATTATGAGCATGTTTTTCGGTTTCTATTTTGCCCAAGGCACATTATTTAGTTTCGAAAACATCATCTTAATCTTGATTGTAACGCAGTCTGTTATAACTGCTTTCACATTAATCACCTTACCGGTGGAATATGATGCCTCAAATAGAGCATTGGCATGGTTAACCTCTACTGGAACTATAAATGCCTCTGAGCACAACAAGGCCGCTGATGCATTAACTTGGGCAGCAAGAACCTACTTAGTAGCCGCATTGGCCTCCATGGCCCAGCTAGCTTATTATATCTCTTTGCTCTCAGGTAGAGATTAAAAACGTGACTTCAACTATAAAAAAACCGCGCTTTTAGCGCGGTTTTTTTATAGATGTACAGCAAGCATTATTTCTTCACCGTATAACCTAAAGACTGTAGGTAGGCGATTTTCTCATCAACAACGGCTTGCTGGCGACGCAACGATTCTTTCTCGATCGAACGTGATAAACCGGCCAATTCCTCATCAGAAAATTTCCCCAAGAACTGCGAAGCAAATAAAGACTTCAAAGATTTGTTATTGTTTTGGTTTTCGCGGATGTAGTTAACTACTGCCTTTGGTTTCATAAAAACAAGTGATTTATATATACAATTAGGTAATAAAGTTACGCGAAATTTACAGACAAATTTTGTAGATCTCTTATAGAGGAAAAAAGGTCTTTATTTCAATACAGTTAAATCGTCTACACCCACCTGCCTAATAGCTATTAATGGTTCTGCGTAATCAGCACCAATGATACGCCCCCAGTCCTGAGCACGAGCGATTACACTATCCAAAAACCCTTTACTAGCTATGACCGTTTCGGGTTCTTTACTTTCAGGATTATAGAACTGGCTCTTATGTGCTTTTATACTCGCTATTTTTTGCTCAAAACCATTGCTTATGTCTACAATTACATCTGGATTTAAATTATAGAATTGCAAGTATTTATACATAGTTTTTGGACGCCAGGGAGTTAAATTCATTCCCTCCTCCTCTAATATGATTTTATGCAAACCACTTAAAAAACAAGCCTCCTCCACCAATCTAGAAGCCCTTCCGTGATCGGGATGACGATCAGTAGGCGCATTCATAATCACAACCTCAGGCCGGTACTTTCGAATCGTCTTTGCCACTAATAATTGTGATTCATGATCGTAGCTCACTTGACTATCGATCATACCTAGGTTTTTTCGAAGCACACAACCTAATATTTCCGCTGCATCTTTAGCCTCAGCATCACGTAACTCTGGGGTTCCTCGTGTCCCCATTTCACCGCGTGTCAAATCAATGATGCCCACTTTTTTTCCGGCTCTAGCGTGAATGGCTAAAATTCCTCCAGCACCCAGCTCGACGTCGTCAGGATGCGCACCGAAGGCAAGTATATCTAGTTTCATAAGCTTTATTTTCCTGCGGCAAAGGTGGTGATTTCCATGCTCATAGGACTTGCGGAAGATGGGAAATGTGCCACCCATCGGCCATTTTCATCAATCAAGAACTTATTAAAGTTCCAGCTGACTTTGGCATTTGAAACTCCATTCAGATCTGAATTACATAGCCACTGATATACATCATCCCCTTTCTTGGCATTCGTTTTGACCTTCGACATCATGGGAAAGGTTACCCCATAATTTGAAGTACAAAATGCGGCAATCTCACTTTCCGAACCAGGTTCTTGCCATCCGAAATCATTGGATGGGAATCCTATAATCGTGAATTTTTCGCCCCCGTATGTGCGATATAACTTTTCTAAATCCTTGTATTGCGGTGTGTAACCACATTTCGAAGCTGTGTTTACGATCATTACTCTTTTTCCCTTTAGGGACGAAAATGAGAAAGGCTGACCGTCAATGGTTGTTGCATTCAGTGAATAAAAATCAATAGGTGGAACACTCATAGCCAGTTGGTTTGTGCGGTTACTCTTTCCTGCTTCATTGCCACATGAAAGTAAGAAACTAAAAAGCGTGAGCGTTAAAAATTTTTTCATGAGTTAGGGTTTTTACCATAAACATCAAAGGTGCTGGAATAGTTTGATGTAATTTTGCCTCATGAATAAAATTCTACGTTTACTGGTTCGATTTTTTCACCAAGAGGTGAGAAATAGTAACGTGCTTTTTTCGCTTGGACTCTACCTGCTCGGTGTCTCCTATCTTATTTACTTATTGAGCGACAGCACCACTTCAGATAATGCATGGAACACCTTGCTTTGGGTGGTGACATTTTTTGGGTCGGTCCAATTATCGTTTCGAAGTTTCGAATTTGAAAGCGACAATTATTTTTTCTATTATCAGACCATTGCCGGACCGAAATCTACCATTATTGCCAAGTTATTATTCAATATTTGTTACATGTTAATCCTTAGTTTGGCAACCTGGGGAATATTTAGTTTGTTTTTCGGCAATCCAGTATACAACTTAAGTGTCTTTACCCTAGGCTTGCTGCTTGGATCCGCAGGATTCAGTGTGGTGTTAACATTAACCAGTGGAATTGCTCATCGCGCCAAAGGAAATGCCACATTAGGGACTATCTTAGCCATCCCATTGCTCCTGCCTATTCTTAAACTCACCAGTGTGTTAAATTTACAAGCCATTGTAGGAGTGTCCTTTACCGAAGCTGCCAATTTATTAGGAACATTAGTTGCCTTAGATATAGGAATTGGCCTACTCGCTTACCTACTCTTTCCCTATCTTTGGCAAGATTAAAACAACACATGAAAGGAAGCATTTATAAAGTTCTAGGGTTGCTGTTAGTGGCTTATAGTATGATCTATGGTTTACTAACCAGTGTCCCAAACAATATTCCCATAATTTGGGAAAGTATTCGCAATCTTTTTTACCACGTAAGTATGTGGTTTGCTATGATTGCAATGCTGATTGCTAGTTTTTGGTATGCCATCCAGTTTTTAAAATCAGAAAAATTAGCCTTGGATCGACGCAGTGTCAGCCTTGCAGAAATGGGAATGTTCTTTTCTATCATCGGACTACTGACTGGAATGGTATGGGCAAAGTATACTTGGGGTGCCTGGTGGACTAACGATCCAAAACTCAACGGTACGGCCATTTCCATTCTTATTTACCTAGCCTATTTTGTGCTTCGTAACTCAATAGATGACGAAGTTAAAAAGGCACGAATTTCAGCTGTCTATAACATATTTGCATTCGTATTGATGATTGTGTTCATTTATGCAATTCCTAAATGGGTTGATAGTTTACATCCAGGCAGTGGGGGTAATTCAGGGTTCGGCGACCTAGATTTAGACAATGAGCTACGCCTTGTATTCTACCCAGCTGTTATTGGTTGGATTTTAATTGGAACTTGGATCGCATCTCTGCGTTATAAATTGAAAGTTTTACAAGAATGAAAAAAGTACTCTCATTGTTTACTATAGTTGCTCTCTCATTGGGCACAATTAATGCCTATGCCCAAGAAGATACAGCGAGTAATAAAGTTGAAGTAGCTTCTCCTGAAACTATTGAGTCTGCTGAACCCACTCTTGATGTAGTTGTTTCGGAAGCAGAAGCTCCAACTGCAGAAACACCCACTTCGAGTACACCACAAAACGAAGACCTAATGAGAAGTAATGGTAAAATTTACGTAGTCATAGCTGTAATCGCAGTCGTTCTTATCGGTTTGGCGACCTATCTCATTCATTTAGACCGAAAAATCAGAAAACTTGAAAATGAAAAATAGCCAGATTGCGATCATTATTGCTATTGCTTTGCTCATAGGTTATGCAATAGCTAGCTTAATGAAGAGTTCTACCTATAGTTCATTTGCAGATGCAGATCGTATGAAAAATCAGACGACTACGGTCATAGGATTTTTGGACAGGGAAAAAGACATGAATTTTAATCCTCAAACAGTAACCTTGACCTTTGGAGCCGTGGATAAGGAGGGGAATTCAAAAACAGTTATCTATAACAACACTAAGCCCCAAGATTTTGAACGTTCGGAAGAAATCACCATGAAGGGATATTCCACAGACTCTGTATTCATCGCATCACAAATTTTGATGAAGTGTCCTTCGAAATATAACGAAGAGAATAAAATAAATTCTGAAGGCATTTATTATTAGCCCCTATGGAGTATGTCGGTGAACATTATTTATTGACCCATGGAGAATTAGGGCGAGGTTTAACCATCCTCTCCTTCGTCTTTGCTATTTTATCCGCAGTTGCGTACTTCGGTAAAACAGAACAATGGAAGACTTTAGGTAGATGGGCTTTTAGGATACATGCCATTACCCTATTCAGCCTCATAGGTACCCTATTCTTCATAATGGCGAACCATTATTTTGAGTACGACTATGTATGGAAACATACTTCGCTGAATTTACCTGCGCGATATATTTTCGCTGCATTCTGGGAAGGCCAAGAAGGATCCTTTCTTCTATGGATGTTCTGGAATGCTGTTCTAGGGTTGATTCTTACCCATACTGCCAAGAAGTTTGAAGGCCCTGTCGTAGGAGTTTTTGCCTTAGTTCAAGCTTTTTTAGTGAGCATGATTCTCGGCATATGGATAGGAGATTTTCAACTAGGTTACAGCCCTTTCAATTTAATTCGTGAGTTGCCTGAAAACCTGGGTTTACCTTGGACAGAGTTCCCAGATTACCTCACCAGGTTCCCTTACTTCATGGACGGATCCGGGTTAAACCCTTTGCTGCAAAACTATTGGATGACCATACATCCTCCCGTATTATTCTTGGGATTCGCTTCCACATTGATTCCTTTTAGCTATGCCATTGCAGGGTTATTGCGTAAGGATTATACCAGTTGGATATCAAGTGCATTAAAGTGGAGTGTATTCTCTGTCGGTATTCTTGGAGTAGGCATCTTAATGGGCGGTGCTTGGGCTTATGAAGCTTTGAGCTTCGGTGGATTCTGGGCTTGGGATCCGGTTGAAAACACTTCTCTAGTCCCATGGCTTACTATGGCGGCTGGAACGCACCTTTTACTTATTCAACGGAACAAAGGAGGGGTTATGCCCTCCTTGTTGTTCCTTTTAATCATCAGCTTCCTTCTGGTGCTTTATTCTTCTTTTCTCACCCGTTCTGGAATCTTAGGTGATAGCTCCGTACATGCCTTCGTAGATTTAGGTTTAAGCGGACAGCTTTTGATATATCTGCTTTTTTTCAGCATCAGCAGCCTCTTCCTTTTCATTTATCGTTACCGAAGTCTCCCTAGGAAGGTTAAGGAAGATCGAATGGACAGTCGAGAGTTTTGGATGTTTATTGGTGCACTCGTATTATTAATTAGCGGATTACAGATCACCTTGAGTACATCCTATCCGGTGTTCAATAAATTATTTGGTCCTGAAGGTTTGATTCACTTGTATGATGAGAACATTGTCTTGAGCGACCCTATAGATCACTATAATGCCATCCAAGTACCTTTCGCAATTATCATCACATTACTCATAGGTGTAGGACAATTTCTTTCGTATTATCAGACCTCCGCTAAATTATTCTTCGAAAGACAGATTGTTACGTTAGTTGCCACCACAATCATTACTGCACTTAGCTCTTGGGTATTGGAAATGTGGAATCCCATGTACGTGCTTTTGCTTTGGACAAGCTTTTATGCCGTTATCGCAAACCTAGAATTTTGGATCCGATGGGGTAAAGGCCGATGGAACTTTGCTGGCGCTTCCGTAGCTCATATAGGTTTTGGGCTCATCATTGCAGGTGCTTTGGTAAGTAACGCAAAGAAGGATATCATTTCACAAAATAAAACCTTCATACACGAGGAATTTCCTGCGAATGAAAATCTCCTCATTGAGCTAGGAGATACCGTTCAAATGGGAAAGTATTGGGCGACATGGTCTGGCGAAACTGAGGAAGGAATTTATCACAATTATGAACTCGAATTTTTTGAGGAAAAACTCGGCCAACTCGAGCCGGCCTTCAATCTAAGTCCACGCATACAGCTAAATGAGCAAATGGGTAATGTTGCTGAACCGAGCACTAGGCACACATTGACAGAAGATATCTATACGCACATCACCTATGCCGACCTACGGACAGAAGAAGAGCGAGGAAGCGATGAATGGAAAAATGCGTTTGAACTCGAAATGAACATAGGTGATTCACATTTCTTGTATGGGAAATATCAGATTACGTTAGATACCTTGGTAGTAGACGCAAAAAATTCTCAAAACAGCCTGGAATATGCAGCACTAGGAGCTGGACTCACCATAACTACAACGAATGACAGCACCTATCAAGTCATGCCCATCTTTTTAGTGGAAGGCAACCAAGCACGTAAATTGGATGTCGAAATTAAAGAATTAGGATTGAAATTTAGCTTTGACAGAATCAACTACGATACAGATAAACCCGTTATAATTGCCAGTCAGCATACAGAAGCTGAAGTGCCCTTTATCCTTGTGAAAGCTGAAGTATTTCCCTGGATTAACTTATTGTGGCTAGGGTCTATATTAATGGCAGTAGGGACTGGTATTGCTATCGTGCAGCGGATAAAAAGAGAACGTAGCTGATGCCTGTCTCTCGTCCACATATCGCTATAGTTGGACATGGAAATCTAGGGCAACATTTGGTCCGGGGATTACAATCTGCTTTTGATGTAACCGTATTGGATCATAATTTAAAAGTGCCTGCGGGTATTGAGATAGTCATTGTTTGTGTACCCGATGATGCCGTCAAAACGGTTTGCGAATCACTTCCACAAGAACGCTTCATTATTCATACCGCAGGCGCAGTGCCTATGCACAGTTCTTCGAGAAGTGGAGTGCTGTACCCCCTATATAGTTTTACAAAAGAAGAAAACATTGATTGGAAGCAAATTCCTCTGTTATTAGAGGCTACCTCAAATAAAGACTTAACATTGTTAACAAGAATTGCGCGCACATTATCCTTTCGTATATTCAATGTGAACAGTGCGGGACGGAATCATTTGCACGTAAGTGCCGTTATGGTCAATAACTTCACTAATCACCTCTATACCCTAGCTTTCGAACATGCAAAAGAATTTAACCTGCCGGTAGAAACACTATTCGCTATAATGAATCAAGGGCCAAGCAAAGCCATCACCTTAGGCCCTAAATCCGCGCAAACCGGACCCGCTTCTAGAGGTGATAAGCAAACAATAGCCGCTCATATCGAAAAAATTAGCGACCCAGAGGTTAAGCGACTATATACTTTATTAAGCGAGAGCATCGCAAAATACCAGGCCGGATGAATTACAAGGAGAAATTCAAAAACATAACTACGGTAGTCCTCGACGTTGACGGAGTTCTGACAAATGGGGAAATAGTACTAGTCCCAGGGGCTGAACCCGTGCGCAAAATGCACAGCAAGGATGGCTATGCCTTACAATTGGCTGTACGTAATGGTATTCGTTTGGCCATCATAACTGGGGGAACTTCTCCTGATGTGAAAGAGCGCCTACAGGGTGTGGGTATCAAAGATATCTACATGCGCGCCTCACACAAGATAGAAGCCTATGAAGACCTTAAAATGTGTTATGACCTCAGCGATGAGGAAATCTTATACATGGGCGACGACCTTCCTGACTACGATGTGATGAAAATCTGTGGATTGGCGTGCTGTCCGCAAGATGCAGCGCCTGAAATTAAAGCCGTTGCTGATTACGTGAGTCCTCTAGATGGTGGCCATGGCTGTGTCCGCGATGTATTGGAGCAATTGCTCAAGATTCACGGTAAATGGGGTCGAAAGCAAGACCGCACATGGTAATGAAGCTAAAGAAAGAATTGGTTCTTGGATCACAGAGCCCTCGCCGTGCCCAATTCCTCAAAGATCTGGGCCTGTCCTTCACCACTCTTCCGTTAGATTTGGATGAAACAGCACCTGCTTTGCTGAGCCCTGCTGATACCGCAACCTTTGTGAGCGAACTAAAAGCGGAAGCTCTACTTCCCTTACTACAGAGAGGCCAAATAGGTTTGACCAGTGATACTGAAGTTTGGCAAAACGGTCGCAGATTTGGTAAAGCCAGCGATGCTGCTGCAGCGAAAGAAATGCTTGAGGCCTTAAGTGGAACCGCACATGAAGTACACAGCAGCTTGACCCTTATCGATCCCGATAAAGTAATGCCTATGAGTAGTGTAGTGAGCACTGTAGTGGTTCACTTTCACACTATTCCACATTGGGCCATCAATCATTACATTAAGGCCTACACACCTTTTGACAAAGCAGGAGCATACGGCATCCAAGAATGGATTGGCCAAGCCTATATCAAGAGAATAGAAGGGAATTACAACAGTGTGGTCGGCCTTGACACGGCAGCTCTTATACACATGCTTGAACCTTATATCATGCAGGTTGAGTAACCTGAATGTCCATCATCCATCCGTGGGTATCTTCTACTAACCCCATCCGGATTTCATTTAGCATTTTCTTTATTTCCATTGCCTTACCGTCGGCAGGGACAGGAATTGAGAAATCTACTCCTTGGTGTCCTATTGTATCAATCTGACTTACGACTGCGGCCGTTCCCATTCCGAATGCTTCGTTCAAATTACCAGCTCGAGCCGCTTCAACAATTTCGTCAACGCTTATGGGGCGCTCTTCAATCTTCCATCCCTTTTCTTTGATCAACGTAATAATGGATCTTCTAGTTACTCCTGCTAGAATTCGGTCTGTTAGAGGCGGCGTTAGGAAAGTATCTCCTACCAAAAGCATCAAGTTCATTGTTCCACTCTCTTCAATGAATTTATGATCGCGATGATCAGTCCAGATCACTTGGTTATATCCTTCTTTAACGGCTTGAGCCGTTGGATAAAATGAACCACCATAATTACCTGCCGCCTTCGTATATCCGATACCTCCGCCAGTAGCACGCGTGAATTCCTGTTCTATTTTAACCTTTACCGTACCGCTGTAGTAAGGTCCTACAGGACACGTTAGGATACAAAAGGTGTAATCATCACTTTGGCGGGCTGCAATGAACTCGGAAGAAGCAAATAGGAATGGACGGATGTATAGGCTGTGATCGTCCGAAGAGGGAACCCATTGGGCATCTATTTCCAAGAGCTTTTTCATGCCATCCATGAAAATATGTTCAGGAATCAATGGCATCATTAAGCGCTCGGCACTTTTATTTAATCTCGCAAAATTATCCAGCGGACGGAACATACTTATCGTACCGTCTTTCTTTCGATAAGCTTTCATTCCTTCGAATGCCGCTTGTCCATAATGAAGGGCATGTAAACCATAGGAAAATTCTAGCTGACCGTACGGGCGTATTTCAGGCTCAAGCCATTGACCGTTTTTATGATGACACACCAGCATATGGTCCGACATGTGTTTTCCAAAGGGAAGATTTGAAAAATCTATCGAGCCAATGCGGCTATGTGTGGTCAACTCTATTTTCATGCGCTGCTTTTTGGGAGTACAAATGTACTAAATTTGTAGGAGGTATTTTCGTTTTTCAAAGGCGGAAACCCTAGAAGGAATGAATTTTAAAAGACATTAATTACCATGAAGCAATCTATAATTGCAAGCATCATAGCATTTTCACTTTTTTCATGTCAAGGCGCTAAGAATAATGACGATATCTCGGAAGATGTGCAAAAATCTGTATCTACCGAATATTATAATTTTGGAGATAGCACCTTCACTACAGAGAATGCATTTTCTGCTGCGGAACTAGTATCAAATTTTGCAGTTTCCGGAGAGGATTCAGCGTGGGCAACCGTCGCTGGACCTATTACCCAAGTCTGCACTACCAAAGGGTGCTGGATGAGCACTGCCATTGACTCAAGCAACAATCTATTTGTGGATTACGACTATGTATTCTTGCTACCCACCAATAGCCAAGGACAAAACATGGTGATGTACGGTTATATTTATTGGGACACGACAACAGTTGCACAGCTTCGTCATTATGCCGAAGACCGTGGTGCGAGCCAAGAAGAGATCGATGCTATTACTGAGCCTGTCGCAGAATATATGTTCAAGGCCAAAGGAGTGAAAATAGAACGTCCTGCCGATGCGTAAAATTCTCACGCTTTCATTCATCCTTGGACTCATAACCCTGGTGGGTTGTGGTGGACCTGAACAAGAATCGGCGCCAAAGCAAACTTGGACACCGGAACTTGATCAACCTAGTGAACTTGCGCAGATCATGCGCGACATGCACGAGGAAGCCACCAATCGCAAGCATTCCTTGGAACAAGGTCAGCTCGACTCAACGCTTTCAGAGAAGCTGTTCAGTATGATCACGGCCCACCCGACCAAGCCGCACATGAAAGGCGAAGGTTATGAGCCCTATGCCAAGAGCTTTATCGGCATTTATAACCAGATTCATAGCGCTGAGGAAATTGGCGTTCAAATTCAGGCGCACAACAACATGGTGGATGCCTGTATCGCCTGCCATACGCAGTTCTGTGATGGGCCTATATCACGCATCGAGAAGTTGTACGTGAAATAGATGCCGACCGCTGGGGAAAGACATATTACCCAAAGTGCCGACGGTAGTGCTACGCTGTGGGTGCCGGGCTTGGACGAACATTACCACAGCATTCACGGCGCGCTCACAGAAAGCCAGCATGTATTCATTGAAGCCGGGCTTAAAGCCATAGGCACATCAAATGTTCGCATATTGGAGGTGGGCTTAGGCACTGCCTTAAATGCCCGGCTCACCCTAGAACAGTCGCATCAAGACGGAACCGCTATTGAATACGATGCCCTCGAAAAATACCCCCTGACGCCGGAGGAGATTGCGGCTATAGGTTTGCAAGGCATGAGTAAGGAAGCGCCATTTCTAACCGCAACACCAGGAGCCGCAACCCAAATTACCGAGCAGTTCACTTTTAGACTGCTGGTAGAAGATGTAAAGACTTTTGAAGGCGAACAAGGCTCTTACGACCTTATATACTTTGATGCCTTCGCTCCGAGTGCGCAACCGGATCTATGGACTGATGCTATTTTTGAAAATATGTTCAGATTGCTCAAGCCCGGCGGCGCATTGGTCACCTATTGTGCCAAAGGTGTGGTGAAGCGCTCGATGAAAGCCGCGGGATTCGAGGTAGAGGCCTTGCCTGGCCCACCGCACAAGAGAGAAATGACTAGAGCATGGAAAAGATAGAGCCAACCAAATTCACACCGCGCTGCTACGCCTTTATTCAAAATGAAGAAGGTGCGGTATTGGTCCTACGGGAACTGTGGAGCGGCGTGCACCTGAATAAGTTGCCCGGCGGCGGTCAAAAGGTAGGCGAAGGCATGCATGAATGTTTGAATAGAGAAATTAAGGAAGAATTCAGTGCGTTTAGTGGACCGCTGAATTGGACCCACATCTATACTCCTACTCATGCGTTTGTTTCTAGATTTCGTCCGGATGAACAGCTCATTCTGAATTACTTCAAAGCGCACGAAGCTGCAGTGGCCGATCAATGGGTGCTAAAGACCGACGAGAACTTGTTGCAAATGCTTTGGTTGCCCGCGGTAGAAGAAAATACTACCTGGTTTACACTTGAGAATGATAAAACGGCCTTCCAAGCGTTCCTCAAGACGCTGCATCAATAGCCTAATCTGCGTCCAACGACCTTATTTACTTTTTCAAATAATTTCTTCGGAGAACCCGTGCGCCAAGCAAGGTCATCTAAGGTTCCACCTAGCACAAAATAGGCATCCAAACCGTACTGATTGAGTTCTTGAATCACATGAGGGCGAAGATTAATAAAGGCCATCCAACCTTCTGGAACCTCTTCTAGCCACTCGTCGTAATAATCTGGAATGTCCGCGTGGAAGTTCAGAATGTTCTCTCCAATCAAAATGTATTTGTCGATGCCCTGGGGGATCAATTCATCTATGAAATCCCGCTTTAAACGCATGATATCGTTATGCACAGCATCATTCCATTCTCCCAAAAACTCGATAATGCAATAGCCAGTGAGGTAATCCGTAAACAACACCTTTAAGTACAAGGTCTCACAACCTATGCTGTCCCACTGAGGGTGAATCACGTGGTCGTAAATACTATCTGTGAAATAGACCTCACTATTGAAATAGCCATATAATGGACTTCTCGGATCTTCCGAAGCCTGGTACAGATGACGCCAATTATAGTAAGGTTCAATGGTATGCATGGAGAAATAATTGTTTCCAGTGATAACAAAAGTGGCGCAGCATTGTTAGTTTCACAACATAAATTTCAGCCATGGCCATTTTCACCATTACGGGTGCTACCGGATCGGTAGGACAAGCAATTGTAAACCAACTTCTTAAAGAAAACCACCGCGTGCGTATTCTTTCCACAAGAGAGGGCTTGTCTATGGAGGGTGTAGAAGTTTATGCTTGGAATACAGACAAAGGGACCATTGATCAGGCGTCTCTAGAAGGTGCAGACCACCTCATTCATTTGGCCGGAGCCACCGTCAGCAAGCGATGGACCCCAAAATACAAGCAAGCTATCATGGACTCTCGCGTAAAAGGCACCCAATTATTGATTGATGCCTTGCAAAAAGTCAAGAATGGCCCTTCTTCTGTGGTCAGTGCATCTGCTATTGGAATTTATGGGAGTGATTTCAACCACGAATTCACCGAAACCTCACCTACCGCGGATGACTTTTTAGCTTCCGTAACAAAAACTTGGGAGAGCTATACCCAGAAGTTTGAATCCAGTAGCTGTCGAAGCATACAACTGCGTATAGGTATCGTATTGGACCAAGGCGCCGGAGTGTTGGGACAACTTGAACCCCTTGCAAGATGGGGCATTGCCTCTCCCCTGGGCTCGGGCAAGCAGTGGACCAGTTGGATTCATGTGAAGGATTTGGCCCGCATGTTCCTCTTCGCTGCTACACAACCCATCCCTTCGGGTCCTTACAATGCGGTAGGTCCAGAACCCTTAACGAATAAAGTATTTACCAAAGAATTGTGCCGAGCCTTACATCGACCCATGGTCCTTCCATCGGTCCCGGGTTTTGCCCTAAAACTAGTTTTAGGAGAAATGGCTACATTGGCTTTAATGAGCCAAAAAGTTAGCCCTAAAAAAATAGTAGAGGCTGGATTCTCATTCCAATATACCACTGCAAATCAAGCACTTCAGCAGATTTACGGGAAATAAAAAACCCCTACCGAAAGGCAGGGGTCCGTCATTAATCTGAGCAAAAGCTACTTGGTCGCTTTTACTTTGATGCTTAATTCGATGAAGTGATCTATTAGATTTTCTTTTAACGTTTCAGCAATTGACGCATCTTCACGGTCATGGTATTTCACGCCCCAGAGCGTACGGTCAATACTAAAAGGTGGCGCCATAAATTTTACTCCTTCGTCACTTACCATTACCTCAGCAGGAAAGGTGATGCTGTTTGTGGTGCCACGCATCGTTAAATTCCCTGTTACCGTGTTGTATTTTGTTACTTCGCTTGAATCCAATACCTCTACGATTTCAAATGTTACGGTCGGGAAACTATCTACGAAGAAGAAATCTTGAGATTTCAAATGATCTTCCAAATAACCGCGTTTGCCCTCATCCTCGAGATCAGTACAAGTGATTGAAGTCATATCCATCGTGATTGTACCTCCTACTAACTTGCCTTCAGCTACATCGAAAGTACCGTCTTGTACATTCACAGTGCCGCGGTGTTCCGATTGTACAAAAGTTTTAAAACCTCGCCAAGCCACTGTTGACCCGGCATCTAGTGAGATAGATTCACTTCCTTCGGTACTTTTTACTTCTTGAGCTTCGGATGTGGTAGCTTCAGCACCTTTATCAGAGCTACAACTTGCAACAAAAAGGCCCAGAGCGGCCATTAATGCTATTTTTTTCATCTTTAAAATGGGTTATTTAATTGGGTTACGAATGTATAACGGAAAACCTATTTTAATGTTTAAACATCTAATTAAATTTTCTCGGCACGTTGTATTGTGAATAGCTCCCTATTCAATCATCTTTCTACGCAACCTTATGGCTAATACACTTACGATTAACGCTGTACTCCCAGCAATCAGATAGGGATAAGAATAATGTAGTTCATAGGCCGCTCCTCCAATGGCTGGACCCAAAACTCGCGCAAGCGATCCTACACTTTGATTTGCTCCTAATATCGTTCCTTGCATCCCTCCTGGTGCATAGCCGCTCAAAACTGAACTAATAGTGGGCGTCAGAAGTGCATTTCCAAAAGATAAAAAAGTCATACAAATAAGTTCCAATGCGAAATAATCCTGAGGAACAAAGGGCATTCCAAATAATCCTATGGCGACGAAAATAGTCCCTAGTACAAGCAAATTCTGTTCACCAAACCATCTATTGAAATATCCTATTAACCCTCCTTGAATGACCACAGCAAGTAAACCTATATATGCGAATACGTATCCTATATGCATTTTACTTAAACAGAAGTGCTCCGACCATAATAACGTGGCCGTAATTTGCATCATTGAGAACCCCAAGACATACACAAAATTGATGGTGAATAATGCATTCACTCCAGGGATTTTACGGAATCTCGCGAGGTCTTTGAATGGATTCGGAAATAGTGCTCTAGCCTTAGATCTCTCTTTTAACGATTCTTCTAAATACAACCATGCTAAAACAAAATTTATCCCTCCGAGCATTGCTGCAAAATATCCTACCCCAGCAACACCAAAATATTTATCTATAATGCCTCCTAATGAGGGACCAAAAATAAAACCAAGTCCAAAAGCAGCGCCAATAAAACCAAAGGCTTTAGTTCGCTGGTCCAGAGGTACGACATCGCTGATATATGCCTGTGCTACACTCAAGTTAGCTGCGCCGAAGCCCTTCAACATTCGGGTTATGAAAAGCAGCCAAAGTACCGTCGTATTTGCAAAGAGAATATAGGCTACCACCATGATACCTATACTCACTAACATAATAGGACGTCGTCCATATTTATCGCTTAAACCACCCCAGAAACTTGCAAACATGAACTGCATGATACTAAACGAAGCACCCAAGAAACCAACTATGAGATCGGAAGCTCCCAATGTCTTGGCGTAAATAGGGAGAATTGGAATGATGAGTCCAAACCCCATGAGGTCTAAGAAGACCGTTAGAAAGAGAACGGCAAGGGCTTTATTCTTCATCCTGAGCGTTCGCTATTAACGACTCAACTTTCAACCCCTTGGAGTTAAGACGATATGAGTGTAGCTCCTTTGCCAAGTACACCGAATCAAAGATCTCTGAAGCCTCTACTTTGAACTGCTGAAAGTCGCGATAACGTGCGCTAAAATGTCCTAAAAGCAAATGTGAAACACTTGCCTCTTTCGCCACTAAAGCGGCCTCCTTAGCCGTACTATGCATCGTTTCCTGCGCGCGTTTGGCCTTATCCTCACAAAAGGTGCTTTCATGATACAAGAGGTCCACACCATCAATATAGGTCGCGGTATCGGGCGTGTACATGGTATCTGAGGCGAAGGCATAGCGCAATGGGGCGGGCGGATCGAAGGTGAGTTCTTTATTAGGAACTAATTGGCCCTCTTCACTCGTCCAATCCTTACCGTCCTTGATCCAATGGTAATCGCATACGGGCACCCCATAGGCATCGGCCACCGGCTTATTCAACTTGCGCGCCTGCTCTTTCTCCTCAAACAAAAATCCTGTTGTGGCGATGCGGTGCTTAAGCGGGAAGCTTGAGATGGTATAATCATCCGTCTCCAACAACACCTGTGGCACTTTGTGCTGCGTCACAGCAAAATGTATGGGATACGAAGTGAAGGTGCCTGAAGCACGGAATTGGGCCAAGATCAAATCCTTCAACTTCGGCGGACCATAGACCGTCAATGGCGTCGTGCGGCCCAGCAAATGAAAGCTGCTCAACAACCCCACCAAACCGAAGAAATGATCGCCGTGGAGGTGTGAAATGAAAATGTGATTGATGCGCGAAAACTTGATTTTACTGCGGCGCAATTGCTTCTGAGTACCCTCCCCACAATCGATGAGGAAATAGTGTTCCCGCATCTTCAACAGTTGCGAGGTCGTGTATTGGTTCGACGTTGGGGTGGCACTTGCCGCACCCATGACTACCAATTCCAGAGCCATTATTCCTTATTGAGTTTGCGCTTCTCCGCGAGCAAGTACAAGACGGCCATTCGCACGGCCACCCCGTTTTCTACTTGGTTCAAGATGATTGAGTGTTCGCTGTCGGCCACCTCAGAGGTGATCTCTACCCCACGGTTGATCGGCCCGGGGTGCATGATGGTGATCGGCTTTTCCAATCCGTCCAAATGCTCCATGGTCAATCCATATTGTGCGCGGTACTCCGCAATAGACGGGAAGTACTTGATATCTTGACGTTCGTGCTGTACGCGCAACATGTTCGCGACATCACACCACTCAATGGCTTTCTGTAGGTCGTATTCCACCTTCACTCCCAAGGTGTGCATGTATTTCGGCACCAAGGTGGAAGGACCACAAACCATAACTTCAGCACCCATTTTCTGAAGCAATAAAACATTCGAGAGCGCTACGCGGCTGTGGACTATATCCCCGATTATTGCCACCTTCGTGCCTTCAAGGGTTCCCACAGCTTCACGGATGGAGAATGCGTCCAGCAAGGCTTGAGTAGGATGTTCATGGGCACCGTCGCCGGCATTCACGATGGAGGCATCTACATGCTGTGATAGGAATTCCCCAGCACCAGGATTTGGGTGACGCATGACCACCATATCTACTTTCATGGCCAAGATGTTGTTGACCGTATCCACCAATGTTTCCCCCTTTTTCACCGAAGAAGAGGCGGCAGAAAAATTCACCACATCAGCACTCAAGCGCTTTTCGGCCAATTCGAAGGAAAGGCGCGTACGGGTAGAATTTTCAAAAAATAAGTTGGCGATGGTTATGTCTCTTAGTGTCGGAACTTTTTTAATGGGTCGATTGATGACCTCTTTAAATTGGGCTGCAGTATCAAGTATTAATTGAATATCCTCTTTATTCAGGTGCTTGATGCCGAGCAGGTGATGTACAGAGAGTTCGCTCATGATGGGTTCTCAGTTAATACTACAGCATCTCTTCCGTCTATCTCCTCCCATAATACCTGAACGCGCTGTGAAGCAATACTGTCCACTTGACGGCCTTTGTAATCCGGTTGGATGGGTAGGTGGCGAGAAAATCTGCGGTCTATTAATGTGAGTAATTCCATTTTGGCGGGCCTGCCGTAGCTCAGAATAGCATCCATAGCTGCACGAACACTACGACCGGTGTATAAAACATCATCAACAAAGACTACGCTTTGATCCTCAACTAAATGGTCAATTTGAGTGCGATTAGGTTGCAAATGTCCGGGGCGTCTACGAAAATCATCTCTAAAAAAGGTAATGTCCAATATACCCGTGCGGACCTCCGCAACTCCGTAGTTCTCATTTAAAAGTCTGACTAATCTGTCAACGACCTGTACCCCACGAGGCTGGAGTCCAATTAAAATAGAATTCGAGAAATCTCCATGGTTTTCAATGAGCTTGCAACACAATCGATTTAATGCGATGTTAAGTTCTCTTGCATCAATGATTTCTCTATTGCTCATGCCGCAAATTTACTATTTAATAGTTGGATACAATAGCTTTCAAGTCTAAGCCGGAAAAATTTCCACTGCTCATTAGCGCCATAGCCTTATTTGAACCATTGTTTTGAAGGGCCAATTCCAATTCTTTGGCATTATCAAAAACCCTAATTCCAGGCCCAAAGGCATTGTTTACATCCTCTTTACTCAGAGGCGGTAACTTTTTATGAGCCACTGCCGCAGGACTATAATAAACCCAAGCTTCATCCGCTCTGTCCATTACCCCATTGTATTGAGGTAAAAACTCTGGATTCAAGCTGCTGAATGTATGCAGTTCTAAAACCACACGCACCTTTCCAAACTGCTCTTTCAATGCCGTTACCGAAGCCCCCACCTTTGACGGAGCATGCGCGAAGTCCCGGAACACTTTAGTATTCGCGCCCTCATAGAATACCTCCATCCTATTTTGCGCCCCAGTAAAACTCAGGATGGCATCGTAAAAATCTTCCTCTTGAACGCCCATCTCCAGGCACAACCAACGTGCGGCCTCCATATTACTAAGATTGTGTGCACCAAAAACTTGGAGCGGCATCATGCCCTCAGGCGTCTCAATGAAGGTCTGGCCATCAACAATCTCATAATTTGGTAAAGAATAGGCAAAGTTTTTGACTGTTGCACCTGAGGTTTCCACTACCTCTTTGAGCACTGCATCGCGCTCGTTGTAAATGACCGCCCCGCCGGCTTCGACGGTGTCGAGGTACAAGCGGAATTGGTCCACATAATCCTCAAACGTGGGAAACACATTGATGTGATCCCAAGCAATACCCGTGATGGCCGTGATATTCGGCTTATACAAATGGAACTTCGGACGACGGTCAATGGGCGAGCTCAAATATTCGTCCCCTTCCATTACCATGAACTCCGAACCACTCTCTAGTTCCACCATACAATCGAAGCCAGCTAACTGAGCGCCGACCATATAATTCACAGGTTGGCCCACATGATTCATCACGTGTAGCACCATGGCTGTGGTGGTAGTCTTTCCATGAGATCCGGCGATGACCACCCGGGTCATGTCCTTGCTGACCTCATGCAGAAACTCTGGATAGCTATAAATCATAAGGCCCAATTCCTGGGCTCTCGCTAACTCCGGATTGTCTTGACGGGCATGCATACCCAAAATAATGGCATCCAACCCTTCATGCACGCGCTCGGGAAACCAACCCTCCTGGGCTGGGAGCAGGCCTTTTGATTCGAGCCGTCCGCGGGACGGCTCGAAGATCTGATCGTCCGAGCCGGTGACCGTATGACCGCCCTGTTGCAATGCAATGGCGAGGTTGTGCATGGCACTTCCACCAATGGCTATGAAGTGAACATTCATCGTTTATTCTTCAAATCTTAGGTTGCCAAATCTAATCTTAGAGCCCCGTAGTGACAATAATATAGCCCCATCTTTTCCGTCATTTGCTAACCGAGAAGAGCGCGGTGCTACGCGGAACTTCTGACGCTTATTCTTACTGAGTACCCGATAGTTAAGGGAAGCGTCGTGTCCTAAAGTGACCATTACAAGATTACCTGCCTTAGCGTTTCGAATGGGACGAAGTCTTTTCTTACCCCAGCGCTTATCATTTCCACGGTGATCGTTATACACAAAGTGCAAACCGTCTTCATTCATAAGAAAGGTATAGCCAAGATAGTAACCGCCATCGTTCATGGAGTTTTGCTCCTTCGGAATGTGTGCATACCAATCTACATTACCTTCCTTACTAATGCTCAAGACGATGATATCGCGGTAATAGTAGTAATAATTCGTCGTAGTGGTTCCTCGGCCAGTTTGGACAGTACGGACGATGAGTTCATAATCTTCTGCCACTACATAGGCTCCCCCGTCGGGTCGCGAAACGAATTGACGGAACACAAAGTTTTTACGTATTCCCTTGCCCCTTTTGGCGCGCATCTTGGAAAATTGGGCTACAAAATCTGTGGAGAATGGATTGAGGTTTGAATGAATCACCTCTCCGGCTATTTGATCGAAGCCTAAGTACAAGGCACCGTCCATATCCCATGAATTGCGGCGACCATAAAACCCTGAGATAGCCATTTCTCCATCAGTAATATCGCATTCAATGCCTAAACTGTGCACGCGAACGTTCTGAAGGCCTAGGTCAAATTCGATGATCTCATTCTCTTCTCCGGATCCAATTTTCATCAGCTTGTAGTCGAGATCGCGGTTGTTGGTGAAGGTCAAATTTGGTGAACGATCAAAATAACTCAGGATAAAAACATCACCTGCGTTACTGACCTCGAAATCCATAATACCAAAGTTGCGGTCTTGGTAGACCAGTTCCACATCGGCATTCCACAGCTCATTTAAAGATGGGTCAAAGACACGAACGTAGAAATTCTCTGACTTTTGGCGTTCATAAGGTGGGTTCGTAAAGATCGCGATCTTGGAACGGTCCTTGGATAATTGGACATCAAATTCTCCTCTATTTCGAAAACGACTGTCTAAAACCTCTAGCACTTGAATATCTCCAAGGTTCGCCTCAGCATCCAAAGTGCGGCATAGTAAATACCTAATATCTGCCGTTCGATCATAGCTCTCGTAAAACAAGTATTGAAGATCCCCAATAATCAAACTGGTTTTAAAATCTACGCGACGGCCGTTCCATTCCCATCTAGGATTTTTCATCAACCATTGTTCACTGAGGTCATAGCGGTTGTAGTATGCGAAATACTCATCTCTATTTCCAGCGATCAAACTCATCGCACTGCCGCGATAGGTATAGAAACCGTTATCTCCAACCTGAAGGAGTCGATCAAACTTGGCATTACGAACATTGTATTCTGGGCTCCACTCCAACACAGGAAAAGAACCCTGCGCAAAGGCTGAAACAGAGAAAAAAACGGCCATTATCGCCAACATTCTACCTTTTTCAGGCGTTTTCATAGGAAGATTGTATTGTTTTCGTAAATTTTGGAAGTGATAGTCAATATACATCACCCCTTCCTAGTACAACGCATATGAAACGAATTATTTATACGCTGACCATTCTACTCTGTACCAGCCTTTGGGCCGATGCACAGACAGTGATTGTGCGCAAACGTAACCTCGATGTGAGTGGTGCGGGGCAAGTCAATACAATGTCCTCGCCTTCAATGACGGGTAACTTAAATCCTAGCGCCTACTACAGCCGCTACAACCATGCTGTAAAGTTATCGCCTACAGCACTCATTGCCGGCGATATCCCGCTTTCTTATGAGCATAAGGTGACCGATTATTTGAGTCTTGAAGGAGGATTGGGCATCACCACCTTTAATATGACCGAAGAGTTGATCCGCGGCTACAGCCTGCGACAAGACGGTCAGACGCTGAGTAAGATTGGCTACAGCGCTACCTTCAATGCTAAATTCTTCCCAGAGGGCAATGCCTTCCAGGACGGGTATTACATCGCCTTTAATTTCAACCACCGTAACTACGCCCAAGATTTCTACATCACCGATCCGTTTTCAGGAATTGATACGACGGTTAATGAAGGATTTAGCTGGAATGACTTTGGTTTCACCATGGGTTACCAGAGCAGACCTTCAGAGCGGATGATCTTGGATTGGTTTATTGGTGCCGCCATAAGAAACAAGAGTAGAAGCACGTCGGAATACGTGGAAGCCTTTGACCCAATTACCGGGATTTTCACGGGTCAGTACGAACTCATTGATCGCCGAAATGCAACGCCAGCCATCCTTGGCGGGGTGAGAATCAGCATCCTTTTTAGGTAGTCCCGCAGGGCAAATTTGAATAAAAAAACGCGGCCCTTGGGCCGCGTTTTTATTGGTTAAGTTTTCTTATTCCACTCGGAGATTAAAGGCTCCAGGTAGTTGATTACTCAACTTCACCGCAATTTCGTAATCATCCGCCATTGCGTGAGTCATACTTTCGGTTTCAAGGGACATGTTTTGAATGAATTGGTCCAATTCAAATTCAAGAATCAAATGATCACCGCCTTTGACGGATCCGACAATCTGCGAAGTGAGGTCTACGCAACGATACAACTCATCCTTCCCTGTGTGCCAGGCCAACAGGATATCATCAGTCCCAAGGATTCCAGAAGGGTTTGAGCGTCCGTCAATACGTAAAAACCTGTACTTCGTCGCCCATGACCAATACATATCATTAGCGCTGGAAAGTGGATGACCCACATCGAAAGAGGTAGGATCCATAGCATTATTCAAGGAATCTACCCCCACACAAAAGCTCAATGTGTTGGACTTCTTGTCCAAGCTCCACTCATAGTTCATGGTGGTGCTGTCTTCGGCGTTACAGAACATCACCTCCTCAACCAATTGGTCCCCGATTTGAAGGTCAGACAAGTAGAAATAAAACTTCTCGAACTTAACAGCAGTATCCCCTTTGTAGACGGTTTCGCCTACTGTATAGGGAGCATCGTTGTAGGTGAGCCGCACTTCCATAGAAACGGTCGAATCACCAATTCCACAAGATGCCAACAATAGGGTCGCAAGGGATACAACAACTAGGTTAGGCAAGTATCTCATAATCGTGGTGGTTTAAAGTTCAAACACAAACTCACTGATTACGTTGTCGCGCAAGATTTTAGCGTTGTTGTAGTCGGTTCCGTCTGCTGGGTCGCAGTTGATGACCGGAGTTTGACTTGGCGTCAAGCCCAAGAAGAGCTTTTCTACATCCAAGTTCATCACAAAGAATACGTCCTTGTTGTTGGCCACACTAAAGTTGCGCTTCTCGTTTTTATTTACCGCCAAATCCGGTGTAGCAAAACGCCATACAAAAGTGGATTGAGGGGTCGTAAAAACTGTATCAGCTGGATCAAAGATACCCCCCTCTATCTGGAAGAAGCTGTGACCTATGTCGCTTCCGTTCCATACTGCTCCGCTTTTCAAGGGGTTGCCGTCTTCCAAACTCTCTGGGGCGGCATGAGCACGTGCTGAATCTAAACCGAGCATGTAGTTTATAGATCCATTGTATGAACCTCTCGGCAAATAGGCCAACTTAATTTGACTCGTTGTAGTCACATCTATCATGGTGAGGTCGCTTTCTGTACGCACGGTATCGCTCTCGTCAAAGCTGATGAATTCAGCGCCGCTTAACGTGGTATAGATCTTATTAATCTTTATTAGATCTCCATTAATCTGATACACTTGCGAGGTATCCAATAAATCACCGTCGAAGTACTTATACATGCGGATGTAGATGTTTCTATTATCCAAAGCAGTTGGATCTACCACCGGTATAGACTTTTCACACCCAAGCAACACGCCCATTAGAGCTGTAAGAATGGCTAATTTTTTCATTCGTCTTTTATTTTCAAAAACTCTGGCGACTGTTCAATGGCCACCATAATTTGGTCTAACAATTTATCATTTTCCTGCTCAAAATCGAGCTCTAATGGGTCTTTAAAGGTAACATTTAACAAGTTACCCGTGCTTTTCACAAACATACCTGTTTTGTCGAAGGCTCGACGAAAACCATCGATGACCACGGGAACTACCACAGGCTGCAGTTCACGAATAAGGTGTACCGTGCCTCGACGGCCTTTTACAAATGGACGAGTTGTTCCTTGAGGAAAAGTAATGGTCCATCCCGTTTCCATGGCTTTTTTAATGTTTGCAATATCCTTAGGGTCAACCCCACGATTCACATTTTTGCCCGCTTCCCTCCACGTTCGCTTAATGCTAACTGAACCTGAATATTGCATCAGTTTAGGCAGTAGTCCTTTCTTCATGGTTTCAGCAGCCGCGATAAAATAAACGTTGAGTTTAGGCCTAAATAATGTGAAGAAAGGAAGCCGATTATACACACCATTTTCAGCGGCATTAAAAACTTGATACATGGCGCTAACATCGGCGAAATAGGTCTGGTGGTTCGATACAAATAAAACACCTTCTTGCGGGAGATTCTTTAATTTCTCTGCCCCAACAATCTTTATGGAATTAACTCTAGTATATCGATACCATGTGATCAAACCAAATATAAAAATGACTATTCGCTTGATCAATAGATTATAGCCGAAGCTATCTTTCTTAAAGGGGTTCAACATTGCTGTAATTCCAATAGAATGCTGCAAATATAAGGCTATCTCAGTAGTGCAACGAGTTCTGCAGTCATCATTGCGGTAGCGCCCCAAATAATTTCTCCATCCCAGTGGTAAGCAGGCACTAAAAGCGTTCCGTAAGTCGTCTTGATGCTGGTCTGCTGGATGAGGGAGCCATCTATTAATTGGGATAAGGGAATGGAAAAAACTCGGTCTACTTCTCGTGGATCCAGTTCTATGTTAGGAGGCGCCTTTCCAAGGGTAATAAAAGGCTCCACGTAGAAGTTGGATGGCGGGATGTACAACCAGCTCATGGCACGGAAGAATTCCTGTTCACTAGGCTTTAGATTAACCTCTTCCTCACACTCGCGAAAGGCCGCAGCCCTTAAATCTTCATCATATTCTTCAAGTTCTCCTCCCGGGAAACTGATTTGTCCACTATGCGTTCCGTCGTAAGCTGGACGCTTCATGTATAATACTTCAAGTTCATGAGGACCTTGGAAAATATGAATGATCACTCCAGCTTTCCGAGGTTTAAAAGCAGCGATATCTGCAAAGTCTACAGCGTTGCGATAGGAAGGCATCATTTCCTGCTGGCCAGAGATTCCGGGCAATGGTAAATACAACTTCTCTTTCAGCGCATCTATGGTCATTGGCTAAAAATACGACACATTGAACGGCCCCAGAACTTACCAAATATATCTTTGTTATCTATCAATAGCTGAATCACAATAAGTAATGACTATAACACAACTAAAATACATTGTTGCGGTAGATAACCACCGCCATTTCGCCAAAGCAGCAGAGGCTTGTTTTGTAACGCAGCCCACGCTGAGCATGCAATTACAAAAACTCGAAGAGGAATTAGATATCCTCATCTTTGATAGATCTAAACACCCTATTGTACCTACTCCATTAGGGGCTAAAATACTTGATCAGGCAAGATCAGTGCTTTATGAAGCGCAAGTATTGGAGCAAATGGCGAAAAAAATTGGCGGAAAATTCGAAGGCCAACTCAACCTCGCTGTTATTCCTACGGTGGCCCCTACTCTCTTGCCAAGGTTCATTCCAGAGTTCTCTCAAAAATACCCAGATATAAAGCTTACCATTGAAGAGCTCAAGACCGAGGATATGATCGAAGCCCTAAGACAAGATAGAATAGATGTAGGCATCGCTGCCACACCACTCATCGAGAAAGGTATAGAGGAATTGCCATTGTACTATGAGCCTTTCATGGCTTTCGTACCTGAATACCATTCCATGGTGAATGACGAATTTCTATTGGCCTCTGAGCTGAATGCAAATAACATGTTGCTGCTGAATGAAGGGCACTGCTTTCGCAGCAGTGTTTTGAAGATTTGCCAAACCGATCTTCAGGAGGACCAGCGCATTAATATGGAAAGTGGAAACTTTGACACTTTGGTAAAACTTGCCCATCGCGGACTAGGAATGACCTTGCTTCCCTATTTGAATACTTTGGACTTAGCCGCGAAATTCAAAAAAGGGATTAAACCCATTGCTGAACCTACACCTACTCGGGAAATCAGCATGCTATATACGAGGACGCAACTCAAACAAGAGTGGATTCAAGCCATGGCGGCCGTCATTCAGAGTACATTACCCGAGAATTTGCTGGAGAAATCGGACCACATTATCAGTCCATAATTCCTATCACCTGAAGTAACAGGATAATAAGCACAATGGCCAAGATGTTCATCACAATTCCTCGGTATACCATGTACGATATACTGAGCTTACCCGTGCTGAAAACTATAGCATTTGGCGGAGTGGCCATGGGCAGCATAAAAGCACAGCTCGCTCCTAATACCAGAGGTAAACTCAAGGTTGCCATGGGTATATCTATAACTGCATGAATACTCCACAACAAAGGCAATAGTGCGGTTACTAAAGCCATATTACTCAATAATTCTGTGGCGAATACACCGATACCAGCAACGAGCAAGAGCCAAATCCATTCAGGTAATTGGCACAAATTTGCTAAACCTGTGCTTATCCATTCGAACCAGTAACTTCCTTGCAAGGTACCGGCAAGAGCCAAGCCTCCGCCAAACAGGATCAGAATACCCCAGGGTAAATTCTTAGTATCCTCCCATTCCAGAATATTCCCTTTACTTCCATTGCCAAGGGTAAATAAAATCATTGCTGCTGCTAAGGCTATGGCAGTATCAGACCATTGGACACCAGGAATCCACTGCGCCAGATAGGGACGTAAAATCCATAATAAAGCGGTCGAAGAAAATACAACGGCAACTCTCCGTTGAACCTTGGATAATCTTCCAAGGGATTTCCATTCCTTTGCTATCCATTGTGCAGTATCTTTCTTTTCCGCATCAGCTAACTCGCCTTTAGTAAGACCGCGTGTAATGATCCAAAAGGCGGTTATCCCCAGTACAATAGACGCGGTTAATCCTACTGGGAGCCATTCCATAAATCCGATCGGACGATCCATATGCTCGGACATGAAAGCTGCAAAAATCATATTGGGCGGAGTTCCAATAATGGTGGCCATTCCTCCAATGTTCGCTGCCCAGGCTACACTTAAGAGCACTGGCCTTGATAGCTTAGATTGTTTCTCCTCATTCAATACCCCAAGCACACTTGTGGCAATGGGCAACATCATAATGGTCGTCGCCGTATTCGAAATCCACATGGACATGAACCCTGTAGCCAACATAAACCCTGCTATCAAGCCTTTATCTTTCGTGCCCGTTCGTTTGAGAATCCACAAAGCGATACGGTAATGCAAGGAGGACTTCTCTAAGGCCAGTGCCAGCACAAACCCACCAAAAAATAGATATACCAATGGGTGAGCATAGTACCCTGCCAATTCCTCCGCTGTACTCATTCCAAAAACTGGAAAAAGTAGCAACGGTAGTAACGCTGTTACGCCAAGATGCACCGTCTCTGTAATCCACCATAGAAGCATCCAAGCCGCAATTCCCAATAAAACATAATGAGATTGCCACTGACCCGCAAAACTGATAAGAAGAGCTAGTCCGGGGCCAAGCAAGCGAATTATGGATGTAAATTTGGTCATCTAATGTGCGAATATATGAAGCTCGTTTTTGCAACTCATAACCCTGGTAAATTACAAGAAGTCCGCGAGATGTTAGCGCCAAAATACGATGTCATCAGCCTTAATGATTTAAATGACCATGAAGATATTGTTGAGGACGCCCCTACCCTCGAAGGGAATGCCATCATCAAAGCACAGACGGTATGGCAACGCCACGGGTTACCCTGTTTTTCAGATGATACTGGCTTGGAGATTGATGCATTGAATGGCGCGCCCGGAGTATATAGCGCACGTTATGCAGGACCAAACAAGAATCCACAGGACAATATGCATAGGGTGTTGCAAGAGTTAGCAGAAACCGAAAATCGACAGGCCCAATTCCGAACTGCCGTTGCCCTGCACTGGAACGGCGAATACAAAATTTTCGAAGGAATCATTCGTGGCACCATTGCCAAGGAGCGTATGGGAGAAAAGGGGTTCGGCTACGATCCTATCTTTATACCTGAAGGGTATCAAACTAGCTTCGCACAGATGCATCCATCCATAAAAAATTCGATCAGCCACCGCGGCCGCGCCATAAGCGCATTGGTCGATTTCCTAATCGCACAAGATTAAGCGCCCAAATCCTCTAGACGACTGAAAAAACTGAAGTGAACGTGTCCGTACTTACGGTGCTCAAAGAATCCAGGCAGGTGGCTTAAATCTGTCTCTGCGCTGTGCTCAATAATGGCTTCCCCGCCTTCTTTCAAGAAGCCTTTTTGAATCAATACCTCGGCAAGCGCTTCATGCTTGTCCCAATTATAAGGAGGATCTGCGAAGACAATATCATATGAGGTAGTGGTCTTTTGGACGAAGAGCCATGCATCTAATTGGACCGGTTGAATATTTGCTCCTAAATCATCAGCCATTTCACGAATGAAGCGTACGCAGCCTTTATTCTGATCCACACAAGTAATCTCACCCGCTCCTCGCGACGCGAACTCATATGCGATATTCCCTGTACCTGCAAATAAATCCAATACGCGTAAATCATCAAAGAAAAATCGGTTATTGAGCATATTGAACAGCCCTTCCTTAGCGAAGTCAGTGGTTGGCCTAGTTGGTAAATTCTTAGGAGCTACAATACGCTTCCCTTTCCATTTCCCACTGACTATTCTCATAACCGCAAAAGTGTAGCAAAAGCTAAGGCATCAAATTCCTTCATGGCAGAGCTAATTTTCGCCCATTGCGAAGGTTTAAATAAACGTACCGCACCAAAATATGGTTGAACCACTTCTTTATATGCTTTCGCGCTAAGACCACTTAATTCTATGGTACAATCCGAACGATTCCAATCCAATTGCTCGGCACAATTCCCTAGATGATACATGAGCTCACTTTCATTAGCACAAGGAAAACTATTGACTAATGACCAATTACTATTACGACTTGCCATGATATTAACTGCATCATTATACACATGTACCCACATCATAGGTGCATCTGTTGGCTCTAGTCTATCAAGTTGTAATGTCCAATGATGACGTCGTACCAAAGTTTTAGTATTGCTCTTTTTTAACTCCTCATCGGATAAATAGGAAAATACCGCAATGCCCTGCGCTTCATTTACATCTGAAAAATTGGCTGGGTACCCAAGCATAGAAGCTGTCCATTCTAAATCTTCAGGATCTGTCATGACTTGGGGAATCATTATACTCAAAGGAGATTCAATACCGTAGATTACCTCGGCAAGTGGCTCTGGAAAAGAATCGATTAAATCTTGAACAGGCTGAGCACTCCATTCACTGCTCGGCATATACCCAGCCAAGTATAGCTGGC
This sequence comes from Schleiferiaceae bacterium, assembly GCA_964216615.1. Classification (GTDB taxonomy): domain Bacteria; phylum Bacteroidota; class Bacteroidia; order Flavobacteriales; family Schleiferiaceae; genus UBA10364. The sequence goes on from CAXPFQ010000056.1 coordinate 55,378, forward strand.
GAGTACTTTGGTGACGTACCAAAAAAGAAAGTCCATCCTGTTGGTACAGGATGGACAGTACACATTCATCCGCCTTTGCAGTTTCGAAGGCTGGATCTACATTATTTTGTTTTGCACGTAGCGTTTTCGTAGTTACCAATGGCAGGATTATTATTATTTATTGAAACGCTCCATGACTTGTTTGCAATCTCACAGTATTGATCCGGATACGAATCTTTCAGGTCTTTGAAGACTAACGACAAAGGAGCAGAGAACTCTAGATTGTGAAACTGAAATATTTCGTCACCTACATCCGTCACTAATGTATGAGTCTTAATATTGAAAGAAAAAGCCTCTTTCGTCCCTGAAATATATTGCAAACGACTGGGAACAAATGCCGCGTCCTTCGTCTTCATAAAGTCGGAAAGTCCATCGAACTCATCCGCAAAAAATCCAAATTGTTCAAAGTGAAGCTTTTGAGCATCAGCCAAATCATCTAATTGCTCGGTTACGGCGCACAGTCGCGCATCGTACTCTTTTTCAAATTTCAAGGCTTTGTCATCTAAGTCCTTACAATTCGTATTCTCATAATTTCCTATGGTGATTGGTTTGTGTAAGTCCCCAATTCGCCAACAAGTATCCTCTACTTTTGAAAACTGATCAGGGTAATCATCCTTAACATCTGCAAATACCGTTGTAAAAGGCGCTTTAATCACAAATGTGGCAACCTCAACACCTTGTTTTTCTGTTTTACCAGCCTTCATCGTAAAAAGACTATCTGTTCCAAAAATTCTAAGCAGTGAATTTGGCTCGAAACAATCTCCAAAGACTTGGGCCTTCACAGGCTCTTGTCCCAAAACTCTGATGATTACTGAATCCTTATTCATGTCTTTTTCATACCTCTTATCGTAATAGATAAAACTGGTATCCTTCCGCTCAATGATACTCACCACTCCCGTATCAATAAAATGTACGAGCTCTTGGAGATCATTACAATAGGATCCATACTCGCGGTTATAAGCAATCTGCGCCTCACGAATATTTTCCATTTGCTCCGTTACTTCACACAGTCTGGAATCATAAATTTCATTAAACTTGATGGGTTCCATGATTCCCGTGTATATTAAATACGTAAGGAATGCGGAAGTTATTAAGAGGGCTACCTTTACCGAGGTTTGTACCTTTGAATTCATGTAGTATGTTGAATTTAATAGGCCCAAAACTACAATATTTTTTCGTTGCTTACACCTCAAAACACATATGCAGATTTAAAAGGTTTCTTTCCTTTTCAACCCACTCGTGATCAAGACGGATTGCTGAGAAAGTTAGCGGTGTATTTGAGTAGCCGTAGAGTATTACCTGAAGCTTTTATAATCAAAGGATATGCAGGTACAGGTAAAACTACGGTGATGCGTAGTGTGGTAGCCACACATAAAAAGCATCACCGAAAAGTGGTGTTAATGGCTCCTACGGGGCGTGCTGCTAAAGTATTATCAAGTGCCACAAATTCGAAAGCACATACCATACACCGAACCCTTTACAGACCGAGAGTCGCTACAGAAGGAATGGCTACCTTTGTTTTGGTTACGAATAACCTGAAAAACACAACTTTCATAGTAGATGAGGCAGGTTTAATAGGTACAACTACAGATTCTAGTTTAGGGGGTAATTCACTTATCGAAGATCTGATCACCTTTGTATTCAACGAACCTTCTAATAACCTTATTCTCGTAGGAGATCCCGCGCAACTCCCGCCAATAGGACAACAAGAAAGTCCAGCATTAAGTACTGATTTTTATACCCAAAAACTTGGGATTAATGCTTCTGATCATACGCTCAAAGGGGTAGTACGTCAGGCTTTGGATAGCTTTATTTTGAAAAATGCGACCGGGCTACGCATTAAAATTGAAAATAATCTATCCGATGATCCCATTCTGGAGGTCGGTCCAGATTTAGTGCGTGTTGAGAACGGATATGATCTACAAGAAATTTTTGAAAACCTCTACAATAGGGACGGCAGTAATAACACCATGGTGGTCCGAAGCAATAAAAAGGCAAATAATTACAACCAAGGTATCCGGGCAAGAATTAAATTCCAAGAAGATCAAATTGCCGCAGGAGATCAATTCATGGTGGTCAAGAACAACTATTTTTGGCTTGCCGAGACAAGTGCAATGGGTTTTATCGCCAATGGTGAGATAGGTACGATCAAAAGTATTCGCAACATTCACAACAGATATGGTTTTACATTTTGTGAGGCCACCGTATTCTTCCCTGATTACCCTGAACAAGAATCTATCGATATTATGTGCAACCTTAGCACCTTAATGAGTGATGGACCCGGATTAACTGCAACTCAAAGTAATGCCCTTTACGAACAAATGAATAGTAAGTATGCCCGCTACACGAATAAGAAACGCAGGTATGAGTCAATTAAAAACGACCCTTACTTCAATGCCTTACAAATTAAATTTAGCTACGTCATTACATGCCATAAAAGCCAAGGCGGACAGTGGGAAAATGTCGTTATCGAACATCCATACCTGCCTGATGGACCTTCACCAATTTATTTTAAATGGCTATATACTGCCATGACTAGAGCCACGAATAAAGTCTATTTAGTGGGTTTCCCAGATCAATGGTTTGGCTCAATATCTCTAGAGCCACAACCCATGGCAACATAAACGTCTTCAGCAGTAATGAAAAATCTAAATTATCCCGATGAAGTTACCTCGTTGATCAAGATTCGAGAGGATGCTAGCCCTAAAATGTTGTGGGATCCATGTAGAAAAAAGTGGTTACAGGCAACACCAGAAGAATGGGTGCGCCAACATGCGCTTTCCTACTTATCTATGCTAGGATATTCTTTTGAGCTGATGAAAACAGAAAGTGGACTGCGCACAGGGTTCAAAGAAAAACGCTCAGACGCCATTGTATTTGTGAATGCTACCCCATTCATTCTGGTAGAGTGTAAAGCACCGACCGTTAGCATAGATCAAAAGGTATTCAACCAAGCATTCAACTACAATCAAACATTAAACGCAAAGTTCCTGTACCTAACCAATGGCATGCAGCACATCTATTGGGATGTAGCGCAAGGAAAAGCAATTAATAAGCTTCCTATCGCAAACGATCTTGACCCTTAATCTTCGCTTCATCTTTTTGAATCCCTCGAGAGGCCAAGAATGCAAATACAACATTCAACATTGGGACCACTGAACCATAGGTCGCTGCGGCATTCTCTATAGCGCTAATCTCATTAATTAGTAATCCGAGAACAATAAGAGAACACAGCATTCCAAGCCTTACAAGTAATAGTTGAAAAGATCGTTTTTGATATAAAAGAATTGCCGCAGAAAAGATGGTCATGGACCACCCAAAGGTGAACCAAATCCACTTAGAATCTGTAGCAAACATAAGGTCCTCTCCTATGGAATACATGGGGAGAAAAAAGGCGGCAAGGGAACTCAGAACAGCGGCCGTGAAAATGTATAAGGTTTGAATTCGCTGAATCATGCTTTAATTTTTGGGCTAAGTTCAAAAAAAAATATCCCTTATTCACAATATCCATAGAAATCTCACTATTATTGTCGTGTAGAGGTCAAACCAAAGGCCTATGGCCACCGCCTCTTCTTACATACTATCCCATTACACACATGTTGACTGAAAACGATTTGCGGGCGCGCAAGTTGCCCGAACTGAAAGATTTAGGTGATTCCTTAGGTATTCCAAAGGCGAAGTACATGAAAAAAGATGAGCTTATTTCAGCAATACTTGCCCAAACTGATGAAGCGGCTCCAAAAAAGGATGCCAATCCAGCACAAATGCCTCATGCCAAGAATGACAATAACCCAAAAGCGGAGACAGAAGTAAACAAGGTCGAACATCATCAGCGTAAAGAGCGTCATTCGAAACATCCACAGAAACATAACGGCGGAAATCATAACAATCATCGTGAACGCCGACGCCCAAAAGAATTCCACTTTGAGGGCATCATCGCCAATGAAGGGGTTCTAGAGATTATGCCAGACGGTTATGGTTTTCTTCGAAGTTCGGACTTCAACTATTTGAATTCACCTGATGATATTTATGTAAGTCAAAATCAAATTCGTGGTATGGGCCTGAAAACAGGTGATACCGTAAGTGGTGAAGTTCGCCCACCTAGAGAAGGAGAGAAATATTTCCCACTAGTCAAAGTCAATAGTATCAATGGGCGAACCCCAGAGTATGTGCGGGATCGCGTAGCGTTTGAGCATTTAACACCATTGTTCCCTGAGGAGAAATTTGACATTACATCACGTCGAAGCACAGATTCAACAAGGATTATAGATTTGTTCTCACCCATAGGTAAAGGACAACGAGGGCTCTTAGTCGCTCAGCCTAAAACAGGTAAGACTACCTTGATGAAGGAGGTGGCCAATGCAATAGCCGCCAATCACCCAGAAGCATATATGATCGTATTACTCATAGACGAGCGCCCGGAAGAGGTGACTGACATGAGCCGTAGTGTAAATGCGGAAGTTGTTGCTTCGACTTTTGACGAGCCCGCAGAACACCACGTGAAAGTCGCAAACATCGTGTTGGAAAAGGCCAAACGTATGGTTGAATGTGGACATGATGTAGTCATCATGCTGGATTCCATTACGCGACTGGCGCGCGCATACAACACCGTGAGCCCAGCCTCCGGTAAAATTCTTTCCGGGGGTGTGGACGCCAATGCACTTCAGAAACCTAAACGTTTTTTTGGAGCCGCTCGTAATATTGAAGGCGGAGGTTCATTGACCATTCTGGCCACTGCATTGATAGATACCGGTTCGAAAATGGACGAAGTGATCTTTGAAGAATTCAAGGGTACGGGTAATATGGAAATGCAATTGGATCGTCGTATTGCGAACCGTCGTATTTGGCCTGCCATTAATCTTATCGAAAGTGGCACGCGTAAAGAGGATTTGCTTTTGTCGCCTGATGTACTACAGCGAATGTGGATCATGAGAAAGTACTTGGCAGATATGACTCCAATTGAAGCCATGGAATTCCTTAGCGATCGAATTCGAAAAACGAAAGACAACGCTGAATTTTTAATCAGCATGAATGGATAACAAAAAGCCCGCTATATCAGCGGGCTTTTTTATTACCTTATGCTTACTTAAAAAAAACCTAATAGAACATGAAAAAAATTTTATTCTTAGCTGCTGGCATATTCGCTAGCACAACGATGGTGGCCCAATCTTACGAGGCATCATTAGGCTTAGGAGCCTTAGCCTCTGGATCATTAAAACTTGAGGGAATGTATCACTTTGATGATAATCAATCCTTTAATCTAGAATTACGCACTATTAACTCCTCGATAGAAGGAGATTCTATTGCATTTGACGCCTCGTTTGGCGGAATCGTCCTTTCTCCAGAATATATCACGTATTTCAATTCTAGTGGAGATGATAATGAAGGTGTTTATCTTGGTACTTACTTGAGATTCAAAACTATGTCTACTAACGGTTATCAAGAAACTGATGGACTAGACTTGGTAGATGCAGATTTCTCACAGTTAGCTTTCGGTATAGGCGGGAATGTGGGGTATCATGGTGCTTTTGATAACGGCATTACTGTCCGTGTATATGCTGGTCTCGGATATAATTTCTTAAATAACATTTCACAAACAGACGGATACGAATCAATACTATCCGCTGTATATGCCTCCCCTATTCATGTGAGGTCAGGAATTAACCTTGGTTTCAGGTTTTAATATAAAAGCCCGCTCGATGAGCGGGCTTTTTTAATCTCCGGAGGTAAATTGCTTTTCGTACAAGTTGAAGTATGCTCCTTGTTTTTCCAATAGTTCGATGTGATTGCCTTCTTCTATGACTTTGCCTTTGTCTAAAACAATAATCTTGTCGGCGTGCTGAATGGTGGACAATCGGTGAGCGATGATAATTGCTGTACGATCTTTAGTAAGCGCAATTAGCGCATTTTGAATAAGTTCTTCGGTATGAGAATCAATACTGGAGGTAGCTTCATCCAAAATAAGCACTTTAGGGTCTGTAATGTACGCACGTAAAAAAGCAAGTAACTGACGTTGGCCTGCGGAAAGCACGCCCCCTCTTTCACGGACATTGTAATCCAATCCGTCCGGGAGTTCTTCCAAGAAAGACCTAATACCGATGCGTTCAGCTGCCGTCCAGATCTGATCGTCCGTAATCTCAGAATTACCCATAATGATGTTTGAACGAACGGTATCTGAAAAGAGAAACACGTCCTGAAGCACGAGGGCGAATTGATTACGGAGATGATGCGTATCGAGTTCTAATAGCGAATGCCCATCAATTTTGATATCTCCACTTTGATAAGGATAAAAACCCATGAGTACGCTTATGATGGTGCTTTTTCCTGCTCCAGTAGCTCCAACAATAGCCACGGTTTCACCTTTTGCCACATCAAATGAGACGCCTTTCAAAATAGGCTCATTTGGGATGTAATTAAACTCGACCTCTTCTAAAGCGATTGAGCCCTCCACATTAATCTGGCGATTACCTTTTAATTCTATTTCATGGTCGCTATCGAGCAATTTCAACACGCGTTCTGAAGCCACCATGCCCATTTGTAAGGTATTAAAGCGGTCAGCTAGTTGACGTAGGGGACGAAATAGCATGCCAATGAAAATAATGATAGCGGTTAGTTCCCCGACGGTTACATCACCTCCTTGGGCAGCATTCATTCCTCCATACCACACCCCTAAGCCAATTGCCACGGCGCTCAAAACCTCTATAATTGGAAAAAACAACGCGTAGTAAAAAATACTTCTAATGTTCGCGTCACGATGCCGGGCATTAATGGCCTCAAACTTTCTCATTTCCTGAGCTTCACGCCCAAAAGCCTGCACAATAGCCATTCCCCCTAAGTGTTCTTGAACAAACGTGTTGAGATTACTCACTTCGTTACGAACAGACTGAAAAGCCCCTTTAATTCCTCGTTGGAACCAACGAGTTGCAATGAAAAGAACAGGGATAACGCTTAAACTTATAAGTACAAGTATGGGGTCGAAAAAGAAGAACATTGCGCACAGCATCACGACAATACGGAATAGATCACCAAAAATAACAAGGATGCCTTCGGAGAATACCTGTGCGATGGTTTCTATATCTGATACTACACGTGTAACTAGCTGACCCACAGGTGTCTTATCATAAAATCCTAATCGAAAATTTTGAAGTTTATCATAGAGTTCAATACGAATGTCTTTGATGATACTCTGTCCGAGCCAATTGGCCGCATACATAAATGCAAAGGATCCAATACTCTCGATGAGCAACAGCCCAACAAGCCATGACATAAGATTCACCAAGAGTCCAGCATCATTACCTAAGATAGCATCGTCAATAACCTGGCGCGTTAAAATAGGGCGTGCCGTACCGATGGCCCCTAAGGAGATGGTCAATACAACCGCGGATATGAAGAGTACTCGGTAGGGCTTTGCATAGCCTAATACCTTGAGGAACAACTTAAAATCGAATGCTTTACCGCCTACGTTTGACATCTAGAAATGGGGATACAATACTTGTGAAAGATATAACCCATGGGCGGGGGCGCTGGTTCCCATGGCACCACGGTTTTTTGCTTGAAGTCGGGTCAAGAACTCTTCTTGCGTCCATTTTCCACGACCTACTTCGACCAAGCTACCAACGATGGCGCGAACCATGTTACGGAGGAATCGGTCTGCAGTGATGTGAAATACCCAATAGTCGCCACAAGATTCCCAGCGGGCTTCACGTACATCGCAGAAGGTAGTTTTATTGTCTGAGCCGTTCTTGCAGAAAGAAGCGAAATCCTCTTCTTCTAAGAGTAAGGCAGCACAAGCGTTCATGGCATTAAAGTCCAATGGTTCATTGATGTTCCAAGCCCAATGGTGCAAGAATGGATTCCCTACCTCCACGAGCTTGTACTCATAACTGCGGCTCGTCGCTAAAAATCTCGCATGCCAGTCCTCTCCCACTTCTTTAGCCTCGTGAATGCGTATGGCCGGATCTAAAAAGCGATTCAATCTGTGTACCAAGTGTGCATGATCCATCCCGGCAGACGCTGCAGCCGGATCCCAATCGAAATGTGCATACATCTCTGTCGCATGCACTCCAGTATCTGTACGTCCCGCACCGACAGTATTGATTTCTTGCCCTAAAAGCTTGGAAAGCGCATCATTGAGATCGCCTTGAACGGTCCTGTCCTCCGGCTGGACTTGCCAACCACAAAAAGGCGTGCCGTCAAAGGCAAGTTTCAAGACTGTGCGCATTACTTTTGAGTTCATTGAACGCCCCAAAGGTACAACTTGATGCCCGCAAAAAAGACGAAAATCCTGCTCCTGTCCGACACGCACAGCTACATGGACGAGCGCATCTTGGAATTTGCCAAGCAGGCAGATATTGTCATGCATGCCGGCGATATGGGCAGCCACGAATCCATGGATGATCTTGAAGCGGCCAGCACACAACTGGTGGGTGTTTACGGCAATATTGACGACCACATCATGCGCCTTCGTTATCCCCTACATCAAAAGTTCACCTTAAAGGGCATGAAGTTTTGGATGACCCACATAGGCGGCTATCCCCCGCGCTACCACCCCAGGATTAGAGAAGATATCCAACGTGATCCGCCCGATGTGTTTATTTGCGGCCACAGCCATATTCTAAAAGTGGTCAACGATAAAAAGCTCCAATGTCTGCACATGAATCCTGGTGCTGCCGGGCAGCATGGCTTCCACAAGGTGCGGACCATGTTGAGATTCGAGGTGGTTCAAGGGGAACCCACGGCGAAGGGGCGTATTGAAAACCTTGAGGTCATTGAATTAGGAAATCGCGGCAGACTCCGTTAATTTTGCGCTTTAACGGATTCACTCATGTCTACAGCCTTACATGCCATCACCCCTGTTGATGGTCGTTATGCTTCAAAAACGGAAGCCCTTTCTCAGTATTTTTCGGAATATGCACTGATCAAGTACCGTGTGCGTGTGGAAATTGAATACTTCATCGCATTGTGCGAGAGCGATTTACCACAGCTTAAAGGGGTAAGCGGGGACCAATTCCCTGCGCTTCGCGCCATTTACCAAAACTTCAGCACGGAGGACGCACAAAAGATTAAAGACATCGAGAAAGTCACCAATCACGATGTAAAAGCTGTCGAATACTTCATCAAAGAAGCTTTCGAAAACATGGGACTTTCCAGCTACCAAGAATTCATCCACTTTGGCCTTACCTCACAGGACATCAACAATACCTCAGTCCCCCTTTCTATCAAGGAGGCTTTGGAGGAGATCCTGTACCCACAATTAGAGGAGCTCATCGATACCATCGATGCCCACGCTACTGCATGGGATCACATTCCTTTGTTGGCTCGCACACACGGACAACCTGCCTCTCCTACTACGCTAGGGAAGGAATTCAAGGTATTTACTGCGCGTCTACGCGGGCAACTCGCTCAACTTAAAGCAGTGCCTCACAGCGCAAAATTTGGTGGTGCTACAGGGAACTTCAACGCGCACACCGTTGCCTATCCAGGTCAAAATTGGCATAGCTGGGGCGACCAGTTCGTAGCCAAGCACCTTGGCCTTACACGCAGCTACCCCACTACTCAGATTGAACATTACGATAACCTCGCCGCACAGTTTGATGCACTGAAACGTATCGACAACATATTCATAGATTTCTGTCGCGACGTTTGGACCTATGTGAGCATGGATTACTTCAAGCAGAAAATCAAAGCAGGAGAAGTGGGTTCTTCCGCGATGCCGCACAAGGTCAATCCTATTGATTTTGAGAATGCCGAAGGTAACTTGGGTATTGCCAATGCCTTGTTTGAGCATTTAGCGGGTAAACTGCCTATTTCGCGTTTGCAACGAGATTTGACAGATTCTACCGTCCTCAGAAATGTGGGCGTTCCATTCGGCCACCTGTTGATTGCCATCGCGAGTATGAACAAAGGCCTTGGGAAATTATTGGTCAATGAAGCAAAGATTGCCGCTGATTTGGAAGCAAATTGGGCCGTTGTAGCGGAAGCCATTCAAAACATCTTGCGCCGCGAAGGATATCCAAAACCATATGAGGCCTTGAAGGCATTGACGCGCACAAATAGGGCGATTACTGCGCAGAGTATAGCCGAATTTATTGATACCTTAGAGGTAGATGATCAAATTAAGGCTGAGCTGAAAAACATTACTCCAAGTAATTACATCGGTCAGGCCAAGCGCTAAACCCCGTGAAAAAGAAAATATTCATTGCTGTATCCGTCGTACTATTAGCAGCCCTTGTTTATGGATTAATGGAGTTTTTTCGAACCCCGACAAAAGCTTGTGCTCTAAATTCAGAATACGAAGGTGAGGCTAAGGCCTTTGTAGACAATATTCATAGTTATAAAACGCAAGCTGTAGTTCAGCTGATGGATACAATCGTAAGCGCAGAAAGCAAGAGTATCACGCTCCCAATGAACACTATTGTGGTGAAAGACTCATCTGATATAAAAGAATGGCCCAAGGAAGGCTATGTAGTGATACAAGGATTCTACCAAGGAATTGAAATAGACGAGTTCTTTGGTGATACGCTAATTCGTATCGGCGGGGCTTGTCTTTTGAATTCTGATGACTCTGAAGATTTGGATTAATCCAACCGCAAAGAATAATGTCAGTGCAATTGCTGCATTCCGCAAATCTCCTGTAATGGCCTCTAGAATTCCAATGCTAAACATTCCTATGGTGGTGGCTACTTTTTCTATCACATCATAAAAACTGAAATAGGTTGAATTCTTGCCTTTCTCAGCGACCATTTTACTAAACGTGCTTCTCGACAGACTTTGGACTGCACCTAGAACTAGTCCTACCAGAGCAGCTATGATGTAGAACTGTACAGCACTCTGTACAAAATAAGCAGCCAAACAAATACCCATCCATATTCCTACACCTACGGTAATGGATTGTATCGTTCCAATACGCGCTCCTAATTTGGTGAAAACATAGACCCCAAGAATTGCAACGAACTGAATAATTAAAATTGATGTAATTAACTGGTTGGATTCAAGCCCTAATACTTTAGCCCCGAATATTGAAGCCAGTAAAATAATGGTCTGCATTCCCGTTGAATACCAAAAAAAACTACTCAAGAAAACCGAAAGGGATTTATCACTTTTCAATTCTAGCCATACCGCTCTAAGTCCCGAAAATGGTGTAATAATGGAAGCCTTTAAACTAGGAATAGGCTTAGGACGGTCTTTGGGCAATTGAAAAACGGACCAAAAGCCAAAAACCATCCACCACATTCCGGTAATTAAGAATGCTGTTCGCATGGCCAAAAATTCATTCTCAAGACCGAAGTTCTCTGGAAAGAGAATCATAATCAAGCAGAATATCAGCAATAATGCGCTACCGAAATACCCCATAGCAAAGCCATATCCAGATAACTTATCATGCATACTTTTTTCAGCTATCACAGGGAGATAGGAATTATAGAAAATATATGATCCTGCAAATCCAACACTAGCGGTAAACGATAAAATCAAACCTAAGGCAACATTCTCCGGGGTAAGGAAATATAAAAGACTCGTACTGCTACTTCCCATAAATAAAAACAGCATTAATAAACTCTTTCGTCGCCCATAACTATCGGCAAGTGAACCTAAGAATGGGCTAAGGATACTGATGAGCAAATATGAAGTAGCTATTGTATAGCTGTATATCACTGTATTTCTCCACTCAAATCCCAGAAATGATGTGGTCTTATTGTAGCTATAAACCAGCATATTACTCCATTCAGGACCATGAAAATAATTCGATTCCTGAACGCTCGAAGTAATAAGCTCATAATACAGAGGGAATATCGCAGTACTAATGACAAGTGAATACACACTTTTCGACCAGCTGTATAAGGCCCAGTAATGATGAGTTTTGGTGAATTTCATGTCGTTTCCAATTTACAACCTGAATCGGCATTATATTTGATTCATGATGGCAAATTTTAATTCCATGAAAAGAATCGCCCTATTGACACTGCTAGTCTTTGTAGGTTTAGAATCCTTCGCTCAGGATATGATCATCTATAAAGACAAGACTGTTGATGAAGTTACCATTATAGAGGTTACCCCAGATTATGTAAAGTACCGTGAATATGGTTCACCTGCCAACTCTGTAGCGTTCTCTGTTGAGCGAGATTACTTAGCGAAACTGATTTTCGAAAGTGGCCGTGTCATGGATATGAGTAAATCTATTATGAATGATGCTCGAGTTTATGCTGGACAACGCGATAGGGCGCTAAAAGTTGATGTCGCTGGTGTAAGTAGTAATTACACTTTTATCACGTACGAGCAGGCTGTGGATCCTAGTACAAGTTGGGAGGCAGGAATGATTTTTATTGGAGCCGGTTTCGAGAGTGATTACGGGCTAACCGACGCAGAAAATGCCATGGGATTAGGACTAAATACTGGCTATAAATTCAAAAGAAGCCCAAACTTTTACATGGAACGAATGCGTTATGGGCATATTCTACGCGGAGCATATGTTAAGCCTAACCTATGGCTCAACGTATTTAATTATGACCGTATTGATTATGATCATCCGCCTGATCCTGTTACGTTCCAATACCCAATCTCACGTGAATCTGCCACAGCAGGTGCCATGATGATTGATTTTGGAAACCAATTGGTTTTTTCTGATCAATTTTTGATTGACTATGCCGCAGGAATCGGCTACGGATTTACCAGCAAAGATACCTGGAACTTGAGTAACTATGGATTTACCGGTGGTCTTGGTCCACAAAGCGGTACACCGCTTACAGTTTCCTTTACCTTAAAAGTAGGTTACCTCCTTCCGAATAAATAAGCTTAACCTTATTCAAAACAAAAAGCCCGGGGCATCTGCCCGGGCTTTTTGTTTTGCATTCCGCGTAGTCTTAAGCGTTCTGTGCTTTGATCAAGTTCAATGCAGAACCAGCCTTAAACCACTCAATCTGTTGAGCATTGTACGTGTGGTTCAACTTGATAGTATCTGTAGATCCGTCGGCGTGAACCACCTCAAGGGTCAATTGCTTGCCTGGAGCAAAAGATGCAAGATCCGTGAAGTTGAACGTATCGTCTACCTGGATCAAATCGTAATCTGCTTCGTTATCGAAGGTCAGACCCAACATACCTTGCTTCTTCAAGTTCGTTTCGTGGATACGAGCAAATGACTTCACGATCACCGCGCGAACGCCTAGGTGACGTGGCTCCATTGCTGCGTGCTCACGCGAAGAACCTTCACCGTAGTTGTGATCACCCACAACGATAGAAGGAACACCCGCTGCTTTGTATGCACGAGCTACATTAGGTACCTCATCTACTGAACCGTCCAATTGGTTCGTTACAGCATTGGTCTCTTGGGTGTAAGCGTTTACTGCACCAATCAAACAGT
>CAXPFQ010000057.1:0-20155 GCA_964216615.1 Schleiferiaceae bacterium
CATCTTTCCCTACTTTTGATACGTAATACCGCAGGCATACGTTTATACTTGCACCCAACGAAAGATTGCTTACATGACTATCATTGCCGGACCCTGTGTGATTGAAAGCCCTGCGCTGTTGCGAGAAGTCGCAGGGGAATTGGCCCGTATTAAAAAAGAGCTCAACGTTGAGATTTACTTTAAAGCCAGCTTTGATAAAGCCAATCGCACATCGTTAAGCAGCTTTCGCGGTCCCGGAATTGAAGAGGGTATTAGCATGTTAGAGGCCATTCGCGAAGAATTTGGCCTGCCCATTACTACAGATTTTCATACCCCAGAACAGATCGCAAGCCACGGCCACCGCGTGGATATCATTCAGATTCCTGCGTTCTTGTGTCGTCAAACGGATATGTTGATTGAAGCGGGGAAAACCGGGAAAATTGTGAATATCAAAAAAGCCCAATTCCTGAATGCCGAGAAGATGCAGTTCGCTGTGGATAAGGTGAAGTCCACGGGAAATGACCAGGTGTGGCTGACCGAGCGCGGTACCTTGTTTGGTCCAAGCGAATTGGTCGTAGATTTTAGAAATATCCAGAAACTTGCCGCCTTAACAGATCATGTGGTCATGGACTGTACGCACTCCGCTCAAGAAACCCAAAGTAATGATGGGACGACAGGAGGGAATAGGTCGTATATACCTTATTTCGCGAAAACGGCTAAACTGTGGGGGGCGAACGCCTTTTTCATTGAAACGCATCCAAACCCCGATCAGGGGTTGTCGGACGGTCCCAATATGTTGAAACTCGCGGATTTAGAAAACCTCGTAAAAGACCTTTTATGATCCGCCTGATTATTAGTGATTGTGACGGTGTGCTCACCGACGGTAAGCTCTACTATGGGGCCGATGGAGAGGTACTCAAAGTCTTCAATGTGAAAGATGGCACGGCAATCAAAGCACTCATGGCGAAAGGCATCAAATTTGGCATTGTGAGCGGGCGTGGTTCGGCAGCTTTGGCAAGACGTGCGGAAGAATTGGGCCTAGATTTTTGCCAAATGAACATCAGCGATAAGGCTCAAGCCGTTGCTGGTATTCGTGCCCAATATGGCGTCGAAGTGAAGGAAACCCTTTTCGTGGGGGACGATACGAATGATTGTGTCGTGCGCTTGGAATGTGGTCATTTATATGCCGTGAACGATGCCGCAACGGAGTTAGTGAACATCTGTGACGTGCAGCTCAAGACTGCTGGAGGCGCTGGTGTATTTAAGGAAGTATTAGCCCGTATCCATGGACATTAATCAGCACATCATACAAAGCATTCAGGCCCAAGCCAATTCCCTTTTACATATGGCGGGGCAGGACCGCAATGATTATCAAGGCGCGGTCGAGCTCATTGATGGAATGTCAGGCAAGTTGATTTTTACCGGCATGGGCAAGAGTGGGATTATTGCGAGAAAATTGGCCGCGACCTATTCCAGTACTGGAATCCCTTCCTTCTTCGTGCATCCCGGTGAGGCCTACCACGGCGACCTGGGGATGATCGAAGCTAGTGATGTACTTTTCGCCATTTCGAACTCTGGCCATACGCCTGAGCTTTTGAACTTGCTCCAATACAGCCGTACGAAGCACGTTATAGGGCTCTCACAAAGTCACGACAGTGCCTTGGCCCAATTCTCCACTGTGCACCTTGAATGCAAGGTCGATAAGGAAATTTGCCCCCTTAATTTGGCGCCTACCACCAGTACTACTGCGGCCTTAGTGATGGGAGATGCGATTTGCGCGGCCCTGATGGAACTACGAAAGTTCACCAAAGATGATTTTGCCAAATTCCACCCCGGAGGCACCTTAGGGCGCTCCTTGTTGACCAAGGCCAAAGACCTCATGATTACGGAAGTACCCATGGTCCATCCAGAAGATGGTCTGCATGAGGTGCTACTACGTATCTCTGAAGGTCGACTAGGCCTCGTGGCGGTGGGCACTCCAACTGATGTACAAGGCGTGATTACCGATGGCGATATCCGTCGTGCTATGGCCTCTAGCTCGAACCCTAATGCTTTGGTTGCTTCAGAAATGGGTACCAAAGCGCCCGTTTTTATTGACGAGCAGATGGGGGTGAGTGAGATGGATCGATTATTCCGTGAGAAGAAAATTATCACGGTCCTGGTGGGGTCCGCCCAAGATTTAAAAGGTGTGGTCCAATTTTATGATATCCATGGCTAATTCTCAGTATTTTTAGCAAATTAATACACTACCAATTAAGTCGTCCGTGACATACCGCTGTAGTTGATTAGAAAATACATCAAAATGAAAATCTTATTCAGTTCGGTAATCCTATTTGTAGCATTCACCTCATATGGCGCTGACTTAAGGCAAGTACAAGATTCATACCCTGATAGTACTGAAAAAACAGTGAAAGTCATAGGTGTAGGGGATATGATGCTTGGCACCCACTATCCGAGTACTAGCTACCTGCCTGCAAATGAAGGGAAGGATATGCTGACGGCTGTGACGCCTATCTTAGAATCGGGAGATGTTACCTTCGGAAATTTAGAGGGTGTTATACTGTCGGGTACCGGTCAGATCAAACGATGTGGTAATCCTGATAATTGTTATGCATTCAAGATGCCCGATTCTTACGTAAATCATTTCGTCAATGCAGGATTTGATGTGCTCAGTTTGGCGAACAATCATTCAAATGATTTTGGTAAATCAGGTGTTGCGAATACACAAAAACTGTTAGACGAAGCTGAAATTGCTTACGCTGGACTTACGGATTGTCCAAGTACCATTTTTGAAAATAATGGAGTTAAGTATGGGTTTGTTGCCTTTTCACCGAATAGGGGTACCGTACAAATCAATGATTATAGTAATGCAAGAGCACTCATCAACAATTTGAATGATTCATGTGATATTGTCATTGTTTCTTTTCATGGTGGTGCCGAAGGATCAAAACATACACACATCACCAAAGAAACAGAATATTACCTAGGCGAGAATAGGGGCAACCCCTACGAATTTGCTCGGATGGCCATAGATGCTGGTGCAGACGTGGTTTTTGGACATGGACCACATGTCACGCGCGCTGTAGACATATACAAGGATAAATTTATAGCCTATAGTATGGGGAATTTTGCCACCTATGGGAGATTTAATTTATCTGGGCCAAACGGTGTCGCACCTATAATTGAATTAAATCTAAAAACAGACGGCACCTTCATTTCGGGGCAAATACATGCTTGTAAGCAGTTAGAATCTTCGGGACCTTTTTTAGATCCTAGTAATAGAGCCATTTCGGAAATCCGATCGCTCAATGCTGCTGACCTCCCCGAAAGCAAAATTGAAGTCAGTGATACTGGAAAAATGACACTAAAGCAATAAGCACCGCTCTAATTTAATAACGCTTCTATTTTGAAGGCAATCTGTATCATACCAGCTCGACTTAATTCTACTCGCTTTCCCGAGAAAATATTTACTCAAATTCATGGTATGCCCATGTTCGCAAGGGTTCACCAGAACGCTAAACAATCAGGATTATTTACTTCTGTTTTTGTGGCGAGTGCTGATGAACGAGTATTAAAATATGGACAGGAGAATAATATTCAAGTCGTTCTAACACGGGGAGACCATCCCTGCGGAAGCTCTCGTGTTTTTGAGGCGGCGCGTAGTGTTCACGAGGATTGGGATATTGTAGTGAATCTTCAGGCTGACCAGCCCTTCCTGCCTTCTTCCTGCCTCAAAACTGTTGTTGAGGCTGTGGGAGTAAACCCCATTGCGACCATCGCCTATGAAGAGGCGGGGGAGAAGGACGAGCATACGGTGAAAGTCATTCGCAATAAGAAGGGTGAAGGCGTGTATTTCAGTAGGTTTCCTATTCCGTTTTCAGTACCGGGTACTTCGGAAGTGGCGCGGTTGTGCCATTTGGGGTTGTATGCGTATAAGAAAGAATTGGTGATGTCGTATGAGGGGGATTTCAAGTCAGCCTTAGCCCTTCAAGAATCTTTGGAGCAATTGGATTTTATCCATCATGGATACAACATTGATGTGGTAATCGTGCCGAATTCGGTGCCTGAGGTCAATGTTCCTGAGGATTTGGTGTTGGCGCAAAAAATGGGATTATTGTAGGGTCAAACCTGAGCAACCAATGTTGCTTTTTCCTACTTTCGACCCGCCCAAATGTAATGGGCGATTATATGACCAACGAGGTTGATATTCAGAAAATTGTAGCGGTAAGTGATGCGCTGTTGGCCATCACCGACGATGTGAAAATCCTCCGCAATATTGCCTGGGAAGATCATGTTCAACAAGAGTTCTTCCGTTACGGCGCACAGCGATTGCCCTTTGTGGAATACCCCAAATATGATGCGGCGCCGGTATTGGCGCGTATTGCGGCCGTACGCAAGGAAATAGCTGAGGTACCACACATTAAAAAGTATGCTTCCCGTATCGCGGATAAGTTAGAGAGCAGCGCCTATTTGTTGGCTAATAGAGGTACGCCTGCGTTCTTCGAGCATTCGAAGGATTTGTATGGTGAGCCCACTAATGAATTGGAAAACGGGAGTTCCACTATTATTGATCTTGCTAACCACTTTGACCGTCTCTTTGACCGCGTAAAACACGAGGATCTAGGTGCGGCCGTGGAGATGCCCTCAGTATCCGCTGAAACCTTAGCGCAGAAAATGCGGGAGGCGGTAGATCAAATGTTTGGGGAACATGCGCCTGAGGTGGTCATGGACCCTAGTTTGGCTTCGAATGCGTTGGCAGGGCGTCGTCGTATTTCCATTCGCCCTACAGCACAGTTCAATGATAAGGATGTCGATCAGCTCATACAACATGAGGCTTTCGTGCACGTTGCGACCTCCATCAATGGTCATCTACAGCCGTATTTGAAGATATTAGTAGAAGGGCATGCTGGCACTACCTCGACGCAGGAGGGTTTGGCCGTATTTGCAGAGTTTATCACGGGGAATATTGATTTAGACCGATTACGCCGTTTATCGGATCGCGTCATCGCGATTCAGCACGCCATTGAAGGTGCTGATTTTATCGATGTATATCGTTACTTCCTCGAAAAAACGGATCATCCAGAGCAATCCTTCCAAAACGCGAAGCGCGTATTTAGAGGTGGTGTGATGACGGGCGGGGCGCCTTTTACCAAGGATATCGTCTACCTCGAAGGATTGTCAGATGTCCACAATTTTCTACGCCTTGCGGTGGCTAAGGGCAAGTTCGATTACCTGGATTTGTTGTTCGTTGGCAAGCTGAATATTGCAGATTTACCTACGCTCAAAAAACTATCTGAGATGGGCATAGTGACGCCGCCGACCTTTATGCCGCCTTGGATTAAGGATAAGCGTTATTTATTGTCTTATTTGAGTTATTCC
Organism: Schleiferiaceae bacterium; assembly: GCA_964216615.1. Classification (GTDB taxonomy): domain Bacteria; phylum Bacteroidota; class Bacteroidia; order Flavobacteriales; family Schleiferiaceae; genus UBA10364. The sequence goes on from CAXPFQ010000057.1 coordinate 5,359, forward strand.
TCATTCTTGACGACGTTCGATTCTTCGTTATCGTCGCCGTTTTACGAGAAGATTTTTGATAAATACGACGGATGAGATGGAGGTGAGTGAGTTTTTCCATAACCTCATCAAAAATAAATTCTACGAAATATCATTAGATGATAAATTTTATATATTGAAGATTAATTATAACTCAAACTATATAAAACCATGGAATCTCAAGAGAGTAACATCAGCCGAGAACAAAATTCAGAATCGCCACAAGGATTGGTGTTTTCAAAAAAGGCTAAACACGATTTAAATCAGGCAAGAAAATGGGCTAAATTTCTAGCTGTCCTTTATTTTGTGCTCACAGGGTTTTTAGTGATCGCGGTGATTTCCGCGATTGGCGAGGCGAGCAGATATCGCGGATACGGATACGGAAGTTACAGTTCCTTTTATGTCATAATCCTGTTGCTTGCAACTACTGCAGTTTTTCTACCTGCATTGTTTTTGAATAATTTCAGTAATCAAGCAAGGGATGCTGCTGAATACAATGATGAAAAAAGGTTGGAGGCCTCAATGAAGCACCTCTTCTCTTATGCTAATACTCGGGGTATCATAACAATTATTGGGATAGTCTTGGTGGTATTTTCTTTCCTTTCAGGTGCCGCTGGTGGTCTTTTTTGACCATTATAATTTTAAGAGGTTCTAAAAATGATGGGCTAAATCTATTTTAAAATAGTTCAAATTTAGACGATCAATTAATCAAAAAATCCAAAGAAATAATGGAATCAAATAACAACAATAATATCTCTCATCAAGGCCAAAATCCAAACGGACTAGTATTAACGAATAACGGGAAAAATTTTTTAAAGCGGGCGGCCACCTGGACTAAATTCTTGGCTATTTATAGCTTTGTTATAGGGGGACTAAATTTACTTATCAGTCTTTATGGGTTATCAAATCCGTTTAATCCTACTCCGGGTATGAATATGATAGGAGTCTTGATCGGTTTAGTTTTAACTGTTTTACCGGCTATATACCTCTACAACTTTAGTAATAAGGCTGGAGATGCCGCAACAAATAATGATTCAAAAAAAATAGAATCAGCTATGGCGAGCCTTAAAAATTACCTTATGACGTACGGAATAATAATAATTAGTGTTATAGGATTATTCTTATTGGTCTTTGTAGCAGCAGCAGCTAACCCACGAGGTTTTTATTAACCGTAACACACTTAAGCAAGTTTTAGCGAGACTTTAAAGGTGCTTTAAGATGACGTAAAAGGTCTTTGCCGTAATGACGATTACGGCGAATGACCTTTTTTTTGTTGGCTCGCTTGCCTGAACGCACGCACGCACGCTTGTCCCTAACTAGGTCCTCGAGGTCCTTCAACTATTACATAGTACTTTTGTTAATGTTCACACATACCTAAAAGAATTGGACCATGGCCCAACTAGAATGGCAAACCGTCAAGGAATACGAGGAAATCACATTTAAGCAGCTTAACGGCGTCGCACGCATTGCCTTCAACCGTCCTGAGGTGCGCAACGCATTTACTCCAAAGACCGTAGACGAGCTTTGGGAGGCACTGATCTTGTGCCACGAGAGCCAAGAAATTGGTGTCGTGCTTATCACTGGTGAGGGACCGTCGCCGAAAGACGGCGGCTGGGCATTCTGCTCCGGTGGTGACCAACGTGTTCGTTCGACCACCGGATATAAAGGAGAGAACGGCATCAATAGGTTCAACATCCTAGATGTGCAACGTCAGATTAGATTCATGAACAAGGTCGTGATTGCCGTAGTGCCCGGTTGGGCAGTAGGTGGTGGCCACAGTCTTCATGTAGTGTGTGATATGACCATCGCTTCTAAAGAGCACGCCATCTTTAAGCAAACCGATGCAGATGTCGCAAGCTTTGACGGAGGGTTTGGCTCTGCCTACCTCGCTCGCCAAGTAGGGCAGAAAAGAGCGCGTGAAATCTTCTTCCTTGGTGCCGAGTATTCTGCTCAAGAAGCCTACGAAATGGGCATGGTAAACAAAGTAGTGCCCCATGAAGAATTGGAACAGACCGCTTACGACTGGGCGCAGGAGATCATGACTAAAAGCCCTACGGCCATCAAAATGTTGAAATTTGGGTTCAACCTCATCGACGACGGATTGGTTGGTCAACAAGTGTATGCTGGAGAAGCTACTCGTTTAGCCTACGGTACAGATGAGGCCGTTGAAGGCCGCAATGCTTTCTTGGAAAAACGACCTCGAGACTTCTCTAAATTCCCGAAGTTTCCATAATGGACGCGATCAAGCATAGAAAAACCCAAAAAGTATTGGCCAACCATCCCTGGACACCTTCGTTGACGGAGGGGGAAAGAGAAGAATTGGTCCAAGAATTCCTTACCCTTGCTGCTGCAGCTCCGTATCATTATGAAAGTGCTGCCAAGTATAGAACTGATTTAACTTCGGGATTGCCATTTCGTTGCTATGTGGCGGATGCGGCACGTTGCCGTGCGGCCGTTGATTACGCTACGGCAGAGGAGGTACAGGCTGGGAAAATAGGTCAGATGCTCAATGCTGCTGAGGTATTGCTTATAGTGACTTGGCTACCGGATACCTTTGGGGAGCCGGTCGAAGGTAGAGAGCCTATTCCGTTCACAGGAAACTTGAGAAATATGGAGCATTTAGCGGCTACCGGCGCAGCCATTCAGAATATGTTGGTGGGTGCAACGGCCTTGGGATACCCAAACTATTGGTCGTCAGGTGGCGTGCTTCGTTTTGATCCGATGCGTACTCATTTTAATCTTCCCACAGAAGAGATCATTCTAGGGACCTTATTTATTTTCCCGAAAGACGCAGAATCACGTGCCGATGAGGTAGTACCAGGTAAGTTACGCTACAAGGGAAAGGCGTTGGATACTTGGTCAAAGAAGGTTTGATTTAGGTTGCACCCCCTGCGAATGCACCGTACTTTTGGTGTAGATGGTATTCCACAAGTACAAAACAATCTTCGTTCATATTCCTAAAGCTGCGGGGCAAAGCGTCGAGGCTTATTTCCTCGGGTTGGAGGATTTGTCATGGAGTGAACGGTTGCCTTTGCTCTTGACGCCTAATGATGAGCCATCTATTGGTCCGCCACGCCTGGCGCACCTACAGTTGAGTGAGTACCTTGAACATTACTACGTTTCAGAAGAACTGTTCGAGCAGTATTATAAGTTCGGATTTGTCAGAAACCCGTGGTCGCGTGCGGTGTCTTTTTACAAGTTTCATGGCCACCATCATTTGATGAGTTTTGAAAGATTTGTGGATAAGGCTTTGCCGAAGCTGGTTGAAACAGAAGGTTGGTTTTATGGTCCTCAATACGATTTTTTCTACCGCGATGGGGTGAACCAAGCAGATTTTATAGGGAAGTTTGAATCCCTTCAAGATGATTTTAAAAAGGTCTGTGCCGCACTGGATATTCCTGCGACGGGATTGCCGCACCGCAATAAGAGTGCGGAGAAAGGGGGACTGGCTGGTTTGAAGAAATTTGGCAATAGATTTTTACGCCGCCCTCAAACTTTGCCGGCATTGCTGTTTAGAAAGGGAGATACGGTGAAGAGTAAAAATTTTAGGGATTATTACACGCCAGAATTGGTCGTAAAAGTTCAAGCCCTATACGCCAAAGACGTTGAAGCCTTTGGTTACTCGTTTGAGTGATTCTTAAAATCCTCCTGCATCGTTAAATACAACTCCCGTTCGTCCATTCCATCTAGGCTGATCAGTACGGGCATCTCCCCACAAGGATAAAGAGCTAGTACCTCGCCCACGGGTTTGTCTATGAGTAAGTGGTAGCGCGCGTTGTTAGGGCCTTTGAACTTGCCCTTAGACACTTTTCCGGTGGAAATTCCGTGGGAGCGATAGGTGATTTCCGGTAAGTCTTCAAGTATGGACAAGGAGTCTAATTCGTTTAGATTATATGATATGCCATATGGGCCTTGAATGTCTAGTTGATTGTTTTCATAAGTCCAACTACTTTCTTGTTCTGACCAGATGAACAACCCTATGACTAGGGTAAGGGTCAGACCTAAAACCGTCAAACCTATAGTGGTATTATTCTGTACAGATTTGCTTAATCCTTCATTGAACTTACGTGAATTCCAAAAGAACCAACCATAAGCGAGTATAGGACTAATACCCAAATGATAGCCAACAAAGTCAGGATCAACGAGGTGAAAAGCTACTGACAAAACGGTATAAATGATCCCAAACCAGATATGAAAAACCTTGAAAACGTTCAGGTATTCAACAATAGGAAACTTCGCTTGATCCTCGCTACTCATGGTGTTGTATCCACTAAGGAGGTACTTGGCATTGTTTGGGGTGATGATAAAACCCAAGCTAAAGAATAGCAGCCCAAGCCCTATGGATATGTAAAACATGAGTGTGATAATTGTTATGCTCTCGGAAAGTGAAAAGTAGCAATTTTGCGCTTATTACCCCATCATGAAATTTTTATTTTCGCTAATGTTCGCCGTGGTTCTGGGATGGAATGCACAAGCGCAACACCATCAGTATCGAGTAGAACCTGATCCACACCATCACCGTCATCCTTTACGTCTCGCCTTACTTCTAGGCCATGGTATGGTACCTGAAGTAGGTGGCCAAGGCGTTTACTTTGTTCCCACTTGGGGCATGGACGTAGATTTCCATATTAACGACCACTGGTCAATAGGTTGGCATAGTGATATCGAGTTAGAAAATTACCTTATCGTGAATGCCTTAGGAGAAACTATTGAGCTTCAAACTCCTACTATTTCTACTGTGGATGTTTTTTTTCGCCTATCACACAATGTCTTGCTTGGGGTAGGTCCTGGGTTTACTGTAGAAAATGGTGAAATGAAGACGCTCATGCGTGTTGGGATTGAAGGCGAGGTACCGATGAACGACCGATGGGAGTGGACCCCCACTTTGTATTTAGACCAGCGTATTGACGGGCATCAAGTGTGGACATTTGCCGTGGGTATGGCCCATTATTTTTAATTAGCGCTTTTCCCTCTTACTTTCTAGTTCGATGAGCAAATCACGGAGTCTTGCTGCTTCGATGAAGTCCATGGATTTTGCAGCGGTTTCCATGTTTTTACGTGTGTCTCTAATGCGCTTTTCAAGATCTTCTGGGCTCGTATAGTTGACTGCTTCTTCTGCAGCTTTGACGGACGCCATGCCTTCCTTGTATTGGGCGCCCTTGTTTACGGCACTGGATTTAGCAAGGATTTCGTCTCTACTGCTTCGAAGGGCCGTTGGGACAATGCCGTTATCCTTGTTGAACGCATCTTGCTTTTCTCTGCGGCGCGCGGTCTCATCGATGGTACGCTGCATACTATCCGTGATTTTATCGGCATAAAGGATGGCCATTCCGTTCACGTTGCGCGCCGCCCGTCCGATGGTTTGGACGAGGGAGCGCGTACTACGCAAGAAACCTTCTTTATCAGCATCCATAATGGCCACCAAACTTACTTCGGGAAAATCCAATCCTTCGCGGAGCAGGTTAACTCCGATCAGAACGTCAAAAGTGCCCAGCCTCAAATCGCGCATAATTTCTACACGTTCCAGCGTATCGACGTCGCTGTGGATGTAGCGGCATCGGATGTCGTAACGCGTGAAGTATTTGGTCAGCTCCTCCGCCATTCGTTTGGTCAACGTGGTGACCAGGACGCGCTCGTCGCGTTCTACACGAAGGCGTATTTCGTCCATGAGGTCGTCGACTTGGTTCTCGCACGGGCGTACTTCAACCACAGGGTCGAGCAGGCCGGTGGGCCGGATGACTTGTTCGGCGAAGACTCCGCCGCTGAGCTCGAGCTCGAATTCGGCTGGTGTGGCGCTGACAAATAGGGCTTGTCCACGAATGTGCTCGAATTCTTCAAACTTTAGGGGACGATTATCCAAGGCTGCCGGTAGACGGAAGCCGTATTCTACCAAGTTTTCTTTTCGTGAGCGGTCGCCGCCGTACATCGCGCGTACTTGGGGAATGGTAACGTGACTTTCGTCGACTACAAGCAGGAAGTCGTCGGCAAAGTAGTCGAGCAAACAGAAGGGACGTACGCCCGGAGCTCGCCCGTCGAGGTAGCGGCTGTAGTTCTCAATGCCGGAACAGTAGCCCAATTCCCGTATCATCTCCAAATCAAAATTGGTGCGCTCCTCCAATCGCTTGGCCTCTAGAGGACGGCTCACGTTTCGGAAGTGGTCCACCTGCTGCATGAGGTCGTCCTGGATTTGGTGAATGGCGTGTTGTAATTGGTCCTTTTCGGTGACGAATAGGTTGGCTGGAAACAGACGCATTTCATCCATGTGTTCGATGCGTTGACCGCTGATCGGGTCCATGTGTTCAATGCTCTCCACTTCATCCCCCCAGAAACTGATGCGGTAGTAGGTTTCCGCGTAGGCGGGGAAAATATCGACGGTATCGCCTTTTACGCGAAAGCTTCCGCGTTTGAACTCCGCTGCCGTTCGGGCGTACAGGGCGTTGACAAAAGCGTGGAGTAGGGCTTGGCGGGCGATGGTGTCGCCCACTTTTAATTGGACCACAGAACTATTAAAGGCCTCTGGGTTCCCCATCCCGTATAAACAACTGACGGAGGCGACCACAATCACGTCGCGGCGTCCGCTCAATAGGGAGGAGGTGGTGCTTAAGCGAAGCTTTTCGATCTCGTCGTTGATGCTCAGGTCTTTCTCGATGTATAGACCGGAGGAAGGAACGTAGGCTTCAGGCTGGTAATAATCGTAGTAGCTGACGAAATATTCAACTGCATTTTCCGGGAAGAACTCCTTCATCTCCCCGTAAAGTTGAGCCGCGAGTGTCTTGTTGTGACACAGGATGAGGGTAGGGCGTTGGGTACGTTCTATGACGTTTGCAACGGTGAAGGTCTTTCCAGACCCGGTCACCCCGAGCAATACCTGATCCCGCTCGCCGCCGTTCAGCCCTTCTACCAAATCGTTGATGGCCGTGGGCTGATCTCCCATCGGCTCGAATGGAGCTACGAGCTTAAACTTCATGCCGGATTATTTCAGTAGGCTATTGAAAAGCTTGCGCATGGCAGTGTAATGCTCTACCAAGGCTTTCTGTTCTTCAATTTTTGCCAATGCCGCTTCCAATAATGGGTTTCCTTTCGAAGCAGAGAAGAAGGCAATGTTGTTTTCAAGCTGGTGCAATTCCTTCTTAGCGCTATCTAATCCTTCACGGATGGCAGCGCGCTGGCGGAACAATCCGTCTTGATCTTCGGCCTCTACCATGGCTTTAACCTTCGCTTGCATCAACGCAGCTTCCACCTCTTGGGCACTGAGGCCTAGTGGCGCTACTTTTTCCGACAATAAAGTATCAAAGTTTTGATCGTGCTCACGTTTGCCTCCTTGGCCTAATGCGCCCCATTGCTCACTCAAGGCAATGGCATCTTCAAGTGAGGCAACCTTTGCTTTCTTCATGCCGGTCAAGAAATCTTCTTTGGCTTTCTGAGCAGCATTGCTTTGCTTTTCTATGGCTTTGCGTTCACCGTGCATGCGATCGAAGAAATGGTTACAGGCACTACGGAAGGCTTCCCAGAGTTTGTCGCCCTCTTTTTTAGGCACATATCCGGACTTCTTCCAATCCTGCTGTGCTTTTTTGAGTACCTGCGCAGTGGCTGCAAAATCATCGCTGTCTTTCACGCTTTCGGCGAGCTCGATCAACGCTTGTTTCTTTTCTAGATTTACGCGTTGTGCTTTTTTCTCCTCTTTGTAGAAGGCGTTTTTCAATCTGTTGAACTCACGCTGGGCCGTTTTGTATTCTTCCCAAACCACTGAGTTTTCTTCGCTTTTCACGAAGCCAATTTTCTTAAACTCGCCACGTAAGGCCTCCAACGCTTTGCTGGCTTTTTGCCATCCGCCGTGTTTGGTCGGTAGTTCCGTAGTCAGCGCCTGAATTTTCGCCACAACTTCTTTCTTCGCTGCAATTTTCTCATCGTTTTGTGCCTTGATTTCCTCGTTAAAGGAATCTCTCAGCTCATGGACCTTGCTGGTAATGGCCTTAAAGCGATCCCAAAGCTGGTCTTTATGTTCGCGTGGCACTGGGCCAATTCTCTTCCACTTGCTGTGCGCTTGTTGTAGCGTTTTGAAAATCTTTGCGGAGGCACCGCCGGCCAACATATTCTCCAAAGATTCACATAGGGCGACCTTCTCCGCGAGGTTGTTTTGGTAATCAATCTCGATGAGGTCGTAGGCCATCCTCAAATAATCGAAGAAATTATCGACATGGTGGTTGTAGTTGGCCCATACGTTGCGCGCATCTCCTTTTGGGACGAGGCCGGTGTTATTCCAACGGTCACGCAACCCTTTAAATGTTTCATATTTATCCTTGGCACTGCCTTCCATTACAGGTAAAGCTTTAATCTGCTCAATGACATCAAGTTTGGTCGCCAGATTTGTGCTGAGTTCCGCCTCAAGCTGGCTGTAATGTTTGCGTAATTTATCTCTGTATCCGCCATAAATAGTGTTCAGTTGCTTACGCAATGGCTGATCGAAGTGGAAATCAATACTGTTGCCGCCTTCTTCGATAAAGGTTGTTTTCGCCGCATCACGCGCTGCATTGAGTTCTTGTAAAATTCGAGAACGTCCGCTCTCTACCACGCCTTTGATGCGTTGTGGCTCGTGTTCGCCAATGTGCTGGGCGATGATTTCAAGGGATTGTTCTACCGTAAGGGCATCGAAATCTGGAATAATCAACTTGCGCTCTTTCGGGCTTTCGTGATCGTCTTCGGCCTCTACAGCTTTGACTTCCGTGTTTTGCTCTTCTTCCGTTTCCTCCACAGCTTCGCTACTCTTGGGCGCTTCCGGCATGGGTGTGCTGGTTTCTTCCGTGGGTTGCGCATTTTCTTGTGGGTCCAATTCTTCTTGACTCATCATCTACAAATTTTTGTAGTAAGCGGCATGAAACAATTTCCATGCTTCTTTCGCTTGCTCAGTTAACATTAGGTTGCCGCCAATAACGGCAGCGCCCATTTCCTTACCCCTTAACATCATTGGGGTAGGGTTGGGTTCATAGTTCATATCAAAGATGGCGAATTCCTTCGTCATAACCTTATAGGGTAATGGTAAATAATGGCCGGGGTATTTGGGTCCACCCACTGGGGTACAATTAATCCATCTAGGATATTTAGAAGCTTGCTCTACCGTTAAACTGGAATAGGTTATAGCACCCTGTCGCTGGACCAATAAATATGGGGTTTGACGCGCTTCTAATACGGTGCAAAGTGCTTTGGCTGCCCCACCACTACCTAAAACGAGGGTAGGTTTTTCGGGCCCTAACTCATCCAAGCTGCTGATGATTCCAGCAATATCAGTGTTATAGCCAATAAGCCATTCGCCATCCTTAACTATGGTATTGATAGCACCAATGCTTTGTGCAATCGGATCTACCTTATCCACCCACTGTAGCGCTTGTTCTTTAAACGGAATGGTGATGTTGATTCCTGTTAACCCTTCTTTTTTGAACAATTCACGAATCCCATGAACGTCCATTACGGTTCGCTCGTAGCAATTATAACTTCCTGGGGTGTCACTTTCCTTCATAAAATCATGATGGAGACCAGGACTTTTACTATGCCCAATGGGGTGCCCTATGAGCCCAAGACGAATCAACTGCGTTTTAACTTTCCTAAACGTTCTAAACCGAACACAACGACAGCTCCGGCCATAGCCAACGCAGTGGCTAAAGTCCAATCTGATCCTGGAGGCATATTTTCCGTAACTAGCGTTACAGAATCCTTCTCTTGCCACGGCCATAATTTGTTTAAAGAGCCCAATAAAAATCCGGTAAGCAAGGCTATTGCCACGCTATAATAATTTTCAAAGATCCACTTTAACAGTTTAGTGAAGCTGATGAGCCCAGCCACAGCTCCTACACCAACATAGGCAATGATGAGTAAGTTTCTATCACTTACAGCGCTCAGTACTGTCCCGTAGGCACCTAAAAGTAAGAGGATAAAACTACCACTGATCCCGGGCAAAATCATGGCGCAAACAGCCAAGGCGCCGCACAAGATCAAATACAAAGGATGTTCAGTTCCTCCCGCCGCGGGAAGTGTGGTCAGCCAATAAGCAATGGCTGTTCCGCTCATCAATGATACAATAGGCAAGTATCCGCAATGCTTTATGTTTCTACCAACTACAAAGATTGAGGCGAATACTAGGCCGAAAAAGAAGCTCCAGATGGAGGTGGAATAATGTTCTAATGCGTAGTCCAAAACTGACGCCAGAGTAAAAACACTCGTAATAATCCCTGCGAAAAGAATTGCGAGAAATGTACCGCCAATGCGCGACCATAACAGACGGAATTTTCCCTTGAATAAAAGCTTCAATGCACCCGCATCCATTCGGCTAAGGTTACTGATTAGCTCTTCATAAATGTTTGTAATAAAGGCAATGGTTCCCCCGCTGACTCCTGGTACGACATCTGCCGCTCCCATGGCCATCCCTTTGAGGAACAAGCTCAAATATTTCCGCATGATTGCTTATTTCAATTCTGCTAAAATAGCTGCCACTACTGGGACTTCTAATAGATCTGGGAAGTATTCTGCAAAAAGTGTTCGCAACTCGTCACGATTTAGATGAACGTCGTCCAGTACGCTTTTTGCACTGACTATATCGTCTGCAGCAAAGAGGTATCCAGCGAGGACTAATCTAAACTGAAGTACCTCTGGAAATCTTTCTACCGAATCTTGTAAAATGGCAATGGCTTGCTCTAATAAATCTAATTCTATTAAACACTCCACGAAATCCAAGACGTCCTCTGACCCATAGGCTTCTTTTAACCAGACTTTTTTATAATCCTTGACCGCCTCTGTATATCGTTCCAACTCCATAAGCACGCTAGCCCGCTCCAAATGGACATCGTCCATATCAGGTTCGAGGGCTATGGCTTTATTAAATTGGCGTAAGGCTTCGTTTGGACTACCCAGCTCGGCTTCCAGTAATCCTATCCGGAAATGTACATAGCCGCTAGGTAAATCTTCGTTAATACTTTGCTTGTATGCTGTAAGCGCATTGATATATTCTTCGTTGCGTTCGTGGATTCGTCCCTTTTCAAAATAGGCGGCATGGAAAGTTTCATCAGCGGTAATGGCCCATTGAAACATTTCTAAGGCAACGGCTTCATTGTCTTTACGCAGCTGGAAGGATCCTAATTGGTACCAGAGCAAAGGATTATAAGGTTCTTTTGATGTAAAGCTTTCAAATAATGCAATGGCACGATCATATTCGTTGGTAAAGTCCAAGCACATGGCCAATTGGTACAAAGCACCTTCATCTAAGCTTTCATCTTCCAACCTACATAAACGCACCAAAATATTGATTGCCCTGGGATAGTCACCCTGACTCAAATGCGTATCAGCGATCATCTGTAGTACCTCAACTGGATCTTCAGAATTGGCCAAAGCCTCGTCTAAAAGTTGTAAACCTTTCTGGGTATTTCCGCGATGCATTAAAATGGTTGCGCGTGCGATGAGCAATTCCGTGGAACGCATATTCAATCCTTCTAAATGGTTCAGTTTAGCCTCAGCCCGCGAAAAATCTTTCATCGCAATATCCAACTGTACCTCCTTAATTTTGAAGGTAAAGGCCAATGGATGAATGGCTTGTGCAATTTCTAATGCGTTTTTGGTTTGTTCATAAGACCCCGTATCTAGGTAATAGTCTAGAATGAGTTCTAAATCTTCCACATCGAAATAGGGCTGTCTCCCTTCACTTATCGCGTTTTCGAAGGCATGTACTAATGTCAAGGTCTCGTGATCCTCAAATCGCATAGTAGAAAGATAGGTGCTTTGAGCAACGAGAGAAAGAGGTAGGGGGCCTCACGCAATCGAAGTTTTCACACTGTTATTAACAAATGAGCAATTCTAGTAACGTAGGTTGTGCGCGGTACCCCTAGCGGTTATCTTAGCCAAAAACATAACCATCCCGCATGACACTGATCAAATCTATATCTGGTATACGCGGCACTATTGGTGGTGTCCCAGGTGAAAACTTAACACCTATTGATGCCGTAAAGTTTGCCTCGGGCTACGGCCAATGGTTGAAAAATCGCAGTTCGACTCCAACTGTAGTTATTGGTCGTGATGCACGTCCTTCCGGGCCGATGCTGGAACAATTGGTCATTAGCACGTTGCAAGGTTTGGGTATTGATGTAATTAACGCAGGTTTGAGTACGACGCCAACGGTAGAAATGCTTGTTCCTAGGTATGCCGCAGCAGGTGGTATTATCCTCACTGCATCACACAATCCGGAGCAATGGAATGCACTAAAACTCTTGAACGAGCAGGGTGAATTTGTCTCTGGTGATGATGGTGCTGAAATTTTGCGATTGGCAGAAAGCACGGATTTATGTTTTGCCGAGGTAGCCGATCTCGGTACACTCACGGCATGTGTGGACGGGATGGATTGGCATATTGACCAAGTATTGGCCTTACCTTCAGTCGATGTAGCCGCGGTACAAGCCGCCGGTTTCAAGGTCGCCATTGATGCGGTACATAGCTCTGGAAGTGTGGCCATTCCTATGCTGCTCGATAAATTGGGCGTAGCACACCACAATCTATATCCTGAACCGCACGGTAGATTCCCTCACAATCCAGAGCCCCTCGAGAAGCATTTGGGCGCTATTATCGATGAGGTAAGCAACGGATCTTATGATCTTGGCATCGTGGTGGATCCGGATGTGGACCGATTGGCCTTTATTGATGAAAAAGGCGCCATGTTTGGCGAAGAATATACCTTGGTTTTAGTGGCCGATTATTTGCTTTCGCTCACTCCAGGGCATGTGGTGAGTAATATGAGCTCTTCCAAAGCCCTACGCGATTTAGCAGAATTTAAGGGCTCGACCTATAGCTCATCCGCCGTAGGAGAGGTGAATGTGGTGAACGAAATGAAAACAACAAGTGCCGTGCTCGGAGGAGAAGGTAATGGAGGAATCATCCTACCGGAATTGCATTATGGCCGTGATGCACTCGTGGGAATCGCCCTTGCTTTAACACACTTGGCCAAATCTGGAAAGACCATGAGCGAATTACGCGCAGGTTATCCTCAGTATTTCATGGCCAAACAGAAAATCGAATTGACCCCAGGATTAGATGTCGATGGCATTCTCGCAACCATTGCTGGACGTTATTCGAATGAAGAATTAAGTATCATTGATGGCGTTAAAATCACATGGTCAGATCGTTGGGTGCATTTGAGAAAATCCAACACAGAACCCATTATCCGCATTTACACTGAAGCACCTTCCGCGGATGAAGCCACCACATTGGGCAAGCGCTTCATGAAGGAGATAGAAGAATTAGCGTAAGCCTTATATTTGGGGAACCTAAAAACAGAGCATGGAAGTCATTTTCTTAGATAACGCTGCCACCACACCATTGGAGCCTCGTGTAAAAGATGAGATGGTGCGTATGATGGAGAATTTTGGTAATCCTTCAAGTACACATGTTAGCGGACGTGGTGCCAAAGTAGAGGTGGAGGTAGTGCGTAAGCGTATCGCACAGCGACTTGAAGCGGAGCCTGGTGAAATCTTCTTTACTTCTGGTGGAACCGAGGCCGACAACATGGCTTTGTTCTGTAGCGTTCGCGATTTAGGCGTGAAGCGCATCATCACCACGACCATCGAACACCATGCCGTAGGTCATCCTGTGGAGTTTATGGTAGAGCGTGGGGAGGTAGAAGCTGCCTATTTGAGCGTAAATGAATTTGGGGATATTGATGTAGCGGAGCTCGAAGCGCTCCTAAAAGATGGACCGAAGACGTTGGTGAGCTTGATGTTCGCCAACAACGAAATAGGTAACTTGAATCCTGTCAAGGAAATTAGTGCCTTGTGCAAAGCTCATGGCGCGTTGTTTCATTCAGATACCGTTCAAGCAATGGGACATTTGCCCATCAGCGTGAAAGAGGTTGGGTATGACTTTTTAACCTGCTCCGCACATAAGATACACGGTCCAAAGGGGGTAGGCTTTGCCTATGTGCGCAGTGGATTGAAGATAAAACCATTGATCCAAGGCGGTGCCCAGGAGCGCAACATGCGCGCAGGCACAGAAAATACCATCGGTATAGTTGCTTTGGGTAAGGCTTTTGAGATTGCTACCACGGAGATGGCCGAGGACCAGAAGAAAGTGGAAGCGTTGAAGCAACGTGTGATTGACGGTGTCATGCGCATCGTGCCTGATGCGAAGTTCTTTGGACGTAGTGCAGAATTGGACAAGAGTTTATATACGGTTTTGAGTATAGCGTTCCCAAAATCTGCCAACGATATGCTCACATTCTCTTTTGATATGAAAGGCATCAATGTCAGTGGTGGTTCGGCTTGTACGAGCGGTTCTAACCAAGGCAGCCATGTCATTCGTGCGTTGGGGGATTGGACATCGAACTACCAGCCGGTACGCGTTTCTTTCAGCAAATTCAATACGGAAGATTGCGTAGATGCTTTCCTCAATGTCTTGGAGGAAATCTATGCACCCGCTTAATTAATGATGGTCACTGTACCCAAGCGCACCTCTTTACCACCGGTAAACCTGTAGGTATAAACGTCCTGAGGTACGGGCTTTCCTTTAAAGGTCCCGTCCCAGAATTCGTGGAATGGATCTTCGGAACGGAAGATTTCATTACCCCAACTGTCGAAAATCACAAATACTGGATCTTCTAAACAGCTGTTTCCATAAATTTCAAAAAGTTCATTATCGTTATCACCGTTCGGTGTGAAAGCGTTCGGTATCCAAACACGTCCGTCAATGCGAATGATATCGGCCAAGAAATCGAAGGTATAGCTACGGTTACAGAGCGTATCTGTGATGGTCA
>CAXPFQ010000058.1:0-58585 GCA_964216615.1 Schleiferiaceae bacterium
ACCTTCCTCATCGATCACATAAGTGTGCCGGTAAATGCCGTCAAATTCACGTCCCATAAACTTCTTGGGACCCCAGGCTTCGAACGCGGTGATTATAGACTTTTCTTCGTCTGCAATGAGGTTGTAATTCAATTCTTGTTTGGTCGCGAAGTTGAGCTGACGCTTTACTGAGTCCGCGCTCACACCTATTACCTCAAATCCTTTTGCGGCCAAATCTGAGTAGTGATCTCTAAAATCACATGCCTCTACTGTACATCCTGGAGTAGATGCTTTGGGGTAGAAAAAGAGGATGATTTTCTTTCCTCGAAACTGTTCTGAAGTGATGGTTTCTCCGTTCTGATTTACACCTGAAAATGCCGGTGCGACGCTGCCAATTTCTAAAGCCATGGTCAATAAGTTTTATTTCTCAACAACTCGAAGTTATGTTTGTTTCCTAGGATAGACCACTTGTTGATCATTTTTAGTTTTCCACATGACCAAAGCAGAAAAAATTGACTTCGCCCTGACCACTTTAGAGCACTTATACCCTGAAACCCCGGTGCCGCTGGACCACACAGACCCCTTCACTTTATTGGTCGCTGTGGTGCTCAGTGCGCAGTGTACGGACGAGCGAGTCAATCAAATCACGCCCAAGCTTTTTGCCGTAGCAGATAACCCCTACGATATGGCCAAATTGACTGTGGAAGAAATTGCGGCAATCATCCGCCCATGTGGATTGGTTCCAATGAAGAGCAAGGGCATTCACACATTCAGTAAGACCATTGTGGAAGAATACGGAGGCCAAGTCCCGGCCAGCTTTGAGGCCTTGGAGGCCATGCCTAGTGTAGGGCACAAAACAGCCAGTGTAGTCATGAGTCAAGCCTTCGGGGTTCCCGCCTTTCCGGTGGATACACATATTCATCGCTTGATGTTTCGCTGGGGCTTCTCCAACGGTAAGAGTGTGGAACAGACCGAGCGGGACGCGAAGCGATTATTCCCTCGCGAACTTTGGAACAAACTTCACCTGCAAATCATATTCTACGGTCGCGAATATAGTCCTGCACGGGGGTGGGATTTGGAGCGAGACATCATCACCAAGACGGTGGGACGACGCTCTGAAATTGCGAAATGGGAGAAGGAGCAATGGGCCAAAACCAAAAAGAAACCAGGTAAAAAAAGGTAAGAGCGAATGCTTACTTTTACAGCCTTAAAAACCCGAAGCACAGATATGGGACGCGCATTTGAATTTAGAAAAGAACGCAAGTTTAAACGTTGGGCAGGGATGGCGAAGACCTTCTCACGAATCAGTAAGGATATCATCATGGCCGTTAAAGAAGGCGGCGATAATCCAGATTCAAATTATAGACTTCGCATGTTGCTGCAAAATGCCAAGGCAGCCAATATGCCAAAGGACAATGTGGAGCGCGCCATCAAAAAGGCGATGTCAAAGGATCAGGGCGACTACAAAACCATAATTTACGAAGGATACGGTCCACACGGCATTGCGGTATTAGTGGAGACTGCCACGGACAATAACACCCGTACGGTGGCGAACGTCCGCTCGTACTTTAACAAGTGTGACGGTTCTTTGGGAACCTCAGGCTCGGTGGAATTTATGTTCGAACACAAGTGCCACGTGAAGATTGCGGCGGGTGATATTGATCTGGAAGAATTGGAATTCGAACTCATTGATTTCGGCGCTGAAGATGTCTTCAAGGATACCGAAGAAAAGGACGGGAAAGAAACTGAGGTGATTATGGTCTATGGCCAATTCGCTGAGTACGGCAACATCACCAAGGGTTTGGAAGAATTAGGCCACGAGATTATAGAATCTGGGTTCGAATATATCCCAACAACCACCAAAGAGATAAGCGAAGAACAGACGAAGGACATCGAAAAACTCATCGAGAAACTTGAGGAGGACGACGATGTACAAAACGTATATACGACCATGCGCTAAGCACGGTTCATTCCAAATTAAAAAGGCGCCCGATGGGCGCCTTTTTTTATACTACTCTTTTCAATTTTCGCAGCGAGCTGCGTTCAATTTGTGACTTTGCATATTTAAGAGAAATAACCAGCTCTTTTTGATTGGAATTCGGCGCTTCGAACATGTGGTCATTAAGAATTGCTTCACAAACACTTCGTAAACCCCGTGCCCCTAACTTGTATTCTAAGGCCACATCAACGATATAATCAAATACCTTTTTCTCAAAAGTCAATGCAATGCCATCCATGTGGAACAGGTGTTGATATTGCTTGATAAGTGCATTCTTCGGTAAGGTTAGAATAGCTTTTAAGGCATCGCGATCCAGAGGGGACATATAGGTTACAATAGGCATACGTCCAATGAGCTCTGGAATCAAACCAAAAGACTTAAGATCAGACGGAGTAATGTAGCTCAAGAGGTCTTCATCCTCGATATGGTCGCGCACTTCTTTGGAATATCCTAAAGTAGAGGAATTTAATCTTCCGCTAATTTTCTTTTCTATGCCTACAAAGGCACCGCCGGCAATGAAAAGGATGTTTTTCGTATTTACCTCAATGTATTTCTGATCCGGGTGCTTGCGACCTCCCTTCGGCGGCACGTTCACTTTCGAACCTTCGAGCAACTTCAAGAGCCCTTGCTGCACCCCTTCGCCACTCACGTCGCGAGTGATGGATGGATTATCTCCCTTGCGTGCGATTTTATCGATTTCGTCGATAAAGACGATCCCAACCTCAGCCTTAGTCAAATCATAATCTGCCGCCTGAAGCAAACGTGTTAAAATGCTTTCTACATCTTCACCAACATATCCAGCCTCCGTTAAAATCGTGGCATCAACAATGGTAAAGGGAACATTTAGCATTTTCGCTATGGTACGAGCCAACAACGTTTTCCCCGTTCCGGTATTCCCTACCAGAACGATATTACTCTTGTCGATTTCAGGAGCATCCTTCACAGGCACGGTTCCAATACGTTTGTAGTGGTTGTACACAGCAACGCTTAAGGTGCGCTTGGCGGCCTCTTGACCTATAATGTATTCGTCAAGATGTGCTTTGATCTGCGCTGGTGTATAGTTGAACTCGGGCTTGCCCGCAATCTCTAAGGGATTAGATTGCGGCTGCTCGCCTAATTCCGCATGCAAAATACCCCCAGCTTGGCTCACACATTTATCACAGATGTGCGAATCCATACCGGCGATCATCATTTCAACTTCATCCTTGCTTCTGCCGCAGAATGAACAGTGGATCACGGAATTATTATCGCTCATTACTTCGCTTGGTTCTTGCCGAGAAGAATTTCATCCACCATACCGTAAGCTTTTGCTTCTTCCGAAGTCATCCAGTAGTCGCGATCTGAATCTGCTTCTACCTTATCGAACGGCTGTCCACTGTGGTGGGCGATGATGCTGTACAACTCTTTCTTGAGCTTCAAGATTTCTTGCAAGGTGATCTCCATATCTGAAGCCTGGCCTTGAGCACCGCCCATAGGCTGGTGGATCATCACACGGCTGTGCTTCAGGGCAGAACGCTTTCCAGCGGTTCCTGCACACATCAACACGGCACCCATTGAGGCAGCCATGCCTGTACAGATCGTCGCTACATCAGGGTTGACCACTTGCATGGTATCATAAATTCCCAAACCAGCATAGACTGACCCGCCTGGAGAATTGATGTAAATCTGAATGTCTTTCTTCGCATCCGTACTTTCCAAGAACAATAACTGTGCTTGGACGATGTTGGCTACTTGGTCGTTGATGCCGGTGCCCAAGAAAATGATACGGTCCATCATCAAACGCGAGAACACGTCCATGTGCGCTACGTTCATTTGGCGCTCTTCGATGATGTAAGGTGTCAATGAAGCATCGACATACTGGTCCACATACATGCTTTGTATGCCGGCATGCTTGGTAGCGTATTTCTTGAATTCTTTACCGAAATCCATTCGTTGGTTGTTTTAAGGTGATTGCACTATTTGGCTTTTGCCGTTACCAATTTAATGAAATCATCATAGCTAACTTCCTTCTCCTCTACCTTAAAATTCTCTTTGTAGTAAGTCAACAGTTTGGCATTGTACACCTGATCGTTCAAACGACGTGCCTCCTCCTCGTTTTTCAACGCGTTTTCAGCGATGCCTTTGAGCATCTCGTCGTCCATTACTTGTTGGCCGTACTGTTGGAACTGGGCTTTTACCAAACCCACAGTGTGGTCGAGTAGTTCATCTTGACTTACGCTGATTTCGCCCATTTGAATGACTTTGTTCTCAATTAATTGGTAACGCAAGCCCTTTTCCGTCTTTTCCCAATCCGCTTCGACTTCTTCAGCGGATAATGGCTTTTCACCAGAAGTCTGCATCCATTTTTTCAAAAACGCTACAGGCAGATCAAATTTCGTTTTATCCAATAAGTATTCTGCCACGTTATTCATGAAGTACTGGTCAGCTTCATTCGCGTACATGCGTTCCGCTTCTTCCTTCATGCGCTCACGCATTTCTTCTTCAGAAGTCACAGCATCCTCACCGTAGACCTTATCGAAGAACTCTTGGTTGAGTTCCGCAGGTTCCATGCGAGTGACGTTTGTCAATTTGAATTCAAATGAACCCGAAGAAGCTTCTAGTTGCGCATCTGTCACACCCAACAATCCAGCAACGTTGTAGTCCTTGCCGAAAGATTTAGCCGCTTCCAATACCACAGTGTTGCCCATGCCCATTTTGCAGAGGTCACCTTGCGCCTTTTTCGTTTTAAGGTTGCTGCCCATGAACTGAGCTTCTTCTTTCACGATACCGTCAGCAACTGCATTTCCGTCCTTATCGACCTCTGTTAGGGAGCCGTGGAACATATCCTCTACCGCTGCCTTTTCTGGAGTGACCATCTTGCCGTAGCGAGAGCGGATATCTTCCATGTAGGTATCTAATACTTTCTTGTCGGCTACTACTTTGGCACCTTTAACCTTGTTCTTTTTGGTAATGCTCACCTCAAACTCTGGTGAAAGACCGATCTCGAACTGGAATTCATAAGTTCCTGGTGTATCAAAATCGATCGTTTCTTGCTCTACAGGCAGTGGATTACCTAAAATATTCAGCTTCTCACTAGTGATGTAGTTGTAAATACTGTCTTGCAAAATCTTGTTGACCTCATCAATAAGGGCAGATTTTCCGTACTGCTTTTTTATCAAACCCATAGGTACTTTTCCAGGACGAAATCCCGGAATATTCGCTCGTCTACGGTAGTTCTCCAATACGCCGTTCACTTTTTCTTGGTAATCTTCAGGAGTGATTTCTAATGTCACCAAAAGATTTAGTGCATCTACTTCTTTCTTGCTAATGTTCATTTGTGTCCAATTATATTCTGCAAAACCCCTCGAAAAGGGGTCGCAAAGGTACATAACATTTTCCCTATTATTTGGGATTGCTTTAACGTGTGTCAATGCCTGATCTTTTCCTAAAGATTGTACCTTGCTTACCTCTTTGTTATCCATTCTTATGCAGCGAAAAAATATAATGTACCTCCTCCCTATATTCTTAGGGGCCCTAGTTGTTTTAAGTTTTAATCTACTCCGTCCAGATGCGGAGAAAGAACAAGTGGTATTCTCCCTCGTCAGAGATGCTTTAACTAATGTCCATCTTCAACCTAGACCGGTAAATGACGAGCTAAGTGCCGAGGTCTATGAGAATTATTTGGAGACTCTAGATTACAACAAGCTATTCTTAACACAAGAGGAGTTGAACAAATTAGCTCCATTCCGCTACCTGCTAGATGATGCATTTCATCAAAATAATACTGCGTTTTTTGAGCTTAGTTACCATTTGATAACCAATAGAATTGAAAGCTCAAAGACTATATATACTGAGCTCTTGAAAAAGCCTTTTGACTATACCTACAAGGAATATACTTGGACCGATGCTGAGAGCAAATCCTTCGCCGCAGACCAAGGTGCCTTGATCGACGAATGGAGAAAGCACCTCAAGTGGCGAATCATAAATCGCATTCACGAAAAGGAACAGGCACAGCAAGAAGACCTGGAAGACGGCGAAATAGATGATCTAAAATCATTTGAAGAGTTGGAAAAAGAGGCGCGAGAAAAGGAATTAGAACTCCAAAATGAATGGTATTCAGACCTCATGGATGTAAGTCGACTCGAATGGTTCGGCATGTACATGAATGCTTATTGTGAAGTGTTTGATCCGCATACTAACTACCTCGCCCCGCAACAGAACGAAAATTTTGAGCTGAGCATGACAGGACAGTTCGAGGGGATCGGCGCCCAGTTAAAAAAAGAAGGTGATTACATCACCATCGAACGTATCATCGCGGGATCCGCATGTTGGCGTCAAGGTGACCTGGAAGCCGGGGATAAGATTATCGCCGTGGCCCAAGGGAGTGAAGAGCCCGTGGATGTCGTAGGTTACAAAATCAGTGAAGGCATCAAACTCATTCGTGGTAAAAAAGGCACGGAAGTGCGACTTACCGTTAAGAAGAAGGACGGTTCGCGCATGGTTATTCCCATCATTCGCGATGTGGTCGAACTCGAAAGTACTTTCGCACGTAGTGTTGTATTAGACGGTGGCATCTACGATCGTAAAAGTGCGGATAATAAAGGAAGTATAGGTATTAAAACCGGCTATATTCGACTGCCAAAATTTTATGTTGATTTCTACAAGAGCACCAATAGAAATGCGGCCGATGATATCCAGGCTGAGATCGAAAAACTCAAAGCCGAAGGTGTAGAAGGTATTGTGTTCGACTTACGCAGTAATGGTGGCGGTTCATTACAAGCAGCCATTGAAATTGCAGGATTGTTTACGGAAAAAGGTCCTATGGTGCAAGTGAAAAACTTCCAAAGCGGGACTCGAACCAAGAGCAATCGAGGAAATAAAATTTATTGGGACGGGCCACTGGTGGTCCTGGTCAACGAATACAGCGCCTCAGCCTCAGAAATCGTTAGTGCAGCCCTACAGGATCGTGGGCGCGCACTGATAGTGGGGCCATCTAAATCCACTTTTGGTAAAGGTACCGTTCAGAATATGTTTGATTTTGACCGTGCCGTTGGAGGCAATCTGAACCGCTTAAAACCCCTAGGTGCCATTAAAATTACTACGGAAAAATTCTATCGTATTAACGGTGGCACTACCCAGCTACAAGGTGTTATTCCAGATATCTCTTTACCCGGACCTTATGATGAGATAGCCATAGGAGAAAAAGAATACGATCATGCTTTAGCCGTTGACCGTGTCGAACAAGCAACCTACAAGGTCAATAAACATTGGATCACGGCTTTCGAACATGCCAAGAAAAAAGCGGAGGAGCGCTTAGCTAACGAACATACCTATGATATCTTCAGGGAATACGCCCAATGGATTGAGAAGGGCGAGGAAAACAAACGGATTCCACTAAACTACACGGAATACGTAGCCTTTCAAGATTCTATTTCGGCCCAAAGTGATCTTTTTAAAAACATCAACAAAGCACCAGATAGCCTTGGCGTCGTTCCACTCCCTGACCACCTCACCATGTTTGAAACCGATAGTGCACAATCAGATATTTACCGTAAATGGTATAAGAATTTATCGCGTGACCTCGTGCTGCGTGAAGGGGTAAAAGTGGTTAATGATTTGGTCAAATAACATAAGAAAATTCATCCGCCATCCTGGGGGCTGGTTCATCATAGGCCTTATCCTCTGTGCTGTATTCGCGCCATTGCTTGTCTTGGACAGCAGCGACATGGCCAATGATATGAACCTCCGCAGGGCGATGCTCTCTCCAGGCTCGTCCAGCGAGATGGGAACGCACTGGTTCGGAACCGATAAGTTTGGCCGCGATCATTTTTCTAGGATCATTCTAGGCAGCCGCATTTCATTAACTGTGGGATTGATCGCCGTGAGCATCAGTTTGGTCATAGGCATTCCTGTCGGAGCTGCAGCCGGTTATTTTGGCGGTCGCGTGGACCAATTCCTTTCTTGGCTCATGTCCGTTCTGTGGTCCATCCCTACACTATTACTTGTTATCGCCCTAACCTTCGTTTTAGGCAAAGGCCTCACACAGGTATTCATCGCCGTAGGACTGACCATGTGGGTCGAGGTGGCCCGTGTAGTGAGAGGGCAATTTTTAGCTGAAAAACAAAAAGAATATGTGGAGGCGGCTAAAGTACTAGGATTCGGAACCGCCCACATTATGTTTAAGGAAATCCTGCCAAATACTTGGGGACCACTTTTGGTTATTTGCACGACCAATTTTGCCAGCGCCCTGCTCATCGAAAGTGGCCTTAGCTTCCTCGGCATCGGTGCTCAGCCCCCCATGCCCTCATGGGGCAGTATGATTCGGGATTATTACCCCTACCTGATGACAGGGAAAGCTTATCTGAGTCTCATTCCAGGCGCTTTGATAGCCGCAAGTGTATTGAGTTTAAATAGCCTCAGTGCCTCCTTGAGTAAGCATCAATAGCGCAGGGCAAAAGAGTGTACTTCAGGCACCACCACATTGGCCGCACCTGCCGGCGCATGAATGCCCATGTAATCTAGATAATCTTGTCTATCCCAATTCTCCGCACCCAAACTGTCCAGGTGCGCCGTAGGCAACTGGTTATCCACCAACCCCACACCCACGCTGGCCAAATATTGACACATGCCGATGTAGGCGTATTTCGAAGCATTATTCACGCTGTGGAACATACTTTCGCCCACAAACACATTCCCCGTCATCACCCCAAAGGTTCCGCCGATCAATTCCTCGCCGTCCCAAACCTCAAAGCTGTGGGCAAGCCCGAGTTGGTGCATGGCCGCAAAATTCTCTAAAAATATCTCTGAAATCCAGGTACCTGCCTGTCCTGGACGTGGCATTCCACTGCACCCTTCAAGCACTTTATCAAAGGCTGTGTTGACTGAAAAGCGCCAAGCGCCTTTGTTGATATATGGTCGCATGCTCTTGGCCACCACCACCCCATCACAAGGCGTCACGCTTCGCACGGGAGGTGAAAACCAAAAAACCACGCCGTCCTGATCGAACCAAGGGAAGATCCCTTTAGGGTAAAGACGTTCGTACATTTCTGGGTATAATTCCCAAGACAACGCAATAAGCCCTTCTTCATTAGCCGCATCATTAGGATCAGGTACTTCCCAATTCCCTTGGCCAATAAAAAATAGTGGACTATGGACGTTATTCATTTAAGCGCTTTTAGAACGGTAAATCGTCGTCAAGAACTTCAGCGCTTCCTGATGGGGCCTCAAATGGCTGTCCTTGCGGCGGCAAATCTGACGGTCCAGGGCCTGCGCCTTCTACTGCATTCATACGCCAAGCCTGTAAGGTGGTATAATAACGCGTATCTCCGCCTTGTGGGGGTGTCCATTCGCGTCCACGAATATTGAACTCTACACTTACCTCTTGACCTACTTGAAAGTTGTTCAATACCGAGGTCTTATCTTGTGTGAATTCAAAGCATAAGGTTTGCGGATATTGCTCTTTCGTTTGAACAACAAACTCGCGCTTTCTGAACCGGTCAGAGATAACCTGTTCGTCCATAATCTTTTGGATTCTGGCTTCTATTTGCATGCATTTACCCTTTTAGCGGGCCGATTTATCTATTAATAATACTTTCCAGGCTTCGTGTACCTGGCCATTGTCTAACATTTCTTTTGCCATCTCGTGCAACTGCTCACGAAGCTCGATGCCGTCCGTAAAGTTTTGCAATATACGTCGCACATCAAAGTCATTTTTCATCGCTGTTATTTCCTCATCTGTGGGGAGGACGGTCACCGAACCTAATTGGCCCAAATTATTCCCCGTCAAAATCGTCGAACGGCGAATAACACCTGGAATCTGATCCACGCCAATTCCAACTGGCGGCGGGCTCAACTTGAAGAGTGCATCTCCTGAGGCACGCACCCACCAATGACGACCCATGCGGCCTACTAAATCTATTTCTTCTTGGTCAATGCCACCATCGTCCGCTAACACTCGGTCCGCAATATGAATGCGCTTGATCAAACACATGACCAAATTCCCGGCACCGCCTTCCTCTCCTAAATGAAGGATGTCACGAACCTCACATTCCAAACTCACCGGGCTTTCCTTCACTCGCTTGGCTTGCACCACTTCCGAATCTAAGGGTGTTAAACCACTTTTCACGAATTCGTCAACCGAAGAATCGTATTCCGCAGAGCTCAAGTTTACCTGCTGCGCAACACCGTAGCTTACCACGTTCACCACACACTCTTTTTGTACCATACAATTGTGCAGGGTATCCTTCGTCGTATTATCTCTCACGCGTCTTGCCGGCGAAAAAATCACCACCGGCGGATTCGAAGAGAAGATGTTGAAGAAGCTATATGGACTCAAATTGTTGTTGCCATGCTCATCCACAGTACTCACTAAGGCAATGGGTCTAGGACCTATTGCTCCCAGCAATTTCATGTGGCGCTCTTTGGTTGTTATGTCGTCTGGATTGAATGTCGCCATGGGACAAAGATTTTAGCAAAGTTAATTTTTACTGGGGCCAATTCTTTTTTCTTGTCAAACTAATTTTCTCTATATATTTGCCGTCCCAATTGCTGCGGATGTGGTGAAATTGGTAGACACGCTAGTTTTAGGCACTAGTGCTTCGGCGTGAAGGTTCGAGTCCTTTCATCCGCACAAGTAAATCCCGACCAGGAAACTGGTCGGGATTTTTTGTTTCCACACCGAACAAAGCTTGCTTTAGTGAAGGGTGGAAACAAAAAAGCCGAGCCATGCGCAGCATGGAGGGATTTACTTGGATGCAACCCCACAGAGGTCCGCCAATCTTTTGCGCCAGCAAAAGTTGGCAATCCTGTCTACCACGACTTAATGATTGAGCGATGAGAAACGCGCCATGCACAGCACGGAGGGATTTACTTGGATGCAACCCCAAAGAGATCCGCTACCCTGCGAAGCACGGGTAGCAATCCTTGATTGAGAGAAGAGAAACGCGCCATGCACAGCATGGAGGGATTTACTTGAATGCAACCCGTAAAAGAAATTTTAATTGTCGTATTCAAAATCTTCATTCCCTGTAGTTGCAGCTTCCTTCTCATCTCTTATCTGGGTGTACATATCGTACCTTGTAAGCAGAAGCCATGGAATCAAAACCACAAGCGGAAACAAGCCTATAATTCCGATAAATTGCGAGGCTATGTTGGATACAACCAGGACAATGACAAAGGTGAAAAACCAGAAAAACACGGCAAGGAAGTTACTCCCCACATTGGCCACACTCCACTTAAAAGACTGAAGCGCACGAGTTCCTTCAAATGATGCCTTAAAACCGGCAAAGCTGAACAACATTCGTACTACGACTAAAGTGCCGTAGGCTCTGTAGATAGGTCCTGGATTGTTCACTACAAACTGTATAAGTTCTTCCTGGATTTCTATTAGTTGGTCATCCGTAGGATTAGCAGGTATACTGGCCAGGAATTCATTATACGCTTCAGATAGCGGTACAAGTGTAAACATCAAGACTATGGCCAAAACAGACAGTAAAAACGAGGTCAAGTATACCCCAAACAGTTGCCGACGATTCTTCCGGAAAGCACCAAAAAAGTCCTCAAACTGAACTATGCCCGTTTGTTCGTCTACCTTGGCAAAATGAGCATATCCCAACCATAAAAATTCGATGCTACAAACAGCAACAATCAATATTGAAAACAATCCAATTGGACCCAAAATAGTTGAGAGTAACGAGCCAATCATAGCTGCACCATCCATGCCAAAAACGATCAGCAGGAGCGCCAACAGGAAATACACAGAATATTTTCCCGCATTATTTTTATAGCGTACCCAACCGGCTTGGAAGGCGTAGAATGGTTCGATTTTCTTCATGAGAATACAATTCGCAATTCGTAATTTGCGGAAAATTACAACTGAAGTTGAAAGTATACCACTCCCTAGCTGATTTTCATGCATTAGAATGTGCCGTAGCTACCACGGGGACTTTTGACGGTGTTCATCTGGGTCATAAAAAGATTTTAGGCCAATTAGTCCAAACCGCCTACAAAGTCGGTGGAGAAAGTGTGCTTCTCACCTTTTCTCCACATCCTAGGCTCATCTTACAACCGGATGTAGAATTGAAACTTCTGACGAGCCTAGAAGAAAAAATTGGACTGCTAGAACAAACCGGCCTAGATCACCTTATCATCCACCCATTTACTAAAGAATTCTCGCGTACACCTTCTTTAGAATTCGTTCGTGAGATTTTAGTGAATCAAATTGGTGTGAAACAGTTAGTCATAGGATACGATCACCATTTCGGTCGTAATCGAGAAGGAAGCTTCGAACATTTAAAAGAGTTTGGCCCTATTTATGGATTTGACGTCCAAGAAATCCCTGCCTTGGATATCGATGAGGTGAACATTAGTAGTACAAAAATCCGGACATCGTTAACACAAGGTAATGTCGAGCTTGCCGCATCCTATTTGGGCCATCCATATATCATAGGCGGCAAGGTAATTGATGGTGACCAAATAGGTCGTACTATAGGTTTCCCAACCGCAAATCTAGATATCAATTTCCAACATAAACTGATCCCTGCAGATGGCGTTTATGCGGGCTGGGTTAGGCTAAATGGAGAACACTTCAAGGCGATGGCTAATATTGGCCGTCGTCCCACAGTAGGCAGCACAAGGCGTTCGGTGGAAATTCATTTATTTGAATTTGAAGGAGATCTTTACGGTCAACATTTACATTTTGCTGTTGGCCATCGCTTGAGAGACGTCATGAACTTCAATGGCCTTGAATCCTTAAAAACGCAACTTGCGCTTGATAAAGAAGATGCTTTGTCGAAGCTGGCATAAATATTGACATCTTTGTAAAACCTAATTGAAAAAACAATGAAAAAAATCGCATTCTTAGTTGCCGCAACGGCATTGCTCGCATCATGTACAAAGTGGGAAAACAAAAGCACTGAGTTCAAGGTAACCGGCGTTTGGACGGGTATCAATCAACAGGTAAACATTCAGGCACTTCCTTTCTTGGATTCTACCAGCACCCAAAGTACCACCATGATGGAAGCCAATTTTATGGATAACGGAGGACTTACTTTGGATTCTGCTGGAACTCGCATTGACTCTATTGGGTGGGCCATTAAGAACGACACCATTCTTGTCTTAAAGAATGTTGACCTAGGCATCGGAATCCCCGGTGCAGGTGGCGGCTCAACTAATCTTCAATATGTAATCAAGACCTTAGAACAAGATGCCTTTACTTTCAGAATGGATACTGCTTTAACAGTAACTGTTCCAGGTGTCCCAATTCCGTTAAACTTCGAAATCGCACAAATTCAACGTTGGGGGAAATAATCTCGAGTGAATGAATATAGCAAAAGCCCGCTTCGAGCGGGCTTTTTTATACCAACTTTCGCCAGAGCGCACTGTTGAGATTTTCAATTTTCTTAGTGTCCAAGGACCAATAATCACCAAAACCAAGACGATCCTCAACACTGCCTTCGCGTGCTGTAATTTTAGTACGTGCTGTACAATGAAACGAACGGATTCCCGCTTCCCATAGATCATTCACTACAGCCGCACATACTCCAGATCCGGCTTGTATCTCAATGCGTCCATTCGCCTGTTCACATAAGTCCTTGAGCGCTGCCAAGCCATCTGTTACGGTAGGTGCAAAACCACTGGTCAAGATTCGCTCCACACCCAATTCTACCAACAGCTCCATAGCCGTTTCCGGCCTTGCACAAGCATCAAAAGCGCGGTGAAAAGTCATGGCGAGGCCGTAATCATGAGAGAATTGGGCCACCAACTCCACAAAATCCGCATCGATATTTCGACCGCCGTCCAAAGCCCCGAAGACAATCCCCGATGCCCCGCAATCACTAAGGATCTTCAGCTCCTCAAGCATCATATGCTTCTCCAATCTGTTATAGGTGAAATCGCCGGCACGAGGCCTGAGCATCACATATACAGGCAAGTCACTTACGTCCACCGCCATCTCAATCTGAGCCGCAGATGGTGTCAATCCGCCTTCCGTTAAATTACTGCATAACTCTATGCGGTGCACGCCAAGATCGATGAGCTGTACTGCATGGCCAGGCTCCTCAATAGCAATCTCAATTTCAAAGTGGTCGGCCATAAATCTGTACTTCGTCTAAGAAGTGCCAAACGCGTTCACCCGCAGAAGAATGGTCATCTGGCAACACCTCAGTGTTTGGAATTTTAATATCAATTGTCTTGGTGGTAGGGAATCCTCCTTTAGGCGCTAAGACCATGGTCTCTATAAAAGTGCCTCCCTCAGAAGTTGAGCTTTTACGCTCCCACTCATACCTAGAAATTTGATCCTCACTTTCGTATACGTCGGTAATGACCTTTTCTGGAATGAGTATCCAGCTCAATCTGCTCTGCAGGAAATTGATTTTGATAGAATCAATAACATAGGGTTTGTCCCAGCCGAAATGACCGCTGAAATAATCTGGCCCATAATAGCCCAGCCAGTTTCCATCGCGATAATTAGTTGAGCCTAGGACACCGTTGGCTAATGGTATGTCCTTTGTCCCTGTATACGGCTCAGTGGGAGGACTAGTTAAGCAACTGTGCGTCACCAATCCCTCATGCACTGAGAATCCATAAACCAATTCTTTACCCATAGCATGACCGTCGCGACTGGGTTGCACTTTCAATTCGTGGACACCTCGTTTAGTAAAATTCGTAGTGCTACCCATGACCATTCCCGTAGGTGCTTCAATCTCAAGGTCAAGATTTTCAAAGGCTGGCTCTATCGTAGCAACGACCTTCAGTTCTTCTATAAAGGAATCATTTTTTGTGCTCAACTTCACAGGGACCTGCTCTACATCATATTTGTATCCGAGCGCATCCAACATACTATAATGGCCCTGTAGACGATTCCAAAATTCATCGTAATCGCGATCTTTCGGGTTTGACCATAGCACCTCAGCCATTGCTATTCCACGTGGTAAAAATCTGCGATCGAGGGTTTCAGTATCTGGAATGCGCTCAGCCCATAAATTACACTCCCCTCCCAAAATATGTCCAACTAAAAGCGGGTCTAAATCATTTGGAATGGGACTGTAGTTATATACTTTCGGTACATCAATGCTGCTCACTGGGTAATCAAAATAAGCATGTGAGGTAGGGCTCACAATGGCATCGTGGCCCTGCTGTGCCGCTTGGATAGCGCCCTCAAAACTACGCCAGCTCTGCACTGTGGCATTCGGACTCAAGCCGCCCTCCAATATTTCATCCCAACCGATGATCTGCTTGCCCTTAGTGGCCAAATAGTTTTCTATTCTGGTATTGAACCATCCTTGTAAAGCCTCTTCATCATCAAGACCCTCATCTTTCATCCGCTTTTGACATTTTGAACAATGCTCCCAGCGGTATTTTGGCGCTTCATCACCGCCAATATGAATATATTTTGAAGGGAAGATCTCACAGATATAATCAAGGACATCTTCTAAAAACTCAAAGGTTTCCTCTTTCCCGGCGCAGTAGATTTCTTTAAATACACCCCATTCTGTGGCTACCTCTACAGACTCTCCCGTGCATCCCAGTTCCGGATAGGCCGCAAGTGCTGCTTGACTATGTCCAGGCATTTCAATCTCGGGAATGACCTCAATGCCCAATTTTGCCGCATATACTACTACGGCCTCCAAATCTTCTCGAGTGTAGTAACCGCCATAAATGCTGTCTCCGTGGGTTCTATACGCAGCCACTTCGGCTAATTTTGGATAGGCATCCATGGCCATTCGCCATCCTTGGTCTTCCGTTAAATGCCAGTGAAGCACATTAAACTTATATAGGGCCATCACATCGAGGTGACGCTTGACCTCATCAACCGTAAAGAAATGCCTACACACATCCATAAGAACGCCGCGGTGACGAAATACTGGGCGGTCTTCGATAGTTCCCCACGGCAAAGCAGGATTGTTTGCCATCAAGACCAATTGTTTGATCGTACTACGCGCTCTATAATCTCCTTTTTCACCGTGAAAGACTGTAATTCCATCTGAATCTGAAACGATTCGATATGCTTCTCTTTCAAGATTTGCATCCAATTCATAGTTCACCTCATCCACCGCATTACATCCAGAGCTATCAAATTCATAGGCAACTACAGGAGGAATTAACTGTGTTACCGGTGCCCACTCGAGGCAACTTTCTTCTTCTGAGCCTATAATTGACCCCTTATTAAGCAGCATTACAACACCCACAAGAAAAATTGTTCCTACAGCTAGACGCCACCATCGTCGTTGAATATCCCTCTTTTTTACCCCCATGTTCTCATGTATTTGGCATCGACCATCTCGTTGCGGTCTTTGGAACGTAATGCATAGTTAAATCCGTTGTAGACACTGTATCCGCCGTACTCGCCTTGAACATTCATTGCTAAGAATCCTACTTGCATGCCATTGACCCCAGGATGTTTTTTCAGGATTCGTTGTACGATCTCGTAACAAGCTTCCTCAGGCGAAGCTCCACGACGCATGGACTCGACTACCGCAGAACACCCTGCCGTGCGAATCATCGCTTCACCAACACCTGTAGCTGTTGCGCCACCGACATCCCCATCAATGAACAATCCAGCCCCAATGATGGGACTATCTCCTACTCGACCACGAATTTTGTACGCCATACCCGAGGTGGTACACGCGCCAGCCATGCGGCCGGTGGCGTCTAAGGCCAGCATTCCAATGGTATCGTGGTTTTCGACGTTCACACCTGTTTTATATTCCGATTTAATAAGCCAATGCTCATAGTCCTTTTGCACTTCTGGAATGGGCACCTTATAATCTACTTTTGAAAACCCGTTTTCTAACGCCCATTTCTGGGCTCCCTCGCCTACTAACATGACATGTGGCGTCTTATCCATAATGGCACGGGCAACATCTATAGGATGCTGGATATCCTCTAAGAAAGCTACAGATCCGCATCGACTGTCGTGGTCCATGATGCAGGCATCCAGGGTCACATGACCGTCCCGGTCTGGACGTCCGGCAAGCCCAACGCTGCGGTTGTTCATATCGCTTTCCGTCACCGCTACCCCCTTTTGCACAGCGTCTAATGCAGCACCCCCGTTTTTAAGCACAGACCATGCGCCGGCATTTGCTTCCATGCCGTGTATCCAAGTACTGATAATTAAAGGGGAATCCTTGAGTGGTTTAGGTTGGGCTGTTGTTCGTGCGTTGGTGGTAATGGGTTGAATGGCCAGGCCCGCACTTGCCAAGCCAAGATTCTTCAGAAATCTTCTTCTGGACATGCTTATGTGTTTCCTTAAACTTACGCATTATTCTTAATTTGGGAACATGCGAAATTGGACCCAAATACTCGCCCTCTTCCTTGGGCTTAGTCTGCATGCTCAAGAAGCGACGTGGACCTCTGTACAAGATATCAATCCCTTTATTGGAACCGGCGGCCACGGCCACACCCATCCCAGTGCGCAGGCGCCCTTTGGAATGATACAATTGGGCCCAAATACCCGGTACGATGGGTGGGACGGCTGCAGTGGTTACCATTTCACCGATAGTGCGATGTACGGTTTTACTTGCACCCACCTCAGCGGCACGGGTGTGAGCGATTATGGTGATTTGCTGATGCTGCCCTATTCCTCGCCGACCAAGGAAGGGGATCATATCGCATTTGATAAGGCCAGTGAGGTGGCCGAAGCGGGATACTACCGGGCTAGACTAGATGACGGAACGGTCATCGAGGCGACGGCTGGGGATCGATCAGGGGTTTTAAAGATTACCTACCCTAAAGGTGGTGCGCCTGGAGTGATGATTGACCTAAATTTTCGGGATCGTGTCTTAGACAAATCGTTTGAAGAAGTTGGCATTGGGGATTGGGAAGGGCATAGAATTTCTGAAGGATGGGCACGAGAACAACACTTCTATTTTGCGCTCTCCATTCATCCTATTCCTGAAAATACTCGCGAGTTAAGTGACGGAGTATATTGGATATCATTACCTGAGGGCACTACAGAAGCTACGTTGAAGGTTGGAATGAGCGGCACTTCGACAGAAGGTGCTTGGAAAAATTATGAGAGCGAACTGCTCCGACTAAATACCTTTGATGCAATACGAGCAGAAACCGCAGCAAAATGGGAAAAAGAATTGGCCAAAAGCAAAGTAAAAAGTGCCTTACCGGATCAGCGTGCCATCTTTGCTACAGCGCTTTATCACGCTTATTCCGTTCCAAATCTTTGGAGCGATGTTGACGGGAGTTACCGCGGACAAGACAACATCATCTATCGCGATACTGTGAACCGCCATTATACCGTGTTCAGCCTTTGGGACACCTACAGAACGGCGCACCCATTGTATACCATTACACAAC
Source organism: Schleiferiaceae bacterium (assembly GCA_964216615.1). GTDB lineage: Bacteria > Bacteroidota > Bacteroidia > Flavobacteriales > Schleiferiaceae > UBA10364. The sequence goes on from CAXPFQ010000058.1 coordinate 18,266, forward strand.
CCGAGCGTACGCAAGAGTTTATTTACGGCATGCTCGACATGTACAAGCAGCGCGGGCGTTTGCCTATATGGGAATTAGCCGGTAATGAGACCGATTGTATGATCGGCTACCACAGCGTGAGTGTACTTGCCGATGCCATTGCCAAAGGCTACCACACCGATACCGCCCTAACCATCGAAGCCATGCGTTCCACGGCAGAGATGGATGTCTTTGGGCTGGAGGAATACCAGCAATATGGGTTTCTAAGTATTGAGGACGAAAGTGAATCGGTCAGTAAAACACTCGAATATGCGTATGACGATGCATGTATCGCATGGACGGCACAGCGCTTCGAGGATTGGAACACCTACATGGCCTACGACCAACGATCCTCCGCTTACCGTTCGTTGATCGACCCAGAGAGCGGGTACGTTCGACCGCGAACCAATGGAGATTTTTACAGCCCCTACAATCCGCGAGAGGTTAACAACCACTTCACCGAAGCCAACGCCTTTCAATACAGCTTTTCGCCCGTTCATGATATTGAAGGATGGATGGAAGTTTTGACCAATTATCGTGGCGCACGAGAAAATTGGAACCAGCTTCCACGCAAAAAACAAAAACTACTGGTCAAACCACGTCACGATGTGCTCGAAGACCTGCTCGACGGCCTGTTCTATGCGAGCTCTCACACCACCGGGCGCGAGCAAGCCGATATCACAGGACTGATCGGCCAATACGCCCACGGCAACGAACCATCGCACCACATTGCCTACCTCTACAATGCCACAAATAATCCGCGCCGTACCAGCTATTGGGTGCACCGCATCTTGGGATCGCAATACCAAAATGCCCCAGACGGATTGAGCGGAAATGAAGATTGTGGACAGATGAGCGCGTGGTACGTTATGGCCTCGATGGGCATGTATCCATTGGTACCGGGCAAACCGGAATACCAAATTTCCACCCCGTGGTGGGATGCTATTCACTTAGAACTGCCCAGTGGAAAGGAATTGGACATCACTGTGGAAGATGTGGGTACCTACATCATGGATTACGACCGTGGGGATAGTGCTCAGGTTCCTTTTCAGAAGCGCTATTTCACACACGAGGAACTTCTCGAAGGCGGCCATTGGCAGGTGAAGCGCGGCGACGAACCGTCGGATTGGGGCAAGGTCTATCGCTACGCCACGAAGATGAAAAACCCAACACCACCGGCACCTATTGTCCGAGTACCGCGCACCTTCACCGGCACTGCACCCGTTGAGATCATCCCGACCGGGCAATACAACTTGTGGAAGTACGACCGCTACGAAAACGTGAAATGGAAAAAGGACCGCAAGGGTCGAGTGCGCATTGGAACAGCCTACGACGATGGCTTCGTCACCGCTGTTACACCACATTTCGGCTACGGCAATCACGTAGCCCGCGCCGTGTTCAGCAAGCGCGACGATAACCTAGAAGCGCAATGGATCATGGGACATCCTTCTGGTCAGTACACCGCAGGGGGACCGGAGGCGATGGTCGACGGCATCACTGGTGATACGGACTGGCGCAAGGGACATTGGGTCGGAGTGCAAGGGCACGATGCGACGCTTGAAATCACGTTGAAAAAACCAAAACAAGTCCAAACTGTACACGTCAGTGTTCTCAAAGATATCCGCGCTTGGATTGCAGCGCCCCAGAAAGTAGAGGTGCAAGTATTGTACGACGGAAACGATCAGTGGCACTTCTTTGGTGCCAGGGAATTGATTAATCCCCTAGGACAAGAAGAAGCTATTCGTCATGATGTGGCCATGAGCAATCCTAAAACTGATCGTGTGAAGGCCATCCGCATTATGTATTACAATGCCGGTCGACTTCAAGATTGGCATCCTGGTGCCGGACACCAGAGTTATTTCTTCACGGATGAGGTGAGGTTGGAATAATTATTTGAACTCTGTCGGAATCTCGCACACCGGAATAGGCAGCATTTTGTGCTTGTTCGCAGTGTTAAATTTCAGATAGATGGCCATGACTTCTGCTTCGCGGCCCGAGAAATCTGCAGCGGACTTTCCTGCTTCTTGTTGCGCCATGGCCCATTCTAATTCTGGATATGTGGCCCCAAGCTGATCTTCATCTGTACGGTCATCGCCCCACAGCCCATCTGTAGGTTTGGCATCCAAGATGCTATCGACCACACCTAGATGGCGCGCCAAAGCGAATACTTCTGTTTTCAATAGATCGGCAATAGGGCTCAAGTCTACTCCGCCGTCGCCGTATTTGGTGTAAAATCCTACCCCGAAATCTTCGACCTTATTGCCTGTACCGGCTACCAATAAACCATTGGCTTGGCCGTGGTAATAGAGGGTGGACATGCGAAGGCGCGCGCGGGAGTTGGCAAGCGAGAGCCCGTGATCCGCGCCGCTCGGTTGCATGGCAGCAACGAAGCGGTCGTATACCGGTGTGAGGTCGACCTGAAGGTGGCGCGTGTTTGGGAAGTTGGTGGAAAGCCAAGCTTGGTGTTCTTGACCACGCGAAGCTTGGTCGGGATGTTGGTGGATGGGCATTTCCAAGGTCAGTACTTCAAGGCCGGTGCGGGCACAGAGTGTGGAGGTAAGCGCAGAATCTATTCCGCCACTAACGCCCACAACAAAACCCTTCACGCCAGCGTTCTCTGCATAGCTTTTCAACCAATTCGTAATATGATCTGCCGTTTCCTGTAATTTCATTGCTTAGCGCTTAAATTTGACCCTATGAAAAGCAAGTATCAAATATACCTCTTCGCTGCTGCCCTCATCGTAGCTATTGGCTTCTTTATTCAACGGAGTTTTAATAAGCCATCAAAAAAGCCCTTGGAAATGAAGAAGTGGCATAAGGTTACTGAAACGCAGCAATGGCATTGAAAAAGACTAAATGACAAGAAGCAATAGGGTACATATTTCTTGGTTGAGGCATGGTATCTCCATGCTAACTGCACTACTTTTTTTGATTAGCTGCGGTAAGCCAAGTTCACTCTTCCCAGCAAAAAATGATTTGAGTTTTCAATGGGAAGTAAGAAGTTTTGACGAAGCCTTGTTCGGGGGAGATTCGCTCGATATGAAAACGTTAGAGCGAGATTTTAGCCCCTTCTTACAATCGTATCCATTACCCAATTATTGGAGGCAAGAACGTGAAAATCAGCTGTTACTGAATCACTATAGCAATGTTCAAAATCTAATAGATAAAAATTCTGTTGCATTAGAATTAAACGAGATCAGTGGCAGGGCAAAAGAACTATTGAAATTACCTCGTCCAGATATATTGTACTTCTACATCGACCGATTTGATCTGGAAGATCCGTGTTTGTATTATGCCGGGAGAACGGAAGAGGAACCTACATACGCCTTCGTGGGATTGCACAATTTTCTTGGAGAAGGATACCCTGGATATGAAGGAATACCCGCCTATCAAAGAGCCTTACTAAGGGGTAGTCAAATTCCCGTTGCATATGCCCATGCCGTGCTGAAATCACTGCGTTTTGAGAACCCTCAAGACGCAACTCTTTTAACGAAAATGATTTACCACGGCAAAATTGCTGTAGCTACTGAAGCCTTGACCGGGTACAAACTTGAAAGCTATGAAGTACTTGGTTATAGCGCTGAGCAATGGGCATTTCTTGAAGAAAATGAAGCAAATATCTGGGAAGTATTTGTACGCAACCAATTACTATTTTCAACCGATATGATGGTACATCAACGCTTAGTTGAACCCGCTCCGTTTTCAAAGTTGAGAACCTCGATGGATGTAGAGATTCCTGGTCGTGTGGCTCGGTATATCGGGTATAAATTAGTCCAATCCTATGCGGAAAATCACCGCGATCTCTCCCTTGAATCTTTGATACGAATCCGCGACGCTCAGAAATTCTTGCGCGACGCTCAATACAAACCGTAATGGCTGTACAGAAAGAAAGCGAAATCAAAATCACCGTCGGACTTGACGAAAACAAAATCCCTGAAACCATCACTTGGGATGCCACCGATGGCGGGGTAACGAACGAGCAAGCAAAGGCATTGATGATGGGCGTTTGGGACGATAAAAACGCTGAATGTTTGCGCATTGATTTGTGGACCAAAGACATGCTCATGGACGACATGAAGCGCATGTACCACCAGACCTTTATTTCTATGGCCGACGGATACGAGCGCGCCACGGAGGACACTGCGCTAGCCGCAGATATGCGCGATTTCGCCCGCTACTTCGGGGAGAAGACGGGGCTCATTGCTCCAGAAAAATAAAGATTACCTCTTATACATCTGTGGGCTGATGCTCGCGTTGAGTTCGTCGATGTACCTCAAGACCTCTTCGCGGCCAGATTTTCCTTCGGCCGAGGTCATGAACACGGGAGGAAGCGCTTCCCATTGCAATAGCAATTTCTTCTTGTAACGCGCGATCTGTTTCATGAGCGCGGAGGAGCCGAGCTTGTCGATTTTGGTGAAGACGATGGAGAAGGGAATGCCTTCCATACCACACCACTCCATGAATTCTAGGTCGATCTTTTGTGGATCATGGCGACTGTCCACCAACACGAACGTATTGATGAGGTTCTCACGGTTCTTGATGTAGTTCGTGATCATCTTTTGAAATTCGGCACGCTTGGTCTTTGAGGTCTTCGCATAGCCATAGCCAGGTAAGTCAACCAAGTACCATTGCTCATTGATTTCAAAGTGGTTGATGAGCTGGGTTTTTCCGGGGCGACCTGAGGTCTTTGCCAGGTCCTTGCGCTGCACCAACATATTGATCAAAGAGCTCTTCCCAACGTTCGATCTACCGATGAAGGCAAATTCATTTTTGATAGGGTCCGGGCATTCGCTGATGCGCGCGGAGGATTTCATGAATTCGGCAGTGTTGATCTTCATCTGTTCTAGTATTGGCGCAAAGTTAGGCCATTTTCTTGGGCCAATTGGACCCAGAGCTATTCACAATCTTATTCACACTCTGTTTTCACCTTCTCCCACTTCTTCCCACCGCTCTAAATAAGGCCTAGAGGAATTTTACGTCAAATAGGTGGCAAAAGTTATCCACAATGTGTACGTTTGTGGGAAATCGTGGGATGATAATTCTACTTTTGTAAGAGAGCAGTCTATACACATGTTAAATCTGATCGGAGTACACGAATGCAAGATGGATGCGAAGGGTCGCATCAGCCTCCCGGCAGCGCTTAAAAAGCAGCTAGCGCCGGCGATGGACGATGCATTCGTGTTGAAGAGAAGTGTATTTAGCGCGTGTTTGGAATTGTATCCAATGCAAGAGTGGAATGAGGTCATGAGTAAGGTTAATACCTTGAATCGCTTCGTGAAGAAGCACAACGATTTCATTCGACTATTCACCGCAGGAGTAAAACTTGTTGAGCTTGATGGCGCCACCCGTGTAGGAATTAGCCCAGATCTCAAAGCTTTTGCCAACCTCAGCCGCGAAATAGTGCTTAGTGCACACAACGGGATTGTAGAGATTTGGGATAAGCAAGCGTATGAAAATGCTGTGAACATGGATAGCGATGACTTTGGATTGCTCGCCGAAGAAGTAATGGGCGGAATAAATCCAAGTCAGAATGAGTTACCATGATCCTGTTCTCTTAGTAGAATGTCTTGAGGGCCTCAACATCGATCCAACTGGGTCGTACGTTGACGTGACCTTTGGCGGCGGTGGTCATAGCAAGGCCATAATGGACCAGCTCACGACCGGTAAGCTCTACGCCTTTGATCAAGATCCCGATGCCAAGCACAACCTGCCGGAGCATCCAAACTTGGTGTTCATCGCCGCGAACTTCCGCTACATCAAAAACCACCTGCGCCTGCACGGCGCCAAACAAGTGGACGGCATCTTGGCCGACCTCGGTGTCAGCTCTCACCAGTTCGATGAGGGTGAGCGCGGATTCTCCATCAGATTTGATGGCCCACTAGATATGCGTATGAATCCCAACACAGGGATTTCCGCTGCTGAGGTATTGGCTACCTACGAGGAACAAGCCTTGTACGACCTCTTCCGCAAACACACCGACATCAAAAGTTTACGTCCGCTCGTGAACGCCATCTTGATATCAAGAGCTACGGCTCCTTTAACCACGACCACCGAGCTGAGAGCATTGGTCGAGCCCCTATCCCCAAAAGGCCAGTGGCATAAATACCTTGCCCAGGTTTTCCAAGGCCTTCGCATGGAAGTCAATCAAGAACTCGAGGTACTCGAGGAACTGCTCTACGGCGCTACCGACGTGCTCAAACCCGGTGGCCGTCTAGTCATCATGAGCTACCACAGCTTGGAGGACCGCATGGTCAAAAACTTCATCCGAGAAGGCAAGGCAGAAGGACAAACCGAAAGCGATTTCTACGGAGTCAAACACGTCCCGTACAAAGCCATCACCCGCAAACCCATTGTGGCTACCGCGGAGGAAAATGCAAGAAACCCTCGAGCAACCAGCGCAAAGCTGCGCATTGCGGAAAGACTCAATATTACCTGGAGCAAAGATGTCTAAAGTGAGTAACGCCATAGCAGGATTGAAATCTCGCCTCACTATCGGAGATGAGGGGCTTATACGCATGCTCCCTTTTGCAATATGGTTAAGTTTTTTGGCCCTCATTTCTATTTACAGCAGCCATAGAGCCGACCAAAAGGTTCATGACATTGATAAGCTGAGCGATACTAGACAAACTCTCGAAGCAGAACATACAGAGACAAGAGAAAAGTTGACCAAGCTGTCTCTGGAAAGTCGTGTGTTAAGCAAAGCGAAAGCAGCTGGATTAATAAGTCCGAATCAACGCCCGGAGAAAATCATAGTACAGAAATGAGCACGGAGTTGAAGCATATCAAAGGAAAAATAACGTGGTTAAGCGTGGCGTTTTATCTCATTTTCGCCATCGTCATAGGGCGGTTATTCTATGTTTCACTCATAGACGGTCCTGAACTTCGTAAAAAAAGTGAGGAGCGCATCATTGAGCGAAGAAATATAGATGCAAAGCGTGGTGATATTTTCAGTAGTGATGGAAAAACATTAGCCACTACTAAACCAGTCTATACCGTTCATTTTGATCCGGTCACTATCGAAAACACACTTTTCCAAAAGGAAATAGGTGCACTGTCTGCGGAGCTCGCAATCATTAATCCCGTCCGTACAGCTGAAGAATGGGAAAGTTATCTAAGAAGAAACCGAAGCCAAAACAACAAATACGTACTCATTGCTAAAAACCTGAATTACAGTGACTTGATGAGAATGAAAGAATACCCCATTCTTAAAAAAGGGCCCTATCAAGGAGGGATGATCATCAAAGTAAATCAGACCCGTATTCAAATGGCCACCGACATAAACTTGCGCACTATAGGCTATGATACTGAGCAGGCAAGTGCAGGTATTGAGGGCTCGTTCAGTGACTATCTAAAAGGCAGCCCGGGCAACAGATTGATGCAAAAAATTACTGGGGACGACTGGAAACCTCTTGACGATCCTCTCGCTGTAGAGCCCGTAGACGGTTACGACCTGATCACAACCATAAACACACGTATCCAAGACGTTGCACAACGCAGCTTGTTGAAACAGCTTAAAAAATATGAAGCTGATCACGGATGTGCAGTGGTGATGGAAGTCAAGACGGGACGAATAGTAGCAATGGCCAATCTCGGTCGGAACTCCAAGGACAGCTCATACTCAGAATTACGCAATTACGCTGTCTGGGAAAGAACAGAGCCTGGTTCCACAATGAAACTTCTTAGTACGATGGCCTTACTCGAAACAGGGAAAGCCGATACTAATTCTTTGGTCGATACTAAAAATGGCGTTCATACTATTTACGGAAAAAAAGTTCGTGATTCTAAGGTTGGTGGATACGGCAAAATTAACCTACGAAAGGCTTTTGAGGTGAGCTCAAATACCGGAATAGTCAAACTCATTGAGGATGCATTCGAGGATGATCCACGTCAATTTGTAGACTTTCTCTATCGAAGCAAATTCAATGAAATGACTGGAGTGGAAATAAATGGGGAGACTGCTCCGACTATACCCAAGCCTAGCGATGAAAATTGGTCAGGTCTATCGTTACCCTGGATGTCCTACGGATATGGGGTAGAGTTTACCCCATTACAACTCCTTACGATTTACAATGCAATAGCAAATGACGGTGAAATGGTAAAACCTCAGGTGGTCGAGAAAATTATGGACCACGGAAGAATAGTGGAGTCCAAAGGTCCGGAAGTCATCAAAGGCCGTATTTGTAATGAAACAACCGTGGCCAAGTTACAAGTTCTTCTAGAGGGCGCTGTCCGTCGTGGAACTGCTGAAAATTTATACGACGAGCAAGTCACGATCGCAGGTAAAACGGGTACCTGCCAGCTGAATTACTGGAAAGGAGGAAAGGACTACCAAAGCTCATTTGTAGGATATTTTCCAGCGGACAATCCTCAATACAGTTGTATCGTAGTAGTGAGCAAGCCAAACTATGAAAAAGGGTACTATGGAAACAAAGTTGCAGGTCCAGTATTCAAGGATATTGCTGACGAGGTATACAACCAAATCCCAAAAGTTGCCAAAACAATCAAACTATCGGATTTAGCCGAAGCACCATCAAGTGACAAAACTTTAGACGGACAGTATGAGGCTATTGATAACAACTACTTACCCAACCTTAAAGGCCTAGACTTAAGACAGTCTTTTGAACTTTTAGAATCTTCCGGACTACATGCAGTAGTCAACGGCTACGGCAAGGTAGTTAAACAAGATCCTGCATTTGGTACTGTATTAAGCGATTGTTCCACCGTAACCCTTTGGCTGCAATGAAACTACTGAAAGATTTATTGTACGGCGTTCGCATAAAGGACATAGTAGGCAACACTCAGATAGCCATAGAATCTATATGCTACGACAGCAGAAAAGCGGCAAAAAACAGCTTATTCATAGCCATTCCCGGCACACAAGTTGACGGTCACGAATACATTGAGACCGCCCTAGACGGCGGAGTAATCGCAGTAGTTTGCGAACACATTCCGACCCACACACGGGAGGGCATCCACTACATCCAAACCAATGATAGTGCGTTTGCGCTCAGCGCCATCGCAGCAAATTGGTTTGATAACCCAAGCGAGCAGCTAAAGGTGGTCGGAGTTACGGGAACCAATGGCAAAACAACAGTGGCCACCCTTCTACACACACTGCTTTCAGAACTCGAAGGTGAGAAATGCGGGTTACTGAGCACCATCAACGTAAAAATAGGACGAGAGACCGTCCCTGCCACCCACACCACCCCTGATGCTTTAGCCATTCAAGGACATATGCGCGCCATGGTGGAGGCCGGGGTGAAGTATTGCTTCATGGAGGTAAGTTCCCACGCCTTGGTGCAACATCGAGCTGCTCATGTTGATTTTGATATAGCTGTATTCACCAATATTACCCGTGATCATTTGGATTATCACGGTGATATGAATGGCTATATAGCAGCAAAAAAAATCCTCTTTGATGGTTTAAAGTCTTCAGCAATTGCCCTCTACAATGACGATGTCAAGCATGGGGTGACAATGGTACAGGATACCAAAGCAAAAGCACGCAGCTATGCCTTAAAACACCCGGCAGATTATAAAGTGAAGATCATGGAACGTCAATTTGACGGTACACTTCTTCACATTAACGATCAGGAATGTTGGACCCGAATTATGGGGGATTTCAACGCCTACAATCTTTGTGCTATTTACGCGGTTGGCATAGAATTAGGCAAAGATCCATTGCAGCTCCTGACCGCCATCAGTATGCTCAAGCCTGTGGAAGGCAGATTCCAGACCATTCAAGGCAAAGGCATCACAGCCATCGTTGATTATGCGCATACGCCGGATGCACTAGAAAACGTACTAACCACCATTGATAAGCTAAAAGGAGCGGGCAACATCATTACAGTTGTGGGCTGCGGTGGTAACCGAGACAAGGGTAAACGACCGCAAATGGCCCTCATCGCAGCCAGCAAGAGCAGCAAAACCGTATTCACTAGTGATAACCCTCGAAACGAGGATCCACAAACCATATTAAACGATATGATGGCCGGGGTGACCGCAGATCTCAAATCCAAAGTTTTGGCCATTCTAGATCGTGAGCAAGCCATAAAAAGCGCCCTAATGCTCGCCGATGAAGGGGACATTGTGCTCATCGCAGGTAAGGGTCACGAAAAATACCAAGAGGTCCATGGCCAACGCCATCACTTCGACGATGTAGAACAAGTTAATCACTTCTTAAACGCATAACCATGTTGTACTACCTATTTGAATATTTAGACGCCGCCTTTGATATTCCGGGAGCCGGTGTATTCCAATACATCACCTTCCGTGCAGCCATGGCCATAATCACGTCCTTGATCATTTCAATGCTTTTCGGGAAGCGTTTAATTGATAGATTAAGCCGTCTACAAATAGGCGAGACCGTGCGTGACCTTGGACTCGAAGGGCAAAATCAAAAGGCCGGAACACCAACTATGGGCGGGCTCATCATCCTCTTAGCTATTGTAATACCCACAATATTATGGGCAAAATTGGACAACATCTACATCATCCTCATGCTCGTTTCCACCCTTTGGATGGGCACTATAGGATTCATAGATGATTACATCAAGGTCTTTAAAAAAGATAAAAAAGGATTACGCGGAATCTTTAAAGTAATCGGCCAAATAACCCTAGGCGTCATCGTTGGAAGCACCCTCTATTTTCACCCAGACGTCACCATCAAGGAGCAGGTACCTACAGTGCAAACAGAAACATGGGAAACAGTACCGGAAATCCCGTCATATAGCGACCCAGTTAAGAGCACTAAGACCACCATCCCTTTCTTAAAGGATAATGAATTTGATTACGAAATATTCACTCGTTGGATGGGTGATTCAGGGGCGAACTGGACATGGCTGATCTATATCCTGGCTGTTATATTCATCATTACCGCCGTATCAAATGGCGCCAACCTCACGGATGGGCTCGATGGACTGGCTACAGGAACATCGGCTATAGCTGGAGTCGCTCTTCTCATATTAGCCTATGTAAGTGGGTCTATAGTCTTCTCCAATTACCTCAACATCATGTACATCCCTAATAGTGGAGAGCTGGTAATTTTTACCGCCGCCTTTATTGGGGCTGCCATAGGCTTTTTATGGTACAATAGTTTTCCCGCACAAGTATTTATGGGAGACACTGGTTCTCTGGCTATAGGGGCAATTATTGCCGTATTAGCACTCGCGGTTAGAAAAGAGTTCCTGCTCCCAATTATCGCAGGTGTATTCTTAGTCGAAAATGTAAGTGTCATCCTGCAAGTTGGCTACTTCAAATACACCAAAAGGAAATATGGGGAAGGCCGACGGATCTTTTTAATGAGCCCTCTGCACCACCATTATCAAAAGAAAGGTTACCCAGAAACCAAAATTGTCACTCGGTTCTGGATTGTTGGCATCATGCTCGCCGTTCTCGCTATCGCAACACTGAAACTTAGATAAGAGTTGAATCACACCTACGGACATATTGCCATATTAGGAGCCGGTGAAAGCGGCATGGGCGCAGCACAGCTGGCCGCTCGTGTGGGCGTGCGCGCTTTCCTAAGCGAGTACGGCAGCTTGAGCGATTCCGATAAGGCACTGCTTGAACAGTGGGGTATTGAATACGAAGAAGGTGGCCATACCCTGGAGCGCATTTTAGCCGCCGACGGGGTGATCAAGAGCCCCGGCATCAAACATACCGCACCTGTGGTGCAGGGTGTCAAGGCCGCAGGAATCCCCTTGATGGGTGAGGTTGATTGGGCTACCCTCTACACCAATGCGCCTATTATTGCGGTGACGGGAAGCAATGGCAAAACCACTACTGCCACCCTATGCGACCATATCATCCGTGGCGAGAAGGATTGCGTTTTGGCGGGGAATATTGGCTTGAGTTTGGCTCGAGCTTTGGCGGAACGTATGGAGGCTAAAACCGGAGATCCCGAGGTCATCGTCTTAGAGGTCAGTAGTTTCCAATTAGACGATGCACGCCACCTTGCCCCAACCGTAGGCATCCTCACCAATATTACCCCAGACCACCTCGACCGCTATAATTACAGTATAGGCGAATACGCTGCAAGCAAGATGCAGATGCTCGAATACACCAAAAAAGAAGGCTTCTTCCTCTTCTGCGACGACGATCCCATCACCATGGAGCACCTGGCGCCATACCTCGAAAAAGAAAAGCTCCCGGACCTGATTGCCTTTGGCATTCAAGAAAACGGAAGTGAATTCCGCAAAGCAAAAGCATTGAACAACACCATAGAAATAACAATAAACAACGAAGCAATGACAATTGAAGAACTGGCCCTACAGGGCAAACACAACATGTACAACAGCATGGCTGCAGGACTAGGCAGCACCTTAATGAACATTCGGAAAGAAACCATACGTACGAAGTTGGCTTCATTCGATTCTCTAGAGCACAGATTAGAAAGTGTGCTTAATATCAGCGGGGTTGAATACATCAACGACAGTAAGGCGACGAACGTAAATGCCACCTACTATGCACTCGAATGCCAGAGTAAGCCTATAGTTTGGATCGTAGGTGGAGTAGATAAGGGCAACGATTACAACGAGTTAATGACTCTCGTACAAAACAAGGTGAAAGCTATAGTTGCCGTGGGCGTGGATAATAGTAAAATCATAGAAGCCTTTTCAGATACGGTAGAAGTCATAGATACCGATTCGATGGAGAAAGCTGTCCGTAAAGCGTCACGCTTAGCAAATAAAGGTGATGTCGTCTTACTAAGCCCGTGCTGTGCGTCATTTGATTTGTTCGAAAACTACGAGGATCGCGGACGCCAGTTTAAAAACGCCATTCGTAACTTATAATCAAAGGAATCCATTGAGCGCGGTACAAAAATATCTCAAAGGTGATCGCTATTTATGGGGGTTAATACTCCTGTTAATGGTCATTAGCTTCTTACCCATCTATAGTGCAAGCAGTTCGCTCGCCTATAAGTTTGGGGGAGGAAACACCTTAAAATTCTTGACCAAGCATTTGATTCATTTAATTCTTGGTGGCGTCTTAATGTATGCCATTCACAGACTAAATTTTAGAATCATTGGAAAGCTTTCAGTTCTCATTCTACCATTCGCAATCCTTCTGCTTATTATCACACTCACGCAGGGGACAGAGATGGGAGGGGCTAATGCTTCACGATGGGTTCGAATACCGTTACTAGGCTTTTCCTTCCAAACCTCAGCTTTTGCTTCGTTGGCACTGTTGGTTTGGTTGGCCCGGTGGTTTTCAAAGCCACAAGACCTTCAACCATTTAAAAGTCTGTACTGGCCTCTAGGCGCAATTGCCGGCACATTAATCTTTATACTTCCTGCAGACTTTTCGACCACTGCAATAATATTCCTGATGTCCTTCATTCTAATGTATGTGGCGGGAGTGCCCATCAAGAATTTAGGTAAAGTATTAGGTATCGCTGCTGCAGGATTAACCTTGTTTATCCTTATCGTCCTTGCATTCCCAAGTATCTCAAACAGGGTAAGTACTTGGAAGGCGCGAATTGTAAACTTTGTGAGCAATGAGGTTGAAGAAGATGCCTCTTATCAAACTGACCTCGCTAAAATGGCCATCGCTGAAGGTCAGATATTTGGTAAAGGGCCAGGAAAAAGTATACAAAAGAATTTCCTTCCTCAAAGTAATAGTGATTTTGTTTTCGCCATTATCACAGAAGAATACGGCCTTGTAGGGGCAAGTACTGTGGTGTTAATCTACCTGGCTCTTTTCCGAAGGATGGTCAGGATAGCTCGAAAAGCACATACAAAGTTTGGAACTCTCTTGGTACTTGCTGCAGCATCAGGAATGATTCTTCAAACACTTGTCAACATGAGTGTGGCCACAAACTTAATGCCGGTAACCGGGCAAACCTTACCGTTTTTAAGTGCCGGAGGGTCCTCCATCTGGATGACCTGTATTGCGCTGGGCATCATATTGAGTGTAAGCCATACTGACGTTGAAAAAATCATAGGAGAGAGTGCGCAAAGTATAGAAGAATCCGGCCCCATTAAACCCCATAGCACATGAGTCATACCTTCATCATTAGTGGCGGCGGCACCGGAGGGCATATATTCCCTGCCTTGAGCATAGCTTCTGAGCTAAAGCAACGGTTTCCAGATGCAACAATACTGTTTATTGGAGCCAATGGTAAAATGGAGATGGACCGAGTGCCGCAAGCAGGATTTCCAATCATTGGTGTTCCAATAGCGGGTATAAACAGGCAAAAGCCTTGGAAAAGCTGGAATGTGCCGTTTAAACTCATTTATGCTCTGTGGCGTAGTAGGTCAGTTATCAAAAAGCACAGACCGGATGTTGTCATCGGAACAGGAGGATATGCTAGTGGCCCTGCTTTATTTATGGCGCAGCGATTGGGTATACCAACGCTGGTTCAAGAGCAAAATTCCTATGCCGGGTTAACCAACAAACGATTAGGGGCAAAAGCTTCTATGATCTGTACAGCATATAAAAATGCCGCACGATTTTTCCCTGCTGAAAAGGTAAAGTTGACAGGAAATCCCGTGAGAAAAGCCTTCACCAAAGGACTGCCAAATGGAGTCGAATGTAAAAAGGCTCTTGGATTTAAGACTGAAAATAAATTGTTGCTGGTACTTGGTGGAAGTCTTGGGGCTCGTGCCATAAATATTCAAATGGCAGCTAGTTTGGCTCGACTGAATGAACAAGGATGGCAAGTTTTATGGCAATGCGGTAAGCTGTATGAAAATGAGTACACCCCAATGTCTAATGAGCATTCCAAAGTCCAAGCATTCATAGAGGATATGACCACCGCTTATGGTGCGGCAGACGTAATAATTAGCCGCGCAGGAGCTGGTACGTTGAGTGAGCTTTGTCTTGTAGGTAAACCAAGTATACTTATACCCAGTCCAAACGTAGCCGAAGACCACCAAACGCATAATGCAAAAGCCTTGAGCGAACAGGGAGCTGCTGTACTCATTCCAGAGCAGGAACTGGCAGAAAGGTTTGAAGTTGAATTGGAGGCCTTATCAAAGGATCAAGAACTACGAGATAAATTAAGTGAGCATATCCAAAAGCTAGCGCGACCCAATGCTACAAATGAGATTGTCAACCATATCGTTTCATTAATTCAATGAAAGGGTTCAAAGAACATATCGTCTTTATTGGCATTGGCGGCATAGGAATGAGCGCACTCGCAAGACATTGCTTGGATTCAGGTAAATCTGTTTTCGGCTACGATAAAGTTCGCACGGATTTGACAGATCTGTTGGTATCTGAAGGTGCAAGGATTACTTATGCTGAAACATTCGATGATTATCCGGGATGGAGTCCTAATGAAACTACGGTGATCTACACTCCTGCTATTCCAAAAAGTAATGCATGGATGTCGTTCTTCGCTTCATACGAGCCGATAAAGCGTGCTCATGCATTGGCTTTAATAGCTAATGAAAAACGGTGCTTAGCCGTAGCAGGGACGCACGGAAAAACCAGTACAAGTGCCCTGCTGACACACATATTAACCCATGCAGGTTTAGACCCTACCGCATTTATTGGTGGTATTATGTCCGAAACCGGATCAAACCACCGTATTGGCGGCGGACCATGGGTAGTTGTGGAAGCTGATGAATTTGATCGATCATTTCTTAATCTTTATCCAGAGGCTGCCGCCATCACTACCATTGATGCAGATCATTTGGATATCTACAATGATGAAAACGCCTTAATAAAGGCGTTTGAGGCCTTTAGGGATCAAGTATCCTCGGCTGTTTTTTCCCCAACGGCTTTGCAAAAAGTCACCACGGTAGGTGAGGAAGGCAGCCATGCGTGGGCCTCGAACATTAAACCTAAAAACGGTGCTTTTGACTTCATTTTACACCTCGATGGAGAGGAGGTTCAGACCTCCATTCACATGCCAGGACATCACAATGTCTCTAATGCAGTTTTAGCGGCGTCTTTAGCTCATTATACAGGCGTAAAACCACTAATTATAGGTGCGGCTATAAAGAGTTTCCGAGGCATACACCGCAGGTTTGAATACCATTTAAAGCAGCCCATTGCCTTAATAGAAGATTATGCCCATCATCCTACGGAAATCAAGGCACTTTTAAAAAGTATAAAGGCACTCTATCCAAAGGAAAAAATTTGCATTTGTTTTCAGCCACACTTGTTCAGCCGCACCCGTGACTTTATGGAGGACTTTGCAACTGCCTTAGACATTGCCGACAAAGTCCTTTTACTACCCATTTATCCGGCAAGAGAACGAGCCATTGAGGGCATAACATCAACCGTACTTGCTGGCAAAATGAAAAATGCAGACGTAGTAGAAAAAGAGTCGATTGCTGAGACCGTGGTGGCCACTAAAGCTGGAGTTATACTGGTGGTTGGTGCCGGCGATATAGGTGATCTTGTACCCGAAATAAAAGCCCAATACGCATGAGAAAAATGAAGTTCATACGAAGTATTGGCTTAGTCGTTGCACTTGGGATCCTTATTTGGGTTACTGTTAGAGCCCAATTAAACGCACACCTTTGGACCATTAACGATGTCGATATAAGCTTTGAATATTCTGAAAATCAATTAGTTATAGAGGAAAGCCAAGTGA
Source organism: Schleiferiaceae bacterium (assembly GCA_964216615.1). Lineage (GTDB taxonomy): Bacteria > Bacteroidota > Bacteroidia > Flavobacteriales > Schleiferiaceae > UBA10364. The sequence continues at coordinate 34,833 of CAXPFQ010000058.1, forward strand.
ACAGTACCGTACAAGAATTCTTGAAATCACAACAAGATAGTGCGGCGTTAAACATGGATTTGTATTTGTTAGAAACCTCTTTAAACGCCCTGCCATACGTGGCCGAAGCTCAAGTATATTGGAATTTAAACAAAACATTGGTGGTAGAAATGCAAGCCATACAGGCAAGAGCTAAAATCCATACGGATCAATCCAATTACCTTCTGACTCTAGAAGGGGCTGTATTGCCGGCACCAGAATTCGCACAAATAGATCTCCCAATCTGTACTGGATTATTAGATAGTTTGGAAGCCGCTGAAAGCATTGAAGTGTTGGATATAATAGAGGCTTCCTCTGCGTTCAGTGCTTCGAATATTGCTCAAATCCACTTTGAACAGGATAAGATTCTCTTGACCCCGAAAGGAGCAAATCATAACATCACTGCCAATAGAGATAAAAGACTAATAGATGATTTAATGAAGCTTGCCGCATTCTATGCCGCTAAAAGCGATGAAGAATTGGCCGTCTTACGCCATCTCGATCTGCGATTTAAAAAACAAGTAGTAACCACCGTACAATGACACAACAAGCCCCACTTGCAGTTGGACTAGACATCGGAACCACCAAAATTGTAGCCGTAGTAGGCCGCATGAATGAGCATAGAAAGATAGAAGTCCTTGGTATTGGAAAAAGTAAAAGCCTAGGCGTTCAGCGTGGTGTTGTGGCCAACATCACCCTAACCATCGAAAGTATACAAGCAGCTGTGAAAATGGCTGAAGAAAACTCTGGGCTTAAAATTACCGAGGTGATGGTAGGTATAGCCGGACAGCACATTAGATCAATGCAACATAGCGACTACATCATGCGCGAGGATGCGGAGGCCATTATTAATGTGACTGATCTAGACAAATTGGCCAAAAATGTGCACAACCTGGTCATGATGCCCGGTGAGCAAATTCTCCATGCACTACCACAAGAATATAAAGTGGACGGGGACAGCAATATCATTAATCCACAAGGGATGTATGGATCTCGTTTAGAGGCAAACTTTCACATTGTGGTGGGTCAAATAGCCTCCATTAAAAATATAGCACGTTGTGTAGAACAAAGTGAGCTAAAAGTAGGAGATATAACGCTGGAGCCACTAGCCTCTTCCGCAGCTGTACTCGCCGAAGAAGAAAAGGATGCTGGTGTTGTTTTGGTCGATATAGGTGGCGGAACAACAGATATTGCCATATTCAAGGACAGCATTATCAGACATACAGCCGTGATTCCCTTTGGCGGAAAGGTCATTACCGAAGATATTAAAGAGGGTTGCGAAATAATTGAAAAGCAAGCTGAGACGCTGAAAGTAAAGTTTGGTTCAGCATGGCCAGGTGAGAATAAAGAAAATGAAATAGTCAGTATTCCAGGCCTCCGCGGAAGATCACCTAAGGAGATTAGTTTAAAGACACTATCGAAAATCATAAATGCTCGGGTACGAGAGATAATGGATAGTGTCATCGCAGAAATCCGCAATTACCAACAGAACGATCCGAGAAAACGCTTGATTGCCGGTATTGTTTTGACCGGTGGCGGTTCTCAACTCAAGCATATGGGGCAACTAGTAGAATATCTCACGGGAATGCCTACACGCATAGGATATCCAAATGAACACCTCGCTAGTGGGTATGCCAAGGAATTAGCAAGTCCAGTTTATGCTACCTCTATTGGTCTGCTCTCCATGGCTCTAGAAACTATGCCACATACCATGGCATTTGACCCAACTCAAATAGTTGATGAGACTGTTGAGACTGAAAAAGATGAAATGGTGGTACAAGAAGAAGAAGGTTCTCCTACCCAAACCGGTAGTACCAAAGCACCTCCTAGAAAAGACCCATTCTGGAAAGGCTTTATCACAAACATTAAAGATTGGTTAGAAAACGACGAAGACGTAGAATAATATGATGGATGACGGATTGCAATTCAACCTCCCCAAAAACCGCAGCTCTGTAATTAAAGTTATTGGAGTTGGCGGCGGTGGATCCAATGCGGTGAACCACATGAAAAATGTTGGCGTAAACGGTGTAGATTTCATGGTCTTCAATACCGATGCGCAAGCTCTTTATCACAGCCCAGTGGCCAATAAAGTCCAACTCGGTGCTTCCTTGACTGAGGGATTGGGTGCTGGAGCAGATCCAGAAATAGGACGTAAGGCCGCCGAAGAAAGCATTAGTGAAATTCAGCACATGCTTGAGACCGGGACCAAGATGTGTTTCATTACAGCTGGAATGGGCGGCGGAACCGGTACAGGGGCTGCACCAATCATTGCGAAAGCTGCCCGAGATATGGGTATTCTGACAGTAGGTATCGTTACCTCTCCTTTCGGTTTCGAAGGAAAAATTCGCAAAGCACAAGCTGAGGAAGGCATCAAGGCCATGCGCGAGGCGGTGGACAGCTTGATTGTGATCAACAACGATAAACTGCGCCAGGTATATGGAGACCTAGGTTTCCGCAACGCCTTTGCCAAAGCAGATGCGGTGTTGGCTGGTGCTGCAAAGGGCATTGCTGAGGTCATCACCAATCATTACACCCAAAATATCGACTTGCGCGATGCAAAGACGGTGTTAGAAAATAGTGGAAGTGCCTTGTTTGGGACCGGTGAGGGTACGGGAAGCAATCGTGCAGCGCTTGCCATCGGGGCAGCACTGGATTCACCTCTACTGAACGACAATCAAATTAAAGGCGCTCAGAATGTCCTACTCTTGCTCACTTCCGGAAGCGGAGAGCATGAAGTAACCATCGACGAAATAGGCGAAATCACGGATCACATTCAACGTGAAGCTGGTGGTAATGCTAACGTTATCATGGGTATTGGTGCTGCGGAAGAAGAAGGTTCTAAGATCACTTGTACCATCATCGCGACAGGATTCCCTACAGGAACGCGCGTGCTGCCTACGGATAAAGTGGAGGTAGTGAAATACGATCTTGATACGCAGGAATCTCAGGTACACACCCAAGAGGTACTAGCGGTAGAAGAAATTATCGAAGAAGCTCCAGCCCCTGTTGCAGAAACAAGCGAGCGCATTGTGATGGATCTCGGAGAGGCTGAGGAGGAGGAAGTAACCATGCCTGCACCTCTCATGGAAGAGGCGCCAGAGGACGAGGACGAGGTCGAGATGGACGAAGCGCCAGAGATGGAGGCAGCCCCAGAGATGGAGGCAGCAATCGAACTTGAGGAAACTCCGGAGGTGATCACCGAGGAGGAAGAGGAAGATCCTATGATGGGATTCCCTCAGATGCCGGAAGAAGATCATGAAGAGCGTTTTGAAAGCACCATAGAATCGGACACTCATCTTGATGAGGAACCTACTGTACACGTACTGGAATGGGATCTTGAGGATGAGGATGAACAGGTACATGAGCGCATCGTTTCTGCCGAAGAAGCAAGTATTTTATCAGTGGTAGAGGAAGCGGAAAGCGAGGAATTCGAAGAACTTCCTGTAGCTGAAGAAGCAGATGAAGCGGCCGAGCCAACCCTTGCGGGCGGTTGGGACTTATTCTCCAATGCGCACGAGCCGGAGGAGGAAGAAATAGAACTCACCTTCGTGGAGGACGAAGATGATGGGGAGGTAAGCCTAGAATTGGACACTCCAGAAGAGGAAGAAACACCGTTCGATGCGCCAGCACCTGCAGCCCGCGAAAACCACCACGGAATGGTGGAGGCACAAGCAGCACCTGCCATGCCAGAGGCTATGGATGCGCCTATTGAAGAAGAAGAAACCACCTTTAGCCTCGACGACATCCACGGCGATGGGTTCTCATTAGAAATAGAGGAAGCGGATACGCCGAGAGCGGAGGATAAAGAGGCGCCAGAAGAGAGGGACTACGACCCTTTTGAGATGAGCCTGAGCGATATGCCTGAACTCAAAGCCAAGGCTGATCTTGAGGTTGTAGAAAGTAGTTTCACCCTTCCTTCGACGGAGTTCGACATGCAACCAGAGGCTTCTGTAGATGCCTTGGAGGTAAGCACAATGGAAGAGGATCCGGATTTGAAATTTGAGGTCAAGGCCTCTGAAGCGGTAGAAGAATTGGAAGACGAGGCCGAGGCTACTGTGGAACAAGCCATGGACCAGCCCATCTCTCAACTACCTAAGCGCGCCGCTCAAGAATTACCCAACAAGATTCAAGAGCGCATGAACAGATTGCAGAAGTTCGGCTATAGATTTAAGGAAAACCTCACCGAAGTGGAGCGTACTCCGGCCTACAAGCGTCAAGGATTAGATTTTGACCTTGAACAAAAGAGTGGTGAAATGCCTTCTAATCTTGGAGTAGATTCCGAAGGAAACATCAGAACTAATAATTCATTCTTACACGACAACGTAGATTGATATGGCATTAGAAGCAACCATCATGGCCGACCTCAAAGAGGCCATGAAAGCAAAAGATAAGGTAACCCTTGAGGCCTTGCGTGCCATCAAGACAGCGATTCTTAACGAAAAAACCGCAGCGGGCGCCAAGGAGATGACCGAAGCCGATGAGCTCAAGCTGTTGACCAAGCTACGCAAGCAGCGCGTGGAAAGTGCTACCATCTTCCGCGAGCAAAACAGGTTGGATTTGGCCGAACCAGAAGAAGCTCAAATCCAAGTCATCGAGCGCTACCTACCTGCCATGATGAGTGAGGAAGAAATCCGTGCTAAGGTGGCGGAAATCATCGCAGCTACAGGTGCAAGTTCAATGGCAGATATGGGCAAGGTCATGGGCCAAGCCACTGGTGCAATGGCGGGTCGTGCCGACGGTAAAGTCATCAGCGGAATCGTCAGAGAACTGCTGAGTTAAATTGACATAATCTTAATCTTGCAAAGCCCGGATTTCTCCGGGCTTTTTTTGTTACTTTAGCCTTCCTGTCAGCAAAAATGAAGAACCGACTCATACTCTTGATATTCTGCCTTTTAGGTCAAAATCTCGCGGCCCAAGACCGCACGATTCGTCTCATGACTTACAACATTTTGAACTACCGCAATACCACTTCGTACTGCACGGGGTCCAATAACAACTCCTCCAACAAGGAAGCTGCCCTTGAAACCATTGTCCAAGCCATTGAGCCGGATTTGGTGGTGCTGAATGAAATAGGGAGCAATCCGAACAACTTGACCTACCTGCTCAATAACAGCTTCAATACGGGTAGCACGACGCATTGGTCCATGGCCCAGCACACCCATAATGGGTTCTCCTCTTTGGTCAATGGCATTGCCTATCGCAATGATGTGTTTGGCATCACCAATCACTGGACCATTACCAAGGATGTGAACAACAGTAATTTGGTACGATTGATTGATGTGGTGAGGTTCTATTACAAGGACGCACTCCTTCAGGGGAATTCGGATACGGCCACCTTTGTTGTTATCGCCGCGCACTTCAAGGCCGGGAGTACTACTTCGGACGAGGCCGAGCGTGAGCGCGAGGCCGAGGCCATTATCGATTGGGTGGACAGCCATTCGTACGAAAACATCTTGTTGATGGGGGATTTAAATACCTACCACAGCAATGAAGATGGGTTCCAGAATCTGGTTGCTGGGAACACCTTCCGTTTTGAAGATCCTGCGACCTCTATCGGGAATTGGCACAACAACAATTCTTATGCCTCCTTGCATACGCAGAGCACGCGAACCTCGGGCAACTGTCATTCGGGCGGTGGGCTTGACGATCGTTTTGATATGATCCTATGCTCAGAATCCGTTACAGAAGGCGATGCGCAGATGACCTATTCGCCGAATACCTATATCGTGGTGGGAAATGACGGCAATCATTTTAATAATGCGGTGAATTCTGGGACCAATTATAGCGTGGGCAGCAGCACCCTCAGTGCGCTCTACACCCTGAGCGACCACCTGCCCGTTATTGCAGATTTCGATCTCGAAGGACAGCATTTGGGTGTGGCGAGTACAGAAGAGAATTGGCCCCTACCGAACCCTATGCCTCCAGGCTACACCCTCGATAATCCTGAGGGCCACGAATTGCAACTATGTACTCTTGGCGGCCAATTACTTTGGAAGTCGAAGCACTTACAGGCCACCCTACCCTATGTAGCGCCGGGTGTTTATCTGCTTTGGAAAACTACGCCACAGGGGCCACAAACTGCACGAATTAGCATCCGATGAGATTGAGATCCTTCCATACCTGCCTCTTGCTCTTCGCTACCCTATTTACGGTGCAGGGTCAGAACTTTGAAGAATTTCAAACCTCTCAAGCCAACATACGCTTAGCCGCCACCAACGCCGGAACCTTTGGAAACGCCTTCCGCGGATACAAGGACGGTACGGGAACCCCTTCTCTCGAGTATCCTGCCGGTTCGGGAATTGAGCACTTGTTTGAAGGAGGGATTTGGATCGGCGGAACCTCAAATGGGGTCATTCGCGTGAGCACCTCAGCCTTTGATGCGCCTCAGGGATATGCTCCGGGTCGCGGCGGTTTTGAATTCAACCCTATCCCTGGACCAGGCGTGAAGGAGATGAGCAGTCTGAAGACGTCGCCCAACTTTAATTCGGACGCCATTAGCCACCAAGATTTCTTGTCCTACTTCTCGGACAGCACCTTGCTCGTGCCGGGTACCTCTATTCCGATCAACAACCACATCAACCCCATGGATTTGGTGGTGGAGATGCGCGTCATGAATTGGAATTACAGCTTTTCGGATTTCATGGCCTTGGTCAACCTCACCATCACCAACGAGGGGACGCAAACCTTTGACGACCTCTACATAGGGCTGTGGAACAACACCGTAGTGCGCAACATCAACATTACCCCGGCAGGCGCGGGCGGTGCCACCTTCTATTCGCAAGGGGGTAATGGATTTGTGGACAGCATGAACCTCGCCTATTGCTACGATGCCACAGGTGATGAAGGATTTACCGATAGTTATGTGGGCCAGGTGTACCTCGGCGCCGAAGACAAGCAAGGGTTCAGACACCCCAAAACAGATTCCACCTTTGATGTGAACTACAACGCGTGGATCTTCAACAACAGTGGACAAAGCACCTTCTTCTTCCCTACGACCGACCAGCAGCGCTACCTAAAGATGGCGGACGGGTTTAACCACAGCCCTTGCTGGACTAATCCGACGGGACCGGGATGTCAGAATACACTCGGGGTTGACCTCCAAGACGAACTCAACAAAAGCGGGAACCGTTCAGACCTTGTATCGGCAGGACCGTTTGATTCTTTTGCGCCAGGGGATGAGATCACCATCGCCTTTGCCTATGTGGTCGCGAAGAAAATGGAGGACGGCAACCCGAATGCCGATAACAATGATGTGCAGCGCAGTGGATTGTTGGCAGCGGCGAATTGGGCCCAAACCACCTACAATGGAGAAGATGGCAACTTCAATGGCATCCTCGACGAAGGAGAAGACAAAGACGGCGACGGGAAAATCACCAGATTTATTTTGCCTACGCCGCCAAGCATTCCCTATGCCCGCGTAGAGGCCGGAGACCAAGAAGCTACTATTTATTGGGCCTCAAATTCAGTCAATAGCGTTGACCCCATCTCGAAAAAACGCGACTTCGAGGGCTTCAACCTATACGCTACCTCTACTGGTTTTGATGTGTTCGGCACACCGGATTTGGCCAGTGACCTCAACCTCATCGCTTCATTTGACAGCACCGGAAACTTCTATGGATTCAACAATGGATTTGAGGCGATAAAACTAGCGACTCCAAAATCGTTCGAAGATGATAGCATCTCCTATGACTTTGCTTACACCCTAAGCCCACTACCTAATGGTTGGCAAACGGGTATGGCAGTGACCGCCTTCGATAAAGGCGACCCAAGTACCGGGTTGGAATCGTTGGAAAGCTCGGCCCTTGCCAACGTCATCCGTGCCTTCCCTGGAAAAGAGGGCAATAGCGAGGAGCGCCCGTACGCTTACCCTAACCCCTATTACCTCAGCGCAGGTTGGGAAGGGCAAAGTAACTTCCAAGAAGAGAGCCGCAAGATCATCTTTGCCAACCTCCCCGCACATTGCCGCATCACCATCACCACGGCCGCGGGAGACCTCATCGACACCTTTGAGCACACCCCAGCCTACGATGGATCAGATATCCGCTGGTTCCGCTCCTTTGGTGCAGAAGATGCAAGCCAAAACACTTTCTCAGGCGGAGAACACGCTTGGGACCTACTATCAAAAGAAAGCCAAATCATCGCACGAGGCACCTACCTCCTGCATGTTGAAGATTTAACTACTGGAAAACGATATACAGAACCTTTTATAATAGTGAAATGATGAAAACACGATTACTCCTTTTGGCGATGACCGTATTTGGATTGGGTGCAGCTGCACAGACCGTTCCATACGTAAGCATCACGAACATCAACAACGTGAGCGCCACAGATTTGGCTGCTTGTAATGATACTAGTGCCTACCTAGGCCAAACCATTCGCACCCGCGGGGTCGTGGTGACTCCAGGATGGGCGACTGAAGTAGCTTCCGGCTCAGTTACCGGCGGCCTGCGGCCCTTCATCTTCATCCAAGATACTGCCGTGGGCGGTCAGAGCTCTCCTTGGGCTGGGATTGAAGTCATGGGGGTTTATACGGCTTCTGATGGCTCGCTTCAAGTACCTTCTACCTTCACCCAAGTATTGGCCGGTGATATCGTAGAGATCAAAGGTGTAGTCGGTGAATACAATGGATCGAACCAACTCAGCTTGGTCGATGCGAACAGCTTCAGCATCGTCGGCACTACCACAGACCCAGTAACGAGCGACACCGTTGCCCTTGGCGACCTCAACGACGCCCTCCAAGTCAACCAACTCACCACCGGTGAGCAATACGAAGGCGCCTACGTTACGCTCGAAAACGTAACCGTGACGGCCGTGATTCCATTCTCTGGAAACCGCGTGAGCTTCAACGTGGCCGATGCAAGTGGAAATACCATCAACGTCAGTGACCGATTCTTGGCACAGAAGCTTTCTTCGTATAGCACAGTAAACCCACAATCTCCACAGACCCAAGGTTCATTCGTACCCCCAGTACCGGGAACCTTCTTCAACAGCCTCAGCGGTGTGGTTCGCCACGACGCCAACGGTTGTACCGGAGATAATGGCCGCGGATACGAAATCAACCCGTTCGACAGTACGCACTACGACATCGGCTATGCGCCGCCGTACATCGCCAACTTCGAGCGCGACCCGGCCGTTCCTACCTCTAACCAAGATGTAGAACTCATCATGAACATCACCGACTACGACGGTACCGTGGATTCAGTAGCCATCGCATGGAGTGCGGACGATACCGTAAGCATCTTAAACATGCCGGTGTACACGTTGCCGTTGAGCCCAGGAACTACGGACGAATATGTTTACGAAATCCCTGCGCAGGCGGATGGAAAAACCGTGCGTTACTACATCTACGCTGCCGACAACGACGGCAACGAAAGCTGGTGGCCGGTAAAACCAACCGCACAAACAACTCCGAATGTGGAGTTCTACACCGTTCGCGACAACGGTATGATGGTGTACGACATTCAGTTTACCCTGAACTCGAACGGCAGCAGCCCTTTAGCAGGACAAGAAGTGACGGTAAAAGGGATTGTGACCTCGTCAACTAAAATTGGCGATCTCGGCTACCTCTACATCCAAGATGAAACCGGTTCTGAATGGAGCGGCATCTGGTGTGTGGGCATCGGCCTGAACACCTACTACCGTAACGAAGAAGTGGAAGTAACTGGTGTAGTGGAAGAATATTACGGTATGACCAGATTGAACGTGACCTCTTCAAGCAAGACTGGAAACTTAGGAACCGTAACCCCTACTGTTTTGGATCCTTCTGATTCAGCGAGCTACGCGAACTTCGGATGGGAACCTTATGAAGGAGTATATGTTCGCTACGAGCAACCCAACGGAAAATTAGCCATCAGCCAAACGAATTTGGGCTTCGGAGATTGGGCCGTGAGCGACAATAATGGCGCACCTATAAGCCACAGCGCTCGCGTGTTGGCCGGTCGTCAAAGCACCACCGCCTACAGCTCGTTAGACGCACAGCTCGTTACCGATACTATTTATGCGAGCATCGATGGGGAGATGAATGTGAGTCCAATTGTCGTAAGCGACACCATGACTTTCGATGCCATAGAAGGAATCTTGTTCTATGGATTCTCGAACTACCGATTAATTCCTCGCAACAACAACGATTTCATCGGTGCCAACCTCACCTTAGACAGCGTGTATGTCCCAACATCACCGTTGAGCATCGTCGAACTTGACCAGCGTCCATTGACCTATTACCCGAACCCAGTGAGCGATGTTCTCACCATCACTTCGGCACAACAAGGCACTTTGGAAATGTACAATGCCGCAGGCCGCCGCATCTTCACCAGCACCTTCCACAACGAAGCCATCGTGAATACCAGCGCCCTGCCTAATGGATTGTACATCTTACGCCTGCGCACTGAACAAGGATTGCAAACCGCTCGCATTATCGTACAGCACTAATGCGTCACGCGGTCCTCGCCATAGTAATTGTATTTCTCGCGGGCTGTCGCAACAACGACCAGCCCATAGAGAACTTTCCACCTGAAACTCAACTTCAGGTGGATACCATCATTCGTTCCGGCGACCTACGCCTCGGAACGAATGTGCAATTGCATTGGTATGGCACGGACCGCGACGGGTTCATCGCAGGCTACAACGTCGCCGTAAACGGGACGAGTGCTTTCACTACCGCCACCGACTCCCTCTTCAGCTTTAGCATTGATGCCGGCGTCGATACCGCGGATATATTGGTAGAGATTGCAGCCGTGGATAATGAAGGTGCTGTGGACGAAAGTCCTGCCAGCCTGGTGGTGCCCATCAAGAATGCGGCACCTGAGGTGAGCTTGGACCCCGACGGTTTACTGCCAGATTCTGCCTTCATCGTAGCCACCTTGGATTGGCGCGCCAGCGATGCAGACGGGGACGAGACCATCGAGCTGGTGGAGATCAAGCTCAACAATGGAAATTGGTTCTCCATAGGTACCCAACCCAGCCTCTTGTCTTTCGCCTTAAACGGTGATGGCACGGTAGATTTTTACAAGAATGCCCAATGGACGGATAGCCTCAGCGGCGCCTCTTTAACGGGAGAGAATTTCTTGTACCTCCGGGCCAAAGACCGCGCCGGCATCTATTCCGACGTAGATACCTCTGCTGGATTCTTATGGGCCCCGGCCGTTGAGAGTACCCTGATCATCAACGGGCAAGCGGAATACCTCGGTGCCTACTACAAAGCCTGGATGGACAGCGCTAATGTGAGCTATGATTACATCCAAATGGATGCGGTCACCGGCGCGGGCATTCCCGCCTACTGGGACCCGACGTACGAAATCATCATGTCTCGCTACAACGCCATCGCCTTGTTCACGGATGCGACGGTATTCCCCACCAAATCCGGCTCAGACTACCTCCTAAACATCCTTGCCTTGAGCACGCAGAAATTCTTGCAGAAAGGCGGAAAGCTCTTCACGGCTTCGCAACTTTCTGCGCCCATGGCGAGCGGTGCCTTCTTGGACATCTTCCCCATCGAAAGTTTGGTGTTGAGTAGCGGGCAGGCACGTCTGACGAACGACAGCAGCTTGGTTGCCCTGGATGCGAGCTTCCCAGACATGCGTCCGCAAAACATTGTCTTAGGTGTGGTTCCAGTAGTACCGTCGGCAGATGCCATAGCGTTATATGACGGGCAGCTTACCAAGATCGCCGGATGGAACGGAGCAACGACCTTAGGCGCCACCAGAACACAAAACGGATCGATCAACCAAGTCTTTATTGCATTGCCACTACACCTATTCACGCGTCCTAATGAAGGAGGCCAGGAACTCTTAGATCATGTTTTCAATGCGGTATTCTAAGCTCCTAATATGTGTACTCCTGTTGTGGAGTTCTGTGGTATTCGCCCAAGGAACTGGGCGAATAGTCGGAACGGTATGGGACAAGGCCACCGGTGATCCACTACCTAATGCAGCAGTAACCATCGTGGGTACTTTTTACCAAACCCTCACAGACTTTGATGGCAAGTATACCTTGACCAAAGTTAAGCCCGGTACCTATAGTATAAAGATCCAATTCATTGGCTATCAGCCCATGCAGTTCAACGACATCAAAATAGGTGCAGGCAAAACTGTAAAGTTAGATGCTAAGCTGAGCGAACAAAGCGAAATGCTTCAGGCGGTAACGGTCGTGGGACGGAAGAACCAAGTGGACCTTGAAAAAGCTTCCTCAGCCATCACCTTAAGCGACAATGAAATAGGTGCATTGGTAGCCAAGGGGGTTGAAGATGTATTAGCGCAACAAGCTGGGGTTCAGAGAACGACAGACGGGCTACAGATTCGTGGAGCCCGTGTATACGAAACCGAATACCTCATCGACGGTATTTCCGCACAAGACCCCTTAGCCGGAACCGGTGGCGGTGTAAGCGTGAGCGCAAGTTCAGTGGGATCATTAAATTTAATGACCGGTGGTGCTTCGGCGGAATACGGCGGCGGCTCTGCGGGGATTATCAATACCCAAATCAAAGAAGGTGGAGAGAAATTAAGCTGGGGTCTGAATTATCAGACGGACCAATTATTCGATGCGACCTCCTTCAACTCAGATGAAATCGAGGCCACGCTCAGCACGCCTGTGCCATTTACCGGGAAGAAGCTAAGACTGTTTACCACTGCGCGTGGGCAATGGACAGACCACTACTTCGGCTCCACTGCTGATCAACTCAAATCAAGTTTGTTCCCCGAGAATCCGGAGTTGTGGGCACCACGCCAGAGCAACGATTACTCCCATACGGTTAAGTTGAGTTACGCCACCAAAGGGTTTGGGAAGTTGACCTTGACCAATAGTCATAGCTTGAAAGTCAATCAGAATTCGCGTACCCTTCAAATCGTGGGATTCGATGCCCTCTTGGCACCGGGGTTCCAATACGAGCGCAGCAATAACCTGGACAATGCTACTACCTATACCCACCACAGCAACCTGACCGTGCTGGGCTACAACAAACGTCTCTCGCAAAAAACCGGATTGACGGTTTCAGCAGGACGCCTCTTCACCAACCTGCGCGCCGATGCCAACGGAAGGCCATTCCGTGCCGAGACCGTCGACCAAATCTACGATGAGGACTATATTTTCACCGGAGACCTTACCGTCTTCAATCCAAACGACCCCTACGGCAATTACTACTTAATCCCTGGCAACGGATTAGTGAACAACGGTGGGATCACGCCTATTTGGCACGACCACTACGCCGCGGAGCATACCCTCAAAGGAAAATTGAGTTACCAGCCCAGCACCATCCACACCATCAGTGGCGGTATTGAGCACGCCTTAACCGAATACCAATGGGTGGATGTCTACCGCCCTTGGGTCGGTGCCCCTATTGTCATTAACGATACGACGACAACACCGTCGGTAAGCATTGGCTCCAGCAACGATATCTGGAAGGTGAGCCCTCAAAAAGGCGGCCTCTTTGCCCAGGACCGCATTGAATACAAAGGAGTGAAAGCCACCTTAGGAATGCGTTTCAACTACTGGGCACCTGGTGCTTTCGCCGATAACGCCGTGGCTGATGAAAGTTCTCCAGTTCTGGATGCCGTGCGCGAGCAATACCTCCAAAACTCATTTGGTGCCGGCGGGTTACGTTGGAAGGTTCGCTTGTTACCACGATTAAACGTGAGCTTCCCCGTCACCGAAAACAATGTGTTGTACTTTAACTACGGGCACAGCATGCGCATGCCGCACCCACGATTCATGTACGCCGGTCTAGATCCTCAATACCAAGACCGCAGCTTCCTTTCGTCATTAGGGAATCCAAACCTCAATCCGGAAGTCAACATCTCCTACGAAGTAGGGTACAAAACCTTGCTTGGATCGCGATTGGGTTGGACCATCAATGCCTTCAATAATAACCGCTTTGATTATATCGTCTCACGTCGAGTAATCACCACCGATGCTACTGGTCGTCCGGTGACCAAAACGATGTATATCAATCAGGATTATGCTAAGATCATTGGTATAGAAACCCAATTTAATGCACGACTAAACGATCATTTCAACTCCTTCTTCAACGGCTCCTACCAACAAGCCCGGGGTAAATCTAATAGCGCCCGCGAAAGCGCCCTTCAGATTGCCCAAACCGGCGAGGTACCGCTCACCCAAGAACAATTTTTGGCCTGGGACCGCCCTTGGAAATTCAACGCAGGGATCAGCTATCAGAGCGATTCGAGCAGATTCCGCGCTTCATTGAACGCCCAGTATACCTCGGGATACCGCTATACTCCGCAGATTTTGGAAGGCTACAACGACCTTGGCCGCCCACAATACCGCGTCGACAACAGCAATTATTTGCGCGAGCGCGGTACCTATTGGTTCGGGCTCAACGCTAAAGCTTCGTATGCGCTAGTGAAATTCGGTACGGGAGGCATTCTACTTAATCTTGAGGTGATGAACATCACCAACAGACGAAATGCACAGATCGTCAATCCTATTACCGGTCGTGCATACGAATATGGGGATGATGTGCCATTGACTTGGCGCGATCCACGTCCCGAATTCAACGGACCGCAGGAATACGGAACAGACCCAAGAAACCCGGCACGATATTCGGCGCCGACGCAAATTTTGGCAGGAATTCAGATCAAATGGTAAGCCGCAAGTACATAGCATCCATCGTTCTCCTGCTCGCCTCAAGCATGGTGATGCGTGGCCAATTATTGCCTACCTACGGCGAGGAACGCGCAGGACTTAGTGCCTTCACCTTCCTCAAGCTTCCTATCGACCCGGCGAGCGTTGGAGTGGGCGGTGCCAGCCTTGCCATGACCGAGCACAGTTTCGGTGCCCTGGTAAACCCTGCCCTAGTGAGCGGGGGTAACCAGCAAGGTTTCTTTGCCTCCAACCGCGCCCTAGGCGGAGGCATCTCACATGATTTTGTGGCGTTGACCAAGTCTCGAGCCAACGGCCAGCACATTGCCTTGACCTTGAATTCCCTAAGCACCGGTTCTATTTTAGAAAGAACGGTATGGCAACCTGAAGGCACCGGGGCCTCAACCGCTGCTACCTTGACCTCCGTAGGATTAGGAATCAGCCAAGCCTTCTCTGAATATTTCCATGCGGGAATGCAATTGAAATACGGTTTGGAACAACTAGGGGTGTACCGCGCACACAATGTGTATTTGGACCTTGGGTTCTTATATAAATTGGACATCGCAGACCTACAATTCGCAGCAGCGCTGACGAACTTCGGTCCCAACACTCCTATCTCCAACCTTCCCGTCGGCGATGAAAGTGCCTTGGCCGCCACACCACAAATGTTTAGCATGGGATTGCAATGGACGGCTTGGGAATCCGGCGATCAAAAGCTCACACCAAGCTTCCAACTCAACCACCCTACGGACAATGCCGAATACTATGCCGCCGGTATTAAATACCAATGGCGCAGTTATTACTGGACCAGCGTCGGCTACCAGGTCGGCAGTCAGAAATCACTGCCTTGGATGGGCTTTGGCATGAAGGGTCAAATAGGCGGATGGCCTATGGAATGGGGCGTTGGCGCCATGCCCACCCCATATGGCACCTATCAGGGCACCTTGGGACTAAAATTAAAACCGCTATCATGGTAAGAAGAGTACATATCCTGTTGCCGCTAGTGGGCCTATTGCTTGTGAGTTGTGAAAACTACTTTGGCAAGCGCACGGATTTGGACTTCATCGAAATCCCCACTTACGACGTTCGCGAGATCAGCTATGTGCCCATCGCACCGAACATCAACGATGCCCAAAGCCCTGTTGACGTTCACGTGGGTTATGACGAGTTTATCTACGTCGTGGACAGTGCCAACGATCAGATTTTGAGGTACGACCTCGCACTGAATTTGCAGGGCAGTATCACCATCCCTGGGGTACGGAAAGTAGTACAAAACCGCTCGTTCCATTTGCTTGCCATCGGTACCTACGACACCACTATCGCGGGCATAGACTATAGCCTTACCGCACTGTACGACGTGGATTTAGTGAACGATGAAAATACCTTGAGCTTCAGCAATGTTGTGGCGGAACCCGTGCTGGTGCACCCCTTCTATTTCAAGAACAGTTTCTCCTCTTCCGATGCAAAAGTGAAGTTTACAGATGTTGCCATTATTGGGTCCAATTTACCCGCAGAAAACAACAGCTATTACCTCAGCCGAACGGGTGTGAGCAACAACAACGCCGGTTTTGGACCAGATTATGCCGTACTGAAATTCACCAAGGACCACCAATGGATTTCCAGCATCCCAGTCACCGCCACCGGAGCTACTTATTCGAACTACTTCAAAAATCCTTTAGCCCTCCAAGGCTTCACACAAGCGCCTCAGCTCACCGCGAACAACAGTCCTGATTTCTGGGTCCTCAACCAAAACGAAGACCAGGAAATTCAAGTACAACACATTCAGTTCACTGAAGGACCTTTTGGCGCCCTCTACCAACCCATCTTCTATTCCACTTCAGATCCAAACAGTACTGGCTACCTTCAAACGCCCAAGCGATTTGAAGACCCTGTGGACCTCTGTCTCGCGGGCGATGGATCAAGATTTTTATTCGTGGCCGATGCGGGTGTGGACAGTGTATACCAGTTCACCAGCTCCGGTCTAGAAGGCGTACCTCCGCCTCCGGCCTCCACGGCAGAAACCAATGCCATTGCGACCTTGGGCGGCTTTGGCAACGTAAGTGCAATTAGCTATTACGACAAGATTCTTTATGTTGCTGATTCACAAACTGGTGTAGTCAAGAGATTTAAACTAACCCTTGATTTTGATTAAGAATTATTAACCCAATCTTTATAAATAACTCGTCATTTTTTAGCATTTTTATAGCTATAAATGAACACAAACACTTACACATGAAAAGACTGATTGCATTTTTATTTTTGTGCTTGCCTTTTATGAGCTTTGCGCAAAAGGATGTGACGTTCATCGTTGATATGAGAGATTACTCGGGCTCATACAACGGCGTATACGTCAACGGTACTTGGAACAACTGGTGTGGTACGTGTAATCCAATGAGTGATCCCGAAGGAGACTCAGTATGGACGGTCACGTTGCCGCTTACGGCCGATTCCGTAGAGTACAAATTCACTTTGGATGGTTGGACAGGTCAAGAAAGCTTGACATCTGGGACCACTTGTACAAAAACTTCAGGTATCTACACCAACAGATTCGCCGTTTTGAATGGTGATACCATTTTACCTGGTGTGGCTTGGGAATCTTGTGGTCCAAAATCTGGCCAAGTTTATATGACCTTCCAAGTCAACATGGAATACACTGCAGTAGATTCCACCGGAGTATATCTGGCAGGAGGAACCGGCTTCGGAAACCCTGGAGCGAATCAGATGTATCCTATTGGCGACAGCGTTTATTCGAAAACCTTACCCGCTGCTAGCGGATTCTACAGCATGTTTACATTCCTTTCGGCCAATGATCCTACATGGGGGGCCAAGGAAAATATCGTAGGCCTTTCATGTGCTGCAGGTCAATGGAGCGACAGAGATATGGTAGGCTACAGCTCAACTAGTGGTCTGACTAGTGATTTTCATTACAGAACTTGTTTCGGTCAATGTTCGACCGATGGTTCTTGTACAGCACCAGCGACTGCGAATGACGTAACATTCAGAGTCGATATGAGTAATGTTACCTCTAGTTTCACGAATGTTTATGTCAGCGGAACTCTAAACGGCTGGAGTGGAAACTCTAACCAGTTGACAGATGCAGACGGCGATGGCGTATATGAAGGAGATATTTCTTTAATGCCGGGTAGCTATGAATTCAAGTTCACTTATGATAACTGGACTGGTGATGAAACTTTAGATGCGACGTTAGATAGCGCTTGTACACTTACTACAGGTACTTTCACAAACCGATACATCACTATTGGAAATGCAGATACAACATTGCCTGTATACTGTTGGGAAGAATGTACATCTTGTGGAGGAGGCTCGAGCTATACCGCTTCAGCATGTGGGGATTTGTTCATCAGCGAGTATGCTGAAGGCTCTTCGAATCATAAATATCTCGAAATCTACAATCCAACTGCAAATGCAATTTCATTATCAGGATACACTATCTACCTAAGTGGTAATGGCGGTTCTTACACCAATACATTCACCTCAAATGCCACTATTGCTTCAGGTGATGTGTATTTTATTGCGAACAGTTCTTTAGATAGCGCGACACAAGCAAGCGCGGATACTTCATTGAGCTATCCATCCATTGTTCACTTTAACGGAGATGATGCGGTCATCCTTTGTAACGGAACAGATACCATTGACGTCATTGGGGTTCCAGGAGTTGATCCCGGCTCTTCTTGGACCGTAGGAACGGGCTCTACTGCGAATCACACATTAGTACGCAAGGCAACAGTGGACATGGGCTCTACGGACTGGACTACAGGTGTCGGTGAGTGGGATGTATACGCTAGTAACACTTGGACGTATTCAGGTGCACATTCAAGTAACTGTATTGTTACCCCTAAAAATGTAACATTCCAAGTGGACATGAGTAATGTGACAGCTTCCTACACGAATGTTTATGTTAGTGGAACCGTGAACGGATGGAGCGGGAACGCTAATCAATTAACTGATCCTGATGGTGATGGTATCTATACCGGCACATTATCATTAATGCCCGGTTCTTATGAGTACAAGTTCACTTACGATAACTGGACCGGTCAAGAATCTTTAGACCCTAATTCAGCAGATTCAACCTGTACTCTTACAACTTCTGGTTACACCAACAGATATTCAACCTTTGGAAATGCGGACACTACACTCCCAGTGGTTTGTTGGGAAGAGTGTTCTGCTTGTGCAGTTCAAACTAACTTCGTAGTTACTTTCATGGTCAACACTGCTAACATCACAGTAGGCTCAAATGGACTTTATCTAGGTGGCGGTGTGATCGGTGGTGCAAATGCAGTTCAGCTTTTGGATCCTGATGGTGATGGTATTTATGTTGGAACAGATACCTTGAACGGTTCGAATGGAGGCAACTTTATCTTCTTGAACAGCCCTTCTAACGCCTCAGATTGGGGTACTAAAGAAAACCTCGCTGGATTATCATGTGCAGATCCAAGCAATTATAATGATCGCATTCTTCCAACATTTAGTCAGGATACTACATTGATGTTCTGTTTTGGAACGTGTTCCACTGATACATCTTGTTCAGTAACCACAACGAATCCTGATGTGACCTTCCAAGTAGATATGAATAATGTGAGTGCTTCTTACACGAATGTCTACATCTCAGGAACGATGAATGGATGGAGTGGAAATGCGAACCAAATGTCTGATGCAGATGGAGATGGTGTATATGATATTACCCTAACATTAGCGCCAGCTGCTTACGAATACAAGTTTACCTATGACAACTGGACGGGTCAAGAGTCTCTAGATCCAACAGCGGATAGCGTTTGTACCCTAACAACAGGTATTTACACAAACCGTTACTCTGTAATCGGTAGCGCTGACACCACATTACCAGCAGTTTGTTGGGAGGAGTGTTCAACTTGTATGGTAGCACCATCGGGTTGTGACGAGTTATTCTTCAGTGAATACGCAGAAGGTTCTTCAAACAACAAATACATTGAGATCTACAACCCAACCGCGAATGCCATTTCATTGAGCGGGTATACCGTTTACCAAAGCGGTAACGGTGGATCTTACACGAACACGTTTACCACAAGTGCAACCATTGCTTCTGGTGATGTGTATATGATTGCGGCGAACCAAGCAGATGCTTCTATCCTTGCGGTAGCGGATACTGCCATGGCTTACCCTTCTATTGCACACTTCAATGGTGATGATGCGATGATCTTGACCTACGGTACGGATACCATCGACGTTATTGGTGTACCGGGAGTAGATCCAGGATCCTCTTGGACCGTAGGTACGGGTTCTACAGCGAACCACACGTTGGTACGTAAAGCAACTATTACGGGCGGTTCTACCGATTGGTCAACGGGTGCTGGTGAGTGGGATGTATATGCATCCAACACTTGGACTTACATGGGTGCACACAGTTCTAACTGTATTTACGTAGCACCTCCGCCATCTTTTGATTCTATTGTTGCGATCTCCACTATTACTGGTGTTGATGCAAATGGTGTTGCTGATTCTTTAACGGCAATGAAATGGATTAAAGGGATTGTAACCTCTATTGATTTTGATGGAAACGGCGGATATAGCTTCTACGTAAGCGATAGCACGGATGGTATTAATATATATCACTACGCAGATCAAAGTGGTTACACCTCACCAATGATGGGAGATAGCCTTGTGCTTCACGGTGAGGTAGATCAATTTAGAGGATTAACTGAGCTTTTCGTAGATAGTATTTACCAACTAGGAAGTGGATATACATTACCAACTCCAACTGTTGTAACAACTCTTGACGAGAGTACAGAAAGTGAATTAATCCAATTGATTGGGTTTAACCTTGTAGATCCTACGCAGTGGCCATCTACTGGTTCATCGGCAAACGTAGATATTACGAACGGAACGGATACGTTGACGATGCGTATTGATAGCGATACGGATATCGACGGATCACCTGCACCTGCAGGAACCTTTGATGTCACCGGTCTAGGATCTCAGTATGATTTTTCTTCTCCATACACAGAAGGTTATCAAATCTTCCCTCGTATGTTGACAGACATCTTC
Organism: Schleiferiaceae bacterium; assembly: GCA_964216615.1. Lineage (GTDB taxonomy): Bacteria > Bacteroidota > Bacteroidia > Flavobacteriales > Schleiferiaceae > UBA10364. The sequence goes on from CAXPFQ010000058.1 coordinate 55,485, forward strand.
GAATACCCATTTATCCCGACCTACACTATTGGTCAGGTTGATGGTATCGATGCAGATGGCTTACCGGATTCATTGAACGTATACTGTAAGGTAGAAGGTATTGTGATGGGTGTAGATATGCAGGGCTCTGCCACTGCAGTATCGTTCACCGTACACGATGGTACGGACGGTTTGGGTACGTACTCAAGTGTTGCTACCGCTGCTTCTTACAACGTAACTGAAGGTGATGAAGTACGCATCATTGGTAGCATTGGTCACTTCAACGGGTTGTTGCAGATGTACCTCGACTCAGTGGTAGTATTGAGCACAGGTAATACACTACAATCTCCAACAGTAGTGACCTCTCTAGGGGAGAACACAGAAAGTGAATTGATCAAGTTTGAAAACGCAACCATGGTTGACCCAACACAATGGGGATCTGGTTCTTCAGGCTACACCATCGACATCACGAACGGTACGGATACGATCGTAATGCGTATTGATGCAGATGTTGACTTATATGGAACGACTGCGCCAACAGGTGCCTTCGATGTTGTAGGTATTGGCGGTCAGTACGACTGGAGTGCTCCTCATAATGAAGGATACCAATTGTTGCCGCGTTACATCGCGGATATTACTCCTGCAGCTGCAGTATGGGTTCCTGAGATCGTCGTAAGCGAGATCATGGCCGGTTCAAACAGTACTGGTTACAATGCAGATTGGTTCGAGATCTACAACTACGGTGATACTGTGGTGAACATCGGCGGATTCTCATGGGATGATGAAAGTGACATTTCGGGAACTTCAGTATTCCCATCTGTAACCATCGCTCCGGGTGAAGCTATCGTAGTTCTTGATGATATTTCAACCAACAAAGATGCCTTCTTGGCAGAATGGAAATTGTACCCTGGTTCAGTTACCATCGTAGCAAACGATGAATTGACCGGTTCATTCCCAAGCTTGAGCCAAAATGGTGATGGAGTGTACTTGTACGACGCCTCAGGTGCGGCCTTGACAAACTCTCTATACGCTGCGGCTACGGCAGGATACTCTGTAGAGTTTGATACTACAGGTGCATTCACAGGAGATGCAGTGGATGGAACCAATGGAGCTTATACCTCACTCGAAGGTGATGTAGGTTCTCCAGGTAACCTCACTCCAAACTCAAATGTGAACGAGCAGAGCATCGTACGCAACATCTACCCTAACCCAACTACCGGTATGTTTACCGTAGAATTGGGTGTAGAACTAGAGTACACTGTTCAGATTGTAAATATGGTGGGTCAAACGATTGCCGTAGAGCAAGGTGTGGGCAATATGGTTCGCATGGACCTCAACGCTGCTGCTGGTACTTACCTTGTGAAGGTAGTGACCGATCGCGGTACGCAAACCCTACGCGTAGTGCTTCAGTAAGGAGCGTAAAAAATCGCTGAAATAAAAACCCCCGCGGCTGCGCCGCGGGGGTTTTGTTTTTTAGTGCTGAATGAAAATTTTCTCCATCCGGTCTCCGACTAACATATAGTAGGTGGCGGCGGGAAGGTGGTCTACCGGAATCCTATTCTCCCCAGCCTGAAGGGTGCCCTCGTCGACGAGGTGCTTGCCTAAGGTGAAGATTTGAAAATCGTTGGCCACGGTTGTAGTGATGTTCAAAAACGAATCTGCGGGATTGGGTCCAATTTTTAATTGAATTGGTCCCTGCTCCTGAACAGCCATATAAGGGTTCCAAGCCACGTGCGTCGAATCACCGTAGATGTAATGCACGAGCTCCGGGTGGTCAATAAACGGATTGCGGTTGCCCTGCATGTTGTGGATGACGTTATTGCGGTTCATCTCAAAACTATCCACAGGATCTGCCCAGTGCCAAGCGATCAGGGTGCTCAACACCGCGAAGGTGGTACCGCCAGAATTTAGGCTTTCCTGCACCACCAAATCCGGTTCACCGCCAGCGCCTTCATAGCGCAAGTCCATGTAGAGAATGATGCGGGCCAAATCCCCCTTGACCTTGTCGCGAGGTTCAAATAATCCTGCTGAACCATTAATGCGGTTGCCCGTAGCTGAGCCGTTGTAGTTCACGGCCGAACCGCTTGAACCGAGGTCGTCGTATTCATGATTGGAGCGCAAGGAGTTCAACCCGCCATCGGCAGGCTTAAGGTTGTGAACATCAGTTCCGACACCGGCACTCGTACCAAAACCACCTAAACTACGAGGCCAAACGTGTTCGCGGTTCCACCCCTGTCCGTTGTTGTATTCCTGAGGGCCGTTGACAGATACACCGGCATAAATAAGGCAAACGTTGTCCGTGTTCGTAGTATCCTTATCACTGACTTTGAGCACGTCCCAAGTATCGGTGCTGCTCGAAGAATATTGCAATCTTGTATGGACCTTGATGATATCATATAAGGCTTCGCGAAGGTCTTCGCCGTCCTCATTGTAGGCATCTTGGTAATAAGGTAAGGGTTGGGCTTGTAAGGCGTTGAAGGCCAAAAACAATCCTACGGAACAGAATAGCTTGTGCATATCTCGGGGTTTTTCACAAAGATGCAATAAATACGCGAGGGAAAATACGGGGGCAATTAGGCCCAGCGATCGGCCCGGAAATTGGGGTCGAGGTCCTGCAATGCTTGGCCCACGTAGGACCAATCCTTTTTAAAGGTCGCCAAAACCGCAGCATCTTCGGGCGCATCTTGCACTCGGCCACCGCTGTTGAGCTTCATGTACAAAGGCAGCAAAGCACGCTGCAAGGCATGTGGAATGAGGGGTTGAAGTTTGAGGCCCAATTGGTGTAAGGCCCCACTCTTTATCGCCACACTTTCGTTGCGGTGTTCGAAATGGAAGCCTTTATAAAAACTTGGATCCACGCCAACATATTCCGCAATCTCCTTCATCACCGCTTCCTTACGCGACATGAAATCTTCAAAGGCCCAGAAGCGCACGTGCCCTTTCGGCATCACATCCATCCAAGCCTTCAAATGTTTGGCATAGTCCACGTGATCCGTGATTTGCGGACGCTGAATGTACTCCGACAACGGCATATCAATGCGTTTGGTGCGGTAGCGCTCCATCTTATAATGGCTGTACATCTGCTTCGACGGTTCGCGGAACAAGAAGATCATCTTTGGTTT